>CAYXUF010000019.1:0-43804 GCA_964468155.1 uncultured Treponemataceae bacterium
CTCGAAAAACAGCTTCGCGAAGGACATCACGGTGGATGAGCTGGCCAAGCTTTTCTCGACGGCCACCTACTGGTCCGACGTCCGTTCAACCTGGCCCAGGAAGGAAGTGAAGCGTTTCTCGCCCGGCACCGATTCGGGCACCTTCGACTACTTCGTCGAGCATGTGTTTAAGACCAGGAAGGAACCACTTCTCAGCGCCAAAAACCTCCAGCTCTCCGAAGACGACAACGTCCTCGTGCAGGGGGTGGCGGGCGATGAGTACGCGGTGGGATACTTCGGATTCGCCTACTACGTCGAAAACAGAGGCAAACTCAAGGCGCTCGCGATTGGCGGGATCGCGCCCTCGGGCGAGACGGTGGACGCGGGGATCTATCCCCTCTCCCGCCCTCTCTTCCTCTACTCCGACGCGCGGATCATCCAGGAAAAACCCCAGGTCGCCGCCTTCCTCACCTACTACCTCACCTACGTGAACGACCTGATCGTGAAAGTAGGCTACTTCCCTGCCCCGGCCGCGGCGATGAAAGCCTCCAAGAGCGCTCTCGCGGCGGCGATGAAAGGCCGGTACTGATGCCTGAAGTTTTTCCGGCGCGCGGCCTCGCCCGGCCTTTCAGGCCGGGCGAGGCCGTCATTAAGGCCTTCCTCTTTTCCTGCGCCGCCTTCTCCATTCTCACGACGGCGGGCATCGTCCTCATCCTGGGCAAGGAGACCTTTTCCTTCTTCAAGGAAGTGTCCATCGTCGAGTTCCTCACGGGCAGCCTCTGGCAGCCCGCCATCGGAAAATTCGGCATCTTGCCTCTGGCTACGGCCACCCTCGTCACGAGCCTCATCGCCATGGCAGTAGCCCTCCCCCTCGGCCTCATGGTGGCCGTCTATCTTTCGGAATACGCTCCCTGGAAAGTTAGGCAGTTCCTGAAACCGGCCCTCGAGGTGCTGGCCGGCATCCCCACCGTCGTCTATGGCTATTTCGCACTCTCCACGGTGACGCCCCTCCTGCGCGGCCTTTTCGGACAGGAAGGTATTCAGGTCTACAATATGCTCTCCGCCGGGCTTGTGATGGGCATCCTCATCCTTCCCCTCATCGCCTCGATGTGCGAGGACGCCCTCTCGGCCGTGCCGCGCACGATGAGGGAGGCGGCCTACGCCACCGGCGCCACCAAGCTGGAAGTGACGACCCAGGTGGTCGTCCCCGCCGCCTTTTCGGGCCTCGCGGCTGCCTTTATCCTCGGCCTCTCGAGGGCTGTGGGCGAGACGATGATCGTCGCCCTCGCCGCAGGGGCCGGACCCAACCTCACGCTGAATCCGCTCAAATCGGCCGAAACCATGACGGGCCACATCGTCCGGATATCGGGCGGCGACCTTTCCTACGATACCATCGACTATTCGAGCCTCTTCGCCATAGCCGCCACCCTCTTCGTCATCACGATGATCCTCAATCTCATCTCCCGCCGCATCGTGGGCAAGCGCAGGGAGGTGTATGAATGAACGGCGTGCATGCGGAAAACCTTGACGCGCGAAAAGCCAAGGCGGCGCGCTGGGGCAGAGCTTTTCTCGTCGCCACGGCTATTTCCGTTTTCTTTCTCATTGTTCTCGTGCTCTCGATCGTCTCGCAGAGCTTCGGCTATGTTCTCGTCACTTCCGAGGTCGATCCCGCAAGCCTCATCCGCGAAGGCGTCGCCCTGGAAAGCCAGGAAGCTCCTGCCCTCATCGCAACCCTCGAGGAGGGGCTCACCCGCCGCCACCTGGCAGCGCTTGAAGGGACAAAACCTCTCGAAAACAGAAGCAAGGATGAACTTCTCGCCCTCGTGATGACGGAAATCGTCCAGGAGAGGCCGATGCGCACCTGGACCCTTGTGCAAAGCCTCCTGCAACGCAAGGCCATCTTCGCGTTCAGGGACAGTGATTTTCCCGATGGAAGACTGTATTTCCGCTCCTGGCTGCGAGCCAGCCTCCTTGCGAATCCCCAGTCGAGCTCGGCGCTGGACTCCGGCCTCCGCGGCGCGGCGATCGGCTCACTGGCCACGATTCTCCTCACCCTCCTCATCGCCTTTCCCCTCGGCGTGGCCGCGGCGATATGGCTCGAGGAATACGCCTCTGACAATAAGGTAAACCGCTTCATTCAGCTCAACATCTACAACCTGTCCGGAGTGCCCTCGATCATCTATGGCATGCTGGGTCTGGCCGTCTTCGTGCGCTACCTGGAGCCCCTCACTTCGGGCGTCCTCTTTGGGGCGGCCGAAAAAGGCGCCGCGAGCGGGCGCACCATACTCTCGGCCTCCCTCACCCTCGCCCTCCTCGTCCTGCCCGTGATCATCATCAACTCGCAGGAAGCCCTGCGCGCCGTGCCCCAATCCCTGAGGAAGGCCGGTCTCGCCCTGGGCGCCACGAAATGGCAGACGATCTGGCACCATGTCCTGCCCGCCAGCGCCGACAGGATTCTCACGGGCACCGTCCTCGCCATATCCCGCGCCCTCGGCGAAACGGCTCCCCTCGTCGTGGTGGGGGCTTCCACTTTTCTCAGCATCGATCCCGTGAGCCCCTTCTCGCGCTTTACCACCCTTCCCATACAGATCTACCAGTGGACCTCCCGACCCCAAGGAGAGTTCAAGAACCTTGCCGCCGCGGCCATTCTCGTCCTCCTCGTCCTTCTCCTGACCCTCAACGCGACGGCCATAATCCTGCGCAACAACTTCAGCGCCCGACGGAGAACGAACACATGAATCCTGAGCTAGCCCTTGACGTGCGCAACATGACCATAGAATACGCCGACGGCCACATCGGCGTGCGCGACCTGACGATGGCCTTCGCGAAATGCTCGGTGACAGCCATTATCGGCCCATCGGGCTGCGGAAAGAGCACGGCCCTGCGCGCCTTCAACCGCATGAACGAGCTCATTCCCGACACGAAGACCTCGGGTCAGGTGCTCTTCCACGGCGTCAATATCTACGACGCGGCCGTCGACGCCGTCCAGGTGCGTAGGAACATAGGCATGGTCTTCCAGAAGCCCAATCCTTTTCCAAAGAGCATCTACGAGAATATAGCCTGGGGCGCCCGCATCAACGGATGGACGGGGGATATGGACGAGCTGGTGGAATCCAGCCTGAAGCAGGCGGCCCTCTGGGACGAGGTGAAGGACAAATTGAAGCGCAGCGCCTACGCCCTCTCGGGAGGCCAGCAGCAGAGACTCTGCATCGCGCGGGCCTTGGCGCTGAAGCCCGAGATACTCCTCATGGACGAGCCGACGAGCGCCCTCGACCCCCTTTCGACGGCCAAGATCGAATCTCTCCTGGAAGACCTGAAAAGCCTGTATACTATCATCATCGTGACGCACAACATGCAGCAGGCGGGCCGCGTCTCGGACAGCACGGCTTTCTTCCTCACGGGCGACTTGGTTGAGTACGCTCCCACCAGGCAGCTCTTCGTCACCCCTAAGGACGAGCGCACGGAGCGCTATATCTCGGGCCGTTTCGGCTGAGAACTTCACAGCCTGGCTAAGGCCGGGAATCGGACAGGATAACAGGACGGAAAAATGACCGACAGGACCAGATTGACCGAAGACATCGCGAAGATCGACGAGGCAGTAACCCTCATAGCGGCTAAGGCCGAGGAAGCCCTCCTGAAAGCTTCCCTCGCCATCCGGAACCAGGACATGGACCTCGTGAAGGAAGTGAAAAAGGGCGACGCCGAGATCGACCGCCTCCAGGTGGATATCGAGGACCTCGTCGCCGTGGCCCTCGCCACCCAGCAGCCCGTGGCGGGAGACTTGAGGATCCTCGTCGCCGCTTCCAAGATCGCCGCCGATTACGAGCGCGCGGCCGATTACGCGGCGCACCTGGCCAAGGCCACGGGCAAGTTCGCGGGCGAACCCAAGTCGCGCATGATCGAACGCCTGGCCCACATGGCCGAGATCGACGGAACCATGATGCGGGACACGGCCAGGGCCTTCTGCGACCGCTCGGTGGAACTGGCGTTGAGCGCGGCCGCGATGGATGATATCGTGGATGGCGAGCACAAGGCCCTGATCAACGACGTGCTCGCCATGATGCGCGAAAGGCCGGAAGAAGCCGAGAGGGCCGCCAAGCTCCTCACCACCTCTGGCTACCTCGAGCGGTTGGGCGACCATATGACCAACGCCTGCGAGGATATCGTCTTCATGGTGAAGGGCACGCGTGTGGATCTAAACGAATAAGGAGACCTAAAGGCTATGGATAGCCCGATGATTCTCGTCATCGAGGACGACCCCGATATCGCCGAGCTCCTAACCGTCTCATTCCGCAAGGAGGGCTGGCGAAGCCTTCACGCCGAAAACGGGGAAAAAGCCCTCGCCCTCGTCGCGGAGAACGAGTTCAGCCTCTGCGTCCTCGACCTCATGCTCCCCGGCATGGACGGTCTCGCCGTCCTGCGAGCGCTGCGTTCGCGGCAAACTGGCGCGAGCCTAAAGGGCGCAACACTCCCCGTCATCATCGCCTCGGCGCGCGGGGAGGAAGCCGACATCGTCGCCGGCCTCGACCTCGGCGCCGATGACTACATAGCCAAACCCTTCAGCCCCAAGGTCCTCATAGCCCGCATCCGATCCCTTCTGCGCCGCAACGAAAGAACAGCGACCCAGCGAGGGGCGGAAGCCTCCAATGAAGGGCTGGTACAAGGCGGCGGCATCATCCTCGACGCCTTACGACATGAAGTGACAGCCCAAGGTCAGCCCGTAGACCTGTCGGCCACGGAGTTCGCCTTCCTCGAACTTCTCATGCGCGAACCAGGCCGCGTCTTCACCCGCTCCCAGGCGATCGCCAAAGCCAAGGGCGAAGACTACCCCGTCACCGACCGCTCTCTTGATGTCCACATACTCTCCCTCAGGCGCAAGCTGGGCGAGGCAGGCGCCCACATCGAGACGGTGCGCGGCATAGGCTATCGCTTCAGGGAAAAGCCATGAAGAACAGCCTCTTCGCTCGGAGCCTCGCCGTCGTATCATCAGCCGTCATCGCCGTCGCCATCGTCGTTCTGGCTTTGAGCCTGTCGATAGCCGAAAAAACCTACATTCAGTCGAACGCGCAAGGGCTCGAGAGGGCTGCCTGGAGCGCCGCCGCCTTCCTGCCGCCGGACTGGACCGACCCAAGCAGCCCCGCGGCGGCGGCCTTCTGCGCCACGGCAGCCGCAGGCTCAGGCTACCGCGTCACCCTCATCGACGCCTCAGGCCTCGTTCTCGGGGATTCCGCCGCCGAGCCGGCAGCCATGGACAATCATGCCAATAGACCCGAAGTAGCAGGAGCCCTCGCGGGAAAAGCCTCCTGGTCACGGCGCCTCTCAGCCACCACGGGCGAATGGATGCTTTACGCCGCCGTTCCCTTGCGCGCAGGCTCAGGCGCCCTCCGCCTCGCCCTCCCCCTTCCCGGCCTCATGGCTTCCTTGGGCGACGCCAAACGTTCCATGATCCTCGCGGCCCTCGCCGTTGCCCTCGCCGCCCTCGCGGGCGCCTTTGTCCTCGTGCGCGCCCTCGACAGGCCCCTCATCCTTCTCGCCGACCATGCCCGGCGCCTTGCCTCGGGCGAAGGTGCCGCCACCCCTTCCTCCCCGACAAAATCCCTGCCATCGGAGCTTAAGATTCTCGAAGCATCCCTCGACTCCCTCGCCGAAAGCCTCACAAAAAAAGCCGCGGAAGCCGAAGCCTTGGGCCGACGCTTCTCGGCCATTCTCGACTCGGCGGGCGAAGCCATCATAGCCCTGGACAGCCGCCTCAAAGTGATGGAAGCCAATCCCGCGGCCCACGCCCTTCTGGGAGCCGAGCCGGGGAGTCTCCCCGGCAGCCTCCTCTCGCCCCGGCCGGGAGCCTCGGCTCTCGTCGGCATAGCCGAACGCTGCCTGGCATCAGGCGGCCCCATCACCGAAGATGCCACCCTCTACCCGGGGAGCGAAAAAACTGTCAGGGTCAATGCCTCCCTCCTCGGCGGTTCGGAAGCCTCGACAGGCGCCGTGGGTGTCGTCCTCGCCGTCACCGACATCTCCGTCCTCAAAAGGCTCGAAACCATGCGCAGGGACTTCGTCGCCAACGTCTCGCACGAGCTCCGCACGCCCATCCACCTCATCAGGGGTTTTGCGGAAACCCTCCGCCAGGGCGGCCAGGATGACGAGGAAGCCGAGCGCCACCTGGAAATTATCGAGCGCAACGCCCTGCGCATGGAGAGGATCGTCGAGGACCTCCTCTCCCTCGCCCGGCTCGAGCGCGACCCCTCAGGCTGGCTCAGCATGGAGCCCTGCTCCCTCGAGGCGATCTGTCAGTCCGCCTTCGAAAACGTCAGAGACCAGGCGGAAGCCCGGTCGGTGCGGCTCGAATCCTCGATACCGCCCGCCCTGAAGCTCACCGCCAATCCCGGCCTCATCGAGCAAGCCCTCACCAATCTCCTTGAGAACGCCGTTCGCTACTCACCCTCAGGTTCGGCCGTCAGCCTCGAGGCGAGGGAATCGGACGACTCTGTTGACCTCATCGTCAGGGACAGAGGCTCGGGCATCCCCGCCCCTGACCTCCAGCGCATCTTCGAGCGCTTTTACCGGGCCGACAAGTCGCGCGACCGGAAATCGGGCGGTACGGGCCTGGGCCTCGCCATCGTGCGCCACATCGCCCTCGCCCACGGCGGCACAGTCCAGGCCGAAAGCTGGTCGGGCGAGGGCTCAATCTTCACCATCACGTTGCCCACGGGTTCCCGAGCAAATACAACATGAATTTCTGAAAGCATTGAGCATCTTTCTGAACGTATCAGGTTCAGGAGGACGCTATGAACTTGGAACATTTGGCAAAATGCCATGAATCTATTTTCTGCAAGTTTTGGACAAAGGACTTGATTATATTATCAATTTTGATAATATGACAGGAAGATAGCATGCTCTTTTCGGTTAGGATCAGTAGACAAGCGAACAAGACAATGGCGGGGGCACCAAGAGCTATACAGCAAAAATTCGCGTTGCTGCTTGAAGATCTTGGCATGAGTGGACCAATCAGAAAGGACTGGCCAAACTTTTCAGCTCTTGGAAAAGATCGGTATCATTGCCACCTGTCCTACTCTTGGGTCGCTGTATGGCGGAACAAGAAAGGCACTATCTTCGTGGAGGTTGAATATGCCGGTAGCCGAGAAAACGCGCCATACTAGAGATACGACAAAGCTCATCTCAGTGTCCGCAAAAAAAGCTTCAAAGATTCTCGCTGCGGTGAAAAAAATAGATCCTGAAGCTCATATCATCGAAGCACATTTTATCAAGGAAGAAGTCCTCGCTGATACATTTATCATTCCTGAGGACACTCCCTGGTATCGAGAAGTCAAGAGCTCGTGGCATCCTGGCGTGACCTTGCGCATCAGAAGGGAGAACGCGAAGTTGACGCAAGCCCAGCTTGGAAGCATGACAGGACTTGCGACAGCAAATATTTCCGCCATCGAGAATGGGCGCCGTGCCATAGGGCTCGCCGTCGCGAAACGGCTGGCTAAAGCTCTAAAGCGGCCAATATCTGAGTTTATAATTGACATCCCGCCCTCGCAGACCTAGACTTTTCATCAGTTCCATCCATTGAAAAGGAGAATCCATGCCCAGCCTATTGCCCAATGTCGATCCCGACGGTCTTCTGGAATACTCTGTCGTCTACACCGACCGCTCCGTAAACCACATGTCCAAGCGTTTCCAGGGCGCGATGCTCGAGATCTCCCGCATCCTGAAGAAAGCCTACAACGCCACGTCGGCCATCATCGTGCCGGGCAGCGGCACCTTCGGCATGGAGGCTGTGGCGAGGCAGTTCGCCTCAGGCAGGCGCTGTCTTGTCATCCGCAACGGGCTTTTCAGCTTCCGCTGGAGCCAGATCCTCGAAATGGGCAACATCCCTTCCTCGATCACCGTCCTCAAGGCAAAAAGGACGAGCGACCTGCCTGAGAGCCCCTTCGCTCCCGTTCCCGTCGAGGAAGCGGCCGCCGCGATCAAAAAGGAAAAAAGCGAAGTGGTTTTCGCCCCCCACGTGGAGACTTCCTCGGGCATCATCCTCCCCGATACCTACATCAGGACCCTGGCCGAGGCCGTCCACTCGGCAGGGGGGCTCCTCGTCCTGGACTGCGTGGCCTCAGGCGCTGTATGGGTGGACATGGCCGCACTTGGGGTCGACGTTCTCGTCACCGCCCCGCAGAAAGGATGGAGCGGACCGCCCTGCTCCGCGATGGTCTGCCTCGGCGCCGAGGCCCGCGCCCGCATCGGCGCGACCCAGAGCTCGAGCTTCGCCTGCGACCTGAAGAAGTGGCTCGAGATCATGGAAACCTACGAGCAGGGAAAGCATGCCTACCACGCCACACCCCCCACGGATTCCCTCATCGCTCTCTCCAGGGTTATGGCAGAGATGGAGAGCTTCGGCTTCGAAAAAGCCAAGGCTGCCCAACAGGAACTGGGAAGACGGGTTCGCGGCCTCTTGGCGCGAAAAGGCTTCCCGAGCGTCGCCGCCCCTGGTTTCGAGGCGCCCGGCGTCGTCGTCAGCTATACGAAGGATCCGGCCATCCAGTCGGGCAGGAAGTTCCTCGATTTGGGAATGCAGGTAGCTTCGGGCGTTCCCCTCAAGTGCGACGAACCGGCCGATTTCCAGACCTTCCGTGTGGGGCTTTTCGGCCTCGACAAGATCGGCAACATCGAACGCACAGTCTCTACCTTCGGGAAGACGCTGGACCTGGTCCTCAAGGCATAAAGTTTCAGACAGGGCTTGCATATGGATCGGCGATCGCCCTCTTTGCCATGGCGCCAGCTCAGGCGGCGATCGCGATCGTCGCCATAATTCTGAAAGCGGGCATGCCCTGGAGCCCTCCTGCCGAACTCCTCGGCCTCAACGGCATACTCATACGCCTAGCAGAAAACCCTTCAGCCGCTCTATCGACTCGGGCGCCGAACCTTCGTAGTGGTTGTTCACGTCCACGTACACTTCGCGCCCCGATGCGGCGAGCTCCGACACCATCGCGGCGATCCGCGGCAATTCTGGTTTGGGGTCGATAATCCTGTCCCAGCGCCCGCCTGAGGCTTCCTCGATTGCCTTCCTGTCGCCTCCCAGGAGGCGGATGACAACCCTCTCGCCCAGCAGCGTCGCATAACGCTCATACAGCTCGGCGACGGGCGGCATGTACAGTTTTTCGGAGAAAACCTGGGAAACCTCCGCCTCGGCCAGGAAGGCGAACCAGGTTTCGTCCAGGTAAGGACCGTTCCGCGGCTCCAGGGCGATGGGGATATCCCTGGGCAGCCTATCGAGGAAGCCCCGCAGCCTATCGATAAAAACCTGCTGGCCGGCCATCTTCTGGCGGTTCAGGTACTCGAACTCGAGGATGATCGCCCCCACCTGAGCCTTGATCGGCTCGAGACGCTCGAGGAAGTGGCCGAAAAGCTCAGGGGAAAGGAATGCGGGGTTCGGCTCCATCCCGCCCCGCTTATGGGTGAGCGTGATGTCCTGCGGCGCCTTGACCACGAAGCTGAATCCCGAATCCACGGCGGCGGCGTATTCCTCCACCTCCCGGATTGTCGGCAGCTTGTAGAACCAGGAATCGACTTCCACCATGCGATAGCGCTTCGCGTATTGGGCGAGGTAGTCGACCGACCTCGGTTCAGGCTGGTCGTACACCAGCCCGACCCATGAGTCGTAGTTCCAGGAACAAGTACCGATATGGAGTGGCATACAATGAATATACTGCCCTGTTTCGTATCGATGCTACTGGGATGGATGCGGAAGGAGCCCCCATGACGACTGGCCACGTCAAAAGTTGTTTTAAGATACTTTTTTATATATATATTTTTATTGACATTCTTGGTAAAATGACAGATAGTACAGCATCATGTACATCCAGGAGAAACAATGAAAAGGTTCATCAGGTTCTTGATCCTCGCTACATTGGCAGTCGCCGTCGTCGGTTCCGGCTGGGCTCAGACTGCAGGCTCCCTCGGGCTGAAACAGTGGTTCGCCGACAACGAGCATATCTGGAGAACTGTCAACAACGGTTCCTGGTCCAATAACCCCAAAGATGCGCCGACCGATGCCGAACTGACGGCGATTCTCGAGATCGCCTGCAAGGCGCAGAATGCGGTGAACTGGAACGAGTATTTCTTCATCGCGGTCCGTGATCCCGCCGAACAGGCCGCTATCCTTGGCACACGCTGGGGTGCCGGCTGCAGTTCAGAGGGCACAGTCACAATTCTCGTGTTGGCCGACCAAGTTGCGGCTCAGGCAGACCACAAGGCCAAGTATGAAGGCTACTACATGCAGACCGTATTCTCCTATTACGATGCGGGTATGGCGAGCGCCTTCCTCTCCATGGCAGCCTATGATCTCGGCTACAGAACCCACTTCTTCGGTACGATGGACGGCTCAAGCGTCGGTCCCAATCCCGGAACCTATGCCTATGGCACCCCCAAATACGACATCAGCCGCTTTGTGAAGGGCAGAAACTACATGCGCGGATGGGGCTTCCCCGAGAAGCAGGTAAACTATGAAGTCGAAGGAAACTGCATCCTGATCGGTTCGATCGTCGTTGGAAAGCCGAAAGCCGACATTGATGCTCTCTCCGCTGTCACCCAACACGGCCGCCCGAACAATTTCGCAATTTGGGAACCGAATGCAGCCACTCCTCCCTTGAAGAAATAACTGACACGGATTTTCGTGAGTTTGCGTTGCGATTAAGGGGCTAATCGAAGAGGTCAGCCCCTGTTTTTTCTATTCTGCAGCTCCACGGTACAAGACTCGTTGTATGTGATTATCGAGAGTGACATGGTTCTATCCGCATGAGCCCTGTAAATCCTGCCCTTCCTGTGATCATGTCAAAAACCAGCCGCAATCTGCTAAGAACCCTTCTTCAAAAATTAGTGCTTGGTATAATTAGAAAAATGATGTTTATCACAATAAAAAAGGCTTCCTTTCGGAAGCCTAAAAAATGCCCAGAGGGGGACTTGAACCCCCATGCTTTCGCACTAGAACCTGAATCTAGCGTGTCTGCCAATTCCACCATCTGGGCGCTGTGGGAAGTAGTTTTACCCTTTCGGGCCGCCTCTGTCAAGGCGGCATCCTCGTTATAACCCAGCCTTTTCCTGCCGTATATTTATACGTAGTAGTTCGTTCTTGTTTCATTTTCTGACACTGACGTTTCATAACTTGTCAGATCAGCCAGGTCGGGGTAGGATGATGGCGGGCACAGCCCGGCCGTACCTTGACCGCGCTTTGAGCCTGTCAGCGCTGCATCTTTATGGAGAAACTATGGAACTTTCCGCATGGAATCGCGAGATGAACGGGATCGATTATCTCTCCCTCATTGTCATCGACATCGACGGCCGACCGAGGTCGGTGAGCCTGCCCGGAAGCTATGCGGGCGAGAAGGTTCTGAAGAAGGGCATAGGCTTCGACGCCTCAAATTTCGGCTACGCCAAGGTGCATTCCTCCGACATGGTGGCCGTCCCCGACCTTTCGACAGCCTTCGTGGAGGAAAAGGATGGCTTCAGGATCCTCCACGCCTTCTGCGATGTGAAGACAACGGATGGCGAACCCTTCCTCCAGTATCCGAGGCAGATCGAAGCGGCAGCCCTCGAGGCGGTGCGGAAGAGCGGAGTCGGCGACGACGTGATGCTTCTCGTCGAGCTCGAATTCTACGTGTTCGACGATGTGCGCTATTCCACGAAGGTGGATCATTCCTACTATTACGTCGAAAACTCGGAAGGCATCGGGGAGGAATCGGAGGACGCGCCGCGCGTGGGACTTTCGCGCGCCTACCATCTTTCCTCGCCCGACGACCGCTACCAGCTCCTGCGCAACAAGGCCGTGCAGTCCATGGTCGACGCGGGGATTCCCGTCAAATACCACCACCATGAGGTAGGCTCTTCCCAGCTCGAGATAGAGCTGGACTTCATCTCGATGGAGAGGGCCGGCGATTTCGTCACCCTCGCCCAGTGGATTCTACGCAACGAGGCTGACGAACTGGGACTGCGCGTCACCTTCATGCCGAAGCCGATGTACAAGATCGCGGGAAGCGGCATGCACGTCCATCAGTTCATCGTCAAGGATGGAAGATCAATTTTCCCGGGCGAGGGTCTGCACGGGCTTTCGCGGGTTGGACTCGCCTATACGGCGGGAATACTCTCCCACGCCCTGACGGGATCCCTCCTCGCCTTCTCGAATCCTTCGACGAACTCCTACAGGCGCCTTGTGGCCGGCTACGAGGCGCCGGTGAGCGCCACCTTCGCCCAGGGTTCGCGGGCGGCAGCCGTGCGCATTCCCGGCTATCTGGGAAAGGGCGAGGCGAGGATTGAGTTCAGGACGGGCGACGCTACTGCCAATATCTACTATTTCCTCGCGGCCATGGTGCTCGCGGGGCTGGACGGCATCGATCGCGGGCTCGATCCCGTGGCCATGGGCTTTTCCGCCGAAAAGCCGAGCTCGAAGAACACCTTCCCCACGGGGCTCTTCCATGTTCTGGCGGGGCTCAAAAAGGACAACGCATACCTGCGGGAGGTTTTCCCGGCCGAGCTCATCGCCGCCTGGTCGGAGCGAAAGGCGAAAGATGCCGAGTACGTTTACAACGCTCCCGTGCCGCAGGAATACGAGCTCTATTTCTGAGAAGGAGAAGCGCGATGTCGGATTTTGTTTTTTCGGGCGACGAGGCGATAGGCCAAGCCGCCCTGGATGCAGGCCTTTCAGGGGCTTTCGCCTACCCTGGGACGCCTTCGACGGAGATCATGGAATACATGCAGGAGAACCTTGAGGCCTATAGGGCTTCCCTGCCCGAGGCCGACAGGGCCCATACCGTCGCGCAGTGGTGCAGCAACGAGAAAACCGCCTACGAATCGGCCCTGGGCGCATCCTTCGCGGGCAGGCGAGCCATGGTCTCGATGAAGCATGTCGGCCTCAACGTGGCGATGGATCCTTTCACCAATTCGGCCCTTGTGCGTATAAAAGGCGGCCTCGTGGTGGTGGTGGCCGATGATCCGGGTATGCATTCCAGCCAGGACGAGCAGGATTCGCGCGTGCTGGCGGATTTCGCGCGCGTGCCCTGCTTCGAGCCTTCGGACCAGCAGGAAGCCTACGACATGACCCGCGCCGCCTTCGATTATTCAGAGGCGCATGAGGTGCCCGTGCTGTTGCGCATAACGACGCGGCTGGCCCACGCGCGCTCGGCCGTTAGGACGAGCGCGTCTCGGGAGCAAAACCCGCAGGCCAAGAGCGATGACCCGGAATCCTGGATACTGATGCCTGCAATGGCGCGCAAACGCTGGAAGCTGCTGCTGGAAAAAAATCCCCGGTTCCGCGCCGATGCCGAAGAGGCCGCCTCCCTCGCCCTTCGCGATAGGCGCCTCGGAGTCATCACCTGCGGTTTGGGCTTGAGCTACTACCGTGAAAACGAGGATGACTGGGCAGCGGCCCATGGGGGAGCCCTCCCCTCGCATCTCCATATCGGGCGCTATCCGATGGGCAAGGAAAAGATTCGCGCCCTGGCTGCCCATGTTGAAAAGCTCCTCGTGATCGAGGAAGGCTATCCCTTTATCGAGCGCGAGCTGCATGGGGTTTTTCCAGCCCCCCTTCCCGTCGAAGGCAGGCTTTCGGGCGCGATTCCTCTCGATGGAGAGCTGTCCGCCGATTCGGTACGGCAAGCTCTCGGGCTGCAGGCGCGAAAATCCCTTCCCGTGCCGAATATCAAGATCGCGCAACGTCCTCCCCAGTTCTGCCAGGGCTGTCCACATGCCGATTCGGTGACTGCCCTCTCCGAGGCCCTGAAGGGCGAGGCGGATTTCTTCGCCGCTTCCGATATCGGCTGCTATACGCTTTCGGCCCTTCCTCCCTATAACGCCGTCGAATCCTGCGTCGATATGGGCGCCTCGATAGGCATGGCGCGGGGGGCTTCCAGCGTAGGGCAGAAAAAGGCTGTCGCCGTGATAGGCGATTCGACCTTTTATCATTCGGGCATGACGAATATCGTCGACGCGGTGGCTCACGGAACGGATCTCACCATCCTCATCCTGGACAATTCCACCACGGGCATGACGGGAGCCCAGCCCACGATCTCGCCGGGCTCGAGGCTGCCTGCCCTTCTGCGGGGGCTCGGAGTTGAGCCTGGGCACATCAGGGAGCTCGAGGCTCATCGAAAAAATCACGAAGCCAATGTCGCCGCGATACGCGAAGAACTGGGTTACGCCGGAGTGTCCGTCATCATTCTGAAGCGGGAATGCCTGGAGCATCTCAAGAAAGCGAGGCGGGCATGAACTACAACATCATACTGGCCGGCGTGGGAGGCCAAGGCGGCCTCTCGGTGTCGGTGGTGATAGCCCGCGCGGCCATGGCATCGGGCTTTATCGTAAAACAGTCAGAGGTACACGGAATGGCGCAGCGGGGAGGCGAAGTACTAGCCCACCTGCGCATTTCCGACAAGGAAATACAGAGTCCGACCATACCCAGAGGCTGCGCCGATCTCATAATCGCCTTCGAGCCTCTGGAAGCCCTGCGTTACGTCGCCTGGCTCAACGCCGACAGGGGGGTTGTGGTAGCCGCTACGACACCGATAAGAAACATCCCCGACTATCCCGAGATAGGCCTCGTTCTGGCCGAGCTCGAAAGGCTTCCCCGACACAGGCTGCTGGATGCCGATGCCCTGGCCAAGGCGGCCGGCAGCGCGAGAGCGGCCAACGTCGTTCTCGTTGGGGCCGCTGCCGATTTGATGCCGGTTCCCGCCGACGCTATCGAAAGGCAGATACAGGAACTCTTTGCCCGCAAGGGCGAAGCCATTCTCCAGGCTAACATAAGGGCATTCAAAGATGGCCAAGCACAGTTCAACCGCTGATTTTTCCCTGGCAGATCATTCTCTCAATTCCGCGCAGAGAGCGCTCGCCGAACGCTTTTCCGCCATACTCGCGAGGGCCAAGGCAGAAGGCCGCGACGCCCTCACCGAGGTGGAAGGTCTCGCGATGCTGGCTGCGATGGGCGTCGCGGCTCCGCGGCACCATTTTGTAGCATCTTCGGCGGCCTACGCAGCCCTTGCCCAGGCCCCATCATCGGCAAGTTCAGGCAGCCATCTTTTCGATGGCGAACGGGCCGTCGTCAAGGTGATCAGCCCCGAGATACTGCACAAAACTGAGGCAGGCGGAGTCGCCATCGTGGCCAACGAGACAGAGGCCATCCTCGACGCCATCAGGCAGATGGAAACGCGTTTCACAACCTTCGCCGTGGAAGGCTATACGGTGAACGAATTCGTGCGCTTTGAGCCCCGCCTAGGTCACGAAATGATATTCGGCTACCGCTTTGCCGCCGATTTCGGCCCCGTCGTGAATTTCGGACCCGGCGGCATCTATACGGAATTTTTGGCGGGCAGCTTCAAGCCAGGATCGGCCAACCTCTGCTTTTCGCCGCGCACGGCGACACGCGATACCGTCCGGAAATCGCTTGAGGGAAGCGTGGTTTACGGCCTCGTCAGCGCCGGTTTGAGGAATACAAAACCTTCCATACAGGGCGAGGAGCTTGTCGATGCCCTCATGAAGTTCCTCGAGGCTTCCGAAGCCCTCGCCGCCTCGGGCGTTTCCGAGTTCGAGGTCAATCCGATGGTCATCAGCAAGGGCTCAGCCAGCCGCCTCGTGGCCCTCGACTGCCTCGTGAAGCTGAAGGATTTCGCTTCTCTTGGCCTCAGTTCAAGCAGGGATGCTATGCCGCGCAACGTGGCGCAGGACAGCCGTCCCGTTAAAAATATCAGGCGAATTTTGGAGCCTGAAAGCGCGGCCATCATCGGCGTATCCGAAAAGGGCATGAACAACGGGCGCATCATCCTGCGCAATCTCATCGAAAACGGCTTCGACGCGTCGCGCATCTATATCGTAAAGCCCGGCGCTGAGTCGATCGACGGGTGCCGATGCGTTCCCGATATCGCCCAACTTCCCGAGAAGGTCGATCTTTTCGTCCTCGTCATACCGGCCGCGAAAACGCCGGAGACGCTCGCCAAAATCGCGGAAACGGACAAGGCATGGTCTGTCATCGTAATACCCGGTGGGCTCGAGGAAAAATCGGGCTCGGAGGCAATCGTCGGTAAAATGCGCAAAGCCCTCGACGAAGCCAGGGCACGCGGCGCAGGCCCCCTCATCAACGGGGGCAACTGCCTCGGCATACGGTCCGTATCGGGTAAATACAACACTCTTTTTATTCCGGAGCACAAGCTGCCCATGCCCAAGGGCAGGACAGCCCCTCTCGCGGTGATTTCCCAGTCGGGAGCCTTTTCCATCACGAGGATATCGAAGCATCCCGACATCAATCCCAAGTACGTGATCACCCTGGGCAATCAGATGGACCTTACGATAGGCGACTATCTTGAATATCTTCGTGACGACGAGGACATCAAGGTATTCGCCGTCTACGTCGAAGGCTTCAAGGCCCTGGACGGCCTCAAGACCCTGCAGGCGGCCAAGGCTATCGCCGAATCGGGCAGGACGGTGATCTTCTACAGGGCGGGCCGAACGAGCGCCGGGGCTGGAGCGGCCGCGAGCCATACGGCGAGCATAGCTGGCGACTGGCCCGTCACGCGGGAGCTTTTCGCCCAGGCTGGCGCTATCGTCTGCGAAACGCTCGACGAGTTCGACGACGCCATCACCATCTGCACCCTCCTTTCGGGCAGGAAGCCCGCGGGCAACAGGCTGGGAGCCGTGTCGAACGCGGGCTTCGAATGCGTGGCCATAGCGGACAACCTGGGCGGCATGAAGCTCGCGAAGTTTTCGGAATCGACCAACCTCGTGCTCGCGAAAGTGCTGGACGACGCGGGCATATCGGAGATCGTCGACGTGCACAATCCCCTCGACATAACGCCCATGGGAAGCGACGAAGCCTACGATCGATCCTTCAGGGCCGCCCTCGCCGACACGAACACCGATCTCGGCATCGTCGGCATCGTGCCCTTCACGGTCCGCATGAATTCCCTCGCCGCCGATCCCTCACTTCATGATGAGGACGTAACGAAGGCGGATTCGATAGCGAACCGCTACGCTTCGCTGATGGAGGAAACCGACAAGCCCTTCATCGCCGTCGTCGACACTGGCCCCCTCTACGATCCTCTGTGCCGCATTCTCGAAAAGCGCGGTGTGGTCGTGTTTCGAACGGCCGACAGGGCCCTTAAAATGCTCGAGCTCTGGAGGAATTCACCAGGGGCATCTTGAGGTCGGAACAGGCGGGGATATCGGGCAGGACGCGGTTCAGCGGATAACCGCGATGCCTATGGCGCCCAGCCAGCCTATGGAAGCGAGAAGGGGGCCCATGTCGGAGATGACAATGTCGGCTTCCGGATCGGCCGCACCGCGGCAGAGTTCCGCCAGCTTTTCCGCCTCCTCTTTCGCGGCCACATGGACAATGTGAAGTTTTAAGGCCTTCCCTCTGGCGAGGATGCCGCGCATCTTCCAGAAAAGCGTCTGTACGGCCTTATCCTCTCCGAAATAGACCCCCCTGCTCATGGCCTTGCCCTCCTGGTCTGTTCCGAGAAGGGGCTTGAGCCCGAACTTCCGCAGAACGAGGCTCTTAAGGCCATGGAGGCGCCCCGAACGGATGAGGCTTTTAAGGTCCTTCACGGCGACGAACATTTCCAGCCTTCCACGCGCTTTTTCCAGTTTTTCCACAATGGCGGTTCCAGGATCGCCAGCCTCGGCCAGCATGCAGGCGTAGGCCGCGAGGCTTCCCGCGCCCGCGGTGACGGTCTTCGAGTCGAAGCACTGTATCCTGCCCTCGAAGCGCTCGGCGGCTTTTCTGCCGGCCTGGAAGGTTCCCGACAGAGCCGATGAGAGCCCTATGTAGACAGCCTCATCGGCCTGGCTGAGGGCGAGCTGGAAGGCGCGAGCGAAGGCAGCCTCCGAGGGCTGGCTCGTCGACATCGAGAATTCGGGATCACTCGTCATGGTGGCGATGATTACGGCCCTGTCCATGGCTGGTCCGTCGGGCCGCGTGACGCCGCCTATCGTTATCAGGGCCGACACTTTTATGACGCGATGCTCGAGGAAAAATTCCTCGGGGAGGTCGCAGCCCGTATCGACGATTATGACGCAGGTCTTCCCCCCTCTGGGCGATCGAGGGCGGTCGGCGAGCCTGCGCTGCAGTTCCATGTCGTCCACCTTGTGCTGTTCCACCGAGCCTGCCGACTCGAGGAAATCGAAGACGGCGGAAGGCCTGTCGCTGTGGACATGGACCCGGGCGAAAGCTTCGTCCCCGGCGACGACGACGCTGTCGCCGAGACCAGCCAAAGTCCCGCGCATCGCTTCGATGGAGATCGCGGCATCGCTCACGAGGGCTTCGGTACAGTAGCGGGGGCCGCCCCGCTCGCCTGAATCGACAGGGAACCTGGACTCGGATACGTCAAAAGGGCTGTCACCGAAGTCAGGGTTGTCACCGAGGGCGGAGATGCCGCCGGCCGATGCTTTGGAGATGGCCATCCTGGCTTTTCCGCCGGGCTTGAGGAGCTCGGCCATACCCTCGAGGAGGTGGACGAAGCCTTTGGCGCCAGCGTCCACGACACCGGCTTTGCGCATTTCGGGCAGCGTGTTCCGCGTGCCTTCGAGGGACAGCTTCGCGGCCGCCAGCCCCGAGAGAAAGACATGGAAGATATCGTCGTTGTGCGCGGCTGAGGCGTGAAGGGCATCGGCCCAGTCGCGGAGAACGGTGAGGATAGTGCCTTCCCGCGGCAGGGTGAGGGCTGCCCTTGTCCTCATGGCCGCTGTCACCGCGGCCTGTGCAAGGCGTTTGGCCCCTATCCGCGCTTCCTGGCCCAGTTCGTGGGCAAGGCTTTGGAAAAACTGGGCGAGGATGGCGCCCGAGTTGCCCCTCGCTCCGGCAAGGGCTGAATGGGCTACCTGCCTGAGGACGCTGCCCGCGTCCTTGAGGGAGTGTTGGCTCACCGAAGCGGCTATGGATCGGGCGGTACTCGCCATATTGGTTCCGGTGTCGCCGTCGGGCACGGGAAAGACATTTATCGCGTTGAGGGTTTCGGCATTGGCGATGATGGACCGGGAACCGGCCATAATAGCCCGGCGGAGCCGAGGTCCGTCGATGTATGCTATTTTCATCTACATTTACAATATTGCATTTTTTGTCAAACAGCAAGTACCGCGAGTCAGGCAGCAGACAGTCCTCTCAGCGCTTGCGGCGCAGGAACCTCAGTTTTTCGAAGGATTTTTCCTCGCCCCTCAGGATGCGCCCCAGGTTGGCGCGGTGGGTAAAGAGGACGAAGGCGGCCAGGACGAGGGAGAATCCGAGAAGCCAAGGCGAAAACGGGAAACCGGCTGAGCCCAGGGCCACGGCAAGGGGGAGAATGGACGCGGCTATCATGGAAGAAGCAGAGACAATGCCGGTGAGTCCCAGGGTGAGGACGAAGCCCAGGGCTGACCAGAGCGCGGCGGCAGGCGCGATGACGAGGAGGGCTCCGGCCCCCGTCGCGACACCCTTTCCTCCCCTGAAGCCCGCGAAAACCGGCCATACATGGCCGATGACGGCGAGGAGGGCTCCGGCGATCTTCAAGGGCATGAGCCATGTATCCGCCGCGGCGCCGTATTGACCGGCGCCCAGGGCTGAAGCGGCCCATACGGCGCAAGCCCCCTTGCCGAGGTCGATGAGGCTGACAGCGATGCCGGCCGCCGCGCCAAACTGCCTGAAGATGTTGGTAGCCCCCGTGGCGCCGCTCCCCGACTCGCGGGGATCCTTCCCGAAGAAGAGCCTGCCCACGATGAGGCCCGTGGGAAAGGATCCGATGAGGTATGCGGCGACAAGGACCCCAGGAATTCCGACCATGTTCATGTGATAACGATAAAGATAGCGGCGCGCGAAGGCAAGCGAAAAAAAGGGGCGGCCGCTTTCGCGGCCGCCCCTTCGATGCGTCCCGGAGCGGGCCTTGCGGCCAAGCCCCGGTTCAGCCGTCGATTATTTCTTGTACACCATGTTGTCGTTCGTGACGGTTCCGATCTTCTTCAGATACTGGATGAACACTTCCGCGTCCGAGGGGAAGTCGTTCTGCGCTTTTCCGATCAGCATGCGGTAGTCGTCGCCGCCGTTGAACTCGAAGTTCAGGGTGGTGAACACATAGTCCTTGTTGGGATCCACAGGCTGTCCCGCGATGAGGATGCTCGTGATCCTCTCGCCTGCCGGTTTCGTCAGGTCGGCTGTGTAACTCCAACCGGCGAGGTGGGGGAAGCGGCCGTCGGGGGCAGGCAGCTTGCCTACGCCGTTTTCGAGGACGGCTTTAAGCTCCGAACCCTTGAGTTTGCCGGTCTGGATATAGTTGCCGAAGGGCATGACGGTGTAGATGTGCTTCATCGTGATGTCGCCGGCGGGGATGGAATCGCGGATGCCGCCGCCGTTCATGAGGGCGATATCGGCGCCGGTGACATAGAGCATGCCGTTGGCGATGAGGGTGCCGAGGTTGGACTGCTGGGTGCGGACGATCTCGCGCTTGCCTTCCAGGGCTACGCTGGTCTTGCCGACGACCTGGAGGAGAACGGCGTCCTGCGCCTTGGTGAGCTCTTTTACCATCGTGCCGATCTTCTCGTCGGCCTTGAGGTCGGGCGAGTTCGCCACTGTGATGGTGCGGGCCGTCTTGGATTTCACCGCCCTGTCCGTGCCGACCACGATATCGACGACGCCGAGGCCGACGCCATTGGCGCCCGTGCTGGCGATGAGGACGGGGGTCTGGTTCACTTTCTGTAGGGTTTCAAGTGTGGTATGGCTGTGGCCGTCGATGATGACATCGATCTCGGGAACGGCCTGGGCGACCATTATGGAAGTCTTGTCGGAAGACTTGTCGACGCCGAGATGGGAGAGGAGGATGAGGACGTCGTACTGTCCGACGAGCTCGTTCGCGATCATCCTGCCTTCGACGATGGGATCCGTGAAGGTCATGCCCGCCGTGTTCTTGGGATCGGCCTTGTAGACGGTTTCGGGAGTGGCGAGACCGAAGAAGGCGACGCGGACGCCCTGGACGTTCTGAATGACATAGGGGGTGAAGACGCGCTTGCCGCCCTTGTAGATGTTGGCGGCGAGAATCTTGAACTTAGCCAGCTTCTCGAGCTCGAGAAGGCGGTCCTGGCCATAGTTGTAGTCGTGGTTGCCCGTCGTCATGTAGGAGTAGCCGATCTCGTTCATGAGGGTGACGATGCTCTTGCCCTGGTCGATGTTGGCGACGGGCAGGCCGTGCAGCGTATCGCCTGCGTCGAGGAGGATGGTATTGGGATTCTTGGCCTTGCTCTGGTTGAAGACGGCGGCGATTTTGGAATAGCCGAGTTCCGTCTTGCTTTCGACGATGCGGCCGTGCATGTCGTTCGTATGCAGAAGCGTGATGCTCACTTCCTGGGCAAGCGGCTCGGGCGTCTTGAAGGCAGCAGGGGTTGTGGTCGTGCATGCCATCGCCAGCAGGGCTACAAGGGCAAGCGCTACACCGGCAAATTTTCTCATTATAAAACCTCCTTGAATGTGTGTGTGACAGGATACGGGGAGATTATATTCCCGATTTTCCCATCTAACAAGAAGAATCGCTAAAAACGCATCACTACGCCCTCTTCAAACTACCGATGCCGACCTATCCGAAGCGGGGCCCAGCGTACTATTATTCGCCCATGCGCTTCAGGAAGATCCTTCTGCCGATTTTGCTTCTCGCCCTCCTCTACGCGTTTTTCCCTTCCGATGCCCCCAAGGCCCAAAGCCGGACGGATGAGGTTCTCGCCGGCGGGGAAAAAGGGCTCTACAGGCTGAGCTCGAAGGGGGAGGAAGTCACCGCCAGCCTCATATGGGACGCGGGTTCGGTGAATGCCATCATCCCCTCGCCCGAGGGCTGGTATTTTTTGGGTTCGAAAGGCCTCGTATTCAGCCAAGACTTGCTCGCCTTCGAAATCCGTTCCGCGGGTCTGCCCGTCAAGACGCTAAAAACATACGATGACGGGGCCTTCAAGCTGATAAAGGAACCCGTCGCTATCAAGTCGCTGGCCTATGACCCCGCAAGCCCCAGCAGGCTCGCCGTCAATACAGCCACGGAAGTCTGGTACAGCGAAGACTCAGGCAAAACCTGGAGGAGCCTCGGCAGCCCTTCGACAACCCAGGGCATCAAGGCCGTTTCGTTCGGCCCCTGGCAGGATGGAAGCCGGCACAGTATCTGGGTATCGCACGCCATCAAGGGCCTTTTCGTGACGGATCCCGCGACGAATGCCTGGATTCCGGCTTCCGCGGGTATTCCCGGGATTATCGGCAGCAACAGCGAGGAAGTTTCGGGCTTTGCCCTCCTTCCTTCGGGAAAGGGAGAAACCATCTCCTCGCAGGAGAATTTTCTAGCCGGCCTGAGCTTCCTCGGCAGGGTACTCCTATGGAATCCGCAAGAGAAGGCCTTCATCGAAGCCTGGTCCGACTCAGGCGATTTCGGGGCAGTGGACGCCCTCTTCCCCGCGGGAAGTGACGCGGCCTACGCGATTTCGGGCGGATCCATACAGGAACTTCGGCTATCTCCAGGGGAGAGCCGGATCACGATGAGCGCCGACCAGGACCTCACCGATTCGGCGCGATCGATCATGAGGACGGTGCGATCCGCGCATGGCGATTCGGTGGCATGCGCAGCCTGGCTCCCCGGAGCATCGTCCCTGAGGCCGGCCCTCGCTTTCAATGAACTCTGGAGGCTAGGTTCGGGCGAGCCTGAAGACGATGCCGCTTCGCGGCGCCTCCAGCTGGCCGAGGGCAAGGATGGGCTCTACCTCCAGACGGGTTTCGTCATCGACCCCGCGACCCGGGTCAAGTATTTCGACCTCATCCAGGCCCAAGGCCTCAACAGCCTCGTCATCGACATGAAGGACGACTATGGAAGGCTCCGCTTCAAGCCCGTCTCGCCTCTCCTCAAGTCTATGGGCAAGGCGGGGCAAACCCTCGACATTGCCGCTTTTGCCAAGGAAGCCAAGGCCCGGGGCATCTACCTCATAGCCCGCATCGTCGTGTTCAAGGACGAGGCCCTCTTCAACTGGAACGGCGGCGCCCTCGCCCTGCGCAACGCCAAAACGGGCAAATCCTGGCAGGGCTTGAAATCCGACGGACAGCCTATCCAGGAATTCTGGGTGGATCCCTATTCGCCGGAGGTATGGCGCTACAACGTGGAGATCGCGAAGGAAGTGGCCAGCCTCGGTTTCGACGAGATACAGTTCGACTACATCCGCTTCCCCACCGATGGTGTCAACCTCAAGGATGCGCGGTTTGCCTACCAGGAAGGCGGGATGACGCAGGATTCAGCCCTCGAATCCTTCCTCGGTTTCGCCCGACAGTCGCTTGGCCTGCCGATCAGCATCGATATCTACGGGGCCAACGGCTGGTATCGATCGGGCACGAGGACAGGCCAGGATGTCGAGATGCTGGCCAAATATGTCGACGTGATCTGCCCCATGCTCTACCCATCCCATTTCGAGCAGGCCTTTCTGGCCCAGGCTCCCGCCGAATTGAGGCCCTACAGGATTTACAGGATCGGTTCCTTGCGCAACGCGGCCATAGCCCGCGGCAAGGCCCTGATTCGCCCCTATGTACAGGCCTTCTACCTCGACGTGAGCTACGACAGAATCTACTACAATCCAGCCTATGTCGCCGAGGAGGTTCGCGGCGTGAGGGAAGGGGCTAATCAGGGCATGACCTTCTGGAACAATTCGGGACGCTACACCGACATCCCCTCACCGAGATCAGTCCTGAAACCCTGACTTACATTTTTCGGCACTATGGAATATTCTTGATATATGTTTATAAACTGGATGGGAGGCAGCTTAGCCTCGGTTCGGAAACGCACCCTGATATGGGCTCTCGCAGCCCTCGCGGCCTGCCTGGCCATGAATGCCTATCATTATTCGCTCGAGGGAGCCAAAGGGCTCTATCTATGGAACCGGACAGGGATGTTCCGAGGCCTCATCCTCATGGGATTCCTCCCCTTGAGCGTCGCCATTCTTTCCCTGCCCCTCGAAAAGCTCAAGAGCAAAAGGGCCTCAGGCATCGTGCGAGGCCTCTCCATCGTTTTCTCGGCGCTCGTGATTCTCGCCTCATCGGGCTTGGCGGCCCTTCTCGTGGCCGGTCCGCGCATGGGCAGCCTTGAGCCAGCCCGGCTCGAACTCATCGATCCTTCGAAGGGCATAGAGCCGCGAGGCCTCTCAGCCGCCGCAGCCCCTAGCCCCTCCTTCGAATCGGGAACCGCGACAGCGGCGACCAAAAGCCCGGCCGACTCCGCCGCCGCCACGGCGGCCCCTCTCCTCAGGCTCAGCTTTTCATCCGATCCCCACTGGGGCGTGGACAGTTCGAACGCGAGCGCCAGGACGAACATCCTCGCGAGCGTAGCCGAACGCAAGCCCGACGCCTTTTTCATGCTGGGCGACACGGTGGAAACGGGCTCCAAGGCAATGAGCTGGAACTTCGCCCTCTCCGACCTTGAGGCGATCATCCCCAAGGTGCCCTTAAGGCCCCTCATGGGCAACCACGACGCCCTGCTGGGAGGCCAATACCTCTTTAAAAAGGCTTTTTTCCCCTCAGGCTTTTCCAGCGATTCGGGCTCACCCTACTATTACTCCATCGATGCCAAGGCGGCGACCATCGTTGTTATAAACCTGCCCTGGGGCACGGAGAACTTCGGGAGGAGGCAGAAAGCCTGGCTGGAGGGCGTGCTGAAGGCAGCCGACAGGACAAAGCCCCTCATCGCCCTCTCGCATAGCTATTTCTACGCTTCGGGCTATGATGATCCCGACCTCGACAAACCCTGGTACGATCACTATCAGAATATCCCCGCGCTGACCCCCCTCTTCGAGAAGTACGGCGTCGACCTCGCGATATCGGGGCACAACCATTATCAGGAATACCTGGAGCACAAGGGGGTGCGCTACGCCATCATCGGCGCCATGGGCGGCAAGAGCGATCCCGAGCCTGCCTATGTTTCACCCGCCTCGAAGTGGCTGGCCGTGGCCGCTTTCGGCCGCCTCGACGTGGACGTCACGGCGACCGAAGTGATCCTTTCCTATAGAGATGAGAACGGCGGGCTCCTGCACGAGGAGCGGTTCGGATACTGACCGCGAGACCTTTGCCCCACATCCACTCCACTCATAACCCGAGCCTGATAAAATAACTTCATGGCGCTCAATGACAATTTTTGCTTGACAGCTGAATTTTTCAATGTAATAATACTACACATGTTGTTATATTACTACTTTTCAGGAGGTTGTAATGTTTAGGAAATCTTTACTGGCCGTAATGATGATCATGTTGGCTTTGTCGTTTGCAAGCGCCCAAGCCGGTAAAATTGTGATCAAGGTAGGCTACGGAACCGCCGGCGGACCGATCCATGAAGGCGCCCTGGAGTTCGAAAAGCGCGTAGAGAAGGCCAATCCCAATATCGATGTCCAAGTCTTCCCGGGCGGGCAGCTTGGTTCCGAAGGCGAGATTGTCGGCCAGTTGCAGGCTGGAATCACTGACTTGCTTCCCACTACGACAGGCCCGCTCGGACAGATCGATTCGGCATTCTATGTTCTCGAGACTCCTTTCGTTTTCCTCAGCGAAGAGCAGGCGGACAAGGTCCTGGACGGTCCCATCGGCGAGAAAATTCTCAAAGTCCTCGAGCCAAAAGGCCTTGTCGGCCTTGCGTTCTGGGAGAACGGATTCCGAGAGATAACAAATAACGTCAGGCCCATCAGAGCCCCTGCCGACCTTAAAGGCCTTAAGATGCGAACACAGCAGAACAGGCTCCATATCAAATATTTTACCGATCTCGGCGCGAGCCCCACGCCACTGGCCTTCACCGAAATATATAATGCCCTCGCAACAAAAGTCGTCGATGGACAGGAAAATCCCTACTCCCTCATCGCCACCAACAAGTTCTACGAGCAGCAGAAATACGTGTCCCAGACCGATCACGTCTACTCAGCCGTCCCCGTGTATTATTCGAAAGCAAAATGGAATAAGCTACCCGCCGATGTGCAGAAGCTCGTCAAGGACACGATCTACGACCTTAGGCTCTGGCAGCGCCAGCGTGGACGCGAGATGCAAAAAGACTATGTGGCCGAAATTGGTAAAAAATCCCAGGTAGCTATTCTCACGATCGCCGAGAAGGCAGAATTCCAGAAAGCCGCAGCTCCTGCCTATGCATGGGCGAAAAAAGAATTCGGTAAATCGTACGAAAATCTGCTCGATGAAGTCCTGGAAGCGGCCGCCAAGTAACCATTTTCCCGAATGTACTATAGGCGCCGGTACTCTGTGCCGGCGCTTCATTTCAGGAGTAGTCTATGCCCGATACACAAAAAAAAGAGCTGCCCATACTGATAAAAGTCGAACGGGGAGTTCTCACCCTACTAGGAACTGTCGCCACGCTTATTATGTTCTTCAATGCAGCATCGCGGTATCTTTTCAAGACAACCTATGTCTGGGCTGAAGAATCGATACGGATTCTGTTTGTCTGGGCGATGTTCATCGCGGTCACTACCGCGTTTTTAAGGAATGAGCACATCGGGTTCGATGGCATAGCGAAGAAAAAGGGCACGCCCAATCTCATACATAAAATCACATATGCACTTTCGCTCATCGCAGTTGGATCGATCCTGTGCATCTTTGGCTTTAAATATAACACGTTCACCGGCGGAGTACCCCTTACGGGCACTGGTCTTCCCACAGCCGTACTTATGTGGCCTGGCATTCTCGCCGGAGCCGTGTGGACGGCTATTGGCATCCTAAAGTTGACGAAGATCTTTGGGGAAACCAAGGGAGCAAACACCAAATGAGCACATTGATACTCTATCTGGTCATATTCGGAATTCTGTTCGCGGTAGGAGTCCCCGTCGTGCTCTCGCTTGCCGCAGCAGCTGTTGTGATGCTGCTGACCAATGGCCTGGATCTACTTATATTCGCACAGAAATTCGTCGTTTCCATGGACAATTACGGACTTACGGCCATGTTGTTCTTCATCCTGGCCGGGGAACTGATGAACGGCGGAGGAATGACTCGAAGAATCGTCGCCGCCGTGTCCAAACTTGTAAAAGGCATCCCCGGCGGATTGGCGATCGTGACCCTTGTGTCCTGCGCACTCTTTGCCGCCATCAACGGCTCGGCGATAGCCACAGCCATTGCTATCGGCGCCATCATGTATCCCGCCATGGTCAAGCAGGGATATCCGCCCGCATTTGCGGCCGCAACCATAGCCGCGGGCGGCATTATCGGCCCGATAATTCCCCCTTCCATTCCCATGATCGTCTACGGCTCCACGACGGGCGACTCGGTGGCTGCGCTTTTTACGGGCGGCTTCCTTCTCGGCACATTGATGACAGCCGGTGAAGTAGTCGTCGCCTATCTTTACTGCAAGAAGCACGGTTATGGCGTCAATGTCCCCACCATAGATTTCGGCAACACTAAAGGCATCGCCTGGGCCTTGATATTCCCTATACTCATCATGGGATTCATCGTCACCGGGATCATGACCCCCACAGAGACTTCGGCCATGGCCGTCGTGTACGCATGGATTGTGGGAACTTTCATTTACAAGGAATTTAAGTTCAGGGAATTCCCCGAGATGATGGTGCGAGCAATGAAAAGTTCAGGCGCCGTCATGGCGATTGTAGGGGCTGCCACGGCTGTAGCCTGGGTACTCACCTATGTGCGCGTGCCGCAGCAAGTGACCGAACTCATGGTATCGACGATACACTCGCCTTCCCTCTTTATGATTGTAACCTTCGTCATCCTGTTCATCGTCGGCATGATAATGGACCTCACGCCGGCGATCTTGATCCTGACGCCCATCTTCGTAGGCCCTGTCGCCGCTTTCAATATCGACCCTATCTTTTTCGGTGTATTCTTCTGTTCCACGCTCACTGCAGGCTTGATAACGCCGCCTGTGGGAACACTCATTTATATCGGCTGTTCGATGTCCAATAAATCTCTCACCGATGTTGTCAAGGAACTGGTTCCCTATATTATCGTCGTCTACGCTGTGCTGTTCGTGGCAGCCATATTCCCTGATCTAATCACCTTCATTCCGAAGAATGTCCTGCATCTTTACGGCGGATGAGAGAAGGGGCGGAGGATTGCGCAATGAAAAATGAAGCTCTGGTTCTGGCGGTCGACATTGGCACTTCCTCGGTGCGTGCGATGGCTTTCGACGCCGGTGGCGGGATACAGGCCCGCGTCCAGATCACCTATCCCGTCATCAGGCCTTGCCCGTATTTCGAGGAGCAAGACCCCATTCTCATACGCTCGTCGACATACAGGGCGATAGCACAGCTTTTATCCTCGGGCTCGATTAACCCAAAACGTATAGCCTGCCTTTCTTTCTCTTCGCAAATGTACAGCGTCCTAGCCTTGGACGCGGCGGAAAATCCGCTTACCAACAGTTTGCCCTGGTCCGACGGCAGGGCGGAAACTCAGGCAGAGGGCATGAAGAAAACGCGTGGACCCATGTGGCTCTATCCCCGCACAGGATGCCCCATGAATTCGATCTACCCGATCGCGAAAATTGGATGGCTTCGCGAAGAATCGCCTGAAGTCTTCGAAAAGGCTACCCGCTACGCCTGCATAAAGGAATTCGTGACAAAGCCACTCATAGGGGAATGGGCTGTGGATTACTCCATGGCATCGGCCTCAGGCATGTTCGATGTTGCAAGTCATACTTGGTATGCTGATGCTCTCAATGCTGTGGGGATACGAGAGTCGCAGCTGTCGAAGCCGGTATCGGGCACTCTAGGTTTCAGACTCCTCGCGGAGTCCCCACTTGCAGGGCTCGGACTGCCTGAGGATACACTCGTATTTCTGGGCGCAGGCGACGGCCCCCTTGCCAACATTGGATCGGGAGCTTCGGAAATCGGGGCCATCAACATCGATTTGGGCACCTCGGGCGCCGCGCGATGCACGACCGATGCCCCCGTCACTGATGATACCGCAAGTCTCTGGTGTTTCTGCCTCGACGATGTTCATTGGGCATACGGCGGCATCGTCACCAATGTGGGCAACGCCTACCAGTGGCTCGCTTCCAATGTCGCTGAAGTCTCAGGCTTGAACCTTGATTCTGCTTTCGAACTACTCAACAAGCGGGCAGCCGCCATCGTGCCAGGCTCGGAGGATCTTTTCTTCATGCCCTACCTGCGAAAAGCGCGCTCACCGTATTGGGATGGAAGGCTTCGAGGAACCATGTACGGTCTCACCGCCGACCATGGATTCGGCCACATGTCGCGAGCCCTTCTGGAAGCCGTCGCATATGATCTGAAAACCATCATCGGACTCATGGATCGGAAGATAGCTACCATTCCGCATATCCTGCTCACGGGAGGGCTTTCGCGCTCGCCCGTCATCCCCCAACTCCTGGCCGACGTACTCGGCAGGGAGATAAGAATTCCCGATCAGAACGAGGGGTCCATCGCAGGTGCGGCAATTCTGGGCTTCAAGGGCTTAGGCCATCTGGATCGGTTCGAGTTCCCACAAGCCTCGTCTCATTATATGTCAATGTTTCCCGATCCGGAGAGACAAAAGCTGTATCGTGAATTTTACGGGAAATACACGCGTCTCGTCGAAGCATTCCGAAATGTAGATATGACCTGAGGAGCTTTCGATGAAAATATTGATAACATCCAAATCCTTCGGCCGGCACGCACCTGATGCCGTCAGGTTTCTATTGGAAAATGGTTTTGAAGTGACACGGGGCTCAAAACCCACGATGACCTCCGAGGAGATAGCGAAAGAAGTTCCCGGATTCGACGCGCTCGTCGTGGGAAACGACATTATAGATGCCAAGGTCATCGATTCAGGGAAAAACCTGAAGCTAATTCATATGAATGGAACTGGGCTCGACGGCATCGATGTGGAGTACGCCACGAAAAAAGGAATCCTCGTCGCCAACGCACCGGGGGCGAACCGCAACGCCGTGGCCGAACTGGCCGTGGGGCTGATGCTCGTCTCGGCCAGAGCCATCGACACGCACATTGACCTGCTGAAGCAGGGCAGATGGGAGAGAAGCGCGGGGGTGGAGATCTCCGGCAAGACCATAGGGTTCCTGGGCCTCGGCAACATAGGCAAACGCATCGTCGAACTGCTCACCGGATTCGGCGTACAGTCCATCGCCTACGATCCGCATCCAGACGAAGCTTGGGCATCGAATCGCGCCGTGAGGTTTACCGGCAGGATCGATGATGTATTCGCCCAGGCCGATTTCCTTATCCTCGCCCTTCCCTGCAACGACCAGACGAAGAATGTCGTCAACAAGGAGAGGCTCAGCCTCATGAAGCCCACATCCCGCATCATCAACACGGCAAGGGGCGGGTTGATTGATGAAACCGCGCTTTGTGATGCGATCAGAACTGGTAAAATTGCCGGGGCTGCGCTGGATGCTTTCGAGAAGGAGCCTCTGCCCAAAGATTCTCCGCTTCGGATGCCGGGAATAACACTGACGCCTCATATGGCCGCCACATCGATGGAGACAGCAGCCAATCTGTCCTGGATTGTTGCGAAGAATATTGTTGAAATACTTGGAAATGGTACTACACAGTGCACTGTAAACAAGGATCGTATCGCTACGGCGATTAAATAATCACTTATTCGCTTTCGTTTATGAAAGCGAAACATATACCAAGAGGAGCACGTTATGGCAATCAAAGGAAATCTCGTTCCGAATATCACGATATTCGATCGCGAGGGGATGATCGATGAGGTAAAAACCTCCTGGCACATGAATTGGATGTTCTCTCATGGTGTCGACGGGCTCTTTCTGACTGGTTCCTATGGATCTGGCCCGCTCATGACTAATGAGGAGAGGATCAGTATCTTCCAGCTCGCAAAAAAAGTTGCGGGCGCATTCAAAGGGAAAATCCTTTTACCCCATGTTGGCTGCATCGATACGAAGAGTACCGTGGAGCTGGCGAAAGCAGCCCAAGAGATCGGAGTTGATGCGATTGGTGCGGTGCCGCCTTTCTACTACAAGCACAGTGATGAAGTGATAATTGAGTATTATAAGGCCATCCTGGAAGCGGTGAAGATCCCGGTCTTCGCCTACAACAATCCAGAGACCTCCAGGTATACTTTCAATCTGAAAACCATCCTGAAGCTGAAGGAATTAGGACTATCAGGCATGAAGGATAGCCCTCTCAACGTCGGCTTCATTTCCCAGGTCGCCTATCTTGCCCAGGAAGCCGAAGCCAAGGGAGAGAAGCCCTTCCAGCTTATTGTCGGCACTTCTACAGGATGGCTACCCATCTATTACATGGGCGTAAAAGCGACGATAGCTGGCATGAACAACTGGGCTCCGGAGATCACTACGGAGATGGTGCGGGCGACCTTTGCCGGCGAAATGGACAGGGCAAGGCAAGCATACCTCGTTATGATGGATCTCTCGGCCAAGCTTCATTTTACCGATTCGACCATTGCGAGCCACATGGCGCTCTATGCGAGAGGCTTCGATGCCGGATTCCCCAGAAAGCCGATGCTCCTCCCGCCCTTCTCAGATCCCAAATACAGGGAAATCAGGACGAATATGGAGCTGGCCTTTGCCAAGCTCGGTCTGCCTTTTGAAACGGGCAGCTTCAAGATCGACTGACCTGACACGCGGTTCTGGCCCCCTTCACAGGTTGTGACGGGGGCCATGCCACAGTATAATGGAGGCAATGAGCTCGATGCAGCAAATAATGGAAAAGTACAATAGTCTCCGTAAGTCAGAAACGAAGGTTGCCGATATCATTCTGGAGCATCCCGAGGCCGCCATCCATTTTTCAGTCAGCGAGCTGGCCGAACAGGCGGGTGTAAGTGATCCTACTGTCATAAGATTCTGTCGAAGCCTGGGTTTCAAGGCTTTTCAGGATTTCAAGATCTATCTAGCACAAAGCATCATCCCTGACATCAGGAACATTCACGAAACGGTGAACCAGGGCGAAAATGTTCCCGACCTAGTGCGCAAAGTATTCGATGCGAATACCGCCGCGATCCAGAGGACACTCGGGACGCTCGATTTTACTTCGATCGATGAGGCCATCAAGGAGTTGTCGAACGCTAAAAGAATAGTATTCTTCGGTCTGGGCAATTCAGCCGTCATAGCCAAGGATGCCTACCATAAATTCTTCCGTATCGGGATTCCCTGCGAGTGGTTTGAGGACAGCCATATGGCGATGATGGCCGCATCGATAATGAAGCCCGGGGAAGTCCTCGTAGTGATTTCCCATTCAGGATCAACAACAGATATCGTTGATGTGCTGGATGTGGCTTCCAAGGCCGGAGCACGTAGCATAGCAATCGTTAGCCACCACAAATCGCCAGTTTCGGGTAAGGCCCATTACACACTCTGTGTCGCCTCAACAGAAATGGAATTCAAGTTCGAGCCCATGGCATCGAGAATCGCCCACCTCTGCGTCGTTGACGTCCTATCGGTAGGCGTTTCTCTTCACCACAGCGAAGTTTACATAACAAATCTGGAAAAATCGAGAAAAGCTCTCGTCCGCAAAAGGTATTGACTCAATACCCCAAGTCCTCTCCAACAATTATCACCGTAAAGTCCGTCAATGCGGGTTTTCTCTTTAGAATCTGATAGATCCTGCAACTGCGCATGGGCCCATCACAATCCATGCAGTATCCGGATTTCGTGCATGGATTTGGCCGGTTCAAACGTTTGTTATTCATCGGTGCAGCGACTTCCTCAAGCCTCTCAAAAGCTTGTTCAAGGTCGGCCACGATTTTATTCGCTCCTGCTACCGCCACAACTTTATTAGGACCAAAACTCATTGCAGCCACTCTGTTGCCGTTGGCATCAACATTTACAATAAAACCGTCACGAGTGATTGCATTAAGACCAGAAATGAAGACATCGCAAGTTAGTTGACCGCGGAGGATAGCGAGCCTCGCTTCCGGAGTGAGTCCTGGTACCCCATGGTCGAGCAGAACAGCACCGATAGCTTCGGCTTTTCCCTGTATACCTATCGATCGTACCGTCATCGATCCGCCAAAACCGACCTTCATGCCGGGTTTGACGAAGTTCATCACCAGTCCGGCAGCCTCTTCGGCCGTCGCGGCATAGACGGCATCGAATCCGTTTTTCGTGAGTGCGGCGATGGCCTGCGCAGCCCGCGCTTCGTTGGACCACTTCTCTACTTCGCCCATGATGTCCTCCCCTTCAGGTTTTGGTTTCGTGTCCCGTCCAGCCCATGGACCGCGAAATATCGGCCGCGGCTTTCTGGACGTGAACCGCGACTTTCTGCGGATCGAGATCGGGGCGGATTTCGATCGACCATGAGGTGCTGATCGCCGATATGATCCTGCCCCGGTAGTCCCGAATCGGTGCGGCAACGCAGTTCGTGCCCGGTTCGTTCTCCTGGTCGTCGCGCGACCAGCCCCGCTTCCTGCACAATGCCATGTCGGCGATAAAGCCGTCCAGACCCGAATGGGTATTCGGGCCGAATGCCTGAAATTTCTCAGCCTCGAGAAGGGAGCGGATTTCCTCCTCCTCCATGTCGAGGATGAGGGACTTGCCGAGGGCTGTGCAGTAGAGGGGCTTCTGCTGCCCGATGATGGCGTACTTCCTGAGGCTGGCGAAATGATCGTAGCGGTCGATGTAGACCATCCTGTTGCCCTGTCTGCAGGCCAGAAAGACGATGGTGCCCATGGCGTTGGCCAGTTCCTTCATGGCGGGGCCCGATTCCGTCTTGAGTTCCAGGCTGTTGAGATAGATGGAGCTGAGTTCTATAAAGCCCGGACCGAGACGGTATTTGCCCGTATCCTCGGCCTTTCGGACATATTCCCTCTGCTGGAGCACGGCGAGAAGGCGAAAAGCCGTGCTTCGCGGCAGCTTCGCCGCGTCGGCAATCTCGGAAAGACCGAGACCGGCCGCCCCGCGCGCGAGAATATCGAGTATATCGAATGCCCTGTCCAGGGACTGGACCTTCATTTCCGTCATGCTGCCGACCTCCGGTCGCTTTCTTCCCACCTCAAATGCCTTGACATCGAAGCCAAATGGCTTATGATGAGAGGGTCTGCAATCTGGAATTGTATTCCATATTGTGGAACACGCAAGGGGTCAGACCCCGATTTTTACCATTTTACGAGGTAGTCGATGGAAATCAGAGAATACGTGAATTCCGAATACGCGAAGGGCCTGGATACCGAGGGCTTGCGCTCCAACTTTCTGGTCAGCAAGGTATTCGTACCCGGGCAGATTACGATGACCTATAGCCATGTCGACAGGATGATAGCCGGCGGCATCACTCCGGCAGGCGAAGCCCTCGTTCTCGCCGCGACGAAGGAGCTGGGCACGGGCTATTTCCTCGAGCGGAGGGAGATGGGCATCATCAATATCGGCGGCGCTGGCTCCATCACCGTGGACGGAACGCGCTACGCCGTGGGGGCTCGCGACGGCTTCTACGTATCGATGGGCTCGAAGGAAGTCGCTTTCTCGAGCGATGACGCGAAGAATCCGGCCAAGTTCTACTTCAACAGCGCCCCCGCGCACAGGGCCTGCCCCACGAGGCTCGTCACACTGGCCCAGGCGAAGAAGGTCGAGATGGGCTCTGCCGCGGACTGCAACAAGCGCGTCATCAACCAGTTCATCCATCCGGCCGTGCTCGAAACCTGCCAGCTCGTGATGGGCATGACGGTGTTCTCCGAAGGGAGCGTCTGGAACACGATGCCGGTGCATACCCACGAGCGCCGCATGGAAGTCTACCTCTATTTCGACATGCCCGCCGACAGGGTCGTCTTCCACATCATGGGCAAGCCGACCGAAACAAGGCACATCGTCGTGCGCAACGAGGAAGCGGTGATAAGCCCGAGCTGGTCCATCCATTCGGGCGTCGGCACGGGTTCCTATACCTTCATCTGGGGCATGGCAGGGGAAAACCAGACCTTCACCGACATGGACGGCGTGGCGATGGACGCCCTCAAATAAGGAGATATTCCATGATACTGGACAAATTCAAGCTCGACGGGAAAGTGGCCATCGTCACCGGCAGCTCCACGGGGCTGGGCCAGGGCATATGCCTCGCCTACGCGGAAGCCGGAGCGGCCGTGGTGGGCGTCGACTATGTCGCCTCGCCCGACACGAAAAAGCAGATCGAAGCCATGGGGGGTAAATTCCTCGAAGTCGTCGCCGACCTTATGTCGATAGCCTCGATCCCCGGCATCGTCGAGAAGACCCTGGCGGCCTTCGGCCGCCTCGACATCCTCGTCAACAACGCTGGCATCATCAGACGGGAAAACGCCGTCGACTTCAGCGAAAAGGACTGGGACGACGTGATGAACATCAACGCCAAGACCGTCTTCTTCTTCAGCCAGGCGGCGGCGAGGCAGTTCATAGCCCAGGGGCAGGGCGGCAAGATCATCAACATCGCCTCGATGCTCTCCTTCCAGGGCGGCATAAGGGTGCCTTCCTACACTGCCTCCAAGAGCGCGGTGATGGGGATCACGAGGCTGATGGCCAACGAATGGGCCAAGTTCGGCATCAACGCCAACGCGATGGCCCCGGGCTACATGGCGACCAACAACACGGCTCCCCTGAGGGCCGACGCCGAGCGCAGCGAGGCCATACTGGCGCGCATTCCCACCGGGCGCTGGGGCACTCCCGCCGACGTGCAGGGGCTCGCGGTTTTCCTAGCCTCGGAGGCGAGCGATTACATCAACGGCTACACGGTCGCTGTCGACGGCGGCTGGCTGGCGAGGTAGGACCCATGATCATCGCAAACATCCAGGATCTCGGCAGGTACCGGGGCCTCAACAGGAACCTCGACAGGGCATTCGCCTGGCTCCAGGCGGGCGGCTGGGAGAGCCTCCCTGTCGGTCGCCAGGAGATAGACGGCGACAAGGCCTATGCCCTTGTCCAGGAGTACGATTCCAAGCCTGCCGCCAGCTGCCGCTTCGAAACGCACAGAGTCTATGCCGACATACAGCTTCTTGTATCGGGCAGGGAAATCGTGGAAGCGAGGGCCGCGAAAGGCCTTGAAACGGCGGAAGCGTACAAGCCCGATATCGAATACTATTCGACGCCCTCAGGCCTGCCTGCCCACAGCATCCTCCTGGAAGCGGGCATGGCCGCCGTCTTTTTCCCCGAGGACGCCCACAGACCCTGCATGGCGATTGGGGGAAAGCCCGAGGCTGTCCGTAAAATCGTCATAAAAGTGGCCATGGAGAAAGCATCATGAAGGTCATCACCTTCGGCGAAATAATGCTGAGGCTAAAATCGCCCGGCCAGGAAAGGCTTTTCCAGTCGCCCCTCATGGAGGCGACCTTCGGCGGAAGCGAAGGCAACGTGGCCGTGGCCTTGGCCAGGCTGGGGCAGCCGGCGGCTTTTGCCACCGTCCTCCCCGACAACCCGATCGGCAGGGAATGCCTGAGGGAACTGCGCTACCACGGCGTTGATGTGTCGCAGGTCGCGATGAAGCCTGGAAGGATGGGCATTTATTTCTTCGAGAATGGAGCCAACCAGAGACCGTCCAACGTCATCTACGACAGGGCGGGCTCGACAATCGCGGAGATCGAGTCAGGCGACATCGACTGGACTGCCGCCTTCGAGGGCGCCGGATGGTTTCACCTGTCGGGCATAACTCCCGCCATCTCAAGGAAGGCGGCCGACGCTTCCATAGCCGCGGCTAAAGCCGCGAAGGCGGCCGGCCTGACGGTATCCTTCGATCTCAACTTCCGTGCCAAGCTGTGGAAGTACGGGGCCAAGGCCCAGGATGTCATGTCCGAGATCGCGGCCTTCGCCGATGTCCTCATCGGCAACGAGGAAGATTACCAGAAATCCCTCGGCATCGAAGGCCCGAAAAACGCGGCCGACGGAAACATCGACACCGGCGAATATGCCGCCATGTGCGCCCGCACCCTTCAGCGCTTCCCCGCCGCGCGTTATGCGGCCGTAACCTTGCGCGCCAGCCACTCGGCCGATTCGAACGACTGGTCGGCCATGCTCACTTCGCGCGAAAGCGCGCGCGAAAGCGCGGGCCATGGCGCCATCGTGTCGCGACGTTATGCGATAAGCGATATCGTCGACAGGGTGGGCGCCGGCGACAGCTTCTCGGCAGGCCTCATCTATGGACTCATACGATACAAGGAACCGCGGCAGGCCCTTGAATACGCCGTCGCCCTCTCATGCCTGAAGCATTCCATTTCGGGCGACTTCGCCCTCGTTGAACCGGGCGAGGCTGAAAAGCTCATGGGAGGCGACGCGTCGGGAAGGGTGCAGCGTTGAGCGCAACCGCGCTCAGGCTCAGGGTCGCGCCCGACGGTTCGGGCGATTACAGGACGATAGGCGAGGCGCTTGCCTCGCTTTCCGCCGGCGGCATGACAGAAGGCGAAGCGGCGCCCGCCGTCCTCGTTTCCATTGCAGCGGGATTCTACCGGGAAAAAATTCGCGTTATGCGGCCTCATGTCACCTTCGCTGGCGAAGGGCCTGACGCCACGATCATAAGCTGGGACGACCATGCCCCGAGAGCCCTTCCTTCAGGCGAGCCGATGGGCACCTTCAATACGGCCACGCTCTACATTGGCGCGGAGGATTTCTGCGCGCGAGCCTTGCGCATCGAGAATTCAGCGGGCGACGGCCGCGTCGTCGGGCAGGCTGTCGCCTGCTATGTCGACGCGGACAGGGCTGCCTTCATCGATTGCGTCATCGCGGCCAGGCAGGACACGCTCTGCCTCGGCCCCCTTCCAAATAACCCCCTGCCGAAGGGGCTGAATCCTATACATCCTGTCCGGATCGCCCGGGAAGGCGATGGGGCGAGGCCCTTCAGGCACTATTTCCAGGGCTGCCGCATAGAGGGAGACATCGACTTCATCTTCGGATCATCGACGGCGCTTTTCGAAGCCTGCGACATCGTGAGCCTGGACAGGGGCGAGAGCGTGAACGGTTATATAGCCGCTCCTTCCACCCTGCCCGGCCAGAAATTCGGGTTTGTCTTCCTCGGCTGCAGGCTTGCAGGCGACATGGCCCCGGGCAGCGCCTATCTGGGCAGGCCGTGGCGACGCACGGCGAAAGCCGCCTTTGTGAACTGCTTTATGGGCCCGCATATAGCCCCAGAAGGCTGGGACAACTGGGGCAAGCCCGAGAATGAAGGGAGCGCGGAGTTTGTCGAATGTGGAAGCCAGGGTCCTGGAGCGCCAGAGGGCGGCCCGCCCTCCCGGAAGCGCCTTCCCTGGGCGCGGATCCTAAGCGCGGAGGAATCGGCCCGGTTCAGGTCCGAGGCCGTACTTTCAGGCTCCGACGGATGGAATCCCCTGGAAAGCGAAGACTAGAGGGCGCGGCCGTCCACCCAGACATTATTCAGCGAGCAATCGGCATTTTCTATCCTCAAGCCCCGGTCGATGCCGTCATCGATACCCTGGTACATCTCGGAACGTCCGACGGGCACGAGGCCCTCTCCAGCCATCGAGATGAGGCAGTTTTCCAGAACGAGGTTCTGTATCTTCGATTCCGGAAGGCCGACGATAAAGCCCGCCGAAGCCCTGCAGCCCGTCGCGACGAGGTTGTCGATCCTGATGTTCCTCATCCTGGGCGTCAGGCTCGTAACCAGCTCGCCGGACAGGGAAAAGAGCCTGGCCGCTTCCTCGGGCCTGGCGCCGCAGTTGTAGTAGAGATTGAGCGTGATGGGGGCGAGGACGTTTTCCATGACGAGATTGCGGAAGGAGAGATTCTGCACCGTGCCTCCCCTCCCCCGGCGGCTTTTCAGCCGTATGCCCCTGTCGGAACCCAGAAAGCGGCAGTTGACGACTTCGACATTTTCGATGCCGCCGGCCGTCTCGCTTCCGATGACGACGCCTCCGTGGCCGTTGAGAAAGGTGCAGCCCGATACGCTGACGTTGCGGCTGGGACGGTTTTCGGCGAGGCCCTGGCTGCCTGAGCCTGCCTTGAGGGCTATGCAGTCGTCGCCCACATCGATGCTGCAGTCGACGATCGAGACATCGGAGCAGGAATCGATGTCGATGCCGTCGGTGTTGGGAGCGTCGCTCGGATTTTCTATCCGTACCGCCTCGATATGAACCCGGCTTGAAAAAACCGGATGAAGTGTCCAGAAAGGCGAGTTGCGCAGGGTGACGCCCTTGACGCCAATACCTTCACAGGAAAGGAACTGGATCAGGGGGGGCCTGAGGAACTGGGTCTCGCGCCCGCCGCCGCCCGATGGCATGGGGCTGTCCGTGCCGTTGAGGGCAGCCAGCCGTTTTTCCGCGGGCGTGACAGGGCCGGCCTGCCTGTCGGCCTTTTTGCGCCTGTGGGCTGCCCACCAGGCCTGGCCCCTCCCGTCGATGACGCCCTCGCCTTCAATGGCCACGTTTCGGGCATTCCGCGCGAAAACAAGGGGATGCATGGCATGGCAGACTATCCCTTCCCAACGCGTTTGAACGGGTGGATAGCGATCAGGATCATCGATGAAGGAGAGGGACGCTCCCCTGGCGATGACGAGGGTGGTGTTGTCCGAAAGTTCGATGGGGCCCGTCAGGAAGCTGCCCGCAGGCACAAGGATGCTGCCTGAACCTTCCTGGCGAATTCTGGCCAGAACGGCGTCGAAGGTGGCCGAACAATCCTTGTCGCCCCCCGATTCGGCGCCAAAGTCACGGATGTCATAGGTGGAGCCCATAAACCGATTGTCGACCGCCCCGACCATACTGGCAATGGTTATTAGTGGCATCTTTTTGGACTTTTCTGCTGTCGGCGTATCGAAGAATGGGAAAAATGGATTGACAGCTCAAGGCAGAGGCTTGAGAATGCGAAAGGGAAGTCGAGGCCTCCCGGAGGGAAAACAGCCATACAGCCGAAAAAAGAGACAAAAAGCCGGAGAAGGATAGCCTTCATGCTCGCATCGATCCACTCCGGATCGGCCACGAAGGTGTGGCCAGAAATCCTCGACGAGAGCGAAAAGCGTCAATGCACCCTCTTTGTCTTTCCAGGCGGCCGCCTTGCAAGCCATGACGAATACGAGTACATGCGCAACGGGATTTTCAGCCTTGTTGCCGCCCACAGCTTTGACGGAGCCATCAGTTGGGCCTCAACCCTGAGCGGCTTCGCTTCGGAAAAGCAGGTGGAGGAATTCCATCTTTCCGGCATCGAAATTCCCCTCGTCACCTTCGGCCTCAAGATCGGCGGCAAGCCTGTCGTCAATATTGACGCCCATGAGGGCATGAAGCAGCTTGTCTTTCACCTGTCCAGGCGCCATCGATGCCGAAAGATAGCCTTTATCGGCGGACCGCGCGAGCATTCCTCCGCCGAAGACAGATTCAACGCCTATCGCGAGGCCCTGGCCGAATCGGGACTGAAATACGAGGAGGATCTGGCCAGCCTCGACAACTCGTGGACGGAGGGGCGCAAAGCCATGGCAGGCCTCCTCGATGAAAAAAAGCTTGTACCGGGCAGGGACTTTGACGCTCTCTGCGCGGCGAGCGACCTTCTGGCCTTCGAGGCCGCCAAGCTGCTTCAGGAGCGCGGCTTCAACATACCATCGGACATCGCTCTCGGCGGTTTCAACGATTCGGATGAGAGCAATCTCTTTTCCCCCACCTATACGACAGTGCGCGTGCCCTTCGAAAAGCAGGCTCTGCAGGCTTTCCACATGCTCCTCGAAAGGCTGGACGGCAAGAAGCCCGCGGACATACTGCTCAGCACAAAGCTCATCGTCAGGCAATCCTGCGGCTGCCGCACCGAATCGGTACGGCTGGCGGGGATGACGAGTCCGCCCCGATGGAATGGAAGGATGGCAGGCTTCAAGCCCGAAGATTCCGACCGATACCTCAAGCCCCTCATCGGCAGCTTCGCGGCCAGCCTCTCGGGCAGTTCAAGGAACTTTTTCATCGACACCCTCGATGCCATCCTCAATGACTTTATCGTTCAGAATCGCGATATCGAGGTATTCCAGGATGTTCTTTCGACCCTTAGAATGAGCCGCAGGGAATTCGTCGAGACAGGGAAAGCAGACGACAGCCTTGAAATCCTCATCCACCAGGCGAGGGTTCTCGTCTCCGATGCGGAAAAAAGGATTGGCAACTATCGGGCTTGGAAAAAAAGAGCCGTCGATCAGTGGTTTTACATCCTCAACCATGAACTGCTCTGCGCCAAGGATTTCGAGTCGATCGTCAGGCTGGCGGCCAGCTATCTCCCGGAACTGAACATCCCATCGGGCTGGTTCGTGCTCAACGGCAAGGATAAGGATCACAGGATCCTTATCGGCGGATTCGACACGGGAAAAAACCCTGGCGGTAATCCGAAGGCTGCCGAGCCCCGTGGCGGGCGCAGAACCTTTCCCTCGAATCTCATCCTGCCCGATGAACTGTACCGGAGCCTGGAAGGCGCCTTTATCGTGCTTCCCCTCTTCGACGAGTCGACATCGCTCGGCTACATGGTTCTTGGCCTGCGCAGAAACGACGCTCACGTCTACGAGGAGCTTCGGGCCATGTTCTCTTCGGCTTTCCGGGGAGTCCTTCTTTTTGAGCAGGTGAACGAAACGCGCAAGCGCGCGGAAAAAGCCGAAAAGATGAAGACAGAGTTCCTTGCGGGCATTTCGAGCGAACTTCAGGAGCCAATAGCCCTCATACATGAGGCGGCCGCCAGGCTGCTGGCCAAGGCGTTGCCTGAGCAGGTGGAGGCGATCGAGACTATCGCAGCCTCGTCGGCCCGGCACATGGAGCTCACCAGGCAGCTCATGGATCTCTCCCTTGCCCAGGTGGACGATTTCGCCCTGCAGGCGGGCATCTTCGATCCGCAGGGCTTTGTCGAGGACTTCGCGAAGGAGATGAACAGCAGCCCGACTCCAGGAAAAACGGCCAGGATTGTCCCGGCCCCGCCACCCGAGGTCTATCCTCTCGCGATGGGCGATGCCTCCCGCCTGCGGCAGGTCCTTTCGGCATTCCTGGACTGCCTCTTTCGCGACCTGGGCGCCGAGGAAGCGTCATTGTCGGTGGCTGTATCGCGTTCAGGCATAGGTTTCAGGGCGAGCGGCAGAACCCGTCCCGGCGAAGTCCGCCGCGAATTCCTGAAACTCCTCGCCGCTGGCCCGGGCCTGCGTTCGGTGAGCAGGATGGGCATCGAAATCGAGCTGGCGAAACGCATCGCCCTTCTCCATGGCGGCAGCCTGCGAGGCTGGGAGGAGGGGGACACATTCAGCCTCGAACTGAGGCTACCCTACCCGAGCATGGAAGCCCTGGGCACAGGGGAGCAGGCGCAGGAGCCGCAGGGAAGCATCGGCATTCTCGGCAGGCCGATTCCAGGCTTCCTGGAATCGGAATTTTCCGGATGGCGGCTGAAGAATATCGGCATTTCGGAAGCGGGTTCCGCCAAAGCCCAGCCGGACGGCATTTCCTTGCTGTATGTAGATCCGAGTTCCATGGGCGAGGAGGAAGCCGCAACCATGGGCATACTTCTCGACAACGGAGGATTCAGGAAAACACCCTGCTTCGTTCCTGTCCGCGGCCTTGCGGGAGACCAGGCGGAGCCTATTTCCTCGCTGAAGGTCTTTCTGACCCGCTTCGTGAAAATCCAGGCATCGGATACGATTCTCTCCCTTGGCTCGAGCTTCGCGGAAAGAGCCGAAATGCCAAAAGGATCGCGCATCCTGCACTGTCACGATCCCGGAGCGCTTGAGCTCCTCGCGGGAAGGGAATCCCCACGCCTTCTCGTCCTTTCAGGCCGGAGCGGCGAATTCCTCGACGCAATCCAGGCAATTCCGGCTTTTTCCAGCCTGCCCCTCCTCTGCATCGCCGGAAAATTCGAGGACGGATCCTTCGAGAGGCAGCTGGCTGAACGTCCGAAAACAATTCTGTGCAATTCGGGCGAAGTTTTCGGCAATCTTGTCGCATCCTGCGCCGAGCGGCTCGCAAAGGGGGAAGAATTCCTCCCCTCGCCCACGGGCGCCATCATCATGAAAGCCATCATCTTCCTCAACCGATACTTCCGGGAGCAAGTTTCCCGCTGGAAGCTATCGGAACAGGTAAACGCCAGCGAAGACTACCTTTCCCGCATTTTCCACCGGCAGATGGGCATTCCGCTCTGGGAATACCTGAACAGGCTGAGGATTGAATACGCGATCGAGCTGCTGAAGAGCAGGTCCGACTCCGTCGCCGAGATTGCCTCCCGTTCAGGCTTTCAGGATCAGGCCTATTTCTGCAGGGTTTTCCGCAGGATAACGGGAGCCACTCCCGGTGCGGCGAGGAAGGAATCATGGCCTGATGTCAGAAAAGTGCAATAAGCCGACGGAAAATTTGCAAAATCATCATATACTATGATGGTAGCGCCATCATGACAGAATCGACGACCACCATGAGTCTCGCCCGCCCGGGCACGACGAAAAGCAGCCGACTGTGGAAAAATGTCAGGCGCCACAAGTCGGTGTATTTCCTCGCCTCGATCTCCCTTGGGTATTTCATTGTCTTCAAATACGTGCCCATCTGGAACGCGCAGATAGCCTTCAAGGATTTCATGGCCCTCGACGGCGTCGTGGGAAGCCCCTGGGTCGGCCTCCAGAACTTCAGGGATTTCGTCAATTCCTACTATTTCTGGGAGCTCATCCGCAATACGGTGATGTACAGCATCGGCAAGATGATCTTCTCCATACCCGCCGCGATTTTCCTCTCGGTAACCCTCTACGAGTGCCGAATTTTTTTCCTGCGCAAGACGGTGCAGACCCTCGCCTACCTGCCCCACTTCCTCTCCTGGGTCATCATGTACGCCATCCTTCTCGCCATCCTCTCGCCCTCGAACGGCGTCGTCAACGACGTCATCAAGCTCTTCGGCGGCGAGCCTATATCCTTCCTCACTGACGCGAAGGCCTTCCCCTGGATCGTCATCCTCTCCGACATGTGGAAGGAGATGGGCTGGAGCGCCATCATCTTCCTCGCGGCGCTCATGGGCATCGACCCCTC
>CAYXUF010000020.1:0-42476 GCA_964468155.1 uncultured Treponemataceae bacterium
TCGCGGTCGGTCAGGGTCTGGGAGGGGGCGACGACGATGCTCTCGCCCGTGTGGATGCCCAGGGGATCGAAGTTCTCCATGTTGCAGACGGTGACGCAGTTGTCGTACCTGTCGCGCACCACTTCGTACTCCACTTCCTTCCAGCCGCCGAGCCATTCCTCCACGAGAACCTGGGGGGCTATGGAAAAGGCCTTTTCGCAGCGCGAGCGAAGCTGCTTTTCGTTCCTGCAGATGCCGGAGCCGGCCCCGCCCAGGGCGAATGCCGCGCGCAGCATCAGGGGGTAGCCGATGGTCCTGGCGGCTTTCAGGGCTTCCTCGATGCTGACCGCCGCCGCGCTGCGCGGCGTTCCGGCGCCTATCTCGCGGAGCCTTGCGGCGAAGAGGTCCCTGTCCTCGGTGAGGCGGATCGCCTCGACCGGCGTCCCCAGGACGTCAACGCCATACTTGTAAAGGATGCCCTCGTCGTGGAGGGCTATGCCGCAGTTCAGGGCAGTCTGGCCGCCGAAGGCAAGGAGGATGCCGTCGGGCCTCTCTTTCTCGATCACCTTCCTTACGAATTCAGGCGTAACGGGGAGGAAGTAGGTGGCGTCGGCCATGCCCTCGCTCGTCTGGATGGTCGCGATGTTGGGATTGATGAGGACGGTGGAGACGCCTTCCTCGCGCAGGGCCTTGAGGGCCTGGGAACCCGAGTAGTCGAACTCCCCCGCCTGGCCGATCTTGAGGCCGCCCGATCCGAGAACGAGAACCTTTTCAGGCTTTTTCATGGCTTTCTCCATACCGCTTCGCGTCCATGATGAACCGCTCCAGGAGGAACTGGGTGTCCCTGGGGCCCGGGCAGCCTTCGGGATGGAACTGGACGGCGCTGAAAGGGCCTCGCGTCGAGCGTATGCCCTCGATGGTTCCGTCGTTGACGTTGACGAACCAGGGTTCCCAGCCGTGGGGCAGGCTTTCGGCGCGCACGGCGTAGCCGTGGTTCTGGCTTGTCATGTAGCAGCGCTTCGTGCCGACTTCCTGTGCCGGCTGGTTCTGGCCCCTGTGGCCGTAAGGCAGCTTGTAGGTGTCGGCGCCCGCCGCCAAGGCAAGGATCTGGTTGCCCAGACAGATGCCGAAGATGGGCTTGTCGCCAGAGAGGGCGCGGCGCAGCGATGCTATGGTTTTCGTGCAGGCCTTGGGGTCGCCGGGGCCGTTGGAGAGGAAGATGCCGTCGCAGGGGATCTTCCTGAAGTCGTAATCCCAGGGAACCATGATTATGGAAGCGCCTGCGGCGAGGATGATCCTGAGGATGTTCGCCTTGACGCCGCAGTCGACAAGGGCGATCCGCGGCCCGCCGGGAGAGCCCTTAAAAGTTTTCACTCCCTCGCAGGACACTTCGGCGACGGGATTTTCTTCCTCCCGGCCATGGACTTCCGCCGGTTCCTTGCCGTCGACGACGATGCGCCCCTTCATCGTTCCCCGCTCGCGGAGGAGTTGGGTGAGGGCTCTCGTGTCAATGTCCGAAATGCCCGGGATGCCTTCACCTTCCATCCATGAGGAGAGGCTTCGCCTGGAACTGTAGTGGCTCGGCTCCTCGCAGAGTTCGGCGACAACAAGGCCGGAAACCTGGATTTTTCCCGACTCGAAGTCGCGGGGAATGCCGAAGCGGTCACAACTGGGTGCGGGTACGCCGTAATTGCCGGCCAAAGGATAGGTGAAGGTGAGGATCTGGCCTTTATAGGAGGGATCGGTGAGTGACTGGGGATAGCCCACCATGCCCGTGGAAAACACGATCTCGCCTCGAGCCGGGACGGGGGCGCCGAACGCCGTCCCTTCGAATTCGCTTCCGTCTTCCAGCGCGAGGCGCGCAGTCTTCATTGTTGGCTGCATGGACTCTCCTTGGAGATTTCGGAATAAAATACAGGATAACGCGATCATTGTCGAGGGCTTTGGGGCGTTTTATCCATTTTTGCATATATTATATGTATATTTATGCAATAAGATCGGCGACCTTCGCCCCGGCGGCTTCCAGAAGGAGGCCGGGATCGAGCAGAACCTGCAATCCTCGCCTCCCGGCGCTTACGGAAATTCTTTCGAAGAGAAATGCCGTCTCATCCAGGAAGGTTGGCAGGCGCTTTTTCATGCCTATGGGCGAGCAGCCTCCCCTCACATAGCCGGTGAGGGACTCGAGTTCCTTGAGGGGGAGGAGGGCGCAGCCCTTGTCCCCCGCCGCCCTGGCAGCCTTCCTGAGGTCTATCTCGAAGGAACCGGGGATGACGCAGACAAAAAAACCCGTCCTTTCGCCCTGGAGGACAATGGTCTTGAAAACCTGGTCGGGATCAAGCTTCAGTTTTTCCGCCGCGTGGGTCGCCGAAAGATCCTCATCCACATCATAGTGAAGGATTTCAAAGGAAAAGCCCCCAGCCTCGAGAAGTCGTATGGCGTTGGTTTTTTCGCCGTTCTTTTCGTTCTGCTGCGCCATGTCGGGAATTATAGCGCCGAGCGGTCGTCAAGGCCATATTTACTGCAGAGAGCAGCGTAGTCATCAGGGCTGTCTATATCCTCAAGAACCCCATCGCAGCCCGTCTCGATAATGATGCCTCCCTTGTCATCCAGAACGCGCTTCAGGCTTTCTCCCCCGGCGAGACCGAAGATAGCCGGAATATAGGATGAGGGGAAATAGACGGGATGGCCGGGTTTCCCCGACCGGCCGGCGACGAGGGCGAGATCGCCACCCATGGCCTCCTCAAGGGAGCCGAAGGCCGCCTCGCTGACGAAGGGCATGTCGGCATGATGGAGGAAAAATCCGTGGCATCCGGCAGGAAGGGATTCGATTCCCCTGATGGCGGACCCCACCCTCCCCGCTTCCCATTCGGGATTGAATACAGGAAGGATGCCATCGAGTCCTTCAAGGGCTTTCTCAACCGCTTCGCGGCCATTTCCCGTAACCACAATGAGGGGGCTGCAGCGCTCCAGAGCGATACGTGTGGTTCGCCTTACCATAGGCTCGCCAGCCACAGGCAAGAGGAGCTTGTGGCTGCCCATCCGCGAACTCGCCCCCGCCGCGAGGAGGATGCAGGGCAGCCTGGCCTCTTGAGGCTTCATTTCAGGGGGAGCCATGGGCGCCGGGGGCGTCGCGCGCTTCCGCCACGAAAGACTTCAGCCTCGCGATCTCCTCGGCCGTTCGCTCCGGAGCCGGACCGCCAATCTGACGCCGCCGCGCCACGCAGGCCTCGGGCGCCAGATATGCGACAAAGGCCTCGCGGTCGAAAGAGAAGCTCCGGAAGGCCTCGTGGCTGGCCAGGATCGCCGCCTCCGGAATTTCGGCGATACGCTTCCCCGTGGCGATGCTCACGCCCACGAGAGCCTTGGCGGCCTGGTAGGCAGTCCTGAAGGGAAGCCCCTCGAGGACGAGGTACTCTGCGATGTCGGTGGCTTCGAGGAAGCCTGAGTCCACCGCACTGCGCATTTTTTCGACATCGGGCCGGAGCGAGGAAACGAGGACGGCGAAGGCGCGAAGGGCTCCGTCCACCGTGTCTTCGATGTCGAAGAACAGTTCCTTGTCCTCCTGGAGATCGCGGTTGTAGGCGTAGGGAAGACCCTTCTGCATGACGAGGAGGGCCTGCAGGGCGCCGAACACCCTCGCCGTCTTGCCGCGGATGAGTTCGGCCGGATCGGGGTTCCTTTTTTGGGGCATGATGCTCGAACCCGTGCTCGCCGCATCGGTGAGAGTCATAAAACCATACTCGGTCGAAACCCAGAGGGCGATGTCCTCGCAGGCCCGCGAGAGGTGAACCATGATGTTCGAGGAGGCGGCGGCGAAGTCGACGCAGGCATCCCTGTCGGCGACGGCATCCATGGTGTTGCGCGACGGGCGTGCAAAGCCGAGTGCGGCCGCCGTGCTTTCCCTGTCGGTCGGCAGGCCGGAACCGGCGAGGGCGCCCGAACCGAGGGGGCATTCGTTCGCCCGCTCGCGCCCGTCGCGCAGGCGGCTGTAGTCGCGCTCGAGCGCCGCGCACCAGGCCAGAAGATGATGGGCCAGAGTGAGGGGCTGGGCGCGCTGGAGATGGGTATAGCCCGGCATGATCGTCGCCCTATGCCCCGACGCGAGTTCGAGGATGGATTCCATCGCATCCAGCAGGGCTTCCCCTGCCCTTTCGAAGGCTCTCACAATGTGGAGCCTGAAGGCGACGGCCACCTGGTCGTTCCGGCTTCTGCCCGCGTGCACAGCCTTGCCAGTCTCGCCGAGCCGCCTGGTGAGCTCGGCTTCTATGAACGAATGAACATCCTCGCTGTCAGGATCTATGGAGAGCTTCCCCTGCCTGGCTTCGGCCAGCATGAGTCGGAGCGCCTCGCAGAGTGAGGCCGATTCCCCGGGCGGGAGGATGCCCTGCCTGCCCAGCATCGCGGCATGGGCAATAGAGCACTCGATGTCCTCGCCCAAAAGTCGCGAATCGACGGAGAGGGAGGAGAGAAAAGCCTCGACATCGGGGTGGAGTCCCGTTCCGCCAGAAGCGCCTTGCCAGAGCTTCGCCATTTTAGCACCATCCTCATAAAAATGAGGGGAGGCGCGGTGCCTCCCCTTGAACCTTTCTCGCCTACAAGCGATCAGTCGCCCGCCGGAGCAGTATAGCCCGAGTTCCCCGGCTTTACCACATCGGGGCCCGAGGCCGTGCCATGCTCGGCGATACGCGCGTTGAGCCTGGCTCGCACCTTGGTGGGCAGCCCGAAGAGGTTGATGAAGCCCGTCGAATCCTTGTGGGAGAAGAGGGGGCCCGTCGTAAAGCTCGCGAGGCTGGCGTCGTACAGTGAATAGGGCGAGCTCGCTCCTGCCGAAAGGATGGATCCCTTGTAGAGCTTGACGGTGACGCTGCCGGTCACCACGTCCTGGGTCGAATCGATGAAGGCCTTGAGCGCCTGGCAGAGGGGCGAGAACCACTCGCCCTCGTAGAGAATCTCTGCGAAGCGCTGGGCCACGGTGAGCTTGAAAGAAAGCGTCTTCTTGTCGAGGCAGAGCTGTTCGAGCTTGTCATGGGCTTCCATGATGATGGCGCCGCCCGGGGTTTCATAGACGCCACGCGATTTCATGCCCACCACCCTGTTCTCCACCATGTCGACGAGGCCAATGCCGTTCCTGCCGCCGAGTATGTTGAGCTTTTTCACGAGGGAGACGGGATCGAGCTTTTCGCCGTTCACGGAGACCGGCACGCCCTTAACGAAGCCTATCGTCACGTATTCGGCCTTGTCCGGCGCTTTTTCCGGGGGGACAGTCATCTTGAGCATGCCTTCGAATTTGGGCTCGTTGGCCGGATCCTCGAGGTCGAGACCCTCGTGGCTTATGTGCCAGAGGTTGTCGTCGCGGGAATAGGAGTCGGATTTTTTCATGGGCACGGGGATCTTCCTCTTCTCGAGGTACTCGATCTCCTCCTCCCTGCTCTGGATGTCCCAGATGCGCCAGGGGGCGATGACATCCATCTCGGGCGCGAAAGCCTTGACGCCCAGCTCGAAGCGGACCTGGTCGTTGCCCTTGCCCGTGCAGCCATGGGCGACGGCGTCGGCATTCTCGGCGATGGCTACCTCGGCAAGTCCCTTGGCGAGGAGTGGCCGCGCGGCCGATGTGCCAAGGAGGTATTTCTTCTCGTAGGGGCTTCCCGCCTTGACGAGCTCCCAGAGATAATCCGTGACGAATTCGGTCTTCTGATCGAGCCGTATGAACTTCGACGCGCCCGAGGCGAGAGCTCGCTTTTCCATCGCGGCCCAGTCCGCCTCCTGGCCTACGTCGCCGCAGGCTGCCACAACCTCGCAGTCATAGTTTTCCTTGAGCCAGGGCACGATCACCGTGGTATCGAGACCGCCCGAGTATGCGAGCACTATTTTCTTCTTCATGGCTTACTCCTTGCATTGTGAGAATGCTGATTTTATGCATTATTTATGAATATTTCAAGGGGTTTATGGAATTTTATGCATTTTTGTTGCATATTATGTGCAGAAACTTGAAATGGGAGACAAGAAAAGGGCCGTGCCAGTCCCGGAGAGGGAACGACACGGTCCGATTTTGCAGCGACAGCTACTTGATCATTTCCAGTTGGTCATATCCAGTTCTTTTTCCGTCTTGGCGACGATCGCGGAACCAGCCATATCGCCCGTCACGTTCAGGCAGGTGCGTCCCATGTCGAGGAGAGCATCGATGCCGAGGATCATGGCATAAGCCGCGGCGACCGCCGAGCCTTCGGTGACCTTCAGCCCGATCGATTCCAGGACCATGAGAAGCATGATGGCGCCCGCGCCGGGAACGCCGGCGGTGCCGATGGAAGCGAGGGTCGCGGTCAGGATGACCATACCCTGCTGGCTCATCGTGAGAGGCTGGCCTATGGCGTTGCCGATGAATATGGCGCAGACGCCCAGGTAGATGGCCGTGCCGTCCATATTGATGGTGGCACCCAGCGGGAGGGTGAAGGAGCCAATAGTGCGAGGAACGCCCAGTTTCTCCTCAGAGCAGCGCATCGTGATGGGGAGTGTGCCGCTTGAGGAACGGGTGACGAAGGCGGTGACCATGGCTTCGTTGGCGCCTTTAAGGAACTTGAAAAGACCAAGCTTGAATATGGCGAGGAAACCGCCGTAGACGCCAACCAGGTGGACGATGAGGCCGATATAGACAGTGAGGGTCACGACGAGCAAGGGTCCGATAGCCTTGGGGCCCTGCTGGGCGAAAACCTGGGCGATGAGGACGAAGACGCCGATCGGGGCATACTGCATGATGCCCGATACCATCTTGTACATAGCCTCGGCGCTCGCGTTTACCACGTCCAGAAGGGTTGCGCCCGCCTTGGCGAGGGATTTGTTCTCGGCGCCCTTGATATAGGAGAGGGCGATGCCGAAGAGCACGGCGAAGAGGATGATCGGGAGAACATCACCCTTGGCGAGGGAATCGATAGGGTTCGTCGGCACGATATTGAGCAGGATTTGGGATATTGGCAGGGTAGCTGCCGCCTTGCCCTGGATTCCCGCGGTGCCCACGATATTGAAGCCGGCTCCTGGCTGGAAGATGTTGGCGAATACCAGGCCGATAGCGACGGCAAGGGCGCTCGTGAAGAGGTAATAAGCCATGATCTTGATGCCGACCCGTCCGAGGCGGCTGGGATCGATGCTCGCCGCGCCGGCTATCAGGGAGAAGAGGATCACAGGAACCACGATCATCTTCAGCAGACGAATGAAGAGGTCGCCGAAGAACTTGGAATTGTCGACGAAGGGTTTGACCAAATCAGGGAAAAATCCCAGGACGACGCCGACAACAGCTCCTAAAATCAGGCCGATGAGAATGCGGGCAAGAAGGTTCGTCTGGAAATACCAGCTCATGAAGCCCTTCTTCTTCTCTTTCGTTTCCGCCATGAAAATCCTCCTTGGATATTCTGTTCACCTGTTTGTCCCACATTTGACTCTGGACAAACTCCAAAGCGAATGGTAAACCAGAAAACGGAATATGGCAAATTATTTCATTCATAACGGTGACAGGAAGGCGTCATGAAGACTATAGGAATCCTCGGAGGCATGGGCCCTGAAGCAACATCGGACTTTTTCGCGAAGCTGCTTTCCTTCGATAAAGCCGCGAGGGATCAGGATCATGTGCATGTCATCGTGGAATGCGATCCATCCATACCGGATCGCACAGCCTTCATCCTGGGCAATGGTCCCGATCCCCTTCCGGCCATGCTCGCCTCGGCCCGCCGCCTGGAGGCGGCAGGCGCCCAGATCGTCGGCATACCCTGCATGACGGCGCACAACTTCCTTCCGCGCCTCAGGCGTGTTTCGAGCCTCAATATTATCTCAGCCCTCGAGGCTATGGCGGCCGCGATGCGCGGCACATGGCCTCAGGTGCGCAGCCTTGGCATCCTCGCGACGGCGGGCACAAAAACCGCCAGGCTCTACGAAACCTACCTTCCCGGCTATGCCATCATCTGGCCCGATGAGGAGGAGCAGAAAGAGCTGGTGATGGAGGCTATCTACGGAAAGGAAGGCATCAAGGCGGGCAACAGGGGGGAGTACCCCCGGTCGCTTCTGGTGAAGGCGGCGTCTTCCCTGGCGGCGCGGGGGGCTGACGCCATCGTTGCGGGCTGTACGGAAGTGCCACTCGCCCTTTCCCAGGAATCCCTCAACCTCCCCCTCGTGGATCCGATGGTCATACTCGCAAAGGCCCTCGTCGCGAGCGCGCGAGAAGGATGAGGGCAAAAAGCCAGCCTTGCACGGCTATCAGCCTTCCAGGTCGGTTCCCCGCCTGATCCTCTCCTTTTCCTGGATGTTCCTGATAAAATCATCCATGAATTTTCGAGCCATATCCTTGCAGCCGAGGCCAAAAGCCAGGGCAAGCCCCAGCGCGGCGGCGGCGAAGAGGAGGATAAATATGGTGGAGACGATGGTCTGGCCAAGACCCAGCTGATCCATGGCCATCGTGGCCACGACCACAAAGCCCAGGTATTTGATGGCTTTTCCTATCGGGACGGGGTTGTGAACGGCAGCGTTCTTGGCGATCGTGATGAAAAAATTGGACAGAAAGGTGACGACGACGACGCCGATGACAACGATGATGCAGGTCGTGATCAGAATGGGCAGCGCCGAGTTGATCCACAGGGAGATCGACGAAGCCGCCCCTTTGTCGAGCCTGGCCACAGTATTGGAAAGCACGATCACCATAAGGACCCAGTAGGATAGTATTCCCACCAGCCTCGATGGCGAGTGTTCCACATTCCCCTTCTTCAGGAAGCCAGCCAGCCCCGTCTTGTCGCTGAAGCGGTCGAAGCGCAGCAGGTCGAGCAGCTTTGGAATGACGAAGCGGGCTACACGCGCGACAATCCAGCCTATCAAAAATGTCAGGAAGGCTCCCGCGATGGGCGGCATCGTAGAGAAAAACGAGCGGATGGCGTCGGCAATATCGTAAAAATTCATATATCCTCCTGGTGTATGTTCAGGCATCGCCTTCGGTGACGAGCCTATGTATCTGCTCGATGTCCATACCCTCGATGCCCAGCGTGTTCACCGTCCTGCCGGAAGTCCTGTAGTCGGCGGCGTTCATCATCTCCGCGAGGGTGATTATCATGTCGATGGTAGGCGTCGGAATTTTCAGCATCGCGCCGATCGAGGCCAACGGAACGAGGCTCATGGGCACATCCTCCCAGATGTAGCGATGGTCGATGGTGGCCGGGGCTTTAATGCCGAAATACCCCTTCGTGGCCTTGATAGCCTGACAGAGATTCTCGCCGGGGGAATCGTAGGTGAGATAGAGCCATTCCCTGGCCGAGACGGTACGTATGCCAAGAGCCCTTGCCACGGCAAGCCTCTCCTCGTCGATCCGCTCCAATACGCGCGCAACAGCCGGCGACATGCCCTGGATGTAGTATTCGAAATTGCCGCCCGTGGACTCTATCCAGCCTGCGTTGAGAAGAGTGAGCGCGGGATGGAAGACGGCTCCTATGTTCTCCAGGCTCGTGGCAAGGACGTTGGAGCCGGCGATGAACTCGGGAAAAGCCTGGTTGAGGACACCGAGAGCATCGGGAGTCATGTGCGACGGGAGGGCGCTCGCCGGCACGCCGTTCTTGACCCTGTAGATATGGCCTTTATGCCTGCTGATTGCCCGGGATGCGTAGATGAATGTCTGAGCCTCGACGATCACGGGTTTCGCCTCGCTTTTCTCGCGCTTCAGCACGGCGCGGAACTCGAGGGCTCCTCCCGTCCTGCCCGGGTTGAGGACGACGACCTGCCCGTCATGGAGGTAAGGAGCCATCGCCGCGGCGAGGGAATAGTGGGCCGTCGAGGGAGTCACGATCATGATGACATCAGCGCCCTCTATCGCTGTCTGGATGGATGAGGTGGCAATGCGCACCGGCCCGAAGCCCTCGACGGCGCCCTCGAGCTGTACGCCCTTGTACCAGCGCACGGCGTTCAGGTGCTCGTCGGTGCGATTATAGAGCCTTACCTCGAAACCCATGAGCCCCAGATGGCCGGCCATGGAGAGGCCGCCGTTGCCTGCCCCCGCCACGCACCAGATCGCCTTTTTGCCTTTGGCGCGGACTTTCTTGAGATGTTCGCTCACAGGCTGCCAGCCGGAACCGGCCGCCCCGGAATCATGCTCCATGCGTACCTCCCTTGACTCCCCTGGCCAGATTCGCCCTTACAAGCTCTATCCTGGCGCCTATGGGTATGGGTGTGCCGGTTTCGTCGACGGCGCTCACCCCGCCGTTCACGATGCGTGTGGCGATGTTCGCCGCCTGGAATTCCTCGCGGCAATTCGTCAGCCATGGCAGGGCGAAGGCTCCCGAAGCAAGCATGGTATAGAGACCGAACGGCGAGTAGGCATTCGGTATGAGGGACTCCAGCGTTGCCACCATCGCCTTCGCGTCATCGTAAAGGGCATTCTCACGAATCGCAACCTCCGGCGACATAGCCATGTCATCGACCTCGCCCTCCTTTCGCATCCGTCGATATTCCGCCAGGGCGCTGCGCGTTATCTTTATGCTTTCCTCCATGACGGGAGGATCGGCCAGCCTGTAGGCTTCCGAATAGCTTACGACATGGATGATCTGGGGGCTCGTGCCGTCGCATGGCTCTATATCGTCCATCATCGCGGTGACGGCGGCGAGCTGGGCTTTGGCTTTTTCAGGATCGGGCGAAAAATAGTCGAGGCCGCCGCGCGGTTGAAGGAAGACTTTGAAGGCAGGCCCTTCCAGTTCCCGTACGAGCCTGAGGAGAACTCGGGCTTTCGCGAGATCCTGTACGCCCCAGGTGTATTTAGGGGTATTGAGCATGATCTGCAGGATGAGGGACCGGATCCCCTGCAGTTTTGCCGCCTTTGCGGCGACAAAACCCGAAACGACATACCCCAGGTCATCCGAGCCCCTGAAGGCGAAGTGATGGGGTACGTTGGGCTCGAGGGGTTTGCCCGAGGCTGCGATCCAGTGCATCGCTTCGAAATGTTCCTGAAGATTGGCGAGCACCGGATTCGGTCCCCGGCCGTCAAGTGTACAAAACCACCAGAGCGAGAGGGCGTGCCAGGAGATATCTATGGTAGACTCAAGCATTTTCGCGAGGGCTGATACATCTTTAGTGCCAGCGTAGCTTCTCACCAGCATCGGACGAGCGGCTTCCCACACAGCGGCGAATTCATCGGCTCCGGCGAGGGGAACTCCGCCGCCATTTGTCCTGCCTTCCCAATTCTCGCCGAAATTCGACTGCGATAGCTGTGAACTGCCGATCGAAAGGACATCGAGCAGGCCTCCTGAGGCGAGCCGCCTGGTCCAGTCCAGGAACAGCTTTACCGCTTCGCGCCTGTCCGGGAGGTAGGGTCCCGCGTGGACCCGCATGAGGGGAGGAAGGCGCCGTGCTATGCCGTAGGCTATCCTTTCGGTCACCTTTTCTCCCTTGAGGCCAAAACCAGGGCCGCCCGAACGGTCAACGGGACGCGTCGCCTTCCAAATGCCGCTCTTCACGAGGGATTCGCCGAACGCGAGCCTTGTCACGTCGTATTTGAGACCGTCCGAGAGGGCCTGGGGAACCATCTCCTCGGGGATGCCGAGCATTTCCATGGTCTGGCGAGGGGTTTCATCCCCTTGAAACAAACCCTCGATCCCTGGATGTCTGGCGGCTATGGCCGCGCAGGCCTCCGGCAGTCCGGCGAAGAAAAGCGCCCGTATCCTCCCGCCGTCGGCGGCAAGAAGTTTTTCCCTGCGGAGAAATTCGTGGAGAACCTCGAAAAACCGGGCCGCGTCGGAAGGATCCAGCCTGTAGCTGAAGCCGAGGGCCGACACCCGCCTGTTGACGAGCCATGAGCGCAGGGAAGCCCCTCCCTCGTTGCGCGAGACGGCCTCCAGATCCTTGCCGACTTCCGCATCGGCGATTATGGCTTCGACCCCGCAATCATCCAGGACCTGGGCGAACGAAAGAAGGCCGAGCGTGTGGACGTCCAGGGAAGTATGGAGAAGTCCGAAAACGTCCTTCCTTGTGAGTTTGAACATGCTTCACTCCTTCTGGCGGCGATCGGGAAAGTGCCGTCGAATCGCCGCGTCTATGATCGCCAGGATATACCCCCGCTCGTCGAACCCCGCCTGGCGTGCGCAGGATTCGAACCAGGAATCGGGTATCATCGGCTGTCCGTTCACCTCGATAGCCCAGAATTTTCCTCCTGCGAAGGCCATATCGCAGCGCGAATAGTCCCTTACGCCAGCCGAAGCGAGAGCCCGGCCGGCAAAGGCTTTCGCGGCCTCCCTCATGCCGGGGTCGGCAAGGCCACGCGCTTCCGTCCTGTCGCTGTCCTTGTCGCGCGTGGTGATGATGGGCAGGCTTTCCGGCTTCAGGAAAACGAGCTCGGCGGGCATGAGGAGCCTTTCTGCGCCGTTGCCGACGCAGGCGCAGGTTATCTCGCGAAAATCGGGGTAGAGTCCCAGATAATGCTCGACGAGAATGTGACGGAAATTCTTGGCCAGGCGCCCGAGAAGTTCTTCCAGGCCTTCGCCATCGAATACCACGGAATCCTTCGTGATTCCCCGCGAGTTGCCGGCGTCGGAAGGCTTTACGATGCAGGGGAAGCGAGGGAGGAGCCCCCTCACGATGGGAGGCGAACCAGGGGAACAATCCAGGGCGATGAAATCCGGCGTCGCGATGCCGTCGGCTAGCCATTTTTCCTTAAGGGCGGTTTTGGACAGGGCGAGGTCGATGACGTCGGGTGCAGAACCGACATAAGGAATGTTTCTTTGCTCAAGCCACCCATGGATATTGACGGGACATCCCGTCGCGTCGGGCAGGTGATCGGGAGCGCTGAAAACCAGGTCAGGGTGGAAGCTGTCGATATGTCCGTCGAGACCTGACAGGCTCTTCACCTGAACCTGCCTTGGGATGAACCCGGCGTTCTGAAGGATTTCGGCAAAATGTCGGAAGCGCGATTCGCTACGGGCCGCGAGGGTGGGATCCGAGGAAGATGAAAAAACGATCAGTACTTTTTGGGATAGTGCCGCTGCCTGCGCATATTCCAAAACCTCAGGCCTCCTTCTCAAGGTGTCGATTCCTAGTAATGTACCACGCAAACTGGAAAAATGGGCATGCCGCCCGCAAAACTTTCATTGCTTTACGAGGAAGCGTGGCTGCTATATAGTGGAATCCATGTTTTTCATCGACAGACCCGACGGCAAAAAAGTACAACAAGCCCACGCCCTCAACGCGTTGATGCCCTATATGATGAACGGACGCAACCAATCGGCCGTCTATTACGACAAAGACATCGATGTGGAAGCCGCGCTGCTCTATGTCAGGGCAAAGAATGCAAGCCTCGGCCCCAAACACGAAATTCCTGAACAGGAACGCTTTTCCCTCTTTGCCCTTGTCCTCGCCGCCCTGGTGAGGACAATAGCGATTCGTCCCGGGCTCAATCGGTTTATCCACGGCCGGGCTCTCTACCAGCGCAACGAAATTGCGATTTCCTTTGTCGTTAAGCAGACCATGACGGAGGCCGCTCCCGAAGGGAGCGCCAAGGTATACTTCAAGCCGGAGGACGACCTCGATGCGGTTACCCTCAAGGTGAACAAGGCTATCGCCTATGTACGCGAGGTAGGAGAAGGCGGGGATGGAGAGGAAATCGCCAAGCTCGCGCACAGGATTCCCGGTGCCAAAGCCCTGGTGATAGGCCTCTACAAGATTCTCGATCGCTTTAACCTGGCCCCCGGTTCTCTTCTCAGGGTGGATCCTTTCTATGCTACCTTGTTTTTCGCGAACCTGGGGAGCATAGGCCTGGACACGCCCTTTCACCATCTCTATGAGTGGGGCAACGCAAGCTTCTTCGTCGTGATGGGCAAGCTGACACAAAAGGACAGCCACCGCGGCCTGGCCGGCGCGCGACACCATCACATCAACTTCAAGGTGACCCTGGACGAGCGCATTTCGGACGGCCTCTATTTTGCGCGTTCGGCGGCGATCTTCTATAGGCTGCTCAGCTCGCCTGAGCTTCTGGACATGGGGCTGGCTGAAGCCAAGGCTGTGTTGGAGAAGGGGAACGGAAGCTCGCCCGAAAGGACGGGATAACAGGATTTTTCAGGATCTGCTGGAACCGAACCAGAAACCTTGAGGACGGCCGGCCTCAGGCGCTCTCTTTTTTCGGCTTGGCCGGGCAGGAGGCGCAGGCAGTGCCCCTGCCTTCGGCATTGCCCTTTCCGGCAGGAGGGGCTTTTTCCGCAGGCGCGGCCGCCTCGGCCTTTTCGGTTTTGGGCGATTTTGCCGAAGCGTTCACTGTGGCGGCGCTCGACGCTTTTTTTGAATCCGTGACATAGAAGCCGCTGCCCTTGAAAATGATGCCGGTACCGCCGCCGATGAGGCGCCTGACCTTGCCGCCGCATTTGGGGCAGGTTTTCAGTGGCTCCTCTGACATCGACTGGAACTGTTCAAAGCTGTGGCTGCATTTCCGGCATTCATACTCGTATGTAGGCATATGGCGAACCTCGGTCTTGTGGAGCGATGGAATTGTGTGTTCGTCAGAAAATATAGCGAAAAGGCGCGGGAACGTAAAGAGGCCGGCGCCTTCGCATCAATCCCGCAGCACGCCCAGCCTCTTTCCCACCTTCGTGAAGGCGGCAACGGCAAAATCGATCTGCCCTGGGCTGTGGGCCGCCGAAATCTGCACCCTTATGCGCGCCTTGCCCCGAGGAACCACGGGGAAGGAGAAACCGATGACATAGACGCCTTCCTCGAGGAGGGCGTCGGCCATGGCGTGGGCGAGTTTTTCGTCCCAGAGCATGACGGGGCAGATGGGATGGACGCCCGGACGGATGTCGAAGCCGGCCGCCGTCATCTTCTGTCTGAAGCGCTTGGTGTTCGTCTCGAGCCTGTCGCGCAGAGCCGTCGAGGCCGAAAGGAGCTCCAGGGCCTTGAGCGTGCCGCCCACGATGGAGGGAGCCACGGTGTTCGAGAAGAGATAGGGTCTCGCCTTCTGCCGCATATACTCGACAATTTCTTTCCGCGCGGCGATCACGCCTCCCGAGGCGCCGCCCAGGGCCTTGCCGAAGGTGGTGGTGATGATGTCCACCCTGCCCGCCACGCCGCAGTGTTCCCAGGTGCCGCGGCCTGTCGGGCCGGTGAAGCCCGTGGCGTGGGAATCGTCCACCATGACGAGGGCGTCGTACTTTTCGGCGAGGTCGCAGATGGAACGTAGGTCGGCAATGTCGCCGTCCATGGAGAAGACGCCGTCGGTGGCAATCATCCTGATCCTTGCACCCGATGCCTCCTTCAGGCAGCGTTCGAGACCCTTGGCCGTCTTGCCCGTGTCGGGGTCCGTCGCCTCGGTATCACCCATGTCGGCGTGCTTGAATACCCAGCGCTTCGCCTTGCACAGCCTCACTCCGTCGATGATGGAGGCATGGTTGAGGCTGTCGGTGATGATGGCGCAGTCCTCGTCGAGGAGGGGTTCGAAAACGGCCCCGTTGGCGTCGAAGCAGGAGGAGAATAGGATGGCGTCCTCCATGCCCAGGAATTCGGCCACCTTCCGCTCGAGAAGCTTGTGGGGGCTCTGGGTGCCGCAGATGAAACGCACCGACGCGAGACCGTAGCCCCAGTCCTTCGCGGCCTTGAGGGCGGCCGCCTGGATTTCGGCGTTGTTCGCGAGGCCGAGATAGTTGTTGGCGCAGAAATTGAGCACTTCCCTGCCGGGAGCCCCGCTTGGGCCCGCCACCCTGATCGCCGCCCCCTGTGGCGTGGCGATGACGCGCTCGCCCTTGTAAAGCCCTTCGCTTCGGAGAGCATCCAGCTTCCCCTGCAGTTCAGCCTTGATGGAACCGTACATATGCCCTCCTTACGACCGGGGCCGGGCACGGAAAAAGCCGAGGCCCGAGCCCACGAGACCGCCCGCGATATGGGCGAACTGGGAGATGTTGTCCTGCTTCGCGAGAGCGTCCCAAACCTGGCCCCCGAGATAGACGATCATGACGAGGATGAAGGTGAGGGGTACTTCGCCCTTGTTGAAGTTGGTGATGGAGGCGAGGATGATCATCATGAAGACGATGCCCGAGGCGCCGAGAAGGACGGTGCCTGGGAAAAGAAGGACATTGAGAAGGCCCGTGACCGCGGCCGTGATGACAACGCTGAGGAGGATGAAGCCCGAACCATATGCTACTTCGAGGATGGGGCCGAGGAGGAGGATCATCGTGAAGTTTCCCATGTAGTGCTGGACAGAGCCTGAGCCGAAGATGTAGGTGAACAGCTTGATGTAATCCCCAAAAACGTTTGTGCGGAAGGGCGAGGGCGTCGAGAACCAGAGGGCGGTGAGCGAGGGCATGACGGTGATCGACAGGACGAGGACAACGGCCGATATGAAGGTAAAGGTGAGAGAAACAGGGGCGTTGTAGCGTATTTTCATGGTTTCCTCCTTTCAGATATCGAGGGCAAGGGATACGGGGCAGTGGTCCGAGCCCAGAACATGGGGCTGAATATCGGCCGCGACGAGGGCCGGAAGGAACTCGGGGTCGATGCAGTGGTAGTCGAGGCGCCAGCCGACGTTGTTGGCGCGAGCCTGGGGCACCCGATAGGTCCACCAGGTATAATGCCCCGGTTCAGGGCAGAGATGGCGGAAGCTGTCGATGTAGCCTGCGCCCGTGTACTTGTCCATCCATGCCCGCTCTTCGGGCAGGTAGCCGGGGTTGCCCACATTCTGCTCGGGACGGGCGAGGTCGATGGCCCTGTGGGCTATGTTGTAGTCGCCGGCGACGACGACGTGGCGGCCCTTCGCGCGCAAGTCTTCGCAGAACGCGAGGATGGCGTCGCAGAAACGGATCTTGTAGTCGATGCGCGCCCCTGCGTCCTGGCTGTTCGGGAAATAAGCCGAAACGAGGACGAAATCATCGAAATCGGCGATGACCGTGCGGCCTTCGTCGTCGAATTCGGGGATGCCAAGAGCGGTCACGGCGCTGGGTTCCCTTCGGGAGAAGATGGCCGTGCCCGAATAGCCGCGGCGTGTCGCGCTGGACCATTGGACTGCATAGGGCTTGCCATCGCGGCCGACGGGGTTCTGAAGTTCGAGGGGGAGCTGGTCGGGATGGGCCTTCGTCTCCTGGAGACAGACGAAATCGGGGTCTTCCGCCTTGAGCCAGTCCAGGAATCCCTTGCCCGCGCAGGCGCGTATTCCGTTCACGTTCCATGACAGAAGCTTCTTCATTGGCCTTCCTTGCTGTTATTGTCAGGATCCCAGGATGGAATCGATGAGCCCCTTCAGCGCCGGATCTATCGGCGGCGGGGCGCCTGTATTGGAGACGTCGATCTGGAAGATGCCGTCCTTGAAGACAATCGGACTCTGCTCGTCGGGAAGAGGCATATCCTCGTCCTCTGCGGAGAGTTCGTGTATCGCGCGCAGGAAGGAATCCCGGGGCTTCCGCTCCGCCGCCTCTAAAAAGCCCGAGGCATGCGATTCCTTGAAGGCTGAGGCTAAATATCGACGTCGTCCAGGGGAAAAGGAAGCCCTGGCGGTTTCCGGTTCGAATTTCATGATGATTGCACTACAATACTCCGATTGGCCGCCGAAAGCCAGACCCGGCAGTCTGTCGACGACGTGGTTTCGCTTCGCGCGAAGCCTGTGGTAGATTGGAAGCGTGAAAAAAATGTCCTTAGCCCAGCTCTGCGGCGACTTCCGGAGATCCTTGATCGCCCTCGCGGCGATGGCGGCCCTGGGGATCATGATCGCGCGGCCATTTTCGCCGATAGGCTGCCAGGCTGTTTCCTCCCTGTCCAAGGTTCAGCATCTGAGGACGGAAGCCTTCGACATCTATTTCCCCGAATCGCTCGCGGCGCAGGGCGTACGGCTCTCAGGCTTCGCCGACGAGGTTCTCGCCGATCTGGAAGGCTTTTTCGCGAACTCCGCATCAGCCAGCCCATCGGTCCGGCCTTTCGGCGGGAAGCGGATACCCGTGCTCCTGTGCGATGTCGAGTACTCCCTTAATGGCTATTTCACGCCCTATTCGTCAAACAGGATCGTCATCTACCCGAAGGCCGCGGGCGTTTCAGGCCAGTCGACGTCTCTGGAAGATGAGCTGCAATCCGTTTTCATTCATGAGCTGACCCATGCCCTCACGCTGAACATGAGGGGCTCCTTCTGGTCGGCGCTGGCCAGACTGGCCGGCGATGCCGTCGCGCCCGCCGCCTGGATTATGCCCGAGTCCCTCCTGGAAGGGACGGCAGTGTGGATAGAGAGCGGCCGCGGACCTGCTGGCGGCGCCGAAGAAGGCGGCCTTGCAGCTGCCGGAAGGCTGAACGACCCCGCCGCCCTTGAGCCTGTTTTCCTGGATCTGTCGCAGGGAAGTCGGCGGGGTCTCTGGGAGGTATCGGGTCTTGCCGACTACCCCGGGGCGGGAAGCCTGCCCTACCTCTACGGCGCCCTTTTCGCCCGTTTCCTGGAGGAGCGCTACGGAAGCGAGAGCGTCGGAGAACTGTGGCGCATGGCCGCCAAAGGCAATATTTTTACAGGCTTCGATGGCACAGCCACGACAACGGGAACCCTCGAGCGGGTCGCGGGACAAAAGCCCGACGCGCTGTGGAATGCTTTCCTCGACTGGCTGGAAGGACAGTCGGTGAAGCCCGGCACCGCGAGCGATCCGGCTGTCGGCGCGACAGGCGGCCGGATCGGCGCCTTCTGTGCTGATGAAGGGCGTCTCTTCTACCTCGATCATGAGGAGCGGGCTGTCTTTTTCCTCGATCTCGGGGACAGGGAATCCAGGCCGGTTCGCCTCTTCCCCGCCGATGGCTACCTCGAGTCGATGCGTCTGTCGGAGGATCGATCATTCCTGCGACTCGACTGGATCAGACATGATGAACGGGGCAAAATCCTGCCCGCCTTCTGGACCTGGGACATCGAAAACCGAAGGCTCAGCTATTCGGGCAGTCGGCCGATCGAAGAGGCCGGCGCGGCGACAGGCAATCTCCAGCACGCCTCTCCCCTGCCCTTCCTCTACGGGAGGCAGATTGACCCGAGCACCGGCTACGAGTACGGCCTCGTTCGGATGGGAGCCCATACCAGCCTCGCCCGGGTCTCCCCCGATGGCGGCATGGAACTGCTCGACAGCCCCCTCGGCTTTATCCGTTCCCTGTCGGTATGGAGTCAGCCTTCCTGTGGAGGAGAAGGGGCGGAAGGCCTGCGCATCGTCATGAGCGCAGCCCAGCCAGGCGGCCTCTCCCGAATCGCCATCCTTGACGCAGGCGGCGCCAGGATAGGCGGCGCCAGGATAGGCGGCGAGACATGGAAACTTCATGTCCAGAAGCAGGCGCCCGAGGGAGGCGCATCCAGACCCGTCCTGGCCGGTACAACGCGCGTCATCTACAGGGCCGGCCTCGCCGACGGGCGTCAGGAGCTGCGCGTGGCCGACTCAGGCGAAGAGCGGCTCGCTACTGAGTATGAGTCCTTCGATGTCACGTGGAAACCGCTTGAGGCCGCGCGTCGGGAATTCTCGCCCGGAGACGAGGCGCCCGTGGCTACAGCGCCCGCGTTTAAAGCGCCCGGCGCCGCCGAAACGCTCAAGCCCGCCCTCTTCCCCCACCTCCTTTCGTCGAGCCGCTTCCCCTACGCCGACAAAGAATCCCTGGGCCTGACCTTTCGCGGGAACGACCTCACAGAGCGCCTCGCCTGGGGCGCCGCCGCGGGATGGGATTTCAAGGCATCATTGCCTGAAAGCTCCTTCGCCCTCGGCCTTTCCATCGACGAGCAGTACTTCGCCCTCTCCCTCGGCGACTCGGCCCAATCCGTTTCGGGAGGAGCAGCGCGCGTCCTCTCCGCTGGCTTAAACTATAGCTGGACGCGCTCCCTTCTGCCCGTCAACAGACGATTGCGGACAGGAGCGGCCCTGCATTTCGCCGACCTCGACACGGACTATTCCATCGCCGACTATTTCGATCCCGAATTTTCCTACACATCGATAGGCGGCGGAATCAACCTGGGCTATTCGACGATGACTTCCCTGCCCTTCGCCCCCTTCGACAGGCAGGGCCTCTCTCTCTCGACTGGCCTCGATTACGAACTTCTGCCTGGCACCGCCTCCGCCGCTTCCTTCTCGGGAGCCCTCTCGCTCGCCCTGCCCCGTCCCGCTTCGATCCTCTCCCTTCATGGAGCCTTCGCCCCGGGAGGCGAACTCTTCTTCCATCCCTCAGGCCGCTATTATTCCGTCGCGGGACAGAATTACCCTTCGGCGATCGCCGCCCCCTACCCCGCTTACAAAGCTTATGAAGGCCTGGATTCGGGTTCGCCATGGTACTGCTTCGGCGAGCTCGCCCTCCGCCCGGTCAGCTTCGAACTCTGGAAAAAACTGGGCCCCCTGCCCATGCCATTCCTCCCCTCCTGGACCCTGCGCAGGATTTCCCTTTGGACGGGCCTCAGGGCTGCCCTCCTCGACAGGGGCGGATCTCCCGCCCTGCCATCATCGGCCTTCGCCCGCATGGAAATCGACGCCGCCCTCCTGGCGGGGCTTGCGGCGGAAGGCCACATCGGGCTAAACCTTGAGGCTTCCTGGGCTTTCGCTCCCGAACTGGCGGGCGGGCGGGTAATAAGCCTGGATTTCGGTTTTGGAGTGAGTTACTGATGTCAACGGCACACAGCGCCCATGTCGAAGCCTCCCAAAGATTGACGCAGCGCGTCCGCGACGAGCTAAAAGCCGCGATAGCCTCGGCGGGCGGCAACGAGATTTTCGCCATAGGCAGCCTCGATGAATCCGGCCTCGTCTGCGACGTGGAGATCGTCGCGCGCGGAACCTCCGACGCCGTTCCCGCCCTCGGGCCCTATTTCGAGAAAGGCTCCGTCCTCATCCACAACCACCCCTCGGGCTTCCTCCAGCCCTCGGACGCGGACGTCGCCATCGCCGCCGAGGCAGGAAGCTACGGAGTGGGCAGCTTTATCGTCGATAACAATGTGGAAGAAGTCTTCATCGTCGCCGAACCGGTGCGCAGGAAATCCTTCAGGATGCTGGACGAGGAAGGCCTCGCCGGAGCCCTCGACAAGGGAGGCAAACTCTCCCGGATGATGCCGGCCTTCGAGCCCAGGGAATCCCAGATCGCGATGACCTCCGACGTCGCCTCCCTGTTCAACAACGGTGGAATTCTCGCTGCCGAAGCCGGCACTGGCGTCGGCAAATCCTTCGCATACCTGGTGCCCGCCATGGCCTGGGCCCAGGGCAACGAGGAGAGGGTCGTCATCTCCACGGCCACAATCAACCTCCAGGACCAGCTCTTTTCCAAGGACATCCCCCTCGTCTCCTCGATATTCAGGAAAAAGCCGAAGACCGTCCTCGTGAAGGGCCGCGCCAACTACATCTGCAAGCGCAGGCTCGGCGAAGCTGTCGAGGAGGAAGGCCTTCTCCTCGAGGAGGATCACCCCCTCAAGCGCATCCTCGCCTGGGACAACTCGGGCGGCTCGGGCGACAGGACCGACCTGCCCTTCCGCGTCGACGACCAGGTATGGTCCAAGGTCTGCTCGGAGGCGGAAACCTGCGTGTCCATCCGCTGCCCGAGCCGGGAGCGCTGCCATGTCATCGCCGTGCGGAAGAACGCGGCCGACGCCCAGATCATCGTCGTCAACCACCACCTCCTTTTCGCCGACATATCCTCGCGTCAGCGCGGCTCGGGCCTGGAACAGACTTCCATCCTGCCCGCCTACAGCTCCCTCATCCTGGACGAGGCCCATTCCATCGAGGCGAGCGCGACGAGCCTCTTCACCGAAAGCTTTTCGCGCTTCTCCGTCCTGAAAAAGCTGTCCAGGCTCTGGCGCAGGAACAGGACGGGGCAGTTTGGCGCGCTCGCGAAACTGGCCGCCATCCCCTCGATCGACAAAGCCCTCCTCAAGGCCTTCGAGCCCGCGATGAAGGAAATTCAGAACGCAATGTCCGACCTCGAGACCGCGGCCCTGCGCCTTCTGCCCGGGGAAACCATGCTGCGACTCAGGGAAAAAAGCGCCGAGGTGGCGGCTTCCATATGCGAGCCGGCGGGAAGGCTGCAGCGGGCCATCCTCGCCCTCACGAAGATTGTCGCCGACATCCTTGAAGCCCTCCCCGAATCGAAAGCCCAGGATCCGGCCGCCTTCGAGACGCGCATCCTCGCCCGGGGCTTCAACGAGCTCGCCGACCTCATCGCCCGCCTCAAGGACTTCGAGGCCAACCCCGACAGCATCTTCTGGCTCGAAAAGTCCCGAAGCTCCCAGAAGGACATCTTCATCGAGTTCAACGCCACTCCCCTGGAAGTCGCGGCCATCCTCGAGCGATCCGTCTTCGAGAAGATCAGGACGGTCGTCTGCACATCCGCGACCCTTTCGGTGGGCGATACCTTCGATTTCTGGATGAAGCGCATAGGCATCTCGAAGCAGCGCGAGGACGTCGAGACGAAGCGCTACCCCTCGCCCTTCCCCTTCTCCTCGAACGCCGTCCTCGCCATCGACACCGGCGCGCCCAATCCGCAGAAGGCCAAGGAAGGCTTCAAAGCCTACGTGGGCGAGGCCGTCGTACGCCTCCTTGTCGCGTCCCGGGGGCGCGCCCTAGTCCTCTTCACCAGCTACGACATCCTCTCCGCCACCTACGAGAAGGCGCGGCCCGTCATGGAAAAGGCCGGCATCAGCTGCCTCAGGCAGGGCATGGACGACCGATCGCGCCTCCTTGCCATGTTCAGGAACGACATATCGAGCGTTCTCTTCGCCACCGACTCCTTCTGGGAGGGCGTCGACGCCCCGGGCGAGACCCTCTCCATGGTCGTCATAACGAAGCTCCCTTTCAGGGTGCCCAACGATCCCATCCAGCAGGCGCGGGCCGAGGCCGTGGAAAAGCGTGGCGGCAACTCCTTTATGGAAATCTCCGTGCCTGAGGCTATCATCAAGTTCAAGCAGGGCTTCGGCAGGCTCATCAGGCACTCGGACGACAGGGGCGTGGCCGTCGTCCTCGACCAGCGTCTCGCCACGGCGCGCTACGGCCAGCTCTTCATCGAAAGCCTGCCCCACTGCAGGCTTGTCACCGACACGATCGACACGATTGAGAAGGAAGTAGAACGATTCCTCGATGCCTGAGCGCCGCCGCTGACAGCCGGGTGAGCGCTTTTCTGTTGCCCCCTCTCCGCTGGCCTGTTACAATTCAACCCAAGGAAACCCCGCATGAGCAAACCTGAAACGCCGATCTTCCGGCTCGACAATCCCATCCGCAATTACGCCTGGGGCAGCTACGATGGCCTCAGCACCTGGGCCGGCATCAGCACCGACGGCGGAAAACCCTCGGCCGAATGCTGGATGGGCGCCCACCCGGATGATCCTTCGTCCATCCTCCTGCCCGACGGGGCTCACCTCCCCCTGCCGAAGTACATCAGCGACTATCCGCTAAAGAGCCTCGGCAAGGAGGTTTTCGCCGAGTTCGGCGATCTGCCCTTCCTCTTTAAAGTCCTTTCCGCCTCGATGCCCCTTTCGATCCAGATACATCCGGACAAGGCGCAGGCCGAAGCCGGCTTCGAGCGCGAGGAAAAGCTCGGGATCCCGCAGATGGCTCCCGAACGCACCTACAAGGACAGGAACCACAAGCCGGAACTCGCCGTCGCCCTTTCGCCCTTTTCGGCTCTCTGCGGCTTCAGGCCGGCGAGGGAGACGGCGGAAATGCTGGGTTTCGAGCTGCGCGGGTTTTTCGGCTTTTCGGCCGAGGACGCGGAAGCCTCCCTGCGGAGCCTTCTGATACGAGCCCTTTCCTCGCGTGATGCCCAGCGGGCTCAGCTCGAGAGAATGACAATGGCGCGGGCGCGGGAACTCGCGAAGAGCGCGGACGAAAAGGCGCGGATAGCCGGGGAAACAACCCTCAGCTGCTTTACGCACTATCCCCACGATCCCGGCGCCCTCTCCCCGCTTTTCATGAATGTCCTCTTCTTCGAGCCCGGGCAGGGAGTCTATATCCCCGCGGGGGTCATGCACGCGTACCTGCAGGGCACGATTCTCGAGATAATGGCCACTTCCGACAATGTGATTCGGGGCGGTCTCACCCACAAGCACATCGATGTCGAGGATCTTCTCGGCAGCCTCGATTTCAAGGCCGAGTCCGCGATCATCGAGCCCGTCGCGGGGAAGAACGGATCGCAGGAAGTTTTCTGGCCGACGCCCGCAAGGGAGTTCGCCCTTTCGCGTTTCGATCTTTCCGGAGAGAAGCATGCAGAGGCAGCGGTTTCCGGCCCCGAAATTCTTTTGTGCGCGGAAGGCCAGGCGACTATCGACTGCGCTTCCGGCCTCAAGCCCTCGATTGTCCTCAAGCGAGGCGAATCCGCCTTCGTTGGCGCTGACTGTATATCCTATTCCCTTCGCGGTCCCTGCGTGGTTTACCGCAGCCGCGTGGGCTGCCGCAGCGGCCGGGACTCGCCTTGCTCTCCGCATATGGTTACCGAGACGGCGCCATGACGATCTGGGTGGACGGAGATTCGGCCCCGCGCGACATTCGCCCCGTACTCGTGAGGCGAAGCGCGAGCACGCCGGTACGTTTTATTTCCACGCGCAGGCTCCCCGACCTGCCGGCTCCCCTCATCTTCCTCGTATCCGCCGGCGTCGACGCTGCCGATCGTTTTATCGAAGAAAACGCAACGTTGGGCGATCTTGTCGTCACCCGCGACATCCCCTTCGCCGAAAGGCTCACCGAATCGGGCATCGCGGTTATCAACGACAGAGGCGAATTATTCACGAAGGACAAGGCTTCCGAGCGCCGCTCCCTGCGCGACGCAGCGGCCGAACTCCGTTTCCAGGGCCTCCTTCCTCCCTCGCCCACAGGCTCGCGCAGGACGGCCAGGGAAACAAAGCAGTTCGCCGATGGCCTGGACAGGGTTCTCGCGGCGATCCGGAAATCGGGGCCGGCATGACACAACTCGATACTAGATGAAAATTCTCATCACCGGCGGGTTCGGTAATATCGGGCTTCTCGTTGTCGATGAATGCCTGCAACGCGGCCATAGCGTTACGGTATTTGACCTGCCGAGCACAAGGAATCTCGGATTTTCCAGAAAGTATAGCGCCAAAGGCGTAACGGTCATCCTGGGAAATATTCTCAACGAAGATGAAATAGGAAAAGCCGCGATTGATCAGGACGCAGTCATTCATATGGCGGCGATTCTTCCTCCCAGGAGCGAAGAGAATCCGAAGTTATGCGATGCCGTAAATGTTGGTGGAACCAGAAATTTGATAAAAGCGCTTCAGCTCGTAAAAGGCCAGCCTGCCCTGATTGAAGTATCCTCGGCGAGCGTGATGGGTCATACTCAGGATAAAGATCCACCCCTGCTGCATGACGATCCTCTTGTCTCGTACGATGTGTATTCTGGCACGAAAATTGAGGCTGAATCCTTGGTAGAAAAATCAGGGCTTCCCTATTGCGTGCTGAGGCTATCGGCGGTGATACCTACGGTAATAAACATCTCAAGTCTCTTGTCTATGATAAAAATATTGTTCGATATGCCCCTTGATGCGCGCTGTGAAATTGTTTTTGATATAGATGTCGCTCATGCGCTTGTCTCTGCTGCGGAAAACATGACAGGCACAAAAGAGCTGCTTGGCAAAAAAGGTTTTATAGCCGGGGGAAAGCAAAAAGGATGCCAGACCCTTGTACGAGACTTTATCAGGAGCATTTTCGAACCCCTGGGCTTGTCCATTCCTCACGAGTCCCTTTTTCCGATCGATTACAACTCATATTATCTTGACTGGTATGACACGAAGGAAACCCAGGAAGTCTTGGATTATCAGCACCACTCAATCGAAGATTGGCAGGCCTTGATCAGAAAAAAGTATGGCGTATTTCTTCCATTGGTTCCACTGTGCAAAACAGCGATATTGAAATGGCTCGAGAAAAAATCCCCAAGGTACACAATAGCTGGACATGATAACAGGATTTCCAGGATTTACCCGAAACAGCATACTCGGTAGAATAATCCCATGGATACCATCAAATGGCTTCTCGACGATGCCGACCCCGCCCTCGCCTATCAGGTCGGAAGAGACCTGCTGGAAGAGGACGAGACAGCGCTGAAGGCGCTCCGCTCGCGCATCGCGAAGGAAGGCCATGGCAGGGCCCTCCTGGAAAGGCGAAGGAGCGACGGGCACTGGGGTAACGGCGTCTACAATCCTAAATGGACATGCACCCATTATGTCCTTTTCGAATTGGTCCAGCTGGGCATTGAACCTGACAACGCGAAATGCCGCGCATCGGCCTCCCTTCTCCTCGATTTCCCTGCAGGCCTTGACGGCGGCGTCAACTACGCCCGCACCGTCGAATACTCCGACGTCTGCATAAACGGCATGATCCTCAGCATCGCGGGCTATTTCGGCATCGATGACGACAGGATGCGCAGCGTCGTCGATTTCCTTCTGGCCGTTCAGATGGGGGACGGTGGCTGGAATTGCGAGTATTGCCACGGAGCGCGGAAAAGCTCCCTCCACACGACAATCGCCGTGCTCGAAGGCCTATCGCGATTCATGAAGTTAGGCGATCCCTTCAGGATTCGTGAAATCGAGGCCGCCTGCGCCGCAGGCATCGAATTTATCCTGAAACACGAACTCTTTAAAACCTCGACCACTGGCGAGGTGATAAGGGACGAGTTCCTCAAATTCTGCTTTCCCGTACGCTGGAAATACGACATCCTACGCTGCCTGGATTATTTCCAGAGCGAGAACGTCGCGTACGACCCCAGGATGCGCGACGCACTCTCGATCGTGCTGACAAGCCTGCGCCGCAAAGGATTCGTCGCTTCGCATAGCCAGCCCGGAAAGGTCTATCCCGAGGTCAAGGCCCTGATGGACGCCCGGAAATGGAATACCCTTCGCGCCCTGCGCGTCGAGAAGCGCTATGGCGCCAAGCTCGGAGAATCTCCTCCTAGCGCGTAATTTTCCTTATCTTGCTGCCATACATCTCCGCCACATAGAGATCGCCATGCCCATCCACGGCGACCGACATAGGATCGTAGAACAACGCCGAGAGATAGGGGCCGTTCACAGAGCCACTCGCTCCGCATCCCGCGAAGACAACGGCCTGATCGCCGTAGCTGCTCTGCGCGGAGGCTATCTCGATCTGGTTGTTCGCCCTGTCGACGATGAACATTGTACCGTCACCAGCGATGGTAAAATCTTTTTTGCCGTTGCACTGGAGAATGCTCAGCACCTCGCTCGAGGGAGTCATTTTCTTGATCTTTCCATTTCCCGAATCGAGCAGATATATGAACTCAGTGCCCGACCGGTCCCTGTGAACATTGATCGCCTCGGGTTGGTTGAACCGCGCGCTCGTAAGCGCCCCGCCCAGGTCGCCCGATGTATTCGCGACATCGCCCGCGAAATGGCTTGCCACGCCATATGAGTTTATTTTTGTGATTTTATTCCCGTCGGCGACATAGAGATTGCCCCATTGATCCAATGCCAGATCCTTGGGATCAGTGAAGGTGTAGAGCGCTCCGTTCGTATTTTTTCCCCAGGATTCCACCGTACCGTCGGCGCTGATTTTTCTGATTCTTTTCGCGCTGGTTTCAGCGACGTAGACCGTTCCATCCGGGGCTACCGCGATGCCCATGGGGAATGAGAATTGCGCGCTTAAACGCGACCCATTCTGAGAGCCCTGGGTCGAGCCGGCAAAGATGCTCACATTGCCTTCAGCATCGATTTTCCTTATCAAGTGGTTGTGCGTGTCGCAAACATAGATCGTGTCGTCCTGCCCGTACTCGATCCGGGTGGGATATTTGAACGAGGCCGCATACCCTTGATCATCCACGCTTCCGAGCAGGCCCGAGCCCGCGTAATCCCTCACGCCGCCGGGGAGGTAGAGGTCTGTCAGCCCCAAATTCCAGCGCGCGAAGGAGGAGTTCGTCGAATCGATCGAGGGATATACCAGGACATCCTCGGTTCGCGACCAGACGAGGGCGTTCCCGAAGCTTTTATCCCTCAGCGTGATTTTCAGGCTGTATTCGCCATTAGGCAGCGCGTCCGAGTTGTAGATGGTCGCAGAAACATCGTCCTGAATGATCGATAGATAGAGGTCGTCCCCTTCCTCAGGAACCAGGTATGCGTTGATTTCAGGCCTATCAATAGCCCACCAAGGCCACGAAAGCTTGATTTCCACGTGGCCCGAGCCTGATTCGACGAAGCAGAGCGCCGAGATGGTCTTCGTTTCGGCCTCGCCTATTTCGATGTCTATAGCTTCGCTTTGGGCGACGATCTGCCCCAGGGCGTTCTTCGCCTTTACCGTGATGATCCACGCGCCGGGCTCGAGCGAGGATCGGCTGAAAATGTCCATTTCATAGTCTTCTTCGGTGAAGCTGTCTCCAGCAGGTCCCTCTCCGTAAAGATCGTAGGAGCTGATATTCGTGTCCATGGCGGGCTTTATCATCTTGGCGCCCAGGTCGGTTTTCAGGTGAATCACGAGGGTGTTGGGCGTGGAAACGGCAGCAGGTACATTCTCCTCCGACAATTTCAGGAGATCGCAGCTTGCCGACGTGAGCATAAACGCGAAGACAATGATAGCACAGACGATACTTTTCAACCATTGTTGAGGATAGGAAGTGTTCGATTGCATCGTTACTCCTTTTTACGGAAGCTGTCCCACATTGTATTTCTGTCACCGATTTTTAATTCTATTTTTATCTTAATCCTGAAAAGGAATTCCGTAAACTGAAAAATCATCGGTTCTGAGTGATAATGTCGACGCATGCCTCCACTCAATGTTACAGTAATCCCATGATGAGCAAAAACCTTGGCGCAACGCGGCGGCGGCTAGCCGTGGCGATCCTCCTTGCGCTTTTGCTGGCAGCCCTGACAGGATGCGCCACAGGCGGAGCGGCGCCCTTGAACAGCATAAAAGTCGGCAACAGCGAAATCCCCTTCGTTACAATTGCACAATCCGCAAAACCCGTCGCGATAAAAAGCGGTAAAATCCTCATCGAGCCCTTCGAGATCGACCTCGCGCTAAGCGATAAAGCTATTTCTCTGTTGAAGGCGAGCGGCGAGACCATCGTCTTCGTCTTTCATTTTTACGGCGATCCGACAACAGCGAGGAACGAGGCCAACAAGGAATATTTCTCCGACAGCTACGGATTTTCGCTGCGCAGGGAATTTCCCGTGAAAAAACGATACGCGATCAAGGATATGGAAATACCGGCCGCATTCTACGCCCCCCTGGCGGACAAGGATATTTCCGTAAACCTCAACATCATAAGCGGCAGAAAATCTTCCCGGAACAACCTGATCCGCTGCGACATCCTGGAGGGACGCCTCTCCGAGCTAGCAGGCAGGCGCTTTTCGATGTCGGGCAGACTGATCCGGGAATAGGCTATCCATAGAATCCGACTTAAGTTTTGCTGGAATGAGAATCCGCGGGCGCGGAGCGGAGGGAAACGTGGAATTCAACAAAAAGCTGCAGCAGTACCGGAAGCAGGGCGGAATGACCCAGGAACAGCTGGCGGAGCGGCTCAACATTTCCAGGACAGCCGTGTCGAAATGGGAGAGCGGCAGGGGATTCCCCAACATCGAGGCGCTCAAGAATATTTCCAGGATTTTCCAGGTTCCCATCGACGACCTGCTCTCCGGAGAGGAACTGATCGGCATCGCCGAGCGCGACGGCGCCGAGGGTTTGGACAAGGCCTACAGCATGATTTTCGGCATCCTTGACCTGCTCCAGCTGGCCTTCATCTTCCTGCCCTTCTACGGAAACCGCGAAGGCAGTTACATCCGCTCGGTGAACCTGTTCCTCTTTTCCACGCTCCCGAGCATAAAGATCATCTATTTCGGCATCTTCGCGTTGCTCGGCCTGGCCGGCGCGATGGAGATTGCCCTGCAGTTCTCGGAGAGCGGGAAGGCTCGCGCCTTCGCGCGGCGTGGCTCCCTCGCCCTCCACACCCTTGCCATCCTGTTCTTCACGATGACGAGGGAGCCCTATGTGGCCTTTTTCTCTGTCCTGTTGATCCTGTCAAAGGTTATTCTTCTGTTCCGCAAATCCAAAAAAACGGGCTGATCCGGCCCCGATCCGCCCGAAAACCGTAATGACACGAAAAGTGTCGCCGGAACGCCCCCGTTTTCCCCACATGTGACGAATCGTTTCTCGAAACAGTGACAGCGATCCTTCCATACTGAAGCTCAGGCCTCCTGGCAGGCCGCAGCTTTTCTTTTGCAGAAGGATGGATCGCATGAATGGATCAGGCATCGCGATGTGGCTCGACCACGCGAGCGCGGGTTTCGACTTCGGCATCTTGGGCGCCCTGCACGGTTTCGCTCAAGCCACGGGCGGCAGGCTCACGGGCTTTTTCGAGGCGATCAGCCTGGCGGGGGAAAAGGGCGCCGGCCTCTTCCTCCTGGGGCTCCTCCTCTTCGCCTTCAGAAAGACGAGGAAGACGGGATTCTGCGTCCTGGGCGCCGTCATGCTCGGCGCGGTGGCGACCAACTTTATTCTCAAGGACCTTGTCGGCCGCGCCAGGCCTTTCCTGAATTTGGCGAGCGCACAGTACCGCGGCTGGTGGATCTTTGTCGGCTCGCCGGCCGAGGAGGGATTCTCGTTTCCCTCGGGCCACGCCACCGCGACGATGGCCGCGATGACCGTGCTCTTCGCCAGGGGGAACAAGAAGCTGAGCTGGCTCTGGTTCGTTCCCGCCCTCCTGATGGGGGTCTCGCGCTGCTACCTGATGGTCCACTACCCTTCGGACGTGCTGGCAGGCTGCCTCGTCGGGGCGCTGGGCGCAGGCCTTTCCATCCTCCTTGTCGAGCGCTTCTATCCGGCCTTCCGGCCTCTGTGGCTGCGCATTCCGGGCATCGGAAGGGAGGAAGCATGAGCCCCTCCGTGAATCGGCGAGGAGCTGCAGCCGCCTCGTCTATGCTTGTCATCGTCATGGCCCTGGCGATCGTAAGGCCGGCGGGGGCTTTCGAGCTAAGCGCGACGGTCGATATCCCGGCCTTCGACCGCTGGGCGATGAGGCCATATTCGAAGCCTATCGACGCCGCATCCGAGGCCCTCACCTTCGCCTCGATGGCCCTTCCGTCCGCCCTGCTTCTGGAAGCGCCCAGGGATGAGTGGGGATCGATCGGCATGATGTACGCGGGGTCGATGGCCCTCGCCTGGGGCTTGAAGACACTGGGAAAATCCCTCGTTTCGAGGGATCGCCCCTACATTTATTTCGACGCTTATCCGGAGGATGAGGTCGAAAACGGCGACTATAGACAGGCCTTCCCCTCGGGGCATACGGCGATGGCCTTCGCCGGTGCGGCATTCTTCTCCACGATGCTCAGCCGTTACTGCGAGGAGCCATCGCGGAAAATACCCCTCATCGTGGCGTCATTCGCCTGCGCCGCCGGAGCCTCAGCCCTGCGCGTGGCGAGCGGCAACCACTTCCCCAGCGACGTGGCTGCAGGAGCCGCGATAGGCATATTTTCGGGTTTGGCGCTGCCCTGGCTTGTCGAGCGTATCTCGGGAAGGCCCCTCGCCGGGTCTTCTCTCCGATAGAAATTCGCACTATCCTGCATGGGAGAAACTTCAGGAGGCAGCAGCATGGATATGATGACGGTAAAATTTCTGGCCGACTACAACAAGGCTGTGAATGTGAAGATGGACGCGCTTATCGCGAATCTCGGCGAGGAGGAGTGGACGGCTAAGTTCGGAGGCTACTTCGACTCGATTCGTTCGACCTGCGATCACCTCTGCGTCTGCGACTTCAACTGGCTCAGGCGCTTTTCCCTGCTTCGGCCCTTCGCGTACATCCAGGATGGCTTTTTCAATCAGGCCATCGCCTTCGGCAAACCTGCCTTCGCGTCGAGGGAAGCGTACTTCCGCCTTCGCGGGGAGCTGGACGATCTGTTCCTGCGCTTTGCCTCGGAGCTGCGCGCCGAGGATCTGGGCCAAACTCTCAGATACAAGGACTCGCACGGCGACGAGCACAATCAGGAGTTCGGCCTCGTCATCCTCCATGTCTTCAACCACCAGACCCACCACAGGGGCATGATCTCCCTCTACCTGGAGGAGCTGAAGGTGGAGAACGACTACTCCAATATCATGGACATCATCTAGGGCGACGGCTGTACCGTCGTCGAAGTTTCGACCAGCGCCTCTGGGGCTAGTTCGGCGGTTTCGGCGACTTCAGGGACCGCGGGTTCGCCAAAGGCAGCCGCTTCGTCGTTGACAGCCGCTTCGCCGTTGACGGCAGCTTCGTCCGCACCGGGTTCGACGCCGCCTGGGGGTGCAGCCAGCTCGGGCGTCTGGTCGGGCGAGGCCGCCTGGCTGGGCGCCACGTAGCGGCGCGTCAGATAGGCGTAGCGCTCGCGAAGGATAGCGGATTTGCTCAAGGTTGAGGGCGTGTACTTTATGGGCGATGACAGAAGGGCGATGAGACGGGCCGCCTGATCCCGCGTGAGTGAGGCTACCCCCGTACTGAAATAGTGCTTGGCGGCGGCCTCGATGCCGAAGATGCCCTTGCCCCACTCGGCATAGCCGAAATAGAGCTCCAGAATTCTGTCCTTGGAGAGGATGAGCTCCAGCTCCAGGGCGGCTATCACCTCAAAATACTTGCGGATATAGCTCTTCTCGGGCACGAGGAAAAGGGTGCGGGCCAGCTGCATGGTCAGGGTCGAACCGCCGTAGAGGGGTTTACCCACTCTCTCATTGATTTCTTTCGCGCGCTTGAAGGCTTCCATGTCAATGCCGTGGTGGGTGTAGAATTTGCCGTCTTCCACCGACACCAGCATGTTCCGCACGTAGGCGGGTACCTGCTTGAGCTTGACGGGGATGGGTTTCTGCAGCTTCCAGCCGTAGCCTACCGATCGGTAGGGCATGAGGACGGTGAATACAGGATCCGTAAATTTATAGACCAGGATAAGGGTGGAAGTGAGGACGATATAGCCGAGGTGAATAATCAGGACGAGCTTGAGGAGGAAAAGGAGTATCCGCTTCAGCCCGATAGTGGACGGTCTCATTTCTCCGGGCAGTATACGCGAAAAAAAGGGGTTCCGTACAGGTACGGAACCCCTGTGGTTCACTCGCAGCTAAGGCAGGCTGCCTTGCCCGCCTGGATGGCGGCGATATTCTTCGGTATCAGATTGTGTTTGGCGGGAGGAAAGAAGGACTTGAGGATATCTTCGGCCTGGTCCAGCTTGACGGCTCCCGTCGTCTGGCTCAAAGCCCCCATCATCACCATGTTGGCGATGCGCCCGTCGCCTATCTTTTCGGCTATCTCGTTGCAGGGTATATGGAGAATTTTTGCGTCGGGCCTGTTGGGGTCGGTCTTCACAAGGCTCGAGTTGAGGATTATGGTGCCGCCCTTCGCGCATTTCTCCTCGGCTATGCCCACAGAATCCTGGCTCATCACGACGACAGTGTCGGCCTTGGTGACGAGGGGGCTCGCGATCTCGCTATCAGAGACGATGACGGAAGCGCGGGCTATTCCGCCCCGTTTTTCGGCGCCGTAGAAGGGGAAAAAGGTTACGTTAAGCCCTTCCTTCATCGCGCAGTACACCCACATCTGTCCCAGGGAAATGACGCCCTGACCTCCGAAACCCGCCATGAACGTTTTTTCAGTCATTTCCGGCCTCCTTGGGGAGCGTGTTCTTGATCTCGCCGAGGGGATAGAAGGGGATCATGTTCTCCTCGAGCCAACCTTGGGCTTCGACGGGGCTCAGCTTCCAGTTGGTGGGACAGGGGGAGAGGATCTCCACCATGGTGAAGCCTTCGCCCCTCATCTGGGCTTCGAAGGCTGTCCTGATGTATTTCTTCACCTTCTTGACGTTGACCGGATTGTTGACGGCGCCGCGCGCCAGATACTTGGTTCCGCCGAGGGTGGCGAGGAGCTCGCAGACCTTGATGGGGTAGCCCATGCCCGCGGCGTCGGGGTCGCGACCCTTGGGAGCCGTCGTGGCCAGCTGGCCGACGAGGGTGGTGGGAGCCATCTGTCCGCCCGTCATGCCGTAGATGGCGTTGTTGACGAATATGGTGGTGAACTTTTCACCCCTGTTGGCGGCGTGGATAATCTCCGCCGTACCTATCGCCGCGAGGTCGCCGTCGCCCTGGTAGCAGATGACGAGATGGTCGGGCAGCATGCGCTTTACCCCCGTCGCCGCTGCCGGCGTTCTGCCGTGGGCGGGCTGGACGGAGTCGAAGTCGAAATAGATGTCGGCCCAGATAGAGCAGCCGACGGGGTTCGTGATGATGGATTTCGCCTGGAGTCCCATCTCGTCGATCACTTCGGATATGAGTCTATGGATGACGCCGTGGCCGCAGCCCGGGCAGTATTTCGTCTGGATGGGGTTGAGGCTTTTTGGATGGCCGTATGCTAGTTCCATGCTGGACTCCTTCACGCCTTGGGGGCGTATCCATGCTGAGCCGGGGCGACGATGCGCCGGATCGCTCCGAGAACCTCTTCGTCATCGGGGATCATGCCGCCGGTTCTGCCGTAGAAATCGACGGACGATACGCCATTCACCGCCAACCTGACATCTTCCACCATCTGACCCATGCTCATCTCGACGGTGAGGAATCGCTTGCCCTTCCGCGCAAGGGCTGAAAGCCGCTCGGAGGGGAATGGCCAGAGGGTGATGGGGCGGAAAAGCCCCACCTTGAGTCCCTGCCTTCGCGCCACGTTCATGGCTTCGAGGCTGACGCGGGCCGATGTGCCATAGGCGACGAGGATGAGGTCGGCGTCCTCTACCTGAACCTCTTCGTAGCGGCAGAGCTCCTTTTTCACCTGTTCGTAGCGCTTGAATCGGGCGAGCACCGAGGCTTCCAGTTCCTCGGGCACGAGGTTGATGGAGCTGACATGGTTGGGTCCGCGCTTCGTTCCTTCCTGGTGGCCGGCAGCCCAGGGTTTGCCAGGCAGGCTTTCGGGATCGATGGGCTTCGGGAGGATGACGCCTTCCATCATCTGGCCGATGAGGCCGTCGGCGAGGACGAGGACGGGAATCCTGTACCGGTCGCTGATCTCGAAGGCTTCGTAGGTGAGGTCGGCCGCGTCCTGGACACCCTTGGGGGCGAGGACGATGGTGTAGTAGTCGCCATGGCCGCCGCCGCGGGTGGACTGGAAATAGTCGGCCTGGCTGGGCGAGATGCCGCCGAGACCGGGACCCGAACGCTGAACGTTGACGATGACGGCGGGGAGGTCGGCGCCGCAGAGATAGGAGATGCCTTCCTGCTTGAGGGAAATGCCCGGGCTCGAGGAGCTTGTCATGGCGCGAGCGCCCGTGGCGGCGGCTCCGTAGACCATGTTGATGGCCGATACTTCGCTCTCCGCCTGGATGAAGATCCGGCCATTGGGGAACATCCAGTTGGCCATGTAGGCCGTAAGCTCGTTCTGCGGCGTTATCGGGTAGCCGAAATAGGCCTTGCAGCCCGCCCGGATCGCGGCTTCGCCAATGGCTTCGTTGCCCTTCATCAGTTTCATGTCGTCTGACATAGGCTTCTCCTTCATAGCTTGTATACGGTGATCGCCACGTCGGGACATACCTGATAGCAGTTCCCGCAGGCGATGCATTTATCGGGGGCGACGACGGAGGAAGGATAATAGCCCCAGGAATTGGGCGAGGACTCGGGGCCGAGCACCTTCGTCGGACAGGCGCGCACGCAGAGCAGGCAGCCCTTGCAGCGTTCCCTGTCGATCACTGGCTTTCCTTTGTTGGCCATGGCGAACTCCTTTTTGCCTTTACGAGACTCGCCCTGTAAGGGCGGCGAGAGCTATGGATGCGAGTTTGGTTTCGGCGGTGTCGGCGCGGCTCGTGAGCACGACGGGTTTGGCCGCCCCCATCACGATGCCGGCGCCCTTTGCCTGCGCCAGATCGAGGAGGCACTTGTAGAGGATATTCCCCGCCTCGATGTCGGGAACGACGAGGATGTCGGCGTCACCCGCCACGTCGGAGACAATTTTCTTGATGCGCGCGCTTTCGGCGCTTATGGCGTTGTCCAGGGCGAGGGGGCCGTCGATGATGCAGTTCTTTATCTGGCCCCTGCGGTTCATCTGGGTGAGAATGGCCGCCGTCACGGTGCAGGGCATCTTGTCGGGATTGACCTTTTCCACGGCGGCGAGGATGGCCACCTTGGGCTCAGGCGTTCCGAGCGCCCTCGCCACGGTCACGGCCGAGCCGATGATGTCGATGAAGGCCGCGAGGTCGGGGGCGATGTTGATCGCGGCGTCGGTGACGATGAAAAGCTTGTGGTAGGTGGGCACTTCCATCACGGCGACGTGGCTCGCGAGGCGTCCCGTGTTTATTCCGGTTTCCTTGTTGAGCAGGGCTTTCAGGAGGGGCGCCGTGTCGATGATGCCCTTCATGAGGAAGCCTGCGCGGCCTGAGCGCACGAGCTCCACGGCCTTGGCGGCTGAGGCGTAGGGATCTTTCTCGGGCAGTATCTCGAACCGCGAAATGTCCAGGCCCCTGCCTTCCCGCGCCTCGGCGGCGGCTGCCGCTATGGCGTCGGGATTTCCGACGAGAATGGGATCGGCTATGCCTGCTTCATAAGCATCGACAACCGCCTCGAGCACCGAGGATTCCTGGGCGGCGGCTACGGCCAGCTTCATCCTTCCGGCTGCGGCCGCCTGGGCGACGATCTCCGAAATATGCCTCATGCCCTGTACTCCTGCACTGGCCGGCTGCCATCGAGGGCGCCGAAGCCCGCCTGGGCGAGGGCTTCGAGCTCACCCTCGCCGGGATAGGCGACGATGGGGGCGATGAAGGCGCACATCTCCGTAAGGCCTGCGACGACGTCCTTGCCGTAGGCTATGCCGCCCGTGAGTATGATGGCGTCCACCTTGCCGCGGGCAGCGGCAGCCATGGAACCGACGTATTTCCCTACCTGGTAGATAAAAGCCTTGTAGTAGAGGGTTCCGGCCTTGTCTCCCTCATGGTACAGCTTCTCCACGTCCCTCATGTCGTTGGTGCCGAGGAAACTCACCATGCCTCCCGCGCCGGAGATCATGCGCAGAACTTCCTTTTCGGTATATTTTCCCGAAAAGCAGAGCTTGGCGAGGGCGCCCGAGGGGAGAGTGCCGGAGCGTTCGGGGCTGAAGGGGCCTTCGCCGTTCAGCGCCTGATTGACGTCCTCAACCCTGCCCTCCCTGTGGAGGCCAACCGAAACGCCTCCGCCCATGTGGACGACGATGAGGCTCAGGTCTTCGTATCGTTTGCCGATTTCGGCAGCGTAGCGCCGCGCGACGGCCTTCTGGTTGAGGGCGTGGAAGATGGAAACCCGCTCGAAAAGCTTGTGGCCCGACACCCTCGCCAGGTCGGAGAGTTCGTCCACGACGACAGGATCGGCGATAAAGGCGGGAATTCCAAGCTTGGAGGCTATGTCGTCCGCGATGAGGGCGCCGAGGTTGGAGGCGTGCTCCCCGTACCTGGCGGCCAGGATGTCGGCCTTCATCGCCTCGTTGACGCGGTAGACGCCGCTGGGAATCGGATGGAGCACCCCTCCCCTTCCCACGACGGCGACGAGCCTGCCTGTGTCGAAGCCCTTGGCAGCGAGGACATCGAGGATGGCCTTCTGCCTGAATTCATACTGGAGCGCTATTGAGGGAAAAGCATGAAGTTGGTCAGAGGTATGATTCAGGCTCTGGTCGAAAAGGCGCGTGACGCCTTCGAAAACCGCGATCTTTGTCGATGTTGATCCGGGATTTATCACGAGGACACAAGTGGCCATCTGGTCCTTCCTTGGGGTCGTTTCATTCGAGTATACCATCATTTCAAATTTTGACAAGAGTAAATTGATACAATTTGAAAGCCCGTTTCAATTATTGAAACGGGCTCTGGCAGTGATGATGGAAGGCTTGTTTAACTATCTAGACTTGAGTGAGATGAATGGCGAACCCGCCGGGTTCGTCAGTGAAGAAAATGGCTACCAGTTTACCCGCTTCGTTGTACTTCCTGGAACTCTCGTCCAGGGCTATGCCGCGAAGCCTGAAATGAGCTATGGCGCGCTCGATGTAGTTGGTGGTGATGCCGACGTGGCCGAGTTTTCCGGCGCCAGGTTTTTTCATCACTTCAAGGATCTCCCCGGCGAAAATGGAATTTTTCCCAACGCGGTAACTCATGTTGAACCTGTCCCTATAGACTCCGGCGATTTCCGCCGCGCTTTCCTCGCTTATGGCGTTGACACCTATGTGAAGGAGGCCGAATCCGAGCATGCTGTTCACTGCCTGCTTCGTGAGATCGGCGATCGCCGCAAAGTCTCCCGCGCTGATCAGATCGGCCTTTACCATCCACGAGCCGCCACAGGCCAGTACGTTTTTGAGCGAGAGGTAGTCGTTGAGGTTCTGGGCATTGATGCCGCCAGTGGGCATGAATTTCAGGGTAGGATAAGGTCCGGAAACGGCCTTGAGGTACTCCACGCCGCCCGACTGCTCGGCCGGGAAGAATTTGACAACGTCGAGGCCCAGTTCCATCGCGGCTTCCATATCGCTTGGGCCGGAGCAGCCCGGTACTATGGGAACGCCTTTCGTGATGCAGTGCTCGACGACTTTCCTGTTGAAGCCGGGGGTAACGATGAATTTCGCGCCTGCAGCGATTGCCTTGTCTGCCTGTTCCAGCGTGAGGACAGTGCCCGCTCCGACGAGCATTTCAGGCATCTGCGCGCTGAGCGTGCGGATCGCCTGTTCGGCAGCCGCCGTACGGAAAGTAATCTCGGCCAGGGGCAGACCGCCTTCGTAGAGGGCTTTTGCAAGCGGCAGGGCATCCTTAGCATCATCAAGCTTTACAACGGGCACGATGCCGAAATCGGAAATCTTTTTCAGGAGTTCGTTCATAATTAATTCACCTTCTTCTATAAAAAGAATTAATCTTCCTAAAGATTATAAGGCTGTCTTATTGTACAAGATAGCCGCCGTCAACAGGAATTATCGCTCCGTTCAGATAATCTGAAGCGTGGGAAGCAAGGAAAATGCAGGTTCCCTTCATGTCGTCAGGAGTTCCCCATCGGTGGCTAGGAATGCGATCCGTAAGTTCCTTGAAGCGGGGATTCTTAGGATCGGTGAGCGCAACATTCATGTCCGTGTCCATGTATCCGGGAGCGATGGCGTTCACGTTGATGCCGAGACCAGCCCAGTCGTTGCACATCGTTTTCGTAAATTGAGTTACGCCGCCCTTGGATGCGGCGTAGGCAGGGACAGTCTTTCCGCCAAACCAGGCGACCATGGATGAGACATTGATGATCTTGCCATAACCAGCCTTGATCATCTCCCTGGCCGCCAGCTGGCAGTATTCAAAAGGCGCGTTGAGATTCACTTCTATGACAGCATCCCAGTCTTCGAGCGGGAATGCATCACATCGATGCCTTCTCTGGATACCGGCTGCGTTAACAAGGATGTCGATTTTACCGCCGAGCAGTTCGAGGGCCTTTTGGAAAGCAGCCTGTCGGTCTTCGCGTACCTGAAGGTCGGTCTTCACGCCCTGGCACTTGAATCCTCTCTCGCGGAACTTGGCCGCGACATCGTAAACCTTGTCGCTGGAGCCAAAAATTACGACTTCGGCTCCATATTCCATGAGGCCTTCGGCCATACCGTAACCGAGTCCGCGGGTACCGCCGGTCACCATTGCTTTCTTGCCTGTAATGTCAAATAGATTCATATCAATTCCTTTCGTTGTTGAATGGCGCGAGAAACGTCATTCATATCACCTGCGATGATTCAATGATTCCTGTAGACAGGATCTTCAATGGCCAAGTCGTATCGCCTGCTCTTGGGGGTAAAAGCGGCTAATACCCAGAAATAAGTATTCACCGTACCTGGGCTGGCCACTGTCGGATGATATCCGCAAGGGGCCTGGACCATGGTGCCGCTCCTGACCACATGTGTCACAATATCCTCGACCTCGCCGCTTTTTAGATAACTGATATGGAATCCAAATTTTGGTGGATCCATATCGAAGTAGCAGTAAACCTCTTCCAGGTCCTTTTCGTGCTGGTGGGGAGGCCAACTGGTCCAGGCTCCCTGACCGCCCCAGGTGAGGCCGCAGATAAGCCTTGACGCTGCTGTCTGGGGGGGAAGCGTGAACATCACTTCGCGGCGTCCAACGCCTGAGCCATGGATTTGATGGATGTCGCCGATAGGGAGGGTGGGATCATATTTGCGGAACGAAGTCTCTCCAATGCCTTCGTAGCGGGCGCCTGCTATATAGAATATGCAGTTTTCAAGCGCCGTGATTCTCACCGAACTGTCAGCGGGTATATAGAAGGAATCGAAGCGAACCATCCGCTGGGCTAGAACAGGATTGTCAGACAGGCTGGCTTCACCGTGAAGCAAGACGGGATGCATTTCAAGCTTCCCGCTCTCCAGCATAAAAGCCTCGCCTTTAAGCAGGTTGAGCCTGTATATCTGTGCTTCCTGGCATTCGCAGCTTTCCGGAACCACTACTTTATGAAATCCGGGTGTCTCCGGCGACTGAATGCTCCATTTTTCCATGCGAGTCTTGTCAGTTAGTTTCTGCATTTTTTTCTTTTTGCTCCTTTACGTTGGATTTCACGCCTTTACGGATGCTCCTGAAAAAGCTTCGTTAAAGCAGTGCCATGCTGAGCCATGGAATGAAAACGACCGCGAAGAATACAGCCACATAACCGATGAAAAACGGCCATTGTCCTTTGGCAATTTCGCCCATTTTCAATTTGGATACGCTGGCGGCTGCGAAAATATTGACCGCAACGGGCGGAGTCATGGTGCCGATGACGTTGGAAATCGAAACGATCATTCCGAAGTGGATAACATTGATGCCAAGGCTTTGGGCAATGGGCCAGAGTATGGGAACGAGAAGAACCGCGGTCGCGATGCCTTCGAGGAAGGTTCCGAAGATAAGCAGGATAATGGCAACGAGGAAGTTGAACATCATCGGGGTGAGCTTGAAGCCCGTTATCAGATCAACGATCTGCTTGGACAACCCGGAATAGGCAAAAAGCCAGGAGAAAGCCGTTGAGGTAGCGATGATGAAGAGGATCATGGCGCTGCTCTTGGCCGAAACTAGAAGAATGCCAAGCATTTCCTTGATCTTGACTTCCTTGTAGATAAAGGTGCCTGCGATGAAAGACCAAACGACGGCAATGGCCGCCGACTCAGTAGGCGTGAGGATTCCAGAATATATCCCCCCAAGGATAATGATGGGCAACATGAGGGCCGGAATCGCGTCCACGAAAGTGGCGCCGACTTTCTTGAGCGAGAATTTATCGGGACTTTTGGGCCACTTCTCTTTCTGGGCATAGATATAGGCAACAATCAGAAGAACGGCCATGATGATGATTCCGATAAGCATGCCGGACTTGAACATACTTGTCACGGAGGCACCTGTGATGGTCGCGTAGACTACCATGATGATACTAGGCGGAATAATCGGTCCCATACCGCCTGATACGACAAGAAGCCCCGCCGTTCTATCCTTGGGGTAGCCAAGTTTGACCATGTTGTCATAGAGCATGACGCCTATGGCGATGACCGTAGCGGGAGCGGAACCGGAGAGCGCCGCGAAGAAGGCGCAAGAAAGGACTAGTGCCATGGACATGCCGCCGCGTACTCCCCCTACGATGGAGTTCGCGAAATTGACGAGACGCTTTGAGATGCCTCCCTTTGTCATGATATTTCCCGCTAGAATGAAAAAAGGTATTGCCATGATGGATGTGGAGTCCAATCCGCCATAAATGCGCTGCGCTATAACCGAAACGGAAATAGAGACATTAGGGCTGAAGACAATCGCGGCCATGGTAGCGACACCCAGAGACATGGCGATGGGAACACCTACGATCAGAAGAAGCGCAAAAGCGCCAAACATGATAATGCCGGTCATGCTTTCACCTCTTTGTCATTATTGGTGCCGAAAAGTTGCGCGGTCATGGCGATGAGCGTAGCACTCTGGACGAGCGTAATGATGCCAAAACTGAGGAGGAGTGCCGAATAGGGAATCCACATCGGAAGACGCATCGCGGCAGAGGTCTGACCTGAGAATATCTGTACCTTGACCATGTTGATGGAGTGATAAAAAAGTGTCCCTGAGAAGATCACGACGATAACCTTCGCGAATATTTGAAGGAATTGCTTCGTCTTTCCTTTGACTTTGTCCACGACAGCGGTCACGGATAACTGGGTACCATCCCTCAGCCCGACTTCCGTTCCCAGGAGAACCATATAGATCATGCAGTAGGTGGCCGCTTCCTCATACCAGGAAATCGGCAACTTGAAAATATTGCGATTCACGACTTGTGCGAAGAATGTCACGACCATAACGATGAACGTAACAATCAGAATCGCGTTTTCGATGCGTTGCAGGAACGCTAATGCTTTCTTCATTCCAACCTCTCCATACCGTCATGCAGCTGACGGGAAACATCTTGGGCGATGCTTCCCGTCAGCTGTGAGTAGAATGTAAGCTTATACTACTTCTTTACTGAAGCGATTGCTTCGTCGACAGCGGCTTGCCATGCTGGATCAAATTTGTAACCCTTCTTGGCAGCTGCGGACTGATATGCAGCCTGCAGTCCAGCCATGTCAATGGTATGGAAACTGACGCCGAGAGCCTTGAGTTTTACCGTCGCATCATTGTTGAAGTCGACAAG
>CAYXUF010000021.1:0-16199 GCA_964468155.1 uncultured Treponemataceae bacterium
GGCGGCACCTTCGATATCTCCATCCTCGAGCTGGGCGAAGGCGTCTTCGAGGTTAAGTCCACGAACGGCGACACCCACCTGGGCGGCGACGACTTCGATGTCGTCATCACCAAGTGGCTTGTCGACGAGTTCAAGAAGGATTCCGGCATCGATCTCTCCCAGGACCGCATGGCACTGCAGCGCGTGAGGGAAGCCGCCGAAAAGGCCAAGATAGAGCTTTCGAACGTGCAGCAGGCCGAGATCAACCTGCCCTTCATCACCGCCGACGCCTCCGGCCCCAAACACCTCACGAAGTCCCTCACGCGCTCCCGTTTCGAGCAGATGTGCGCCGACCTCTTCGAAAGGACGAAGGAGCCCTGCCGCAAGGCTATCGCCGACGCCGGGCTCACGGTGGACAAGATCGATGAGGTCATCCTCGTCGGCGGATCCACCCGCACGCCCAAGGTCAAGCAGGTAGTCAAGGAGATTTTCGGCAAGGAACCCTCCATGGGCGTCAACCCCGACGAAGCCGTCGCCATCGGCGCGGCCATCCAGGGCGGCATCCTGGGCGGCGACGTGAAGGATGTTCTCCTTCTCGACGTCACGCCCCTCTCTCTGGGCATCGAAACACTGGGCGGCGTTTTTACCCGCCTTATTCCCCGCAACACGACGATTCCCTGCCGCAAGAGCCAGATATTCTCCACGGCGGCCGACGGACAGACGGCGGTTTCCATCCATGTCCTCCAGGGCGAGCGCGAAATGGCTACCCAGAACAGGACGCTCGGACGCTTCGACCTCGTCGGCATTCCGCCGGCGCCGCGCGGCATACCCCAGGTGGAAGTGACCTTCGACATCGACGCGAACGGCATCGTCCACGTGTCGGCCAAGGACCTGGGCACCGGGAAGGAGCAGAAGATCCGCATCGAAGCCTCGAGCGGCCTCAACGAAGGCGACATCGACAAGATGGTGCGCGACGCCGAGGCCCATGCCGAGGAAGACAAGCGCGAAAGGGAACGCATCGAAGCGCGCAACGAAGCCGACGCCCTCCTCTATCAGACCGAAAAGGCCCTCAAGGAATACGGCGACAAGGGAACCCCTGGCGAGAAGGAATCCATCGAGAACGCCATGAAGGATCTCCGCAAGGCGATGGAAGGTTCCGATCTCGAGGCTATCAAGCAGAAGACCGAAACCCTGAAGCAGGCTTCCTACAAGCTCTCCGAAGAGCTGTACAAGAATGCCCAGGCCTCGCAGGGTGCTGCGGGTCAGGGCGCTGCCGGTCCTGGCGGACCCGAGGCCTCATCGCAGGGCTCTGCCGGCAGTTCGGCCCATGGCCGTGACGAAGGCACGAAGAACGCGGACGACGTAGACTACAAAGTCGTGGACGACGAAGAGAAGAAATAAACGATATCAGGCGTCGCGTATCCCGGCATTTCCGGTAGCGGCGCCTGAAGTTTACGTCGAGGGAAGCTAAAAGTGGCGAAGCGAGATTACTACGAAGTTCTTGGCGTTCAAAAAGACTCCACCAAGGACGATATAAAACGGGCGTACAGGAAGCTAGCCATACAGTTCCACCCCGACAAGAATCCGGGAGACAAGGCTTCGGAAGAACGGTTCAAGGAAGCCACCGAGGCCTACGAGGTTCTTGGCGACGACCAGAAGCGCCAGGCATACGACCAGTTTGGTTTTGCAGGCGTCGAAGGTATGGGTGGAGGCCAGCCCGATTCCACCATGTTCAGGGATTTTGAGGATATTTTCGGCGGTTTTGGCGATTTTTCCTCCATCTTCGGATCGATCTTCGGCAATTCTGGCGGCGGTTTTGCCGGCAACAGGCAGTCGGACAGGCCTCACCGGGGATCAAACCTGCGCTATGACATTGAGCTTCCCTTCGACAAGGCAGTTTACGGCACCGCCGTGGAGATCGCCTATTCGAAGGATGACACCTGCAAAACCTGTGCAGGATCGGGTTCATCCGACGGCTCGGGGCGAAAGGTCTGCGGCATGTGCAAGGGCTCGGGGCAGGTGCGGAGGAGCTCGGGCTTCTTCTCGATCTCACAGCCCTGTCCTACCTGCGGCGGCGAAGGCTCCGTGATCGAAAAGCCCTGCCGCGACTGCTCGGGATCGGGCATAACGAAGAAAAAGCAGAAGATCAAGGTGACTATCCCTCCCGGCGTGGAAGACGGCAAGCGCGTCACCATCCCGGGCCAGGGCGATGTGGGGCCGAACGCGGGAGCTCCCGGCGATCTGTATGTATTCATCCATGTACGCGGCCACGATTTCTTCGAGCGGCACGAGCAGGATCTCTACTGCGCCGTGCGTATCGACATGACGACGGCGGCCCTCGGGGGCGAGGTGACCATTGCCACCCTGGACGCGAAAAAGATACGGCTATCGATTCCGGCCGGCACCCAGCACGGCAAGCTCCTCCGCGTGAGGGAGGAAGGCGTGCCCAGTTCGAGCGGACGCAAGGGCGATCTCTATGTGAAGGTCCTGGTCCAGATTCCCGCACGCATCTCTCGCCGGGGCAAGGAACTCCTCGAGGAATTCCGGGGCATGGAGGGGGAGAACACCGAGCCCCAGGCGGTGAAGCTCTCGGAAGTGGCTGGCAGTTGAGCCGCGGGCGCCCGCGAAGGCGCCTTTCAAATATATGCGAAGGGGCTGTCCAGGGAAAAACCTGGGCAGCCCCTTTTATGATAGTGGACGGGTTTCAGGGCATTATGGAGACGACCTTGTAGCCCGCGTCCGCGACGGCGGCGCGCAGCGCCTGGTCGTTGAGGTTATCGCCCTCAACCATGGCCGAACGCTCAAGAAGGTCAACCTTGGCCGATCTGACGCCTTCGACATCCTCGAGCGCCGACTGTACATGCATGACGCAGTGTCCGCAGGACATGCCCTCGATCTTTAAAAGCTTCCGCATATATGTCTCCTTAAAACAGAATATTCGCTGCCGGCACCGCCGGCTGATGATGCTTCCTGACTGTACTATAGATCATTTTCCTGTCCGCGCAAGCGGCTGTCGCGCCATCCTCGACGGCTTGAAGCGCCGCAGGCGCAGCGCGTTGGTCAATACCGACACCGAGCTCATCGACATGGCCGCGGCCGCGATGACGGGGGAGAGAAGGGGGCCGCCGAAGGCGTAGAGGAGACCGGCGGCCACGGGGATGCCCAGGACGTTGTAGGCGAAGGCCCAGAAGAGGTTCTGCCTGATATTCCTCATGACACGGCGCGACAGTTCGAGGGCGGCGGCCACGTCGCCCAGGTCGCTGCGCATGAGGACGATATCGGCGCTTTCGATAGCCACGTCGGTGCCCGATCCTATGGCGATGCCGACATCGGCCCTGGCGAGGGCGGGGGCGTCGTTGATCCCGTCGCCGACCATGGCCACGAGCCTTTTGTCTGCTTGCGGACTCGCCTGAAGGTTCGCCTGCAGGCTCGCTTGCAGGCGGGCTATCTCGGCGGCCTTGTCGCCGGGAAGAACCTCGGCCAGGATGCGGTCGATCCCTACTTGCCGCGCGATAGCTTCGGCCGTGGGGCGGGAATCGCCCGTGATCATCGCCGTCTCGATGCCCATGGCGTGGAGGCGGGCGATGGCGGCGGCGCTGCCCGGCTTGACGACGTCGGCCACGGCGATGAGGCCAATGAGGCCTCCATCGAAGGCGGCGAACATGGGCGTCTTGCCGGCCGCGGCCAGGGCTTCTGCGTTCCGGGTGAAGCCTGCGGCATCCACGCCGCACTCGGCCATGAGGCGGGCGTTGCCGAGGAGGAAGGTTTTACCTTCGATCGAAGCCTCGATGCCCCTGCCCGGCAGGGCCGCGAAACTCGCCGGAACGGGCAGGGCAAGGCCGCGCGCCTCGGCAGCCTTCACTATGGCTTCGCCCAGGGGATGCTCGGAGGCCTTTTCAGCAGCGGCGGCGAGGGCGAGGAGCCTCGCTTCGGCGAAGCCCTCGGCCGGCATGATGTCGGTGAGCTCGGGTCGGCCTTCGGTGATCGTCCCCGTCTTGTCGAACACCACCACCTGGATCTTGCCCGCCGTTTCGAGGGCCTCGCCCGACTTGATGAGGATGCCCATTTCGGCGCCCTTGCCCGTGCCCACCATGATGGCCGTGGGCGTGGCCAGACCCAGGGCGCAGGGGCAGGCTATCGTCAGCACCGCCACGAAGATGGTGAGGGCGAAGACGGCCGTATGTCCGGCGATGAGCCAGGCTCCCGCCGAAAGCAAGGCTATGGCGAAGACCACGGGGACGAAAATGCCCGAAATCACGTCGGCGAGGCGCGCGATGGGGGCCTTGGAGCCCTGGGCGTCCTCCACCAGCTTGATGATGCGGGCGAGGGCCGTGTCGGCGCCGACACGCTCTGCCTTGAAGGTAAGGGCGCCGTTCTTGTTGATCGTTCCTCCCGTCACCTTGTCGCCCGGACCCTTGTCGACAGGGATGGACTCGCCGGTGAGCATCGATTCGTCCACAGCGCTCGCTCCGCCCAGCACCATCCCGTCCACGGGGACCCGCTCGCCCGGCCTCACGAGGAGAATGTCGCCCGGCTCCACCTCGTCGATGGGCAGTTCTATCTCCCTGCCGTCCTGGAGGACGGTGGCGGTCTTCGGCTTCAGTCCCATGAGCTTCTTGATCGACTCGGAAGTGCGGCCCTTGCTCACCGCCTCGAGGGTCTTGCCCAGAAGGATGAGGGTGATAATGATGCCGGCCGTCTCGAAATAAAGTTCCTCGACGGCGCCGAAATGGCCGCCGGCTATCCTCGTCACCGAGAAAAGACTGTAGAGGATAGCCGCGCTCGTTCCCATGGCGATGAGACTGTCCATGTTGGGCGACCCGTGGAGGAGGGCGCGCGTCCCCACCGTGTAGAACCGGCGTCCGGCGACAATCGGAGGAATGACCAAAGCTATCTGGATGAGGGCGAAGCGCAGGGGATAGTCCATCGGATGCAGGGCGGCGGGCAGGGGCCAGCCCAGCATGTGGCCCATGGCGATATAGAGGAGGGGGAGGGAAAAAGCCGCCGATACGATGAATTTCGTCCACATCGAGCGGATCTCGCGAGCCTTCGCGGCGGTATGCTCGTCTATCTTTGCCGCCGAGACCGCTTCCATCGCGAGGGGTTCGTAGCCCGCCTTCTTGATCGCCCCCTTGATCTCCGAGAGACGTACGGCGTTGGGGTCGTAGTGTATGAAGGCTTTCTCCGTGGCAAGGTTCACCGACGCGGTCTGGATGCCCGGAAGCTTCCTGACGGCGCGCTCGACGGCGGCCGAGCAGGAGGCGCAGGTCATGCCGCCGACGGGGATGGTGACTTCCCTCTCGTCGATACCTTCAGCCGCCTCTTGCGTTTTCGTCGTGCTCATACTGTCCCCGCATCGCCCAGGTAGCGCTCCAGGATCATCGCGATCTCCTCGATCTTCTCCTGAGCCTTGTCGGTATTCACCGCGTCCTTGACGCAGGTATCGATATGCTGGCGCAGGACGACGAGGTTGGCCTTCCTGAGAAGGGCGGCGCTCGCCAGGATCTGTTTGGATACGTCGATGCAGTAGCGGTTTTCCTCTATCATGCGGATGGAGGCTTCCACCTGCCCCCTCGCGGTTTTGAGGAGAGTGAGGGCTTTCTGGCTTTCGGCGCTGCAATGGTCCATGAGTTTCGCCTCCCTGGGCTGATCAGTGATATTCTATACCCACCCCTGGTGGGGAGGGGTCCTGGAGTAAAAATACCACGATTATGGGTGATTCGGCAAGGAGAGCGCCGAGAATTATCGGGTTTTGAAAGCCTGTTTCTTTTTCGTTTCGGCTTCCCGCACCCTGAATCGCAGGATCGCGCGAATCAGCGCCTCGGGCAGGGCTTGATCATAGGGAAACTGAATGGCGCCCTTGGAGCAGGCATAGGGTTTGAGATCAGACTCGAAGGCCGCGACGCCGCTGGGCGAGGGATAGAAGCCCAGATGCTTGGCCTGGGCTGCGAAGTGGACGAGGTTTTCATGCAAGTTGAAGGTGGGCATACCGTATGAAATCTTTTCGGAGGCTTCGGGGGCTTCAGCCTTTATTAAAGCGTAAATTTCTTCGAGCCGCCTTCTTTTTATACCCTCGAAACCTTCAATATATGAGGCGATGGGGGATTGGGCGACGGGCTCAAGGTCAGCTACCGCCTTGGCCAGCCTTTTTTCTCTGGTCGATTCAGTTTTTGCGCCTTCGATGCTCAGGGCGAGTTCCTTTTTTTTGGTAAAAGACAGGGCATCGTAAACGGCCATACGGTTTTCCGCTTCCAGGGCTTGGCGCAGGGCTTCGGGAAGCGGAGCGATGCGTTCTTCCCTGTCTTCTTTGAGCCGCACGGCTACCTTGTCGCCGGGCTTCTTGCCGAGGGAGGCGAGGATATCCTTTCTGATGCCGACGATGTGGCATTGGCTGCCCATCTTTACGAGGGAGCCGGAATATTCGACTCCATCGAAAAAGCAAAGCACCTTTATTCTCCCTGCGCGGCCGAAGATTTTTTCCGTATCGAAGGGGAATTCTATGTAGGCACCGCCCGAAGCTCCCGGATTTGCCTTTATTTCGGCCTCGAAGCGCAGTTCGCGTTCCACCTGATCATTCCTCCTGCAGATTTCAGCGTATAACCCCACGTCAAAAAATCTTTACTCACCGTGTTGAGCGTATCACAGAGGAAAGAGGCCGTACATAATGCAGAAAATGATCGGGGAGCTGCAGCGGACGCCACTCTGACCCAATAGCCATGAAAATATGTACTTGACAATATGTTAGTTAAAGTTTACTAACATATATCAGGAGTCATATGAATACAACTGAACGACAGAAAGACATTCTCACAGCTGCCTTCAGCCTCATTGCCAACCAGGGCATTCAGGAACTCACCATCAAGAACCTCGCAAAGGCCGTGGGGGTGAGCGAGCCGGCCCTTTACAGGCATTTCGATTCCAAGGCATCGATCCTTTCTGCCGTGGTGGACGAAATAATTACAATCCGGAATAAAGCCTGGAATGACACGGTAGCGGAAGGCAAGCCTGCCGTGGAGTGTCTCAAAAGCTTTTTCCTGCGTCAGGCTCAATCCTTTGAATCCTTGCCGTCGCTGGCGATTGTTCTCTTTCCGGATATGCTCTTCAAACAGGTTCCCGATTTGCTCGAACGGATCCGCTTTATGATCAAGGAAACCGGCGACCGTATAAAAAGACTGCTCGATGCAGGTATAGCCGAAGGCAGTTTTAAAAAGGATATGGACAGCAGGGCCGTATCGCTGATGCTGATTGGAGGCTTCCGGATCCTGGTATCAGAATGGCAGATGAACAGGGAGCAACAAAAAAATCATACGTTGGTAAAAACCACGCAGAAGTATATGCAATCTATTCTGCTCTTGATTACAGCGGCATAGCTAGATGGCATCGGGACTTTTTAAGTGAAATCTCTTTTCATTAAGTTAGTTATAATTAACTAACAAAAATTATTTTTACCCAGGAGTATCCTGTGCGTCGTTTTTTTATCTCTCTTACAAAAAAGCCGCTTCTTGGTGTGCTGGTGATACTAGGTATAACGGTGCTGGCGGGAATATCGGTGGTTTCGTCATTTACAATGGAAACCAACCTGGATGAATACATGCCGAAAACCCACCCCGCCTTTGTATACAGCGAAGAAGCCAACCAGCGATTCATGATCAAGGATTCTATTCTTATCGCTGTTGAACACCCTGAGTCGGTGTACAACACGGGGACACTCGGCAAATTGATAGACATCGAAGAGGCCCTCCATGAAATTGAAGGGCTTTCCTCTTCACGAATTCAATCGATCCATACCGGCGACAATATAATTGGCACGGAATACGGCCTCGATATCAGGCGATTCTATACCGATGCGCCGCTCACTCAGGAGGAAGCCGACCAAATCGGAGCTACGGTTAACAGCAACACAATGGTGGCTGGCCGTATGGTTTCCAAAGACAATCGCACCGCACTTGTTGCGGTAGAACTGCCTGAAAGCGGATTTTCCAGCGATCTGTACAACGAGATCATGCGAACTGCTGAGAAGTTTGCCGGGCCTGAAAAAATCCATGTGGCCGGAAGGCCTATCGTGGAAGGTACCTTGGCGAGGCTTGGACCCAAAGATATGAGCCGGACGGCTCCGCTGGTGATTCTGGTTATCACTATTGTATTGCTGCTAGTGCTCAAGCAAATTAGCAGGACGATAATTACCCTCTTTGTGGTGCTCGCAAGCACTGTCTGGGCCTTCGGCCTCATGACAGCCTTGGGAATACCTCTCTATTCGGTAAGCATTATGATCCCTGTCATGCTTATCGCCAATGGCGTAGCCTACGCGATACACTTTTACAATCAGGTGGATTTTTTTACCAGGGAAAACCCCCGTTCAAGCCGGAGTGAAATAGCGGGCAACGCCATATTTTTTATCGGCAAGCCGGCCCTGTTCGCGGCGCTCACCACTGTTGCAGGATTTCTTTCCCTCGTTACTTCGCAGGTGTACCCTGTCAAATATTTCGGCCTATTCACCGCCTTCGGCGTGGCGATTTCCTGGCTGCTCACCATGGTCTTGGTTCCGTCGAGCATAGTGTTATTGGGTAATGGAAAAGCGTTGATCAGCAAATTCAGGAAAAAAAAAGAACCCAAAGAGCTTTTTGGAGCCCGTTTTGCTGATGCCATAAGCGCTCATAAAGGCTTTGTCTATGGACTGACAGGCTTGCTCATGATGTTTTCGCTGTGGGGACTTTCACGGGTATGGATAAACACGAGCTTTTTGGAAAACTTCGAAAAATCCAGCGCTATTGTCCAGACCGATACCTTTGTCAATAAAAATTTCGGCGGCACATCGTCCATAAACATTATTCTTGATTCCGATGATTACGATGCCTTCAAGCAGCCAGAGGTGCTTGCGCTGATGGACGAGATGCAGGGCTCTATGATGGGTCTCGATAAAGTTGGCGACAGTCTGTCGCTCACAACCTATTTGAAGCGCATGCACTTTGCCATGAACGCCGAGGATCCTGCCTTCGATAAAATTCCCGAATCTTCGGATATGGTAGCCCAATATCTTCTTCTCTATGAAATGTCAGGCGACCCTGACAACCTGTGGAAGGTGGTGGACAGCGATTTTAAGGGCGCCAACATGGTCATACAGTTGAAAAGCGACGACAGCCGCAGCATTGAGGGCGTAATTGCAAGGGCTAAGGAATTTTCGGACGAATTTTCCGAAAAGGGAATCACAATCAATTTTTCCGGGTCGGGGTACAAGAGTCTGGTATTTTCCAACCTTATTCTTACGGGGCAGATTTCCAGTCTGGGTCTGTCCGTTCTTATTGTGTTCGTGCTTGTGTCCTTCATGTTGCGAAGCTTTATCCTGGGCGGCATCGCCACAATCCCCGTTCTAATAACCATAATGATCAATTTTGGCCTTATGGGAATCTTGAATATTCCGCTTACCATCTCAACAGCCCTGATCTCCAGTATTGCGGTGGGAATCGGCGTGGATTATGCGATTCACTTTATTACCCATTATCGTGAGCGCCTCGAGAAAAATGGCGACGAGCCTGAAGCTGCCCGTTTTTCCATGAGCCATACGGGCCGGGCAGTGCTGCAGAATGCCGTTATAGTGATTTCAGGCTTTATGGTCATGGTGTTTTCGGTTTTTCCGCCCAATCGCCAGATTGGCTTATTGGTATCGCTCAACATGCTTTCAGCCTTTATGGCCACCATCAGCATAATGTTCCTCGTATTGAGGAAATCATCTTCCCTTCTCAAGGATCAAAAATGAAAAGCAGACCCATGATCAGCTTCTTCCTGTGCACCCTGGCGGCTATCGCCCCGCTTAACCCCTTGAGCGCTCAAGCTGGATCGAAAGCGCCCAACGCTTCGGAATCAGCCTCCGAAATTATGATGAAGGTTTACACCAGGCCTCAGCCATCGGATGTATCGGCGCTTCTCACCATGACCTTGATAGATTCAAAGGGGCGAGAACGGGTCCGGTCGATAAAACAGCTATCTGCCCGTTTTGGTACCCTGGACAAAAAAATCATGCAGTTCCAGGATCCTGCCGATGTCAGCGGTACCTCCTTCATGAACTGGAGCTATGCGGAAGCAGGGAAGGGCGATGATCAATGGATATACCTGCCCGCCTTGAAACGTGTAAAACGCATAAGCTCCGATGGCAGGGGGGATTCCTTCATGGGATCAGATTTCAGCTACGACGATCTTGCAGAGCGGCATCCTAAAGAAGACTACCATAAAATTATAGGCAGCGAAACAATAGCTGGGGAAGAGTGTTGGATTATCGAGAGCAGCCCTGTCGATAAGAGTTACAGCTACTCCAAGGTGGTAAGCTGGGTATCCAAGAGCAAGCAGTTGGGATTTCGCAGGGATTATTACGACAAGGGCGGCACACTGCTCAAAACCCTCACTATTCACAAGGCTGAACAAATTGGTGGCTTTATCATGATCACACAAACGGAAATGCATAACGTCCAGAAAAAGCATCGTACTACCATGGCTTTTAAATCTATGGAAGTGAATAAGGGAATGCAGGAGTCGGTCTTTACGGAACGCAGCATGATGAAGGCGTTATAGATGAAAAATAATTTAATGCGCGGTCTGGCGACAGTATTTTTACTATGCGGAATCGCCCAACTTTCGGCAGATAATATTTCTTTCAACGGATACGGGAGAAGCAAGGCAGGCGCACTGCTGTCGGATTGGTCCGTATTCATGCAGGAGAACACCCTCGATACACGCTTCAGTTGGGATACGGATACCACCTTGCTGTATGCCAATGTAATTCTCGATACGGATGTGAACCAGATCTTTGATGGGACGCTCAGGGAATTGTACTTGCATTATTATGGCGATTCCTTTGATCTGCGAATCGGCAAGCAGCAGATCATCTGGGGAAAGAGCGATGCCGTTTTCATAACCGACCTGGTATCACCCAAGGATCTTTCCCGCTTCTTGGTACCTGATTTTGAAGAACTGCGGCTGGCGGTTACCGGCCTGCGCGCCAACCTCTATTCGGGAAATCATCAGCTGGAAGTTGTTTGGCTACCTTTATTTACATCGACTGTCCAGCCTGCGGCGGATTCGCTATGGGCGCCGTCATTGCCCTTTCTTGTCCAGCCCACATTTTTACCTTCTATCAAGCCGGAGGTAAATCTATCCAATGGAGAGTACTTTGTGCGTTATGGATGGCTGGGCTCCAGCGTGGATCTTTCGCTTATGGGCGGATGGTTCTGGAACGATACCCCGAGTTTTTCCGTTGTCAGCAAAACGATTACACCAGGGATAGGTCTCACGGCCATAAGCGTTCAGGGAGAGTATTACCGAACGGCTGCCGCGGGTTACGGGGTTTCGGCTACACTGGGTCCTCTTGTTCTCAAATCGGAAGGTGCATTCTATTTTGACAAACGTTACCAAGGCGATATTACCATCTACCCCCAGGGCTATACTGCAAAAAACACAGTCCACTACCTGATTGGAGCCGATTTTTCGATTTTAGGAACTACCCTGGGGTTCCAATTTGTTCAGGAAATCATCCTTGATCATGAGGCCGCCTTAGTCGATGAAGCATTTACCAGCACCGCAACTCTGTTGCTTGCTCGTAGCTTCGCCAGGGATACAGTCCGTCTGGAAGCTCTGTCCTATATTGGCTTTGCCGCGCCTGATGCGCTCATAAAGCCCCAGGTTACCTGGAAAATAACCGACGGTATGGAAATTGCCACAGGCGGCTGGTTTTTCATGGGCGACAGCGGCGCCTTCGGGCAATACTCGGATAACAATAGCATCTTCGTATCGGCAAAAATATATTTTTAATACGCAGTTAAGGAGCATCAGGTATGCAAAAAGAAACCAAAAGAACCCATACCCTTCTCAGCATCGTGGAGCTAGCCTTTCTTGCGCTCTTCGGATTTTTATTCTTCCGCGGGTCCATACAGCTCTGGTTGGGCGTCTTTGCGGCAGGAGCCTTGCTGTCTCTCGTTTTTGGTCGTATTTACTGTGGCTGGATATGCCCCATGAACACCCTCTTCAGGCCGATCGCGTGGATCAGAAAAAAGTTTAACATAAAACCCCTTACAACACCGGGTTTCATGAAGCATCCTGCGGCTCGTATTGTTTTTGTAGTTTTATTTTTCGGTACAATGCTGATCACTAAACGAATGGGAATGAAGCTGCCAGTACCCGCAATAATAACAGGCCTTTCTCTCCTCGTCGTGATCTTTTTCGAGGAAGCGCTCTGGCACAGTTCGATATGTCCCTATGGCACCATCTTCAGTCTTTCTTCGCGACCTGCCAAAAAGGGCATGGTAATCGATGAGGCTGCGTGTATTTCCTGCGGAAAATGCCAGAAGGTATGCCCAACCAATGCCATCGACAGTCTGGACACAAAGAAGCGTCGGATTCGAAAGCCTGATTGCCTTGTCTGCCAGTCTTGTGCCGAGGTATGCCCGGAAAATGCAATACGGTATATTTAGATAACCGTTGATCCCAAAAACCTGAGGACGATTCCAGAAATCACAAGCGTGAGCAGTTCGCCGATTTCGATGGCCGCGCCGAGCGTATCGCCGGTGAAGCCGCCGAGGGCGGTTTTATAGGCGTGGCCTGCAATGAAGGCTGCGAGGATCGCGGCGAGGGCCGTGCAGGCGAATATGACAAGGGCGAGGAGCCAGGAGCCTGCCAGCCAGGAGAAGGCGAGGGCCGGAACGAGGGCGACGAGGCTGCCCAGGGCTACTCTCGATGCGAAAAAGCCATTCATGAGGGCGCCGAGGCCGTCGGGGCGGGCGGGCGGGAGCCTTAAGGCGATGAGGGCGGCCGCCGCGCGGCCGCCCGTCGGCGCCGCGAGGAGACTGGCGGCTAAAAAGCTAAAAAGAAGCCCTTCTTCGGCGAGAAGGCGCATGGCGCCGACCCTGGCCGCGAGGACGAGGAGTCCGCAGAAAAATCCGTAGGTGCCGACTCTCGGATCCTTCAAGATTTCGAGGCGGCGCTCGCGGCTCGCTGCAGGCAGGAGGGCGTCGGCCGAGTCTACCAGGCCGTCGAAATGGAAAAGATTGAAGAGAAAATACTGCAGGGCGATGGAGGAGAGGGCGGCGAGGAAGAAACTGCCCGTCAGGACCATCCCGGCCCCGAAGCCCGCCAGGGCAGCGAGGGAGACGAGGGGCGAGAGAGCCGGTATCCAGAAGTCGGCGCGGGAAAAGTCGGCTTCGAAGCGTCGCTTTACGGGGATGCGCGAGATGAGGGTGAAGACGGTGAGGAAGCGGGCGAGGCTCGAGTCTGAGCCTGTGCCCGAGCCAGGGGCCCTGCCTGTATCGGCGGCTTTTTTCATGGCTCTGCCCTCCTGAAAGCCTCGTATGAGGCTTGCGTTTCCGCGAGGCTGAAGGTTTCGAGGACAACGCGCCAGTCGCTCGCGGCGGCGGTTTTCGCGAAGCCGGGAAGCCAAGCTTCAGCCGAGCCCAAGGGAAGGTGATCCTTACCGCCGCGCGCGGCGTGCAGGTGGATTTCGCGGATGGCTTTTTGGCGCGCGGCGATCCATTCAAGCGGCTCCCTGCCGTTGCGGATGAGGCAGCCGGTGTCGGCGCAGAGGGGTATGTCCGGGAAAAGCGCGAGGCTTCGGTTAAAGGCCGCCTCGCCCGTGTACTCCATGGCGAAACGCTCAGCTCCGTAGGCGGCACGCAGGGACCCAAGGAGCTCGCCCCATGCTGCCAGGCCACCAGTCGCTCCATCATCTGCGCCTTCGCTTTCAGCCTTCCATGGATGGAAAATATACAATTCGACAAAGGAATGCGTCATTTCGACGAGTTCGAGGGCCTCGGGTCCAAGCGGATCAGGCAGGTGGAGGCTGAACGAATAGCGTTCCGAAAAGCGCGCGATCTCGTCGCGCTCCTCGGCGAAAATTCTGCGCGCCTCGTCGTCGTAGGAGAAAAAGAGAAGCTCTATCCCCTCTATCCATGAAACCGAAGCCAGAGCCTTGGCATTCGAAAGCCAGGAGCCGGGATTCTGCCAGGAGGGGACGCAGAGCTTCATAGGGACTTCGCGCCGCCAGGCTCTTTGACGGCCACAGCGATGCCCGACACCATGAGGATTACCCGGTCGCAGGCGGCGGCGAGGCGGGCGTTGATTCGGCCCAGGGTGTCGCCGTAGCGCCGCGACAGGGAATCGGCGGGGATAAAGCCCATGCCGATCTCGTTTGTCACGATGACGATGTTCGCAGGCAGCCTGGCTATGACCTTTTCGATCGTCGCGTCGATGGAGGCATCGCGGCCGTAATGGAACATGTTGTTGAGCCAGAGGGGGACGCAGTCGAGGATCATGTTCTCCTCGAGCCTGTCATGGATGTCGAGGGGTTCTTCTATCGTGATAAAACGCTCGGCGCGCTCTGCCCTGTGGCGCGCTATGCGCTCCTCCATCTCCCCGTCGAAGGCTTCAGCCGTGGCGAGGAAACGGCGCGGCTCGGAGAATTCCTGGGCTAGGACGAGGGCTTGGCTCGACTTGCCCGACTTTACGCCGCCGGTTATGAGGGTGCGCAAATCTCAAGCCCGCCTGTGGCGGTATGTATCGATGCCGCTGACGGCCACGATTTCGCCGAAGTAGGCGCGGTGGTAATCCTTGCTCGCGTAATTCGCTGCGATGCTCGGGTCGAGGAAGTGAGCGGGGTCGATGTCCTGCCAGTACATCTTCCTGCATTCGACGATGAGCTCGGCCTCCTCGTATCCAGGGGCTGAAACGAGGGTTGAGGCTATGGGCGTTATACCCGCGAGCTTGATCTTGTCGCCGTCGCGGCCCGATTTGGAGCCGAGGAGGGAGAGGGCTTGCTTGTTGGCGGCGGGAAAGACGCAGAGAGTGAAGCAGTCCCCTGAATCCATAAAGCCTCTTGTATAACGCTGGGGGCGCACGACAACCTGGAAGAAAGGCTTGTTCCATATCTCGCCGACGCTCCCCCAGGAGATGGTCATCGCGTTGAATTTTCCTGGCGCGAATTCGCCCGCCGTGAGGAGCAGCCAGCGCTTCGAGATGATCGAATGGTCAAAAGCCAGGTCCCTGATCGCTATCGGTGAACGTTCCATCGTGAATAATCCTCCAGGCTCGATATAGGGGCAGAGTAGCGCGCATCGGGAGTAGTGGTCAACCTTGACAGTCCCGCAAAAAATGTCCCACAAAACGCGAATACAAGGTACAATTGGAGCATATCGCGAGGGGGAATCAGGAATGCAGAAAAAAGCCGATGGTCAATTCTACGCGCCCAAGGGCAAGGCAAAGCCCGTCTGCGGGCCTGGGGAGTTCAGGATAGGGGTGATGGGCCTCGATCATGGCCACATCTACGGCATGTGCAACGGTTTCACCGAGGCGGGAGCCGAAGCCGTCAAGGTCTGGGATCCCGATCCGGCCAAGGTGGCAGCATTCCGGGCGCAGTTCCCGGGAGCCGAGGCCGTCGCCGACGAGAGGGCGATTCTCGAGGATCCGGCGATCAGGATGGTCGTGGCCGCGCCCGTGCCCTATCTGCGGGGAGGCTTGGGCCTGAGGGTTATGGATCATGGCAAGGACTATTTCTGTGACAAGCCGCCTTTCACACTGAAATCCGACATCGCCGCCGCGCGGGCGAAGGCGAGGAAAACGGGGAGAAAGTTCGGCGTCTACTACAGCGAACGCCTCCATGTCGAGGCTTCCGTCTACGCCGAAAAACTCATTTCGGAAGGGGCGATCGGGAAAGTGATCCAGGTGATAGGCACGGGTCCGCACAGGATCACCCTGCCCCAGCGCCCCGCCTGGTTTTTCGACAGGCAGAAATACGGCGGCATCATCGTCGACCTGGGTTGCCACCAGATAGAGCAGATACTCTTCTTCACGGGGGCGAAGGACGCGAGGATAGCATCGAGCAGGCTGGCCCGCTACAAGTTCGCCCAGTATCCCGACTTCGAGGACTTCGGCGACGCTTCCCTCGTCATGGACAACGGGGCCTCGGGATACTTCTGCGTCCACTGGTTCACGCCCGACGGGCTGGGCGCCTGGGGCGACGGCCGCACCTTCATCCAGGGCACTGAAGGCTATCTGGAGCTGCGCAAGTACATCGACGTGGCGGCCAATCCCGAGGGCGACCACGTGATCCTCGTGAACCACGAGGGCGAGTACCACATCGGCGCGGCGGGCACCGTGGGCTTCCCCTTCTTCGGCCGTTTTATAAGGGACTGCCTGGACAGGACGTCGTTCGCCATGGACCAGGAGATGGTGTTCAGGGCTATCGA
>CAYXUF010000021.1:16299-40045 GCA_964468155.1 uncultured Treponemataceae bacterium
GCCTGGACAGGACGTCGTTCGCCATGGACCAGGAGATGGTGTTCAGGGCTATCGAACTCGCCGTCGAAGCCGAGGAAATGGCCTTGCCGGCCCTGCTGGGGCAGGAGGTGTAAAAGCATGCTGAAGATTCCAAAAACCGAAGAGGAACTGGAAGAGCTTCTGTCCGCCCCCTCGGCGAGGTGAGGGCTGGGGGCAAGGCGCGCAAGGCCTACGCCGTTTCGCGCTTCGGCGACGCGGCGACCTCCTCGCCGGAACATGGTGCCTGAATCCGGACGAAGTCCTCTCGCCCGGCCAGGCCGAGGAGATCACGCGGGTCTGTACAGCCTATTCCCATCTCAACGATGATGCCTTCGTCAGTGAAAACCTGGGGAACTGGCTGCGCTAAAACAAGGACATCAGATCAGGAGACATCAATGGATAGGGCAAAAGTATATTTCACCGATTTTCGCACTGTCGCCTACGGGGAGGGGCTTCCCGCCAAGCTCAAGAAGCTGGTCAAGGCCGCCGGTATTGGCCAGATCGATTTCAAGGGCAAATTTGTCGCCATCAAGACGCATTTCGGAGAGCTGGGCAACATCAGCTACCTCAGGCCCAACTACGCGAAAGCCGTCGCCGACCTCGTGAAGGAATTGGGCGGCAAGCCCTTTCTCACCGACTGCAACACCATGTATCCGGGCAAGCGGAAAAACGCCCTGGAGCATCTGGAATGCGCATGGGAGAACGGTTTCACGCCGCTCACGGTGGGCTGCCCCGTCATCATCGGCGACGGGCTCAAGGGCACCGACGACATCGCCGTGCCCGTAGTCGGAGGCGAGTACGTCAAGGAGGCGCGCATCGGCCGGGTGATAATGGACGCCGACGTTTTCATCAGCCTCACCCATTTCAAGGGCCATGAAATGACGGGATTCGGCGGCGCCATCAAGAATATCGGCATGGGATGCGGCTCCAGAGCCGGCAAGACGGAGCAGCACTCGGGTGGACAGGCGAAAATAAAGCAGACTAAGTGCGTGGGCTGCCGCAGATGTCTGAGGGAATGCGCCAACAATGCCCTGGAGTTCGACCCTGTCGCCAGAAAAATGCGCGTCAACACGAACAACTGCGTGGGCTGCGGCCGCTGCCTGGGATCCTGCAATTATGACGCCATCGTATTCAAGGAGAACGCGGCGGTAGAACTGCTCAACCGACGCATGGCGGAGTACACCAAGGCCGTCGTGGATGGCCGCCCCTCATTCCATATTTCCCTCATCGTGGACGTTTCGCCCAACTGCGACTGCCATGGAGAAAACGACGCGCCCATATTGCCCAATATCGGCATGTTCGCCTCCTTCGATCCCCTGGCCCTGGACCAGGCCTGCGTTGACGCCTGCATGAAAGCCCAGCCTCTCCCCGGCTCCCTCATCTCCGACAATGCGGGCAAGCCTGGCTTTGTCGATCGCCACGACCACTTCGTCAACAGCGCCCCCGATGCCGAATGGCGCAGCTGCCTTGAACACGCCGAGAAAATAGGGCTTGGATCGCGGAAGTATGAATTGGTTATTCGAAATAAATGAAGCAAACCCTCGTCAGGCACGGAAAGGTACCTGGCGAGGGAATAGTATCAGGCTACTGCAGTTGAACTCAAGGAAAGCCTACCTTACGATAGCGTTCGTCCCAGAATGCTGTAGGCCATATGGTCGAGAACCATGTGGAGATCCTCAGTGATTTGCATATCATTGGCGGGGATGTGCACATTGTGGTGGGCAATTTTTTTAAGAACTCCTCCATCGTACCCGGTGAGCCCCAAAGATATCGCTCCCTGGTTGTTGGCGTACTCTATGGCCTTAATCACATTAGGCGAGTTTCCCGAACCGGATATGCCTATGACGAGGTCGCGGGGCTTTAAAAAATTCTTCAAAGGTTCAATGAAAATATCATCATAGCTCACATCGTTTGCATAGGCGGTGATGGTGGGAGTATTGTCACCAAGGCATATAAAACGAAACCGCTTGGATTTTCCGAAGGAAAGCCCTTTATTGAAATCCACTGCCATGTGAGAGGCTGTGGCATGTGATCCACCGTTGCCGAAAGTAAAGACTTGGCTGTCCCTTTCGATGGCATCGAGCAGCAGACTCAGAAAACCGTTCAACTCGGTTCGGGAAATCCGATCCAGAGTCACCTTGAGTTTTCCAAAGTATGCCTCTATATCCGCAGTAAAAATCCTCTTCATATCCGATGCTCCTGCCCTTTTATATGTATATGCCTCGCATATGCAATTGAGAGGGAAGTGTAGTCGAGAGAGAAGATTAAGACAATAGTTATAGGCTCTGGAAGACCTGGCGGGCTGGAAAACAAAGTCAATGAAATAGACAAGCACGGGTAACCATGGTATCATCGCCTAGTAATGTATTAGCAGCGGAAGGCCTTCCGGCATCGATAGTCGACCCTTCCGCAATTATAGAAAGGAGTTTTTATGAAAAGAGTACTGGTTCTAGCCTTGGTTCTCTCCGCGCTTCTCGTCCCCGCCGCATTTGCCCAAGAATCGCTTATGGCATACGCTTCGGTGGAACAGGATCTGGCAGTGAACCTCTTTAAAGCCTTCGAAAAAGAGACAGGCACCAAGGTTGAGTTCGTAAGGCTGGGTTCTGGCGAACTCGAAGCCCGCATGGAAGCCGAGAAAAACGATCCTCAGGCATCGATCTGGGTTGGCGGCGTTGGCACCAACCATATCTCTGCCCAGATGAAAGGTCTCACCACTCCCTATAAGTCCAGGGCTGCTGCTGCTATCCCCGCTCAGTTCAAGGAAAAGGATGGGTATTGGGTAGGTCTCTACCTCGGTCCTCTTGCCATCACCACCAACCTCACCAGGGCCAAGGAACTTGGACTCACCCCGCCGACCAGCTGGGCCGAGCTGCTCAAGCCCGAATACAAGGGCAAGTTCCGCATTGCCTTCCCCGGCTCATCGGGCACTGGCTACAACTTCCTCACCACCATCATCTATCTCAACAACATGGATGAGAACAAGGCCTTTACCTGGCTGAAAAAGTTCGCCGACAACTGCGAGAAATTCGAGCGTTCAGGTCCTGCTCCCACCAACTACGTGGCTACCGGCGAGATCCCCATCGCCATTGGCTACGCTCACGACGCTGTGCGCGCCAAGGCGGCAGGAGCTCCTCTGCAGATTAATATCCCCACCGAAGGCGTCGGTTTCGAGCTCGCTTCCATGTCCCTCATCAAGGGAGGAAAGCAGGCGGTTCTGGCTAAAAAACTCTATGACTGGATTCTCGGGCCCAATGGCCAGAAAGTCATCGCTGACTTCTATGTCGTGCCGGTCCAGGAAGGCGTAGAACCTAACCCCAACGCCATCCCCCTGAGCAAGATCAAGACGGTTGACCAGGATTCTATCTGGGATGCAGCCAACAAGGCGAGGCTCCAGGATCGCTTCTCGAAGGAAATTGGAAACAAGTAAACCGAGGGCAATGAAAGGATCTTGAAACAATCAAAAAAGGGCTGTCTACGAAATCAACGTAGGCAGCCCTTTTTTTGGTCAGATCGAATCTCCGGCCCTGTACATGCGATTATTCCTCAGGCAGTATCCTCACCAGTTCAGGCTCAAACGTGAGGGATACGCTGCTTCCTTCTTTCCATATCTTTTTGCGTGTCGGGTCATCGATCTGCACGAGAATGTCGCCCAGCTCGGTACTGACAAAGGTTTCTATGCTGGAGCCCAGGTAAATATTCACGGATACCTTGCCTTCCAGAAAGCCTTTTCCAGGCTCTTCCAATCTGAGGGATTCAGGCCTTGCCATCACCACAGCCTTCGAGCCTGCATTCAAGCCTTCGATGCCCTGGGGCACGATAAAACGCTGGCCTTGAAGGTCGCAGGCATAGCCTTTTCCTTCTTTGCCCATAATTTCTACAGGTATGAATGCGACCTTGCCCACAAAGCCCGCGACAAACTTCGAATTGGGATTCAGGTAAACATCAGAAGCAGAACCCATCTGCCTAATGACGCCATCCTTCATCACGATAACCCTATCCGAAAGGCTCATGGCTTCGGTGCGATCATGAGTTACATAGACTGCGGTTATGCCAACTTTCTTCTGAATCCGCCGAATTTCCACCCGCATCTGTTCCCGCAGCAAGGCGTCCAGGTTGGACAGCGGTTCGTCCAGAAGGAGCACCGAAGGCTCGACGATAAGGCTTCTTGCCAGGGCGACGCGCTGTTGCTGTCCACCAGAGAGCCTCCCCGGAGAGCGGCTAGCCAACTCCTCCAACCCAACAAGGGCAAGCGTATCCATCACCTTGGTATGGATCTCGGATTTCGGCATTTTCATGATTTTAAGACCATAGGCAACGTTGTCGAACACATTCATGTGGGGAAAGAGGCCATAGCTCTGGAAAACCGTCGCCTTGTCTCTGGCATGGGCGGGCAGCTGGGTTACGTCATCTTCGCCGATAAATATTTTACCTTCGGTCGGCAACTCGAATCCGGCTATCATCCTCAAGGTCGTGGTTTTGCCGCAGCCCGAGGGACCGAGCAGGGTTACCAGTTCTCCGGGTTCGATAGTGAAGGAGACATCATCTACGGCGGTGACGGTCTTGCCGCCCGACGGATCCTTGAATCGCTTGGTGATATGGCTGACTTCTATGGAAACAGATTTTTTCTCCATGATCATCCCTCCTGAGTACTGCTCTTCTCGAGCAGGATGTTGTGCTTGAAGAGCAGGTTGATAAGCGCAAAAGCGGCAAGCACTATGACAATAAGTGTTGCAGACATGACACTGGCAAGGCCGAACTTGACATTCTCGGCAAAGTTGTAAACCAATACCGTCATGTGGTACCAGCGTGGAGAAACCAGGAAAATGATTGTACTCACTGCAGTCATGGCGCGCACAAAGGTGTAGGACATAGTAGCCACAAAGGCAGGTCGTATAAGAGGAAGTGTGATGGTGCGGAAGATTGTCGCAGGTCCAGCTCTCAGGTCAGCGGCTGCTTCCTCGATGGCAGGATCGATCTGCCTCAAGGTGGATGAGCCGTTTTCCAGTCCAAAAGGCAATTCCCGGATTACGTAGGCGATAACGAGGATTGCCCCGGTGCCAACCAGAACTATGGGAGCTTTATTGAATGCTAGGACATAGCTGATACCTATCAAGGTTCCAGGAATGGCGAAGGGCGCGAGGATCAGAAATTCCAGGAGGCGTTTTCCCGGGAACTTCTTTCTGACAAGAATGTATGAGGCCATCATACCCAAGATTCCCGCAATCGGTGCCGCGATAAACGCAAGAAACGTCGTGTCCTTTATCGATTTACCACCGCGCCTGAATGCTTCTGTAAAGTTTTCAAGGGTAAGGCTGTAATCAATGCCCCAGTTTTTAACAAAACAGCCGGCTAGAACGGTCAGGTATAGCGCTATAATGAGGGTTATAAACACGCCGATGAACATTCCCAGCGCCGTCTTTACTGGTTTGGAAGTAAGATCGTAAAGTCTGGTGGAAGGTTTACCTGTCACGGTTACATAAGATTTTTTTGAGATCCAGTAACGCTGTACAAAGAAAGCTATGATCGTCGGCAGCAGAAGCACCAGAGCATAGACAGTACCATAGTTGACGCGGCTCATGCCGACGACTTCCAGATACGCCTCCACAGAAAGAACGGTAAAGCCTCCGCCTAAAAGAAGAGGGTTGGCGAAGTCCGCAATTGCTGTGGTGAATACCAGCAGCCATGCACTGAGTATGCCTGGGGTTGAGAGAGGCAGAGTTATTCCGAGGAAGGTCTTTAGTTTTCCTGCCCGCAGGTCCATGGAAGCCTCTTCGGTGGTAGCGTCTATGGCTTGGAGTACGCCTTCGATAGAAGAAAAGGCGATGGGAAACATGGTGAGGGTCTGTATGGCTAACAGGCCGGGCAAGCCGTAGATGGGTCCGGTGGTTATTCCCAACAGATTTTTTGTGATAAAACCGTTATTGCCGAAGAGGAGAACCAGGGCGAGGGTGAGGGAGAAGGGTGGTGATATAACCGGGAGGTTTGCCAAGGCCTTTATAAAACGCTTGCGCTGGGGTGTGATCACGGTCCGAGTGGTATAGAAGGCGAATATGTAGCCTACCAACGTTGCTACCGTAGCAGTGGTTATACCCAGGATCACCGAATTTTTTAGGGCGATCCAGATTTTTGACTCGGACAGAATCCGCGTCCAGACATCCAGTGACACTCGTCCTTCAGAGATGACGCTAAGCTTGAAGGCTTCATACAGCGGGTATACGACGAAGATGCCCACAATAGAAAAAAGAATGATTATGGCATAGCCGACTATCGGTTCGCGGGAGAAAATCGCGATCCATAGCGCAGCCAGCAGGACAAAGCACATGATCGAGGCGAGGGAAAAGAGCAGCGCATCGAAGCTTTTAAGACTTGAGTCGCTGCTGAGGATAATCACAGTGCCCGCTATCTCGTAGTCGTCTACTACCAAGGGCACATAGACAGGGCTGATCAGCATACCTTCGACATTATAGCTGTTTTTGGAGAAGAACTTTTCCTGATACGAAACGCTCTCGATCGCCTTTACAAAGTCCGAGGATGTTGAAAGCTGTTTGAAAAGCTCAGTTTCGAAAGGGCTGTCCGTCTCCAGCTTGGGATTATCCAGAGGATCCCCTGAGAGGTAGAGAATCTTCATGCCGCTGTCCTTGGATTCAATTCGATCCTTCCAGGACTTGAATTGATCGGGATTGGGAGGTACCGATTCTGCCAATGTCACGATCTGTTCGGTTTGTGAATTTCTGCTTATGTCGTGAAAGGTGCCGGATATAGTAGTGAATATCCAGGTTAATAAAACAATCAAAAGAATGGAAATAAGACTGAATATGATCAATTTCTTACGTGTGAACATAGCTACCCCTTGCCGAACATTTAAAAGGTTCTTTACTCATAGAGATGAGGGAAGAGCCTTCTCTCCACGAGCTGGACCAGGAGATGGATGATGATAATATGCAATTCCTGTACATGGTCAGAATACTTGCCCGCAGGTGTGGCAAGATCAATATCGGCCAGGTTTCCAAGCTCGCTTCCGGTTTTCCCCGTGAGACCTATGATTTTCATGCCCTTAGAATGTGCTGCTTTTGCCGCGGCCAGAATATTTGGGCTCGATCCGCTTGTGCTGATAGCCAGGAGAACATCATCCTTCGATCCATGAGCTTCGATATAGCGCGAGAATACATATTCCCAGCCGAAATCGTTGGCTGTGCAGGATATATGGGAAGGGTCCGAAATTGCGAGGGCTGGCAGAGCGGGGCGATTCTGGCGGAATCTTCCTGAACACTCCTCGGCGAAGTGCATGGCATCGCAGAGCGAGCCGCCGTTTCCACAGGAAAAAACTCTTCCTCCCGCGGCAAAGCAATCGGCAAGAAGTATTCCGGCCTTTTCGATGAGGAGCAGGTTCGATTCATCGCTCAACAGGGACTCAACGCTGTTCTTCGATTCTGCTACTGTTGCACGTACTATCTCTATCATAATTCAGCAATATAGCATGGTGAAATTGTTTCGAATATACTTTCGCCATGAATATCCCTGACTGAATGAACTCGTGTCAGGTACGCATGCCGCGGATTGCCGTAGACAGGAGCGTGGCGGTCAGCATTCCGAGGAGTATCGCACCGCAGGCGAGGACATTGTTGAGGAAGAAATTGAGAAAGGCCGATCCATAGGCTTTTTTCTGGAGAAGGGCGACGGTTTCGAAGGCGTAGGTGGAGAAGGTGGTGTAGGCGCCGACGAAACCCACGGCGGCGAAGGGCCGCCAGGCAGCGGGCACGATGGCCATTTCCATGAGCGACACGATCAGCCCGATGATGAAGGATCCTGATACATTGACAAAGAGGGTTCCGAAGGGCAGGGCTGTTCCCGCCCGCGAACCCGTGGCTTCCGACAGAAAAAAGCGGGCGACGGCCCCAAGACCCCCGCCCGCGAATATGGCAAGAATGTTTCCCATGGCTTCAATGTAGCGTCCCGGAACGAGGCGACGCAAGTCGGATCAGAAGCCGGCGTCCTCGTTCATGAGGATGATCTTGACCCTGCCGGGCTGAATTTCCTTGTTGATGATCAGCACTTTCGAGGGGTAGGAGTTGAAGCTCTCGGGCAGGCCATAGGCCTTGCGCGCCCTGGCGCTCTCCTGGGGCACGACATGCTCGACGAGACGGTTCCAGGCCGCGTCGAGATTCTTGACGATTTTCTTCGTGCTGACGACGAAGATGGCGGTTCCGGCTCCATAGGCGTAGGCCGGCAGCTGGCTCCCCGTGAGGGAGGCGACGAGGAACTTTCCGTCCTCGGTGAGGGCGTGGACGGAGCCGACGGAGACGTCGGGACCTGCCCCGAGCTTGCGCATTTCGCGGCCTTCGGTGGCGCCGTTCATGGCGCCGAGGGCGTTGCGCACCGAGCTGTAATCGCCGGAATCGTTGAGAGCAGCCGAGAGGCCGATCGCATCAACGGTCGCGGAAGCCATGGTGAAGACCTCGGCTTTGGCGGGTATCCATTCGAGAGCTTTGGCCTTGGCCGCGGCGGCGTTTTCGGCGATAGCCACTTCAAAACCGTTAGCCCTGAGGGCTGCGGCTGTCTTTTCCACTATTTCATTGCTGGGCAGGGTATTCCATGAACTCATTTGTATCTCCTAAAACATATTGTTAATATAATATATATAATAGAAAGCATAAAGTAAATTAAATCATACAAGATTGAAGTGAAGACTTCTTCTCCCGGCGATATACATGGTAAAAGAAACGAGGGCGAAGAAGGCGATAATAGTTCCCGAATTGGGAACTATTGATTGACTTAATATAAAAGGAATAATAGACTAAATGAGGATAATCGCAAGGAAAGCTTTGTCGGATTATTGGTCCACTGTGCCCGCTGCGAAAGCTGGTCTGGAGGCTTGGTTTCATGAAGTCAAAGCGTCGGATTGGAGTTCGCCGGTGGATATAAAATCGTCCTATGGAAATGCAAGCATCCTTAAAGGTGGACGGGCTGTGTTCAATGTTTGCGGCAACAGGTACAGATTGGTAGTGTGGATCAATTATGAATTCAGGACCGTTTACATAAGGTTCATAGGCACTCACAGCGAGTATGATGCGATTGATGCGGAGAAAATATAATGCAGGCAAGACTGATAAAAACTGAAACCGAGCATGCGGTTGCTCTCACCCGCATCTCGGAACTCTTCAACTCCGAGCCGGGAACGCCGGAGGGTGATGAACTTGACCTTCTCATCACCTTGGTTGAGCTCTATGAGGAAAAAACATATCCCATCGATCTACCTGACCCCATCGCCGCCATTCGTTTCAGAATGGAGCAGAAAGGACTCAAGGCTAAAGATCTGATCCCCTATATCGGGAGCGGTCCAAAAGTATCCGAAGTGCTGGCGGGTAAAAGATCTTTGAGCCTGAACATGATACGCAATTTGACGGCTGGGCTCGGCATCCCTGCCGATGTTCTCTTGAAAAAGCATGGGACTATATCCGCTCCTGAAGGTGTCGCCTGTTTCGAACCTGACCGTGGATTTACAGAATGTTGAACGAATCGAGCGCTATCTACCAGATATTCCTTAGAAACTTCACGCCCGAAGGCACGTTTGCCGCGGCCATTCCCCGCCTCGCAGGGATAGCGGCCATGGGCTTCGACTGGATCTACCTCACGCCGATACATCCTTCGGGAGTAGTCGGGCGGAAAGGCCCGCTCGGAAGTCCCTATGCCATCGCGGACTTCAGAGCCATCGATCCTTCCCTCGGAACGATCGGGGATTTCCGCGCCTTCCTGGCTGCGGCCCACGGCCTCGGGCTCAAGGTGATGATGGATGTCGTCTACAACCACAGCTCGCCCGACTCGGTTCTCGCCGGCGAGCATCCCGAGTGGTTCATGCAGGAGGGAAAAGGGCCAGCGGTTTCGCGGGGCGAGCTCGTGGCGCCCCCTCCCGGAACCCGGCTGGGCCGAAAGTGCGCCGACTGGTCCGATGTGGTGGATTTCGATTATGGATCCTCACCTCAGCTCTGGGTGGAGCTTATGTCCATCCTCGTCGAGTGGAGAAAAGAGGGCGTCGACGGCTTCCGCTGCGACGTGGCTTCCCTCGTGCCGGTGGATTTCTGGAAGCAGGCCAGACAGCGGGTGAACCAGTACGATCCGGGGCTGCGGCGCGAACTCCATCCCCTTGTCTGGCTCGCCGAGAGCGTGCATCCGAGCTTTTTGAAGAAGATGCGCGAGGCGGGGTACGGCGCCTGGTCGGAGCCCGAACTGCACAGCGTTTTCGACCTGACGTATGACTACGACGGCTGGGAACGCCTTGAGAAGGCCTGGGCTGGCGAGCGCCCCGCCGCGTACTACCTCGACTACCTCTATGCCCAGGAGACTTTGTATCCCGCGCGCGCGCGCAAGATAAGGTTCCTCGAAAACCATGACCTGCAGAGGGCGGCGGGGCGCTTTGAAAGCCGCGCCGAGCTCGAAGCCTGGACCCTGTTCTACCAGTTTATACCCGGCCTTAGCTTCGCCTATATGGGCCAGGAATTCGCCATCAGCCACAAGCCCGATCTCTTCGGCAAGGATCCTGTCGACTGGGCTTCCGGCGATAGCGCCTTCGGGAGCTGGTTCGCGGCCGCCTTTTCCGCCTGCCAAAAAGCCAAGGCTTCGGCGCCGCGCTTTTCCTGGAGCGAAGCGGGGAAGGGCGTCTATCTGCTGAAGCGCGAGGCCGCTGCCGGTGCGAGGGGACCGGAATTCGCCGCCCTCCTCAACCTCGGGGGATGGACGGGGCTGATCGAGTTGAAGACTCCCCTGCGTGGGCGAGACCTGATAAGCGGGGCCAGCATCTCGCTCGAGGGCGAAATGATCGCGCCGAACAATCCGCTTATCCTGGAATTATTCGCTTGACCCTGACGTAAGGTAAGGCTGTATTCTCTCTTCATGTACCAGATCCACGAGCTGGCGGCCAAGGCGGGCATAACCGTCCGGACCCTTCATCATTACGACAGAATAGGGCTTCTCCATCCTTCGCGGCACAGCCCCGCCGGCTATCGTCTCTATGATGACAATGCCGCGCTGAGGCTCCAGCAGATCCTCTTCTACAGGGAGCTGGGACTGCCCCTTGCGGAGATCGGGGCTCTGCTCGACGCGCCGGACTTCGATCTCATCAAGACGCTCGGATCCCACAGGGAGGAGCTGGACAAGCGGATCGCCCGTCTGCAGAAGCTGCGCCGGACGGTGGACAATACGCTGGCATACGTGAAAGGAGAGAACAGCATGGAAAAAGCGGGAATCTTCGAGGGCTTTTCCACGGAAGAAGAAGAATATTATTCGAAGGAAGCCGAAAGGCTGTACGACCCGGAGACGGTGCAGGCATCCAATCGGCGCTGGAAAGGGTATGACGCCGTCGAGCGGAAGCGCATCCTCGCCGAGAGCAAGGCTGTCTACCTCGACATGATCGCCGCCATGCCCAAGGGAGCCGGCTCGCCCGAAGCCCAGGCCATCGTGGGACGCTGGCGGGCGAACATGTCGCATTTCTGGACGCCCAGCCTGGAGCAGTTGGTTCCACTGGCCGAAAACTACAGCGCCGATCCCCGGTTCAAGGCGAATTTCGACACCATGAGTCCCGGACTCGCAGAATTCATGGGCGAGGCGGTGCGTATCTATGTGGAAAGGCAAAAAACAGGAAGCGCCGCGGGCTGAAGCTGAGCAGCTGAGATCCAAGTAGGCGCGCCGCTCAGCCTGAAGGGCCGCTCAGCCCGGGATTTCGAAGACTCCCTCGAGGACATGGCGCGGACCATAGGCGAACCTGCTCAGATCCTCGCGGGCCGTGACGCCGGAGAGGACGAGGACCGTCTCCATGTCGGATTCGATGCCGGCGATGATGTCGGTGTCCATCCTGTCGCCGACGATGGCTGTTTCCTCGCGGGTGACGCCCAGCTTTCGGATGGCGTGGCGCATCATGAGGGGGTTGGGCTTGCCCACGAAGTAGGCTTTGCGCCCGGTGGCGAGCTCGATGGGGGCGAGGAGGGAGCCGCAGGCCGGCATGATGCCCTTTTCCGTGGGCCCGGTGAGGTCGGGGTTCGTCCCGATGAGGCGGGCTCCCCCAAAAACGAGGGAGACGGCCTTCTCGATAGTATCGAGATTGTAGGATCGCGCCTCGCCCACGACGACGTAGTCGGGGTTGACGTTGTTCATGGTGTAGCCAGCTTCGTAGAGGGCGTTGATGAGGCCGGGCTCGCCGATAGCGTAGGCCGAGCCGTGAGGCCTCTGGCTCGCGAGGAAGGCAGCCGTGGCGAGGGCGCTCGTGTAGAAGTGGCTTGAGTCCACCTCGATGCCGAGCCGGGCCAGCTTCTGCGAGAGCTCGGCGGGCGAGCGCTCGCTCGAGTTCGTCAGGAAGAGGAATTTCTTGTCCTTCGATTTGAGCCAGGCCACGAATTCGGCGGCGCCGGCCAGGAGCCTGTTGCCGTGGTAGATGACGCCGTCCATGTCGATGATGAAGGCATTCTTGGCGCGGATGATGTCGAGGTCCTTTTTATCGTTATTGGACATGGCTTTTGTCTTCCTCTTTCTGTGCTATGTAGTTCTGCAGAATCATGTAGGTCCTCGCTCCATCTTGTTATCCTGTAGAATTGATCACATCAATATCAGCACATTTTTATTATAGACTTCTGCCACGCTGCTTGTGAATGCTTGCGCGGATGCCGCTATCGCGACGCGTTCGCGAACTCTTTCCATGCCTTTTCGTCGAGGCCGACGGCAGCCGATCCCCTCCCGGCGCGTACAATCGGGGTCTTGAGAAGGAGGGGATCCTGGAGCAGTTCCTCCCTCGCGTCGTATTCCAGGAATGCCAAACCGCGCTTCCCCGCCCTGTCCCCGGCCTTGTCGATGAGGGCGTCGTAGCCGCCGACGGCCTTCGCCACATCGTCCAGCTCCCCTGGGCTCGGGGCTTTTTCCGTGATGTCGCGGAACTGTACCTGGACGCCTCTCTCCTTGAAAAAACGAAGCGCCTTTTGGGTGTCCTTGCATTTTTTCGTTCCGAAAACCTGAATCACGATGGGCTCCTCAAGAATTTTCCCAGTATACGATATGTTGACAGCCTCGGACGAGGTCCCTATAGTAGGCTTGTTGCGGCGCCAATAGGCTTAATCGGGAAGCTGGTGAAATACCGGCACGCCCCCAGGCACTGTAAGGAAGCGTGGAACCTGTCCCACGGCCACTGCGAAAGCGGGAAGGCTGGGGAGTACGAGAGGTATGCTTCCGAGTCAGGAGACCGACCGCACGGCCGCGCCTTGAGCGCGGACATCGTTTGATTATTCACTGGGTGTTGAATAATGAAGGTTGGAACCTCCATACTTTCCCGCACAAATCCAGTGTCCCCACGGCGATAGCCTGAACAAGACCTTGCGCTAGCTGCAGCTCGCGTTGTGGTTCCCATCAGAGCGCATCCGCCAGGGGGAAGGAAGTCCATGAACATTCTTGAAGCGACTATCGGTCGCATCTCGGAGCCCGACAGGGCAGCCGAAGCCTCGGCGCGAGCCAGGCAGGCGAATCTCACAAAGCCTGAGGGGAGCCTCGGCGAGCTCGAGGAACTCTCGGTCAAGATCGCGGGCATCCAGGGCAGGGCAGATCCCGCAGTGGATCCCGGGGCTATCTTCGTGATGGCGGCCGACCACGGGGTCTGCGGCGAAGGTGTTTCGGCCTATCCCCCCAGCGTTACAGCCGGCATGGTGATGAATTTCGTGAAGGGCGGAGCGGCCATAAATGTGCTCGGCGCCCATGCCGGGGCTCGGGTTGTCGTCGCCGATATGGGCGTCGCTACCGATTTTGACCGGCGACTTCCAATCTATCATCTGAAAATTGCCAAGGGGACGAAAAATCTGGCGGTGGAGAAGGCCATGAGCCGCGAACAGGCCTTGAGGAGTCTGGAAGCGGGCATCGAGGTGTTCGAGGCTGAAATGAAAGCCCAGAGCTTCTGCATCGCCGCCACGGGCGACATGGGAATAGGCAATACGACGGCCTCGACGGCGATGGCCTCGGTCTTCACCAGCCTGGAGCCGCGGCGCCTCGTTGGTCGCGGCACGGGCATCGATGACGAAACCCTCGAGCGCAAGATAGGCGTCATCGAAAAGGCCCTCGCCCTGCACAGGCCGGAAGCCACAGACCCCATCGGCGTTCTCGCCTCCGTCGGTGGATTCGAGATCGGAGCCCTCGCGGGCATCATCCTCGCCTCAGCGGCCCACAGGACGCCTGTTCTCATCGATGGCTACATTTCCGGCGCGGCAGCCCTCCTCGCCCAGGCAATCGCCCCCATGTCCGCTGAGTACATGATAGGCACTCACGTCTCAGGCGATTCGGGACACGAACTCATGCTCAACTTTCTGGGACTCAAGCCCCTTCTCAGGCTGGGAATGCGGCTGGGCGAGGGCACGGGGGCGGCGCTCGCGATGCCGATCTGTTCGGCAGCATGCAAGATACTGAACCGGATGGCCACCTTCGAATCGGCTAAAGTGAGCAGAAAATCATGAAGAACAAGATATTTTTCGTCGCGGCCTTTCTCTGCGTCGCGCCCTTTATATTCGGGCAGGTTCAGGCTGTTGATTCCCTGGGCCTGACGGTCAAGCTGGCGAAACCTGCCTCGCGGGTTGTTTCCCTGTCGCCAGCCTCCACCGAAGTGCTTTTCGCCGTGGGCGCCACCGTCGTCGGCGATACGAGCTACTGCGTCTACCCGCCCGAGGCCCTCGCCGTCGAAAAGGTGGGAGGTTATTCGGCCGACTCCATGTCGATAGAGAAAATCCTCTCTCTCAAGCCCGACCTTGTCGTCAGCAACGGCAAGATACACAAGCCGGCGACGGACGAGCTCGCCCGCTACGGCATTCCCTCCTTCGCCTACGATCCCTCGGGCTTCGACGGGATAGCCTCGGGCATCGTCGCGATCGGTACGCTTACCGGAAGGAAGGATGCGGCTCTCCTCGTCGCGTCGACGATGAAGGAGAAGATCGCGAAGGTCGAGAAAACCCTCGCCGCCATCCCCGCGTCCCAGAGGCTCAGCGTCTTCTGGGAAGTCTACAACGATCCCCTCATGACCTGCGGTTCGGCCACTTTTCAGCACGCCATCATATCGGCGGGAGGGGGCAAGGACATATTCTCCGATCTTCCCGGCTCCTGGCCCATGGTAAGTGCCGAGGAGGTGATCAGGAGGGCACCTGAGGTGATCATGGGCGCCGACGATCATGGCGAGGCCCTCACCCAGGCGGCCGTCGCTAAAAGACCGGGCTGGAACCTGGTGCCGGCGGTGCGATCCGGGAAGATCATCCTTATTCCGACAGGCATCGTGTCCAATCCAGGCCCTCGGGTAGCCGACGGTGTGCTGGCTGTGGCGAAAGCCCTCTATCCGAGGCTTTTTCCGTGAAAAAAGCCCTGCTCTGGACTGGGCTGGGAGCCTCCGCCCTCCTCGCCCTCCTGGGGAGCCTGGGCCTCGGCTCGGTGGCGCTCAGCCCCGGCCAGGTGCTCGGCGCCCTCGGCGCCAAGCTGTTCGGAGGGTCAGCGACTACGGCTGCGGCGGCATCAGCCGCGGGCGCCCTCGGCGTGGACGAGGTGACCATCATCATCGTCTGGCAGCTGCGGCTGGCCCGAACCCTCCTCGCGGGGGTGGCGGGCGCGGCCCTTGGCGCCTCGGGCGCCGTCCTCCAGGGCCTGTTCCGCAATCCCCTCGCCGATCCCTATTCGCTCGGCGTTTCCTCGGGCGCCTCCCTGGGCGCCGTTCTCGTGATAGCCATGGGTGGAAAAATCGGCCTCAGCTTTCCAGGGGCCATCGAAATGGCCGCTTTTGCCGGAGCCCTCGCCTCAGCGGCCGTCGTGTACGGGGTGGCCGCGGTCAACAGGCGAGCGGCGCCGACGGCCGCCCTCCTCCTTGCGGGCACGGCTGTGGGTTCTTTCCTCGCGGCTATCGTGTCCCTTATCGTGGCGCTCAACGACAAGGACCTCCACACTATCTTCTTCTGGCTGCTCGGCGGCTTCGGGGGCAAGGGCTGGCCCGATCTCGCCACGGCCTTTCCCCCAGCCTTCATCGCCATCGCCGCAGCCCTTTTGCTCGCCAAGCCCCTCGATATTCTGGGAGCGGGGGAGGAAGCGGCGGGCATCCTCGGCCTCAACGTGAGCCTCCTGAGGGCGCTGGCCGTGGCGGCCGCCTCGCTGGGAGCGGCCGCGGCCGTCTCGGCGGGCGGGGTGATCGGTTTCGTGGGCCTCCTCGGCCCCCATTTCGCGCGTCTCCTCGTCGGCTCCCTCCATAGAAGGCTCATCCCCGCCTCCGCGGTGACGGGCGCCGTCCTCCTCATGCTGGCCGACGCCCTCTCCCGCTCGGTGGCCGCTCCCCTCGAACTGCCCGTCGGCATCGTGACAGCCCTCCTGGGCGCCCCGATCTTCCTGCGCCTCCTCGCCACGTCGCGAGAGGGGAGGAGCCTGTGAACAGGCTGCCCATCCTCGTCGCCGAGGGAATCAGCGTCGGCTACCATCGCGGCCTGCCCGTATTGAAGGAAATCTTCATCAATCTGGAACGGGGGAAGATCCTGGCCGTGATCGGCCCCAACGGGGTTGGAAAATCCACCCTTTTCAAGGCCCTTTCGGGCGAGTTGCCCCTTTCCGACGGTGTCGTACGGCTGTTTATCGATGAAAAACTGCCGGGAACCCATCAGGATATGCACAAGCTTTCTCCCCGCAGGCGCGCCCTCCATGTGGCTCGCGTTCTCCAGAACGAGCAGCCGGCATGGGCTGTGTCGGTGGCCGATTACGTGGAAGCGGGGCTCTTCGCCAGGGAAGGCTGGTTCGGGCGCGATCCGGGCGGGGCGAGGGGGTTGGTCAGGAGCAGCCTTGAACGAATGGGGATAGCCGGGCTCGCCTCGCGACTCGTCACCGAGCTGTCGGGAGGGGAGTTCCGCCGCGTCGTCATAGCGCGGGCCCTCGTGCAGGATCCCGATGTTCTCCTTCTGGACGAGCCGACGGCCGACCTCGATATGGCGCACCAGATAGAGACCCTCGCGATCATGAGAGACTTGGCGCGCCAGGGCAAGGCTGTCGCTTTTTCCGTCCACGATCTCAACCAGGCTGCCATGGCGGCCGACGAGATCGTCCTTCTCGCCGATGGGCGGGTCGCCGCCACAGGCAGTCCCTCCGCAGTCCTCACCTCGGAGACGATTGAGAAGGCCTATGGAACGCGTGTTATCATCGAAGAGCATCCCGCGGGAAGGGTTCCCCATATCGTCCTCAATCCGCCATGGCTACGCAAACCATGAATTGACACAACCGTTCCCTGAATATATAGTTCAGCAACTTAAGTTTCACTTAAGAAGGCTGCGATGAAATACAAGTTCGGGGACAAGGTCAGGACGGTGCGCGAAAAGCGCGGTCTCACGCTGAAGGAAGTGGCCGAAAAGGTCGGCGTCAGCGAGTCCATGGTGTCGCAGATAGAGCGCAACCGCGTATCCCCCGCGATCGATACCCTCCTCGCCCTGGCCGACGCCCTCGACATCGATCTCGAATACCTCTTCGCCGATTACAGGCGGGAGCGTTCGGTTCATATCGTCAAGGCAAAGAACAGGACGACCTTCTCCAAGCCTGGAGTGCTCTACCAGCGCCTCGCCCAGCTCGAGGGCCTCGTGCCTGGCATGGACGGCATCGAAGCCTACCAGATCGATCTGGAACCCGGAGCGAAGACGGGCAGCGACCAATACGGCCACCTGGGTTCGGAGATGGGGCTTGTCGTGGAAGGCCGGGCCGAGCTTACGGTTGGCAAACAATCCTATACTCTGGAGCCGGGCGATTCGGCCGGCTTCGCCTCCGACTTTCCCCACATTCTCCGCAACGCGGGCGAAAAGCCCCTGCGCGTGTTCTGGGTTATTACCCCGCCCAAGAACGATATTTCCACAAGGAGCTGACCATGGGAAAAACGTTAGCCCAGAAGGTTTTCGAAACCCATCTCGTCGACATGCCTTTCGCCGATACCTGGGTGCTGAGGCTTGATACGGTGTTCTGCCATGAGATAACGACGCCCATCGCCATCGACGATCTCGCCGCCAAGGGCATGGACAGGGTGTACGACCCTTCCAGGATCAAGGCCGTGATCGACCACGTTTCGCCGGCCAAGGATTCCAAGACTGCCGAGCAGGGCAAGACCCTGCGTTCATGGGTTCGGAGGCAGGGCATCTCCGACTTCTTCGACATCGGCCGCAACGGCGTATGCCACGCCCTCTTTCCCGAAAAAGGCTTTGTGCGGCCCGGCTACGCCCTCGTGATGGGCGACAGCCATACCTGCACACACGGGGCTTTCGGCGCCTTCGCAGCCGGAGTGGGCACGACGGATCTCGAAATCGCCGTCCTGAAAGGGGTCTGCGCCTTCAGGAAACCCGAAACCCTCAGGCTTAATCTGAAGGGAAGCCTGAAACGCGGCGTGTACGCGAAGGACCTCATCCTCTACGCGATTTCCCGGCTGGGCGTGGCTGGCGCCACCGACAAGGTGATCGAATTCCGCGGGCCCGTCGTCGACGCGATGAGCATGGAGGGCCGCATGACCCTCTGCAACATGGCGGTCGAGGCCGGCGGCACGAGCGGGATCTGCATGCCCGACGCCACCACGGTCGCCTATCTGTGGCCCTTCATCGGGCCCGAGGGCGAAAAGCTCTACGATACTGAACAGGAAGCCCTGGCCGACTATTCGCGCTGGGCGAGCGACGAGGACGCCGTCTACGCCTCCACCCTCGATATCGACTGCTCCTCCATCGAGCCCCTCGTCACCTTCGGGTACAAGCCCGACCAGGTGGCCCTGGCCAGGGACATGTCGGCCGTGAAGGTGGACCAGGTCTATATCGGCTCCTGCACGAACGGACGAATAGAAGATCTGAGGGCGGCCGCGGCTGTGCTCAAGGGCAGGAAGATCGCTTCCGAAGTGAGGGGCATCGTCTCCCCCGCCACGCCGGCTGTCTATGCCCAAGCCTTGAAGGAAGGCATTATCCAGATTTTCCATGACGCTGGCTTCTGCGTCACCAATCCCACCTGCGGCGCCTGCCTGGGCATGTCCAACGGCGTCCTCGCTTCGGGGGAGGTATGCGCCTCGACCACGAACAGGAATTTCTCGGGGCGCATGGGCAAGGGCGGCATGATCCATCTGATGAGCCCGGCCACGGCGGCCGCGACGGCGATAGCCGGCCATATCGCTTCGGCGGTGTAGTTTTACAGTGAAGGGAGGATTTCCAACATGAAACAGTTGGGCGGCACACTTCTTTTCCTCGATCGGAGCGACATAAACACGGATGAAATAATCCCCGCAAAATATCTGAATGAGGATTCCAGGGAGGCTTTGAAACCCTACCTGTTCGAGGATCTGGCCTTGCCGGGTTTCGACAGGACGAGGGACCTTCCCGGAAGGGGCGCCATCATTTCGAGGGCCAATTTCGGCTGCGGCAGCTCGCGCGAGCACGCTCCCTGGGCTCTCGAGGCCAACGGGATCAACGTCGTGATCGCGGAGAGCTTCGCGCGCATCTACAGGCGCAACATGTTCAACTGCGGCATGGCGGCCGTGGAACTGCCCCGCGAAACCATCGAGGAGCTATTCAGGCGATTCGCGGGCGTTTCAACAGTTATGGACTTCGATATCGAGGGCAGGACGCTTGAGTTTTCCTCCGCATCGGGGGAGAAGCTCAAAGTGCCCTTCGTTCTGGGGGATTTCGAGATCGCGATGATCAAGGCGGGCGGATGGGTGCCATTCGCAGCCGAAAAGTACTGAAACCTGGCTGCCGCATGTCGGCCGCCGGATGGCGAGAAATCAGGAGGGGCTTATGGCCCGCAAGGTACAGATATTCGATACGACGCTGAGAGATGGGGAGCAGGCTCCCCGCTGCAGCATGAATCTCCAGGAAAAGGTGGAAGTGGCGAAGCAGCTCGAAAAGCTGGGCGTCGACGTGATGGAGGCCGGTTTTCCGGCAGCCAGCCCCGGCGATCTCGCGGCCGTGAAGGCCGTGGCGGCCGCTGTGAAAAACTGCGTCGTGGCGGCCCTCTGCAGGGCGACAAAGGGCGACATCGACGCAGGCTGGGAGGCTCTGCGCGGGGCCGCGCACCCAAGGATCCACACTTTTATCGCCACCTCCCCCGTCCATATGGAATACAAGCTCAAAATGGGACCGGACGAGGTCGTGAGGCGCGCGGTCGAGGCCGTAGCCTACGCGAAGACATTCTGCCCCGACGTGGAGTTTTCGGCCGAGGACGCATCCCGCTCCGATCCCGACTTTCTCTGCCGCGTCTTCGGCGCGGTGATCGAGGCTGGAGCGACCGTCGTCAACCTGCCCGACACTGTCGGCTACGCCCTGCCCGACGAATTCGGCAAACTCGTGGCCTACGTAAAAGCCAATACTTCCGGCATGGAGAAGGCCGTATTCTCGGTCCACTGCCATGACGACCTCGGCCTCGGCGTTGCCAACACCCTCGCTGCCGCAGCCGCGGGTGCCGACCAGCTTGAATGCACGATCAACGGCCTCGGCGAAAGGGCGGGCAACGCCTCCCTCGAGGAAATCGTCATGGGGATCGCCACGAGAAAGGCGTACCTCGACATTGAATGCGGCGTCGACACGACGCAAATCTACGCGACGAGCCGTCTCGTCTCCAAGGTAACTGGCGTGAAGGTCCAGCCCAACAAGGCTATCGTGGGCGAGAACGCCTTCGCCCACGAGGCGGGCATTCACCAGCACGGCATCCTCGCCAACAGGATGACCTACGAGATCATGACGCCCGAATCGGTGGGCTTCCTGTCGAACCGCATGGTCTTGGGCAAGCACTCGGGCAGGCACGCCTTCGAGGAGAGGCTCAAGAGTCTCGGATTCCATCTCGCCGACCTGGATGTCGACGATCTCTTTGCCCGTTTCAAGGTGCTGGCCGACAAGAAGAAGACGGTCGGCGACAGGGACATCGAAGCCCTCGTTGTCGGTTCGATTCAGACGCTGCCCGCCACCTGGACCCTCGACCGCTGGGTTGTCAACACGGGTTCCTCCCTCAGTTCCACCTGCACGGTCCGGCTCAGGCACAAGGACGGGAACTCTCTCGAGGAAGTGGCCGTGGGCGACGGTCCCGTGGACGCGGCCTTCTCGGCTATTAACCGCATCGTCGGCAAGGACCTGGATCTCGACTCCTTCGAGCTCGGGGCCGTGACGGGCGGCGAGGACGCCCAGGGCGAAGCGACGGTGAAGATCAGCTATGACGGCGTACAGTGGAACGGCCGCGGCCTCTCCACCGACGTCATCGAGGCAACCATACTGGCCTACATCGCCGCAATCAACTCCATGGAATGGGAGCTTTCGGCGATCTCTCCCCCGGCGCGGACAAGGGCCGGGAATGTCGATGGCGTCTGAGCGCCGAAAGGAGCATCCATGAAGTACAGCATCGCGCTCATACCGGGCGACGGCATAGGCCCCGAAGTCATCGCCCAGGGGAAAAAAGCCCTTGTTGCCATTGGCAAGCGTTTCGGCCATGATTTTGCATTCACCGAACTTGTGGCAGGCGGCTGCGCCATCGACCGTTACGGTATGCCATTGCCCCCCGAAACCCTGGAGGCCGCAAAAAAGGCCGACGCCGTCCTCATGGGCGCCATGGGCGGTCCGGCCTGGGACAAGCAGCCTTCGGCCAACAGGCCGGAAAAAGGCCTGTTGGCACTGAGAGCCGGCATGGGCGTCTACGCCAACCTGAGGCCAGCCAAGCTCCTGCCCCAGCTGCGGGCTGCCTGCCCCCTCAAGGAAGAGGTTCTCGCGGCGAGCAGCTGGGACGGCTCCCCCTCCTTCGATCTCCTCATCATGAGGGAGCTGACGGGCGGCCTTTACTTTGGAAAGCGGGGCAGGAGCGCCGACGGGCTTTCGGCTTTCGACACCGAAACCTATTCCGTGATGGAGATAGAGCGTGTTCTGCGCGCCGGATTCGAGGCCGCCGCCCTGAGGCGGAAAAAACTCTGCGTGGTCGACAAGGCGAATGTCCTGGAATCTTCGCGGCTATGGAGGGAAGTGGCGGCTCGCATCGGACCCGAGTATCCCGATATCGAGCTCGGCTACATGTACGCCGACAACTGCGCCATGCAGCTCATTCGGGTGCCCGGCCAGTTCGACGTCATCGTCACCTCCAACCTTTTCGGCGACATCCTCTCCGACGAGGCTTCCGTGCTCACGGGCTCCATCGGCATGCTGCCCTCGGCCAGCCTCGGAGCCCCCGGAACGCCAGGACTCTACGAGCCCATCCACGGGTCGGCCCCCGATATCGCCGGCAGGAACATCGCCAACCCCTTGGGCACTATCCTCTCGGCTGGCATGCTGCTGCGCTATTCCTTGCGCCTCGAAGCCGAGGCCGATGCCCTCGAGAAGGCCGTGGACGCCGTGCTCGACTCGGGACTCCGCACCGGCGATATCGCCGCAGGCCCCAGGGACAGGCTCGTCGGCACGATCGAGATGGGCGAGGCGGTGGTTGGGGAGATTCTCGCTAGCTCCTGAAAACCGCCGATGTCTCTTTCAGAAGCCGTCGGATCGGCAGCCCCTGCGGGCAGGCTTCCTCGCACTTCCCGCACTCGGTACAGGCTTCGGGTTTGCCCTTTATCGAGCCCCAGCCGGTGAGCCAGCCATCCTTCGTGTCCCAGAGGGCGGCCGCGTTGAGCGCGGCGAGGCATTCGGGAATCTGGACGCCGAAGGGGCAGGGCTGACAGTAGCGGCAGGCCGTGCATTCGGCCTTCGTCCTTGACAGCAAGGCTTTGCGCGCGGCCTCGTAGACCTCCCTCATCTCCGGGCTGATCCCTCCGGCGGCGGCCTTGTCGGCAACCCTCAGGTTTTCCTTCAGCTGCGACTCCTCGCCCATGCCTGACAGGAGGAGACTCACACCGGGTTCATCCCACACGAAGCGCAGAGCCCACTCGGCGGGGCTCCAGCCTTCGGGGCGGGCATCGAAGACTGCCTGCATCTCGGGCGGCAGCCTGTTCGCGAGGCGCCCGCCCTTCAAGGGCTCCATCACCACAACGCCCAGGCCTTTCCCGGCCGCGTAGCGCAGCCCCGAAATGCCCGCCTGGTAGTCGGTGTCTATATAGTTGTACTGCAGCTGGCCGAAAGCCCAGGCATCGTACTCGTCTATGATCCGCGGGAAATCCTCCTTCCTGCCGTGGAAGGAAAAAGCCGTGTGGCGAATGAGGCCGCGCGCCCGGGCCTTGTCGAGGAATTCCCTCACGCCCAGATCGCGCATGCGGTTCCAGGAGTCGCCGCTGAGCCCGTGCACGAGGTAGAAGTCGATATGATCCGTCCGAAGGCGATCGAGCTGCCGCGCGAGAAAATCGTCCATCTCTTCCCGGGTTTTTATGAGCTGCTGCGGCAGTTTCGTGGCCAGGTGGACACGTTCGCGCCATCCTTCGGCGGGCTTGCCCGAAAGCGCCCGGCCGACAAAGGGTTCGCTCTCGCCCGCTCCCGACATCGCCGCGGCTGAGTGGTAGAACCAGGCCGTGTCGATGTAGTTGACGCCTGCTTCGATGGCGCCGTGAAGCAGCCGGGTCGCCGCGGCTTCGTCGATCTGGTCGGGCGCGCCCAGGGTGGGCAGCCTCATGCAGCCGAAACCCAAAGCCGATACCTTAATCCCCGTCTTTCCCAGTGCCCGATACTGCATGGAACCCCCTGCTTTTGACTTCTTCTCCGGCAATCACTATGTTCTGATCGGTAAGGTCATTATAAGGAGGAGTGATAAAACATTAGAAAGAAGAGGCGAGTAAGAATAAACTGTTGCG
>CAYXUF010000022.1:0-37797 GCA_964468155.1 uncultured Treponemataceae bacterium
TTTCGATTTCGGCAACGTGCTCTGCGGCTTGGACAGAATGGCCTTCGCCAGGGCGACGGCTCCCCACGCCCGGCTTTCCGCAGAAGATCTCGATCGCGCCCTCTGGGGCGGCGCCTTCGAGCGGGATTTCGAGACGGGGAAGTACGATTCTCACGAGTATTTCCTCCGTGTCGCCCGCCTCGCTGGCTTCGCCCCCGACTACGGCTACGATCAGTTTGTCGAGGATTACACGAAGATCATCCTTCCCAATCCCGACGGGGAGGAGGGCCTCGTCGCGGCCCGCGCGCTGGGCGCCCGTACATTCGTGCTCTCCAACACCTCCTGGCTCCACGCCCGCAAGATCTTCGACAACGAAATCCTCGCCTCCATCCCGGAGCTTCATATCCTTTCCTATAAAGTGGGTTTCATGAAGCCGGACCCGCGCATCTGGCTCAAGCTCCTCGAGTATTCGGGGCTCGAAGCCGCCGACTGTCTCTACATCGATGACGTGTCCGCCTACTGCAAGACCGCTGAATCCCTCGGTTTCGGGGCTTTTTGTTACGATAAAAACGCAGATAGGCTCTCCCATATCGTGGAAAATATGTTAAAATAGAAATGTACAGATACGGCCGGGCGGATTTCCGTCAGGCTAAAAACGTTTTCCGGAGGTTCGTATGAAGCGCATTGCCGCTGTCCTGTTCTGCCTCTTGGCTCTAGGTTCGGCTTGGGCCGCCTCGGGCAAGGTCGTCGTCTACACAGCCCATGAGGAAGAGATCTACAACGCCCTCATCCCCATGTTCGAAAAGGAGACCGGTATAAAGGTCGAGTACGTCAAGCTGGGCTCGGCCGACATCATCAAGCGCGCCAAGGCCGAAGCCGCCAATCCCCAGGCTGACGTCATATGGTCCATCGGCGGCGAGCAGTTGGAGGCCGAAAACCAGATCCTCCAGGCTTATACGCCCAAAGACTGGGACAAGGTGGCCAAGGTATATAAAGTAGGGACAAATTGGCTTCCCTACACTGGCATCATGAATGTCTTCATCGTCAACACGAAGCTTCTCAAGCCCGAGCAGTATCCCCAGAAATGGACCGATCTCACCGATGCCCGCTTTAAGAAGTCCATTTCCTCCGCCCGAGCCGACAAGTCCGGATCCTCCTATATGCAGTTAGCCAACGTGGTCACGGTCTATGGCGACAAGGGTTGGGACATCTACAAGGGGATCATGAAGAACATGGTGATCTCCACCTCCTCAGGCGCCGTTTCCAAGTTCGTCAATGACGGAGAGCAGTCAGTGGGACTCACCCTCGAGGACAACGCTTTCAGGTTCTTTGTCAACGGCGGTCCAGTGGCGATCATCTATCCCAAGGACGGAACTGTGGCAGCCCCCGACGGCATTGCCCTTCTCAAGGGAGCCCCGAACCTGGCCAATGCCAAAGTCTTTCTCGACTGGTGCCTGTCCAAGCCCGTCCAGGAATACCTGGTCAAGGCCATGGCCCGAAGGCCGATCCGCGTCGATGTTGGTAGTCCCAATGGTCTTCCTCCCATGGACGAGATTACCACGGTGGCCTACGACTTCGGCTGGGCGGCCAAGAACAAGACCGATTTCAGCAAAAAGTTCGCTGATATTGCCATGGATCTCGGACTCTAAAATTATGTAGGCTATCCTGCTCCATGCCTGTCCGGCATGGACGGGGTGGCCACCCCAATGACTGAAGCCCGGGAGTCTTGTATAGGCCCCGGGCTTTTATCATAATGGTATTTTCTCAATTTTCATCTGCGAGGCATGACATGACGTCTATAAAGATTTCCGGAGTGGAAAAGCGTTTTGGCGAACTCCTTGCGCTCTCCGACATCGATCTTGAAATTGAAAAAGGCGAGTTCTTCACCCTCCTCGGGCCTTCCGGCTGCGGCAAGACTACCCTCCTGCGTACGATCGCTGGATTCTACAGGCAGGACAAGGGCGACATCTGGCTGGGCGAAGAACTCATCAACGACCTTCCCGCCTACAAGAGGAATACAGGTATGGTGTTTCAGAACTATGCCGTGTTTCCTCATATGACGGTGTTTGAGAACGTCGCTTATGGGCTCAAGGTTCGAAAAATGCCATCCAAAGAGATAGAAGCGAGGGTGCAAAAGGCCTTGGCGAGCGTCCATCTCACTGGCTATGAGTCCCGCACCCCGGACAAGCTCTCGGGAGGTCAGCAGCAACGCGTGGGCCTGGCTCGGGCAATGGCCATCGAGCCGAGGGTCCTCCTTTTCGACGAGCCTCTTTCAAACCTGGACGCTAAACTCAGGGTGGAAATGCGCGACGAGATCCGTGCCGTGCAGAAATCCCTTGGGATCACCGCTGTCTATGTCACCCATGACCAGGAGGAAGCCCTCGTCGTCTCGGATAGGATAGCCGTCATCAATTTCGGGAAGATCCAGCAAATCGGGAAACCCTGGGACATCTACAAGGATCCAGTCAATCTCTTCGTCGCCACCTTCGTTGGCAAGATCAACACTCTGGATGTAAAGCTCGGCGAGAGCCTTCCGGGTGGCTTAAGGCGAGCATCGTCGGGGAAGACGAGCTTCGCTGTGCCAGAAGAGGGAACTCAGGGCAAGGCCGAGGCCGTACTCGCCTTTCGTCCCGAGGATATCGTGGAGACCGAGGGCGCAACCGCGGGCCTGAGCCGCCTTGAGGGGCTTCTCATTTCCACTTCCTTCCTGGGCACCGTGGCGTCCATGGAAGTAGACCTTGGCGGAAGCCGGATCGTCATAGAGCGGCACAGACCGCGCAAGGCCGATATACCGGCCGTAGGCTCCAGAGTGGAGTTCGCCGTGCCCAGCTATGCCTGCCTCCTCTTCGACAAGGAATCGGGCATGCGCCTGGGCGGGGGAGGCGCTCTATGAGCATAGGCAGGAAAAAAGCCGATGTTTGGGCCCTTGTCACGCTCTTGGGTTTCGCTATCGTCGGGGTCTTCCTGATATACCCACTCTTCGACGTCTTCAAATACAGCTTTTTGGATAAAGAAACGGGGGCTTTTTCCCTTTCCAACTGGAAGGAATTCTTTTCCCGGGCTTACTACCTCAAGGCTTTCGGCCATTCGATGTTCGTCGCGCTGGCCACTACCTTTTTTGCAGCCTTGCTGGGCATTCCACTAGGATTTTTCACCACCCGATATAAAATACGTGGCACGACCCTGCTGACAACCTTGTCCGTGCTCGCGCTCCTCTCTCCCACCTTCATCGGCGCCTATTCCTGGATCACGATGCTGGGCAACAACGGCTTCCTTCGCAATCTCTTAATGAGCGTGGGCATCAAGCTCCCGCCGATCTACGGGGCTGGAGGAATTATCCTCGCTGATGCCCTTCAGTACTATCCATTCATCTCACTCATGCTTGCCGGCTCCCTTATGACTATTGACCGATCCCTGGAGGAAGCTTCTGAGAACCTTGGCGCCCGCTCGGTCAAGACTTTCTTCTCCGTTACCCTTCCCCTCGTCCTCCCCTCCCTTACTGGCGGAGCCCTCATCGTATTTATGATGTCCCTCTCCAACTTCGGTACACCCGCCATAATCGGCGGAAACTACCGGGTCCTGGCCACTGTGGCTTATGAGCGTTTCACCAGCGAGATAAGTGAGAGTCCCGGCATGGCATCTACTGTATCAATCGTCCTTATGCTTTGTGCGGCCGTGGTTATCATTGTCCAAACCTGGGTTTCTTCGAGGCGCAAGTACGCGTCAATGCTTGTCAACCGCCCCGTAGTGAAGAAGCTCAAAGGGGAAAGGTCGTTCTTCGCCCACCTGGTATGTTACTTGATTGTGGGTATCTCCATGCTCCCCCTCGCTGTCATCGTTTTCTATTCTTTCAGGAACACTTCCGGTCCCGTGTTCAAGCCCGGCTTCGGCCTGGAGAGCTACAGGAAAATCTTCTACGATGTAGGCAAGACGGTGGTTAACAGCTTCCTCTATTCCTTTATAGCCGTCATCTTGATTTCTCTTATAGGGACTCTGATAGGCTTTATCATTGCCCGCAAGCGCAACCTTGCAGTTAAGACCCTGGATCCCTTGCTCATGATCCCCTACATTGTCCCGGGAACCGTTCTCGGCATCGGCTTCATCGTAGCCTTCAACCGCCCCCCAATAGTCCTCACCGGTACTGCGACCATTGTCATACTCACCTATTTCATACGAAGGCTACCCTATTCGGTGCGGTCGGCTGCCTCAATCCTGAAGCAGATCGACCCCGCTCTCGAGGAAGCCGGCATCAACCTGGGTTCTTCGCCTGGGCGCACCTTCAGGACAATAACCCTTCCATTGATGAAGTCAGGTATAATTTCCGGTGCCATCATGAGCTGGGTGACTTCGATGAATGAGCTCTCCGCCTCGATCCTCCTCTATGTGGGCAAGACGATGACGATGCCCATCAAGATTTACCTCTCCGTGGCGGACGGCTATTTCGGCACGGCCAGCGCCATGTCGACGATTCTTCTCGTTGTGACGGGCGTGTCGATGTTCATCGTCAACAAGTACTTCAATCGCGGCAGCGATACCTTCATCGCTTCCTGATGTATCCGCGCTTTGAATCCTCCGGCTGGGGAGAGGGTGGATCCCTCTCCCTGACCGACGCCTCGGCGGTTGTCGTCGATGGGGCCTTCTTCTCATCGATCTCACAGGACACAAAATTCTACATACTTCGCCATGGCCAAACCCAGGGCAACGCGAGCTTCACATTCCAGGGCAGGCTCGACTATCCCCTGGACGAAGTCGGTCTGGCCCAGGCGCGGGCCGTCGGCGCTTGGCTAGCCGAAAAGCGGATCGATGCCATCGTGTCGAGCCCTCAAGCCCGCGCCGCCCAGACGGCATCCATTGTCGCCGAGGCATGCGGAATGGCGGCCCCGCTTTTATTGCCTTCCCTTATAGAAGTGGATGTCGGTATTTTTACGGGCATAGACGCCGATACGGCCCGAGTTCGGCACCCGGACGTTTTCGCGCGGTTCCAGTATATGAGTTGGGATGCCGTGCCAGAGGCCGAGCATTCGACTTCCATGTACCTGCGGGCTGTGGCTTCCTGGATAAAGATGAGAGAATTGGTGGAAGGCGGGGCAAGAAATATCGTCTGTGTTTCGCATGGGGGGCTCATCCAGTGGCTGATCCGCTCCACCTTCGGGGCGAAGACCTGGCAGCCCCTGCTGCCCACCTCCAACTGCGGCGTATCGCGGCTCGATATCGAACCGACGAGCCCGGGCTCGCCGGCCTTCCTGCAGTGGCCGATGATCAATTTCAGAGTTTCTGAATCAGGTACCGAGCTTAAGCCGGTCTTTTAAGCGCAGCTTAATTTCCGGCGGGCTTTCCCTCTACTCCGATAAAGTCGGCGAAGACCTTCCAGAGGGTCTCGTCGGTGGGAAAATCGGCCGTCAGGGTGAGGGTTTCGCCCGTTCGCGGATGCTCGAACTCGGTGCGCCAGCCATGGAGCATGATCCTGCCCGACTGCGAGCTGCGTTTTGCCCCATATTTCAGGTCGCCCTTGATGGACCAGCCCATGGCCGCGAACTGGGCTCGTATCTGGTGATGCCGTCCCGTAAGGGGTTTGGCTTCCACGAAAAAATAGCGCTCCGTTTTCATCAACAGCTTGTATGCCAGATCGGCCTGCACGGCACCCTGGTGGCCTTTGTCCATTCCAGCCACCTGCGCCATGGGGCGGGCTACGGAAATATTGCGCTTGGAGTCGACGATGATCATATGCTTCAGCAAGCCTTCGGCGGGAACCGGCTCCTTTTCGAGGCAGGCAATATAGGTCTTGTGGATTTCCCTTTCCCTGAAGGATTCTTCGAGTTTTCTCAGAGCCGCGGCGTTCTTCGCGAAGACGACGATACCTGAGGTGCGCCTGTCTATCCTGTGGGCCGCCTCCAGGAATTTTGCGTGCTCGGGATGCTCGCGCTTGATCATGGACTGAAGATCCTCGTCGCCCGAGGTGTCCTTGAGGACGGGCAGGGGAGAAAGCTTGTTCGCCGCGAGGATATCATCATCCGCATACAGGATCTCATAAGGGTTCACGATTTTCTCCTCGATGGCTCGGACTTGAAAATTCGCCTATAATAGAGTGTAATAGCCTATCACAAAGTCGACCACGAAGGAAGGATAGCATGAGCATTCACATAGCGGCGAAACCAGGCCAGATAGCGGACAAGATACTCCTGCCGGGCGACCCCTTGAGGGCGAAGTTCATAGCCGAAACATTTCTGGAAGGCGCCGAATGCTTCAATGAAGTCCGCAACATGTTCGGATATACAGGAACCTTCAAGGGCGTCCGCGTCTCCGTGATGGGCACGGGCATGGGCATGCCCAGCCACTCCATCTATGTCAACGAGCTTATACGGGACTATGGAGTTAAAAAGCTCATACGCGTCGGCACCTGCGGAGCCCTGCGCACCGAAGTCAAGCTGCGCGATACCATACTGGCCATGAGCTCCTCGACCGATTCAGCCGTCAACAAGATTCGCTTCAACGGCATGGACTACGCGCCGACCGCGTCCTTTCCCCTGTTGATGAACGCCTACGAGGCTGCCAGGGAGTCGGGCTTTTCGCCCCATGTCGGCCCCGTCCTCTCCTCGGATTCCTTCTACACTGAAGATCCCGAACAGTGGAAGCTGTGGGCTAAATTCGGCGTTATCGGCGTCGAGATGGAGACGGCAGAGCTCTATACGCTCGCAGCCAAATACAATGTCCAGGCCCTCGCTATCCTCACGGTCTCGGATCACCTTGTCACAGGCGAGATGACGAGCTCGGCGGAAAGGCAGACCAGCTTCAAGGCGATGGTGGAGACGGCCCTCAAGGCTATCATTCGCTAGGCTTGTCTTTTTCCCTTTCCTTCACCGCGTCGAAGGTGCCCGAAAGGGTTTTCTCCATGTCGCTCAGCCAGGCGTCGAGCCGTTTGAAAGCCTGGCTTTTCCTTTCCGAGAGATCGGAGAGGAGCTGGTCCTCGAAGCCTTCGAGTTTTTCTCCGGCATTTTCATATGCCGCGATCTTGAGCGTTTCGATATCCTTGCCAAGCTTGACGAGAGCGAGTCCCAGGGCTGATGTTTCTGCCTTGAAGTCGGTCTCGAAGCGGCTGCGGTGATCCTCGAAGGCCTGACCGAAGGCGGCGAATTCTTCTTCAATATGAGTCTTGGTCGCTTCCATTGAGGCTTTAAGCGAGCCTTCAAGGGTCGCGAGTTCCGCGAGGGTTGCCCCCATGTCCTGCCTGGCCTTCCCTGCCGTGGCGCCGAGTTCCAGTTTGGCTTTTCCGGCGATTTCGGTGAGTTCGTTTTCGGTGCGGGCTGCCGTATCGCTGAATTCCTTTTCCTTGTCGCCCGCCATCTTGGCCGATGATTCCAGGAGACCGGCTATTTCTGTCGCTTTTCTGGCGAAAATATCCTCTGCTTCGCCGAGCTTGGTGGTGATGTCGATGAGCATGCCCTGAGCCTCGTCGTGCCACTTGCTCTTGAAGGCTTCGATGGCGGATCGCAGTTCGCCTATGTTGCGTGTCGTATCCTGACCCAGCTGGGCGAGCTGTCTGGCTGATGATGAGCCCAGCTCATCGAGACGGGAGGCGAAGGATGCCGTGAGGGTGGCAAAGGCTTCGTCTTCAACGGAGGAAGCGCGCATCTGGGCGGCATCGAGGGCTTTATTCAGTTCTTCATCCACGAGGGCGCGGGCCGATTGGGCCTTCGCAAAGGCGGCCAGGGCTTCATCACGTACCTTGTTGAGCTCTGTGGCCGTCGTGGCGAGACCTTCCTGAAGTTCGTTGAGGATGTCGTCGCGGAAAGTTTCAATGGTGCGCTGGGCTTCCTGGGCAAAACTTTCACGGAGGAGGGGCAGTTCGCGCTCTATGGCTGCAAGACCCTTCTTGGCCAGATCGAGCTTGCGGTTGACCCCTTCGGCGAAGGTTTCATCCTCATGGATGCGGGCGAGGTTCTCGTCGACGCGGGCTGTCATGTCCATGAGCTTGGCGAGGACTTCGTCATATTCCTTGAAGCGATCGGCGATGGCGCCTACGGCATCGGCCTTTTCGGTGACGGCCAACTGTGCGGCCTGCAGTTTTTCAAGGGCTATTTTCGCGGCTTTCTGCTGGACGTCGAGATCGATGCCATAGTGCTTCAATTCTTCGGAGCGGGCGCCAACATAGTCGTCAAGGCCGTTCTGGAGCTTGTCGGCGAGGCGTTTTACCTTCTCGAGCGATCTGTTGTTGGCTGTCAGTCGGTGGTAGATGACAAAAAAAACAAGGACTATGGCGAGGGTAATCAGCGATGTGCCGAGCGAAAAAAGCATCAGATTCTCCTGAATGATGGTTACAATTAATTCGAGTATAAAGTATATCATTTCGATGTGAAAGGGTGCCGAAGGCTATTGTTGACAATCCTCATTCTCGGTCTGTTCTGCGCCGCTTCAACGGCTGGTGCGCAGGCGTCCGGATCTGCGATTGCCTCCATCTCCGCTCCCTCCAGGATTGCTCCCGGCGATCCGCTCCTCTGCTGGCTTTCCAGCGATCGCCAGATTAGCGCCGCACAAGCCACCTTGAGGGACGCCGCGGGGAGGAAGATGGCGGGAGCTGACGCCTTCTATATGCCTTCGTCAGGCAGGGGGTTTCTCTATGGCTTTCTCATCCCCGTTCCGGTCAAGGCTTCGCTTGGCTCTGCCAGCCTTTCGGTATCGCTGAGCTCCGTCGATGGCCCTGCCGTTCTCGAGTCGGGGATACTGATCGAGGCCAGGAAATTCCTGAAGGAAGACATCCCCCTCGACAAGGCCAACACGGCCTTGCGCACACAGCCCGATCCCGCCAAGACAGCCGAATCCGCGGCTTTCGCCGCGATTTTCCAGGCGAAGGATCCCACCGCAATCTTCGCAGCAGGCCTTATGGTCAAGCCTCTTGCCGTTCCCTGGCGCGAGACGGCGGGATTTGCCGACGAGCGCCGCTACCTCTATCATGGCGGCGGCAGCGATTCGATCATCCATGGCGGCATCGATCTTGGGGCCAAGGAGGGCAGCGATGTCCTCGCCTGCGCCGCCGGAAGGGTAGTCTTCGCCGGCCTGCGGATCGTGACCGGCAACACCGTCGTCATGGAACACCTGCCAGGTCTTTTTTCGATCTACATGCATCTTTCGTCGATCGCTGTGGCAGAGGGCGAGGAGATCGACCAGGGTCGGATCATCGGGCATGTGGGCTCAACAGGGCTTTCGACGGGCCCCCATCTGCATTGGGAGCTCCGTATAGGATCCACAGCCGTAAATCCATACTATTGGCTGTCGCAACCCCTCCTCGCGCCCCCTTCGCGCTGAGGCCCTCCACTTGACAAATCCGTCAATTCCAGTAGAATCAAGCCTCCGGCAGAAGGGAGGTGATTACTATCCGGCAAATCATAGTTGAAGACGGCGAGCCCCTCGAGAAAGCGATTAAGCGTTTCAAGCGCATGGTCGAGAAAGAGGGCATCATTCGCGAATGGAAAAAGAGGGAATACTTCGAAAAGCCTTCCACCATCAAGAATCGCAAGCAGAAGGCTCTCACCCGCAAGCTCATGAAGAAAACCAGGAAGACCCACGATTCCAAGGGCGGATACTGACGATCACTCGCCGATAGCCGCGAAGCCATCGGTCCGGAGCGGGATATTTTTCCCGCCTGATACAGCAGCAAACCAAAGGCCGTCCCATGGACGGTCTTTTTTTCTTTTCCCAAGGAGGGCGTACAGATGCAGAGTGGCGAAAAATGCCGAAAGCATGCATTGATACAAGGATTGACCGCATTCGTTCTGGCGGCGGCCATGGCTGTATCGTGCTCGGCCCAGCCGTCGAAAAGCGATGATCCCAACAAGCCCAATCCCACCCTCAAGACCGTCACCTTGAGCGCTGGCGACGTGAAGGTTCTGGCGGAAGTGGCAGCCACGGAGCTTGAACGGAACCGTGGCCTCATGTTCAGGAAAAAACTCGATGATGGCAAGGGCATGCTCTTCGTCTTCGATACCGACCAGAGAGTAGCGTTCTGGATGAAGAATACTTCCCTGCCGCTTTCGCTCGCCTATATCGGCTCTGACGGCCGCATCCTTCAGATACTCGACCTTCAGCCTTTTTCCGAGCAGGCGCGACCTTCGGAGCGGAGCGTCCGTTATGCGCTCGAAGTGCCCCAGGGCTGGTTTTCAAGGGTAGGGCTCGAGGTGGGCGATACCATCGGGATTCCTTCGCTCAAGTAAGGCTTCCCGCCTGCGCAGCTTTGACGGAATGACGTAAATGCGTATATTTTATATGGATATTATTTCGATGGAGAAAAGACGATGCTTGAGGTAGTGACATACGGTGATCCCGTTCTCGAAAAAAAGGCCGAGCCCGTCACCGAGTTCGATGAAGGGCTGGCTCTGCTCTGCACCCAGATGTTTGAAGCCCTCAAAAGGGACCATGGGATAGGTCTGGCTGCCCCCCAGGTGGGCATCTCGAAACGCGTCTTCATCACCGATGTCGACGAGGACAAGAAAAGAGTCTTCGTCAATCCTGAAATCGTCATGACAAGCCCCGATATCGTCGAATACGAAGAGGGCTGCCTCTCCTTTCCTGGCCTCTATTTCATGGTGAAGCGCTCGGCCAGCCTGCGCGTCCAGGCCTTCAATGAAAAGGGCAAGCCCTTTACCGTCGAGGCCGACGGGTTGCTGGCCCGCGTTATCCTTCATGAGAACGACCACCTCGACGGCAAGCTCTTTATCGAGCGCATAACGCCCCTCCGCCGGGAGAGGGCTTTGCTGCACTACAGGCGAATGGTGAAAATGTGAGGATTCTATTCGCCGGCAGCCCCGACATCTCCGTGCCCACCCTCCTCGCCGTAGCCGAAAGGCATACCATTGTCGGCATACTCACCAACCCCGAATCGGCTCGCGGGAGGGGAAAGGAAATTCTGCCGACAGCCGTTGCGATGGCGGCCCGCGAACGTTTTGGCTCCGAACTCCCCATTCTTTCCTTCGAAAGGCTCGATGGAAGTGCGAGGGAGGCTGTCGCTGCCCTTGACCCTGAAATCCTCGTCGTCTTTGCCTACGGAAAAATCTTCGGCCCCAAATTCCTCGCCCTTTTCCCCGAAGGGGGAATAAATGTCCACCCCAGCCTACTGCCCCGGCATAGAGGTTCTTCGCCGATACAGCAGGCCCTGCTCGACAGGGACGGCGAAACGGGGGTTTCCATACAGCGCATCGCCCTGGAGATGGATTCCGGCGACATCCTCGCCGTGGAAAAGATCGCCTTGTCGGGCAGGGAAACGGCTGGCAGCCTTTCGACCCGCTGCGCCCTGCTCGGAGCCAGTCTGACTGTTTCGGCCCTGGAAGCCCTGACCTCAGGGCGAGCTTCTGCTCTGCCGCAGGTTGGCGTTCCCAGCTATTGCAGGAAAATTGCCAAGGAGGACGGCCTTGTCGACTGGAACCTGCCAGCCATCGAGGTCGATGCCCGCATACGGGCATTCGATCCCTGGCCTGGATCCTACAGCTTCCTGGGCGGCCAGCGCCTCAACATCCATGAAGCCCTGCCCTTCACCGATGCCGGGTGCGAGGCGTTGCCCAATGCGCCTGCAGGCACTATAATCGGGATGGACAAGGCCCGGGGCATCATCGTACAGACAGGCGCAGGCCTTATGGCTCTCCGGAAACTTCAGTTTGCCGCGCGCAAGGTTCTTTCATACAAGGATTTTGCCAATGGCATGCGCAATCTGGAAGGCCTTCGGTTCGAATCCGCTCCCTAGCACCGGCACAAGCCAAGGATATTTTTGCCATATGGAAAAGACCGATACAAGAAAAAAGCGCAGGCTTCCGCGCCTTCCACGTTTCGACTTCATTTCCTGGACCAGGGAACAGAAGCGCACGTTTGCCCTCTTTGCCGCTCTCCTCAGTGTCCTCTTCTTCGCCGTCGCCCTCATCACCTTCTTTGCCGTCCTCAAGGGCAACGAAAAGGTGATGGTGCCCGACATACGAAAGATGGAACTCGCCGACGCACTCGTCAAACTGCAGGAGAGGGAACTCTACCCCAGACTTTCGCTCCGTTTTACCGACAACCCCCTCGACAAGAATACTATCCTCGAGCAGTCGCCCGAACCCGGCAGCATCGTCAAGGCCGGCAGAAGGATAAAGATCACCGTCAGCAAGGGCGCCGTCCTCGACAAGATAGAAAACTACGTCGGCCAGGACCTCGAAACCGTGAAGCTCAAGCTCCAGAGCCTCTTTACGGCATCGAAAGCTCTTGTGACCGTGAGGGAGCCGGCGCTCTACCGCTTTGATGAATCGCCCGCCGGCACTATTCTCGAGCAGAAGCCTCTCCCCGGAGAGCAGATATCGGGGCCCACCCTGCTCGAGCTCGTCGTCAGCAAGGGACCTGAAAGCCTCAAGGCCCAGGTGCCTGCCTTTATCGGCAAGTCGCTGGCCGAGGCTGTCAATGCGGCCGAGGGTTCCGCCTTCGTCATCGACTTCTCCATGCGCCAGGCGAAGACAGGCGAGCCTTTGGGCAAAGTCGTCGACCAGAAGCCTGAGGCCGACGTCGGGGCCAAGGTGAGCGAGAGGGTAAAAGTTGTCCTCACGTCGCCAGCGCCTGCCGCCGACACGATCAACGGCATTTATGTCTATACGCTGCCTGTATATCCTTATCCCGTACCGATCAAGCTGGAAGCCCTGCGGCCTGACGGGAAGCGGGTTCTTCTCGCCTCGCTCAAGCATCCGGGAGGAGATTTCAGCATGCCCTTCTCCCTTCCCGCGGGGAGCAGCTTCGTTCTCTCCGTACTCGACCGCGAGATTGCACGAACGCAGGCGAAGCAGCCATGAGCGAACAGGACAAAGACCAGGAGCTGCCGATCGAGATCGTCCATCTCTACGTCTACGACATAGGCCGCTCCGTCGATCTGAAAAAGGCCGCCGCGCTCATCCCGGCCTACCCCGACATCGGCTTCGGCAAGCGCAGGGACACGCCTTCCTCCCTTACCCTGCCCAAGCCTCTCGTCCTCACCCTCAATACCGATGAGTGCGATGGCGCCTGCTTCGACAAGTTCACCGCCGTGGCGAAAATCTACGACGATGGAGCCCTCACCCTCGTGGTCCGCTTCAGAACGCACTCAACCTTCGCAAACCTCGCCTCCAAGTCCAACCTGCCGGTGAGCGACTCGAACGGCGCCGATTCGGTGGAAGAATTCGCCGACTCGAGCTTCCAGATGGTGGTGAACGCCATCAAGGATGCGGTGACGGGTCTGAAGGAGAACTGGGTGTTCGACAAGGAGACCTATACCGCTTTCTGCGTGCTGGAATGCCCCGGAGGAAGCCCCGAAGCCTTCCTGCACCAGAACAGGGAGCTGGCCGCGGCCCTGCTCGCCGGCGAGGAACCGGGGGTTCTCCATGAAAGCCAGGTAAGGCAGATACTGGAAAAGCCCATGAGCTATCGCAAGGAAGATATCGCCATCTTCGACTTCGATCGCTGCATCATCATCGACCCGGCGCGGGATTACGAGGACGTTCTCCTCATCGCCGAGCACGCCAATTACCGCCTCATCGAGCTGCGCGTCCTGGACAACCTCCTCGATCGCTGGCTGGACGAGGCCGAAAAGGATATCCGCAAGATCTACCTCACGGGCGGAAAGGTGAGGCCGGGCCAGCGATCGGTGAAACTCAAGCTGGGAAGGCTGCAGACCCTCCGCTTCGACGCCCTCTTCACCCTGGAAAACCTGGACAATTCATCGAAGATCATCGGCGACTACTTTCTGGGCCTCATCTATGAGCGCCTCTGCGCCATATTCAATACCGACAGCTGGAAACTCTCCGTTGTGAAGCGTCTGGACGCCCTCCAGAATGTCTATGAACTGCTCAAAAGCGATACGGCGGAACGAAGGATGCTCACGCTGGAAGTCGTCTTCATTGTGGTGTGCATAGTTTTACCCCTCATCCAGATCGTCCAGGTGATGGTGGCCACGTGAAGGGCGGAGGAGTGATGACACGCAGGATGCTTCCTTTGTCTTCGGGATGGTTTTTCCGCGACGCGCCCATGGCCGCTTCCTGGCTCGATCCGGGCTTTTCCCCTGCCGGATGGACCGAGGTGGATCTGCCCCACAGCATTGTGGAACTCCCCCTAAACCATTTTGACGAGAAAATCTACCAGAAGAAAGCCAGCTATGCCCGCGAGTTCACAACCCCACCGATGCCGGAAGGCGGCAGGCTTTTTCTCGACTTCGAGGGGGTGGCTGTTTCCTGCACTGTATGGCTCAATGGCCAGAAAATCGGCGGACATGCCGGCCCTTACACGCCTTTTTTCCTTGAGGTGACGGCCGCAGCCCATGAAACCGGCCGAAGCAATATCCTTCTCGTGGAGGTGGACGCCAGCGAAAGTCCCGATATTCCGCCATTCGGCGATGTCGTGGATTATCTCGCATATGGTGGCATCTACAGGGCTGTCCATCTGCGCGTCCAGGAAGGATCCTACATCGATTGCATCCATGCCCGCCCCAGAGTGAAGACAGCCGGAGAGAAGGCTTCCTTGTTCGAGGCCGGCCTTTCGGTTGAAGTGACCCTGGGAGGCTCGGTATGGCCTGAAAGTGTTCTTTCGCGCATTATCGCCAGGCTTTCGAAGGCGGGGAGTCGGGTCGCCGAGGCCTCGACGGAGATCCTGGGCGCCCAGGATGGCTGGGCGAGGATCCATCTCGTCGAATTTCCGGCTCTCGACGGCATCGCACTCTGGGACATCGACGCGCCCTCCCTCTACGACCTTGAAATCACGCTCGAGGTTGACGGGCGCTCCATCGATGTGGTTGAAGAGCGCATCGGTTTCAGGGAAGCGCGCTTCACTCCCGGAGGTTTTTTCCTCAACGGAAGGCGGCTGTTCCTTCGCGGCCTCAACAGGCATCAGTCCTGGCCCTATTCAGGCTATGCCATGGGACCGGGAGCCCAGCGCCGTGACGCCGAAATCCTCAAGAGGGAGCTGGGCCTCACCATCGTGCGCACCAGCCACTATCCCCAGTCGCGCCATTTTCTGGACGCCTGCGACGAGCTTGGGCTCCTCGTCTTTACTGAGCTTCCGGGCTGGCAGCACATCGGCGATGCCGCATGGAAGGACAGAGCCCTGGCCGACCTCGGGGACCTCATCCGACGCGACAGGAACCACCCTTCGATTATCCTCTGGGGCGTGCGCATCAACGAGTCGCCCGACGATGACGAATTCTACGGACGCACAAACGCCCTCGCTGCCAGGCTCGACCCTGACAGGCAGAGGGGAGGGGTGCGCAACTTCCGGAACAGCAGGCTCCTCGAGGATGTCTACACCATCAACGACTTCAGCCACGACGGGGGCAAAACTGCCTTGGTTCCTTCCGCGAAGGTCAAGGGCAGGCGATCGAAGGGCGGCGGGGCACCCTATCTCGTCACCGAGCACAATGGTCACATGTTCCCCACAAAACGCTGGGACCAGGAAGAGCGCGCTGTCGAGCATGCCCTGCGTCATGCCCGCGTTCTGGACGCGGCCATGGGCGATCCTGGAACGAGCGGGGCTATCGGCTGGTGCGCTTTCGATTACAACACGCACAAGGATTTCGGTTCGGGCGACAGAATCTGTTACCACGGGGTTTCGGACATGTTCAGGATTCCCAAGCATGCCGCCGCCCTCTACGCGAGCCAGATCGATCCCGTTGCAAGGATCGTGCTCAAGCCCGCGACGAATTTTGCGAAGGGGGAGCGTTCCGCCGCCCGCATTCTTCCTATTCACGTCTTCACCAATTGCGATGCGGTCGACCTGTACCACGCCGGCGAAAAGGTCGGGCGTTTTCTCCCCGACCGGAAGGCCTTTCCCCATCTCGAGCATCCGCCCGTACTCATAGACGATCTCATCGGCGACCGAATCAACCAGGAAGGCTTCGAGCCTAAGGATAAGGAAATCTTCCTCTCCCTCGCGGCCAAGGTTATGACCGAGGGCGAAAACAAGCTGGGAGCGATCGACAAGCTGAAATTTCTTCTTCTTTCCCTGCGGCGCCACATGAGCTTCGCGGAGGCCGGAGCCCTCGTGATGAAATATGGCCTCGCCTGGGGGTGCGCCGACGACGTCTTTGAACTGGTGGGCATCCTGGGAGGCGCCGAAGTGGCGCGCAGGACCTTCAGCGCCGATGCCAGGGCCGACAGGCTCGACCTGGCAGCCGACAGATCCAGCCTCAGCGTAAGACCTGGCGACGAGTGGGACTGTACCCGCATCACCCTGCGCGCCCTGGATAAGTACGGCAATACCTGCGGTTTCCTCTTCGAACCCCTGCATATTGAGGTTTCAGGCGCGGGAAGGCTCATCGGCCCCGCCGAAGTGAGCCTCCTGGGCGGAGCGACGGCCTTCTGGGTGGCTTCGGTCGGGCGGAAAGGCAGCATCGATATTGCGGTGTCAAGCGCGCGCTTCGGTCGGCAGCGCCTCAACCTCGAGGCTGTCGTGAGGCCTGAGTTATCCGCGGGGCCAGTTCATGAATGAGGAAAATCCCAGCCTGGGCGACCTCTACCTGGCCCTCGATACGATTGAAGCCGCCCTCGCAACCGGCATGAAGTCCAGACAGCCCACGGAGGAAGTCCTTGAAAGGCTGAGGATGATCAGCGTTGTTCCGGCGGGCAAGGCCGCAATGGCTGTGCCAACGCCACCCATTACCGCCGCGCCGGCGCCAAGCCTTACGGCCCTGGAGGCCAAGGCTAAAGCCTGCACGGCTTGCCCCCTCGCTTCGGGCAGGAAGAACGTCGTTTTTGGCCAGGGCGTTGCGGCACCATCGGTTCTCGTCGTGGGCGAAGGCCCCGGCGCCGAGGAAGACAGGCTGGGGCAGCCCTTTGTCGGCGCATCGGGTCAGCTTCTGGACAAAATGCTCGGTTCCATCGGCCTTTCGCGGAACGAAAACTGCTATATCGCCAACGTCGTCAAATGCCGGCCTCCCAACAACAGGGAGCCAGCACCCGACGAGAGGGCAGCCTGCATGCCCTACCTGCGCGAACAGATCGCCCTCCTCGGGCCCAAGGCCATACTCTGCGCGGGCAGGACGGCCGCCCAGGCCCTCCTCGCCACGACCGAGGGCATCAACCGCCTCAGGAACAGGGCGCTCGAATATGAGGGCATCCCCGTCGTGGCGACCTTCCACCCTTCGGCCCTCCTCAGGGATGAAACACTGAAGCGGCCCGCCTGGGAGGATCTTAAGCGCCTGCGCGACCTCCTGGCCGGCCAACCCGCCGACTCAGGCAGCCCCGGCCGCGATGATTGACGAAGCCTCCGCCTCCACGGCCTGCGCCTCCGCGGCCTGCGCCTATGTGCGCATCGCCTTCCCCCTGCCCATCGACGAAGCCTACTGGTATCGCAACGATGGCGGGAAGCCGGCGAGGCTGGGATGCCGTGCCGAGGCCCCCTTCGGCCGACGAAGCCTCGCCGGCTTCGTCGTCGAGACAGCCGAAACCTGCTCCCTCGATCCAGCCCTCCTCAAACCGATAAAGCGCGCCGTCGACACCGACCCCATCTTCGCCGAGCCCACGATCCGGCTGGCCGAATGGGTGGCGAAAATGTATTTCTGCTCGACGGGCGAGGCCCTCGGATCCATGCTGCCCTCGGGCCGCAGGGAAAGCCTCCAGTCCTATGCCGAAATAGAGGATTTCCAGATAGGCGACAAGCCGCTGCCCCTCACGGACGAACAGGCCCGAGCCCTCGAAGGCATTCTCGCTTCCGAGGCAGGCACATCCTACCTTTACGGCCCCACAGGTACAGGCAAAACGGAAGTCTTCCTCCAGGCTGCCGAACGCACCCTCGCCTCGGGCCGCTCCGTCATCTACCTCGTGCCCGAGATAGCCCTCACCGGCCAGGTGATACGCTCGGCCCGACAGCGCTTCGGCGATGCCTGCGCCGTCATCCACTCCCGCCTCACCCCCTCACAGAAGCTCTCCGAGTGGCGCCGCATCCTCAAAGGCGAGGCGCGCATGGTGATAGGCGCCCGCAGCGCCATCTTCGCCCCCGTGACGAACCTGGGCCTCATCGTCATCGACGAAGAGCACGAGGGATCCTACAAGGCGGGCAACGCTCCCCGCTATCACGCCCGCCAGGTGGCCATGTACAGGGCAGGCAAGCTGAAAGCCAGGCTCATCCTCGGCAGCGCCACCCCTTCGGTGGAAGCCTGGCATGCCTGCGAAATGGGCGCGATGAAGCGCGAAATCCTCACCCAGCGCCCCGCGGGAGGCGCCTTCCCCCACATCGAACTCGTCGACATGAGGGCCGAAAAAAACACGATTTCGGCAGCCCTCGCCCAAGCCCTCATCGAAACGAAGGCCGAGGGGCGCCAGTCCATCCTCTTTCTCAACCGCCGCGGCTTTTCGCATTTCTTTTCCTGCGCCACCTGCGGAGCCGAGCTCAAGTGCAAGCACTGCTCGGTTTCCCTCACCTTCCACAAGGAGCAGAACCAGCTCATCTGCCACTACTGCGGCTACAGGACGGCACCCCCGAAGGCCTGCCCCGAATGCCGATCCCTCGACATAGGCTGGAAGGGCTTCGGCACCGAGCGCGTTGAGGAGGAGGTGGCCGAAACCTTCCCCGGCTGGAGCATCCGCCGCCTCGACGCCGACACCGTGACGAAAAAAGGCGCCCTTGAATCGATACTCGAGGAATTCCGCAGCGGGAAAATCGACCTACTCCTCGGCACCCAGATGGTCGCCAAGGGCCTGAATTTCCCCGGCGTGAAGACCGTAGGCGTCGTCCTTGCCGACGCGGGCTTGAACCTTCCCGACTTCAGGGCAGCCGAGCGCGTCTTCTCCCTCATCGTCCAGGTGGCGGGAAGGGCGGGGCGCTACGACCCCGACGGCCGCGTCTTCATACAGACCTTCAGGCCGGAGAGCCCCGTTATCAGGCTCGCAGCAGCACTCGACATGGGCTCCTTCTACGCCCACGAACTCGCCCTACGCCAGGCCCAGGGCTTCCCGCCCTACGCCCGCATGGCCCGCGTCGTCGTCCGCTCCCGCGACCGCGCGGCTTGCGTCGCCACAGCACGGGAACTCGCCCGCAAGAGCCACGCCCTCCTCCCAGCCGATGTCGAGATCCTCGGCCCCGCCGAATGCGCCCTGGGCATGATCGCCGGCAACCAGCGCTGGCAAATCCTCCTCCGCGCTTCCTCGCTCGCCTCCCTCCACGGCGCCGTGCGCATCCTCCTCGAAGACTATAAAACCCCTTCCTCCGTCTATCTGGAAATTGACATCGACCCGGTGCAGCTGCTCTAGCCACAACAGCGACACGATAAAAGGAAGGTTTTCATCATCTTGTGAAAAACCCCGGCGAAATGCTAGGATGAGCAAAACCACTCAGGAGCGGATATGGTCATATTAACCTTGAACTGCGGTTCTTCTTCAGTAAAATACCAGGTGTACGACTGGGACAGGAAGGACATCCTCGCCACCGGCATCGTCGAGCGTGTGACGATCGGCGGCTCCTCCATCACCCACAAGGCGCGCAACAAGCCAGACTATGTCATCGACCACGAATGCCCCACCCACACCATCGCCATAGAACTCATCCTCAACACCCTCGTCGACGCCGAATACGGCGTCATCGCCGACATGGGCATGATCAAGGCCGTCGGCCACCGCATGGTCCATGGCGGCTCGCGCTTCGCGACATCTTCCATTATAAATGATGAATTCCTGGCCGCATTCCGCGATCTCACCGATCTCGCCCCCCTGCACAATCCGGCCAACCTCATGGGCGTCGAGGCGGCGCGCAATGTCCTGCCCAATGTGCCCCACTGCGCCGTGATGGACACGGCCTGGCACCAGACCATGCCGGCTTCCAGCTACATGTACGCACTTCCCCAGGAATGGTACGAAAAGCACATGGTGCGCCGCTACGGCTTCCATGGAACCAGCTTCCTCTACAACGCCAAGAGAGCCGCCGTCCTCCTCGGCAAGGACCCCTTCGAGACCAACGTGATCACCGCCCACATCGGCAACGGCGCTTCCATCAACGCCGTCAAGAACGGCTGCTCCTTCGACACATCGATGGGCCTCACGCCCCTCGAGGGCCTCGTCATGGGCACCAGAAGCGGCGACATCGACCCTGGCATCATCTTCCACATGATGCGCCGCACGGGCATGAGCGCCGCCGACGTGGAGAAAAAGCTCAACAAGGAATCGGGAGTCCTGGGCATCACGAACAAATGGGCCGACCGCCGCGATATCGAGCAGGCCGCCGAGAAGGGCGACCCCATCGCCATCCTCGCCCAGCAGATGGAGAGCTACAGGATCAAGAAATACATCGGTTCCTATTACGCGGCCCTCGGCCATGTCGACGCCCTCATTTTCACGGCGGGCGTGGGCGAGATGGGCCCGGACATCCGCAGGCTTTCCACCGCCGGCCTCGAGGAGCTGGGCATCGTCGTCGACGAGAAGAAAAACGCCCTGGCCAAGTGCCGCAACTCCGAGCTCGACATCACCGGCCCCGGCTCCAAGGTGAAGGTCTTCGTCATCCCCACCGACGAGGAGCTCGTCATGACCGAGGACGCCTTCGCCCTCGTGAAGGGCAGCTACGACGTCCATACCAACTATCACTACTACTTCGAGAACCGGAACTACGTGAACAAGGCCCGCGCCGAGGGCCTCGAGCGCGATCTCGCCAAAAAGCCCTGGCTCAAGGACATCATTGCCCGGGTTCCCTGAACTTCAGGATGTGGGCTAGGCATCGGGGGGCAGGGGCGGCGAAAGCCACCCCTGCCCCCCGCTTGTCATCCTTCTTCACGAATAATATTTTTGCAAAGACCAATCTATTCTACTATAATGAATAGTGTCCGCCGTCCAAAGCCTCGAAAAACCATATTTTTGTGCGTAAATATGAGTGAATTTGACAAATTCTGAATATTTGCCTAAAAAACATGAATATTATGTGCTTGACACCCAAAAATTAGCCGATATATACTCTGATGGAACCTAGGAAAGGGGATCTCCGAGCCGTCGGCGCGGCCCCCTTCGAAATTGCAAGGAGGACTTCTAATGAAGAAGCTTGTCGTTCTGCTTCTCGCTTTCGCTGTCGCCGGCGCGGCCTTTGCCCAGACCCCGGCTCTTACTGCCAACTCCACACTCAGCTGGGGCGTGGACTTCGACACTGGATATACCGGATTCTCGAATGCATCCACGCTTACATTCAAGGTACCGTTTGCCTTCACTGGAGCGACTTCCAAGAAAGGCGATAAGGGTTGGTGGGGAGACATTTCTGTCAAGAACCTCTATTTCGTGCTTAGCGATAAGCAGCTCACTCAGAATGATGCGCTGACTTTCACTGACTGGAATGATGCTGATGGTGATGGTGTTGTTGATTCGGGCGAAAAGGGCGGAGTAACCGCTTTTATCACTAATGGAACCTGGAAGGTTTCTGTCAGCAATAAAGAAGGTTTTGACTATGCCAACGCCGCTTCCATCTATGATGGTGATGTTAGTGCCGCACTCCATGCCGACAACGGTGGTACCACGGTGAGCTACACCGCCGGTGCTCTCAGCGTCGGAGCCACCGTTGCATCCAAGGCCGACTGGACTGCCAACACCAAGAACGAATACGCTTTCGGAACCAATGCTTCCTACAAGGTCAGCGATGCCCTCACGGTGAGCGGCGCCGTTGCTTTTGACCTGCTCGACGCTTCCAAGGATTTCGGAGCCACCGCTAAGGTAGCCTATTCCGCAGCTCCTCTCACCGTTTCCGTCGCTAGCGACATGTACAATAATGCGACCACTTCAATCTTCGATCTCGACGTCCTCGGCACGGTCGGCTACAATATCATGAAAGGTCTTGACGTAACGGTAAAGGGTTTCTACAGCACTGGCGACGATGATCTCGAAGCAAAAGCGACTCTCGCTTATGTAGTCGACCCCATCGATGCGGCTGTTATCTTCGGAATCGAAGATCCCCTCACTGGCAGCAAGTTCCACTTCGAAGCTTATGCCGGCTACACCTATGCGATCGATGCCGCTACCTCCCTCTGGGTTTATGCGGATTTCACGAGCGACTTCGCTGGTGCGAATACCCTCACTCCCGAAGTTACCCTCACCAACACCTCGATCGCCAACACCACGCTCACCCTCAAGTACAATTCCGGCGAGCTTGATGTTCTTTCCGGCAAGTACGGCACCCTCATCGCCGCCGCGAAGGTTACTCTCTAAGACTTGCCAGGGTCTGAAAAGATCCTGAAAGACTGGGCCGCCCTTCGGGGCGGCCTTTTTTTGCAAAGCGTGTTCTGTCCGGTTGATCGTTGAGGCGTAGCGGCTCATTGCTATTTGGACGGGAAATGGCTACAACCTAACAAGAGGCGGGAAAAAACCATGACAAGGCAGGGCGCTGTCGCTGAGCTGTTGAGGCGAGGCGATGTATTCTACAACATCGCCGGGGAAAAGCCGGAGGATGTACTGAGGGCTTTTATAAAGGTTCTTCGCTTGCCCAAAGCCCTGGATAAGAAGGTTCTTGCCGACGCACTTGTTGAGCGCGAAGCCTTGGCGACCACGGCTATCGGCAATGGTTTCGCCATTCCCCATCCGAGGGCTCCCCTGTTAAAAGATGAAGCCTTGGCTTTCATCTCCATAGGCTACCTCGATAACCCCATTCCCTGGAATTCGCCGGATGGAGAGCCTGTATCGACGCTTTTCCTTCTGGTCTCGGCCGAAGGAACCCAGCACTTGTCGGCATTGGCGGGCATCGCCAGCCTTGCGGACAACAGCCGGTTCAAGGAATACATATCCAAACAGCCTGCGAAGGCCGAACTGCTCCAATTTATCGCTTAAATCCCGTCGCCACGAGGTAGGTCTCGAAGGATTGGGCGCGGCAGGCCTCGGGCTTGTAGCCGCGCGCCTGGGCGAAGCGGGTTTTGAGCGCGTCGATGAGGCGCTTTTCCTCGCCGCCCTGGAATATTTTCATCACGAGGGCTCCCCCGGGCGCGAGCACTTCGAGGGCGAGGCCCATAACCGATTCGACAAGTTCTTCGGAACGGCCCTGGTCCACGAGGCGATTGCCCGTTGTGGAAGGGGCCGCGTCGGACACGACGAGAGAATAGGGGCCAGCCTCGCGCAGGGAGGCGCGGACGCCTTCGTCGAGAATGGAACCCTTGATAAAGCGAAAGTTCTCGTCCTTGGGGGCTATGCCCAGGTCCTGGATGTCCACCGCAGCCAGGCTGCCCTGGCCGCCCAGCCGCCTGAGAATCCAGAGGCTCCAGGAGCCGGGCGCCGCGCCGATATCCAAAATGCGCGGTCCGCTGTTTTGTCCTGATTGTCCCGCGTTATCCTGTGATCCTGTCTGCTTTGTCTGCTTTGTCTGCTTTATAAGGCCAAACTTGGCGACGATCTCCTCGAGCTTGTAGACGGAGCGCGCGGGATAGCCCTCTTTCCTCGCCTTGAGGGACCAGAAATCGGGCTTGTCGTATCCTGCCATCGCGGGCTTTAGCCCTTCGCCAGCTGGCGGTTGAGCCGCTCGATGAATTCTGCCGGCTGGATGAACTTGTGCCCCTCGGCGAGGAGAGCCTGGTCGAGGAGGATGTTCGCGATGTCCTCGGCATCCTGGCTCGCCCCTGCAGCCTCGAGGTCAGCCAGCCTCTTCACGAGGGCGTGGCCCGGGTTGATTTCGAGGATGGGGGTGGACTCGGGCATATCGACGTTTCCGATCCTCTTCATCAGTTCCCTGTACTGGAGGGTGGGGTCGTCCTTGTCCATGACGACGCAGGAGGGGCTCTTCGCCAGGCGCTTGGAGAGGCGGACGTCCTTGACCTTGGCGCCGAGGATGCGCTTGGCAGCCTCGACAGCCTTCTTTCCGACCTCTTCGTTCTGGACTGCGTCGGCGCCTTCCTTGCCTGCGCCGAGATCCTCGTCCGAGTCGGAATGGTTGACGCTCTTGAAGCTCAGCCCGTCGAACTGGCCCACCGTGTTGAAGGCGATCTCGTCGATCTCGTCGGAGCCGATGAGAACCTCGATGCCCTTGGCGGCGAAAGCCTCAAGCAAGGGGCTCGCGCGCAGGCGCTCCTCGGTGTTGCCGGTGATATAGTAGATGGTTTTCCGGTCGCCAGCCCTGGCCTTGTAGTCCTCGAGGCTCGTCCACCCTTCGACGCCCGTGCTCTTGTAGCGCACGAGGCCGAGGAGGGTTTTCTGGTTCTGCCAGTCGGAGCAGAGGCCTTCCTTTATCTGCGTGTTGAAGAGATCGGCGAACTTGGTGAATTTTTCGGGATTGTTCTTCGCGAGGGACTCGAGTTCGGAGAAGAGCTTTTTCAGCGAAGCCTGCTGGATCGTCGCCATCACTTTGTTCTGCTGGAGGATCTCGCGGCTCACGTTGAGGGGCAGGTCGTCCGAGTCGATGACGCCGCGCACGAAGCGGAAATACTGGGGCAGGATGTTCGTTTCCTTGTCGCTGATGAAGACTCTGTGCACATAGAGCTTTACGCCCTGCTGGGTGACGGGGTAGTAGATGTCGCCGGGCACCTTGGATGGAATATAGAAGAGGGAGTTGTATTCGATCGTGCCTTCGGCTTTCGTGTGGAGCCAGAGGAGGGGTTCCTCCTCCTCGCCGGTGAAGGATTTGTGGAAGTCGATATAGTCTTTGTCGGTAAGCTCGGACTTGGGGCGCCTCCAGAGGGCGCTCGCCGTGTTAGTCTGCTCATCCTTGAATTCCTTGCCTTTCTCCTTGCCCTTGTCGTCGTAGGTGGGCTCCTGGGAGACAAGGTGGATAGGGTAGGCGATGTGGTTGGAGTACTTCTTGAGGAGGCTGTCCAGCGACCAGCGGGAGAGATATTCCTCGCCTGATTCGTTCACGTGGATCTTCACGTCGGTGCCGAAGCTCTCGCGCGTCGAAGGCTCGACGGTGAAGCTGCCCTTGCCCTTGGATGACCAGCAGAAAGCCTTGTCCGTGCCGGCCTTGCGGCTTATCACTTCGACAAGATCGGAAATCATGAAGACGGAGTAGAAGCCGACGCCGAACTGGCCGATGAGGTTTGAGTTCTTCCTCTCCGAGTCGGAGAGGGTTTCAAGGAAGGTCTTGGTGCCCGAGCGGGCGATGGTGCCGAGGTTGCTCGCCAGTTCTTCTTCGTTCATGCCCACGCCGTTGTCGGAGACGACAATGGTCTTGGCGTCGGAATCGACATAGATCGTGATCTTTGGGTCGAAGGTTATTGATTTATAGGCTTCGTCGGAAATGGACAGGTAACGGAGCTTGTCGATGGCGTCGGAGGCGTTGGAGACGAGCTCGCGCAGGAATATTTCCTTATGCGAATACAGGGAGTGGGTGATGAGTTCCAGGAGCTGGGACACTTCGGTTTTGAACGTGTACTTCGACATACATACCTCTTCTGAGATAAAGGATTTGAATCGTGTGAGAAAAATATACTGAATTTTTTCTTTTTGATAAATGGAGGGAGGGGGAATTTTGGTCGTGGTTTGACAATTTTGCCTAACGGGTGCTAGAGTACAGCCACTTCGGCTTGTTGCAGGCCGGTTTATATGGAAGGAGCGCTGAGTGCTCGAAGGTCCGCGCGCGTTCAAACAAAAAGAAAAACTCTTCTATGCGCGGCTTGTGGCAGGCACCAAGGCTTTCTTCAGGGCTATCGTCACTTTCCCCCGACGGTTTTTCGCCTGGGCTGGGCACAGAACCACCTTTATTTTAATACCTCATACCGAGGCTGCTTCCAAACGATTCCAGGCAAGCCGTTTTACGATCGGTGCCACCATCCTCGCTTTTTTCGGACTGCTGGGATTCTCCCTTTTCGCCACGACGCGGTATCTCGCCACAGCCGCAAGGCTTGAGGCGGTTCAGCGCGAGCTTGCCGTTTCCAGTGCGGCGATCGATGAACTACGTGATGGCGCCGAGGCGCTGACGGGTCTCGCTCTCAAATTTGAAACACGGCTCGCCGATCTGCTGGCGATCGCAGCGCGTACGCAGACACAGCCCAGTGCCTTATCCAGCGCAGGCGCACTTGGGAGCGACGAAGCCCTTCGAGCTGCCGGCCTCGCGAGCCTACTGCAGATGCCCGCTTCCGACCGACTCGCCTATAGGGAGCTCGAACGGCTTCGCGGCCTCGCAGAATATCTCGAAGCGGCCTCACCAGGCCTCGAGAAGCTGGCGACGATGCTGGCGGGTCAAACGGAGATAATGTCGGAGATTCCCAATATCTGGCCGATACGCGGTGGTACGGGCCATATTTCCATGTACTATGGGCAGAACGAAAATCCCTTCTCGGGCGGGCAATGGTATTTGCACAACGGCATCGACATTTCGACCTTCAGGACGGGCGATCCCATCATTGCCACCGCCGACGGCAAGGTTATCGATGTGAGTTACGACGCCGGGCTTGGCAACTGCGTGACGATACAGCATAGCCATGGCTTCTTGACGCGGTATGGGCACATGCGATCCTTCAGCGTGCGAAAAGGCCAGCAGGTGGCGCAGGGCCAGCTTCTGGGCACCCTAGGGAATACGGGCAAGACTACAGGCCCTCATCTCCACTACGAAGTGCACCTGGGTACGAGTGTGATCGATCCCCTGCGCTTCCTCAACATCAGCAAGGCTGGCGGGCGATGAGTACTTCCGAATGCCTGGTGGGGAAGGGCGCCCGCCTCGAAGGCCAAGTCACCTGTTCGGGCATCCTCCGCATAGAAGGCGAATGCAGCGGTGAACTTGCTGTGCAGGGTACTCTCATCATCGCTCAAGGAGCCAGCGTCCAGGCCGATATCCAGGCCGACGATGTCGTGGTTGCAGGTAGGCTGAAGGGCAGCATTTCAGCGAGAAAGTCCGTGCGTCTGGCATCGACAGCCTCAGTGAGGGCAGACATAAAGACGCCTCGTTTCGCGCTGGAGGACGGTGGGCTCTATTGGGGCACGGTTTCAATTCCTCCCGTTGTATAGTATCATCGTGCCGAGGAAGGGCTAGGTTTTTTTGAGCCTTCCAATAGTACAGGAGATAGAGCGATGTCCGATAATTATAACGATAACCATATAATCGAGAGCGAGCAGCTCGAAAATCTCGATAGGATGGAACCCGAGGCTGCTAAAACCCCTCCTCGGCGCCGGGGCCAGGCTGTAGAAGAGCTTCCTGGTGTTATCTATAGGCTTAAAACCCTCCACTCGAGCGAAACATCCTATGGCTATTATCTTCATCCTGGAGAGGGCTGGCCGCATTTTCGCCGCGAAGATGAGTTGGATGCCCTTCTTGAAGGTCCCCTTGCTTCCCTTCCCATGGCTGACGAAGCCCTGACGGCAGAAGCAGCCGTGGCAGAAGCATCCGTGACAGAGATGGCGGTGGTGGATGCGCGGCCTGCCGAGCCTGCCCCCGCCATACCGAACAGCATTCCTGTATCGCCAAACAGCATCCCGGCCCGGGCTCTCGTTGTGGCGCCGACCAAATATGGCATCGATATCGTCGAAGTTCAGGGCGTAGCGGCCGACAGGGCATCGGTGAACGCCGACGAACTTGTGCTCATCGAAAGGCCGGCGAGCATCGACGATCTGCGCAAGCTCAAGGAAAACAGGGTTAAGGAAAAGCATGCCTACGAGCTCTGCAGGGACAAGATCTGGGCGCGTAGGATGCCGATGAAGCTCGTTTCGGCCCACTACCTCCTCGATGAGCCTAAGATCATCTTCTATTTCACCGCCGAATCACGCGTCGATTTCAGGGAATTGGTCAAGGATCTGGTTTCCGTCTTCAAGACGCGCATCGAACTCCGCCAGATCGGCGTACGCGACGAGGCCAGGGTGACGGGCGGATGCGGTGTCTGCGGCAGGGTTCTCTGCTGCCATGGCGTTTCCGACAGGCTAAATCCCGTATCGATCAAGATGGCTAAGGACCAGAACCTCTCCCTCAACTCGCTCAAGATTTCAGGGCCTTGCGGCCGTCTCCTCTGCTGCCTGAGCTATGAGTACCAGTTCTACAAGGATGCCCGGCGCGAACTGCCCCAGGAAGGCATCAAATTCACCTATGACGGGACGCTTTTCAAGGTTGTGGAAGTGAATGCCCTCTCGAGCATGGTGAGGATGGCAGGCGAGGATGGGCGAATCCTGGACATGAAGGCCGAACGCTTCAAGTATTCAGAAGGCCGGTGGAAGGTTATCGAAGAACAGCCGGATTCGCCGAGCTGAGCACGATCCGAAAGTCGCCATCCCTTTTCACGTAGCCATCCCTTTCCATCCGGTTGAGGAAGGGAATGACGTATTTCCTGGAATAGCCCGTTTTTTCTTTCGCTTCCCCGATCTCAAGCCGGTCTCCGGGTACTTTGCCTCGGAGGGTTGAGCGAACGAGTTCATCGTACACATCGCGGTGGACGAAAATGTCACGATCGATCGGCGTGGCGATCCCTGCCGCGCACAAGGCTTGCAGCACTTTGCGAGGTAGGACGGCAGCCTGAGCGCCCGGTGTCAGGCTTTGGCTCAGGTCGACACCTGCGGAGCCGGCTATTTTCAAACCTAGGGCAGCCTTCGCGAGTTCAGGCGATAGGGCTGTGTCCCCGGAATCTTTCTGAACAGCCTTACTTTCCTCGGCCTCGACGCCCTCGAGCCGCAACCTCATGACGAGGCGCGCCGCCGGTAGAGGCAGCTCTCCGAGCCCCTCGAGCGAGAGCGCGAGGTTTTTTCTCAGCGCCTTATCCGTCTTGCCCGCGCGCATGATGCTCGCCTTGCCCAGTATGTCGGCGCCTCCGTGGCGTATTATAGCCAGCGGCAATTCCTTGCCGATGGCGAGGGGCTTGCGGCTGACCGCTCGATACCAGGACCCCTTCCCGAGCGGGGCGATGGACGCGATCGCATCGGCGCTGCCCGCGGCGACTTCCACTTCCCCACCCTTGCGGAGGAGGTCGAGGCCCGTGGTCGACTTCGCGTGGCCAGGAATATCGGGCGTGGAGAATGGCAGCGGCGAAATCTTGATCAGGAATTCCGTTCCAGAAAAGAATGGCGCTCTTTTTTCGCCCGAGCAGGTCACAAGGTCGCCGCGGCTTGGAGGTACCCGCGGTTTGCTGATATTGAAGGCTACCCGCATCGGACCCTCGGCGCTCTCAAGTTTCCTGCCCAGGCTTTCGATCGATTTTATCCTGACGATCTCTTCTGAAGGATGAAGCTGAAGTTCTTCATCGACGCGCACCGACCCCCCGAGGAGGGTTCCGCACACGACAAGGCCCGCCCCTGGCTGCGTAAAGATCCGATCGACATAAAGATAGGGCTGATTCCCGCCTTGGGCGGGTCGTGTCGATTCTATCCTCGCCCCTTCTTCGCCTATAGCCCGCTTAAGTTCGTCCACACCCGATCCCGATAGTGTCGAGGTGGTCCATGAACCAGCGATGGTCCCTTGGTCGAAGATGCGGATCACCCTGGCGCGGCAGTCTTCCTCAACCTGCGCCAGGGCGAGGGGCGAAACCTTGTCGGCTTTGGTGACCGCCACGAGGATGCGTGGCCTGCCCAGTGCCGCGAGCACCCTGGCGTGGTTCTCCGTCTGGTACATCCACCCATCGTCGGCCGCCACGACCAGGAGGGCAAGGTCCAGTGCCCACGCCCCCGCCACCATGTTCCTGATATAGCGTTCGTGGCCGGGCACATCCACCACGCCGATTTCAAGGCGCCTGCCCTCGTGCTTCAGCTCCATGGCGGCGAACCCCAGGTCCGTGGTCATGCCCCTGGCTTTTTCCTCCGGCAACCTATCTGTGTCGGTGCCAGTGAGGGCGCGCACGAGGGCTGTTTTTCCATGGTCGACATGACCAGCCAAACCGAGGATGATCATCGAGCCTGTTCAAGCGCGAGCGCGTCGCGGATCAAGGATGAAACGAGGGAGGGATCCTCGTCGGCGAGGGTGAGCAGGTCCATGATGACGGCGTCTTTTTCGATCCGCGCGATCACGGGAAGCGAGCCGAATCGCAGAATCTTGACCAGCCTGTCGGCCGAGCGAAGCGGGACAAGGGAAATCGCGATTGAGGGCAAAAACTCGTCGGGCGAGCTTCCTCCGCCTATGGTAGCCTTTGAACTCACCAGCTTCGCCCTGTCGCCGGGCAGGGAGCGGAGGATCTTTCGCCCGAAGGCCTTGAGGCTGGCGAGCCCCGGCGCCGCGGCTCTCGCCTGGGCGCGTTCCACCGCCGTCGTCGGATTGGCCGCCCCATCCTCGCCCAGCCTTTCGATCAGCACGGCCTCGAGGATCGAGAGGATGGTCTTGCCTGGCCTGAAGGTTCTCATAAGAGGATGAACAGATAACTGCCTGACAAGCTCGGCCTTGCCGACGACAAGGCCGGCCTGCGGCCCTCCCAGGATCTTGTCCCCCGAAAAGCAGACGAGGGAGGCTCCGGCCCGGATGAGGGACTGTACCGATGCTTCGCCCGGCAGGTTCTCCACCGTGGCTCCCGAGCCTTGGTCCACGATGAGGGGGAGTCCCGGGGGCAGGGCTTTCGCCAGCCTCGACAGGACGGGGCGTTCCGTGAATCCTCGAAGGGCGAAGTTGGAGCTGTGCACGACAAGCACGAGGGCTGTCGTGGGCCGCAGCGCCTTGAGGTAATCGTCGATCGTCGTGATATTGGTGGTTCCTACCTCGACGAGCCGGGCTCCCGAGAGCGCCAGGATATCGGGAATGCGGAAGCCGCCGCCTATCTGCACCGCCTCGCCCCTGGAGACGATGACCTCCCTCCCCGAGGCCAAGGCACTCAAGGCAAGGAGGATGGCGGCCGCGTTGTTGTTCACCGCCAGGCCGGCCTCGGCGCCGGAGAAAAGACGCAGGAGCTCGAGAACGAGGCCTCCCCTCGATCCCCGCTCTCCCGTCTCGAGGTTGAATTCCAGATTGGAGTAGCCCGTGTTGATCGCCTCTATCCTGCTCCAGGCGGGAAAGGGGAGGGGACTTCGGCCCAGGTTGGTATGGAGCACCACTCCCGTGGCGTTGAGCAGCTTTCCAAGCCGCTTCCTCTCCGCCGCGATGAGGGCTGCCTCGCTGCGCTGGAGGGCTTCTTCCCGCACGGCTTCGCAGGAGCTCCCGGGCTTCAGTTCCTTCCGGAAATCGCTCAAGGCTTCGGCGATTATCAGCGCGGCAAGAGGCCTTGTGAGCCGTTTGAAGTATGGCTGAAGCTCCACGGCTGCCAAGAGGGCTTCTACCTGGGGAATGCAGGCTCTGGGATCCTTGTTATCCATCGTACCTCGCGGGAGAAGAAAGGCGGCGCAGGTTAGCGCCGCCTTATCGTATGCGGAAGGGGCAGGAATCGAACCTGCCGCCGCGATGAATCGCGACCGACGGTTTTGAAGACCGCGGGAGCCGCCGGACCCCATCCTCTTCCGAAACCTATCCTAAGCGGAGCCGGGTGGCTGGTCAAGTCCAGTCCTGCCGCGCCGCATGGATGCTGCCCGTCATTGACGACGGCGGCGCCATCGAATAAAGTAGCCAGGCAAGGAGTCGACATGGAAGGCAAGGAGATCGTCAGACTGACCTCTCTCTGTTCAGCCGCGGGGTGAGCCGCCAAAATGGGCCCTGAGGCCCTGGCGCAGGTTCTGCGCCCTCTCGCAGGCATGGTTCCGCCGGAACGACAGGCTGATCTTCTGGTCGGCCTCGCCGAAGGCGACGACGCGGCCGTGTACAGGTTGAACGAAACGACAGCACTCATTTTTACCGCGGACTTCTTTACCCCCGTGGTAGATGACCCATATACCTTTGGCCAAATCGCGGCGGCCAACTCCCTTTCCGATATCTACGCCACTGGCGGGGAGCCCCTGCTCGCCCTCAATCTTGCGGCCTTCCCCGCCGATATGGACAGGGATCTGATCGGCCAGGTCTTTTTGGGCGGGGCTTCGGTGGCATCTTCCGCCGGCTGCGCCGTGGCGGGGGGGCATACTATTCTCGATAAGGAGCCTAAGTTTGGAATGGCGGTTCTGGGCATAGCCCATCCGGACAGGCTTCTGCTTAAAAAAGGAGCCCTTCCGGGGGATGTCCTCATACTGACGAAACAGCTTGGCACCGGCATCATCACCACGGCGGCGAAGGCCCAGGATGTCGAGGCCTCCTGGATCGATGGGGCGATCGACTCCATGAAAGCCTTGAACAGGGACGCGATGCGGGCTTTTCTCTCAGCGGGAGCCCATGCGGCTACCGACATCACCGGCTTTTCCCTGGCAGGACATGGATTGGAGATAGCCGAAAAGAGCGGCGTCGATTTTGTCATCGATGCGGGAGCCTTGAGCTTCTTGCCCGGAGCCTATGAGTGCGTAGGGCGGGGGAGGGTGCCCGGCGGCACATCACGAAACCGCCAGGCCTTCTCGAAAAACGTCGGGTTTGTGGGACATTACGCGTCTTCCGAGCGGGAGGCGTTCAGAACGCTTGTTTTTTCGCCTGAAACATCCGGAGGGCTCCTGGCGGCCGTACCGCCCGAAAAGGCTCACGCATGCATGGACGCCCTCCACGCCGCCGGAATCCCCTTTGCCCTTATCGGGCGCTGCGAGGCGAAGCGAGGCGAGCTTCCCCTTCTATTTACATAAATAAGATCCATCGTCGTTTGCACAAAGAAAAGAGCCCCCTCTTCGCAGAGGGGGCTCTTTGGCGTTGCCGCGCGAGGGCGATCAGCGCCAGACGAGAGGAACGTACTTGACCGTGGGATCGGCGGTGAGTTCCTGCGACGAGCCGTCGTAGCTGGCGACATTCGCCCAGCCCAGGTATTCCTTCATTATCCACCACCAGGCTGCGCAGAGGACACCGGAATCACAGTAGGTTATAGCCTTGGCATTGGGGTTGATGCCGAGAGCCATAGGATACTTCGCGAGCTCTTCCTTGGATTTCACGAGGCCATCGGCAGTCGTTATCCAGGCAGCGGGGAGGGCAAAGGCACCGGGGAAATGGCCGGCCTGAGCGACGAAACTCTGTTTGACGAGACCAAAATAGGTGTCGTAGGTGCGGCAGTCAACAATCTGTGCGCTGCCCGCGAGGACATCGGCCTTAGCGGCCAGATACTCAGCGCGCGGTTTCGCCGCGAAGCTTCCTGCAGCTTTTTTTGCTATTTCGGTAGCCATCGGTTTACCAGCCTTTGCCCAGGCGGCATGACCGCCCGAAAGCACGGCCACATTGTCGAGACCGGCGTAGGCGAGTGTCCAGGCTACGCGAGCAGCCCAGGCGAATCGCGCACCGTCGGATTCAACGACGATGACGCGAGAGTCGGCGGATATTCCCGCATCTTTCAGTTCATCCGAAAGATCATCCATAAAGGGCAGCTCATTGGACAGGCCCTTGGAGGGAACATAGAACACCGATCCAAGCATGGAAACGGCGCCGGGGATATGCCCTGCCTTGAAGTCTTCCACTTTTCGCACATCGACGATCACAAGCTTCGAGTCCGTCAGATTGGCGGCGAGCCAGTCGGGCGTCACGACGGCGTCGATGTCGCGGGCGAAGAGGGGCGCCACGAGGGCTGCCATCAGAATTATCAGCATTACCTTTTTCATGTCTTCTCCTTTGTATGCAATCCGGAGCGCTTTGCGCTAACGGACCAATTCAAGATTCTTCAGCGATCCGCCCTTGGGAAGATCGCTTTCCTCGAGGAAGTATTCCCTGTCGGAATGGCATGTCGCGCAATCTCGCGTCCTATCCGTGCGCTTCTGGATGTTGTGAGGCACCGTGTCCCAAAGATTGGGCAGCGAATCGAAGTTTTCCTGCATGATTCCCGCTTTCTTGAAGGTGTCTCTCACCGTGGGAATGAGGCGTAGCGTCGTCAGCTGGCCTGGTTTTCGGGGATTGTCGCCGAGGATGATGGCCGGGCTTGAGGTTGCGCCCTCCCCGAGGTGGCAGGATGAACACTGTCGGTATCCCGTGGCTGTGTGACAGGCCGTGCAGGAAACCGCGTCGCCATGCGACTCATGGGCGTCTTTGGCCTGTTCGGTGGCTTCCATATCCTCCTTGTGGCATTCCAGGCAGGAAGGCTTGGTGGCAACGTCGCGACGACCCATGGGGGCAGTACCGTCGCCGTGCATCTGGGTAGCGGAATGGCAGTCGAGACAGGTCATGCCACTGCGGTAATGCACGTCGGGTTTGCCGCCGTACTCGCCGGTGAATTCGGGATATACCCTTCCGCCATGGCAGAGGGCGCAGGTTTTGGATTCGTCTTTTCGAACGAAGTCGTGGCCTGCGATAAACCCTGAATTCACTCCCGAGACGATAGGGCTTTGCACGTGGCAGTCGCCGCAGGACGCGTGGCAGCTGCGGCAGGATTGCTCGAAAACCTTTTCGTCGTAGACCATCTTCTCGCTTTCGGAGAATCGGGCAGCGACGCCGTTTTTCATGCCGGCGTTCGTGTAGTGGAGGGAGAGCTTATAGGTAGCGGCGATGCTTTCATGACAGGTGCCGCAGGTGTCAAGATTATCTGAAGGGCGCTTTATCATGCCTTGGTGCGCTTCAGCCTGCGTTGCGGCGCTGGAGTCACCTTCGTGGCAGAACGAGCAGCCGTATTCGAAGTGGGGGTCGGTTTCGAGGACTTCTTTGTCCACGACGTACCCCATGTAATAATCCTCCCGGACCGGGGGTGGAGCTCCCGCTCACCCTTCCCCCTCGCCTGAACTAGCCACGGGGGCCGGAACAAGCGCTTTCATGGTGGCGGCATCGCTGTGGCAGTCGACACAGCTCGATGCCGAGGCGAATGCGGGAATCGCATTCAGCGCGGCGAGCAGGGCGATGGCTGACCAGAAATTCTTTTTCATCGGGGGTACCTCCTTTGTTTGAATGGAAAGTGAGGCATACGATATGCCAGGCTGCCGACGGCAGCTTTCCAAGAATACCTTCCTGGCATTAGTATAAAGGCGCTCTCAGAATGTGTAAAGAGTTATATATATATAAAGTCTTATTTCTGAATTGAATTTCGGCTTGACGATGTCCGGTGAACAAGATAGGCTCAACGCGGAGTGAATGTGCGCGAATTCTGGAAAAAACTCAAATCGGTAAAGCTAGCTATCGGGCTCATCGCGGTTATCGCCTTGGGCAGCCTCCTCGCCACCCTTGTGCCGCAGGGCAAGGCCGCCGAGGAGTATTTCAAGATATTCCCTAAAATTCTGGCCGAACTCATCGTTCAGACCGGACTGCACCGCTATTTCAGCTCGATTCTTTTTCTCATCCCTGTTTTCCTGTTTTTTATCAATCTCGGCGCCTGCACGATTGACCGTTTGCTGCGCGAGTTGAGGAAGAAAAACCGGCGTCGGCATGGTCCCGACATCCTCCATATCGGGCTGTTGATCCTCATTGTCGGAGGCCTGGTTTCCTTCTCCGGCAGGAAGGAAGGCACGGTCCGCCTCAAGGCCGGTGACGCCGTGGAGCTGCCCGGCGGCGAGGTGCTGAAGCTTATGCGCTTTACCGATGAGCGTTATGACGACGGCCGGCCGAAAGACTGGACCAGCCTCGTCACGATCGAAAAGGAAGGCAAGATCGTAAAGCCTGAGACGGAAATCCGCGTCAACAAGCCCCTTCGCGTCGGCAGCCTCACTATCTATCAGGCCTCCTACGCTTCGGAGGTGGAACTCGTCTTTGTGGACCCCTCCGGTTCCGAAACCCATCTGGCGAAGGGCGATACTTTTGAGGATGGTCCTTTCTCGGCTTTTTTCATGACGGTGGAGGGAGAGAATACGGCTCTTCTCATGGTGAAGGGTTCAAGCATGGATGGGCTTCTCAGGGTCGGCGCCGAAGGCGCCAAGGTAGGCGCTTTTACCGTAGCCCTCGGAAAGGTTCTTTCGACGGGGCTTCAGGCGGTGCGCGACCCCGGCTATCCCTTCGTTCTCGTCGCTCTCATCCTCGTTGGTCTGGGCACGGCCCTCACCTTCTATCAGAAACTCAAGGATATGGAATCATGATCGGAACAATCGCTTTCATCGGCGTCCTCGGCGCCGCAATTTTTCAGATAGCCGCGCTTTTCGGGAAGAGCGGGAAGTCTGACGCCGTCAGCCCCTGGCTTCTCGCCGCGTCAGCCCTTCTTTTTGTCGGCATCACCATCGATCGATCGATACGGATCGGCTTTGTCGCCCTCACCTCAACCTATGAATCGCTGATGTTTTATTCGGCCTTCATCATGGCCATTGTCATATGGTACCGATTCCAGAAAAAGCTGACATATTCGCGCTTCGTGGCCTTCGGCGCGACGATGGGAGCCCTGGTTCTGGCCGCGATCGCGTCCTCGCCCCTCCTGCCCAAGGAGGCTCTGCCGCCAATTCCGGCATTGCGTTCTGGCTGGCTGGTGGCCCATGTCGCCTTGTCCTTCGTCGGCGAGGCTTTCTTCATCGTATCATTCATGGCTTCAATCGCTTTTCTGGCCACGAAGGACGAAGCCAAGCGTCTGGGTTATGACAAGCTCACCTATACGGCCATCGCCGTCGGCTATCCCATTTTCACCGCGGGCGCCCTTATTTTCGGCGCCATATGGGCCGAACAGGCCTGGGGCACCTGGTGGGGCTGGGATCCCAAGGAAACCTGGGCCCTCATCACCTGGCTCGTGTATACCCTGTATCTTCACGTGCGTTTGATCTTGAAGAAGAAGGACGCGACGCCTTCGTGGATCGCCGTCATCGGCTTTCTATGCACCGTGTTCACCTTCTTTGGCGTCAATTACCTCCTGCCGGGACTCCATAGCTACGGTTGATTCCTTAGAGCATGAAAAAGGGCTGCCCGCATCGTGCCGGACAGCCCTTTTATTTGCTAGATAATGACTTACTCTTTCGGTACTATCCTGATGTGAATCTCCTTCAGCTGCTTCTCGTCCACCTCGTTCGGGCACTGGTCCATCGGGCTCACCGCGAAGGTGTTCTTCGGGAAGGCGATCACTTCCTTGATGGAGGTTTCGCCCGCCATCAGCATCACCAGGCGGTCGAATCCGGGCGCGATGCCGCCGTGGGGCGGCGGGCCGTACTTGAAGGCCTCGACCAGGAAGCCGAACTTGCGCTGGGCCTCCTCCTCGCTGAAGCCGACGATCTTGAAGATGCGCTTCTGCAGGTCGGGATCGTGGATGCGGATGGAGCCGGACGCGATCTCGAAGCCGTTCAGCACGAGGTCGTAGAGGTCGCCCTTGACCGCGCCCGGGTCGGACTCGAGCGTGTCGTGGTACTTCTCCTGGGGCATGGTGAACATGTGGTGCGCGGCTTCCCAGCGCTGCTCTTCCTCGTTGTACTCGAACATCGGGAAGTCCACGATCCAGGCGAACTTGAAGACCTTGGGATCGAGGAGGCCGAGGTCGCGGCCCAGCTTGGAGCGGACGGCGCCCAGGGAAACGCAGGCCACCTTGGCCTTGGCGTCGGCGATCATCAGGATGAGGTCGCCCGGCTTGGCGCCGAGGCCGGAAATAACGGCGGCGGCGTTGGCCGCGAAGAACTTGGAGGCGCCGCCCTCGAGCGTGGGACCTGAGCCGTCGGCGGCCTGCGCCACTTTCATCCAGGCCATGCCCTTGGCCTTGTAGATCCTGGCCTGGGCCTCGAGCTCATCGATCTGCTTGCGGGAATAGTCGGCCTTGCCGGGCACGACGATGGCCTTGACCTTGCCGCCGGCCGCCAGGGCGTCCTTGAAGGCCTGGAAGCCGCTCGCCTCCACGAAGGGCGCGAAATCCTGCATGGCCATGCCGAAGCGCAGATCCGGCTTGTCGGAGCCGTAGAGGTCGATGGACTCGTCGTAGGGAATGCGCACGAACTGCGCGGGCAGCTCCACGCCGAGCGTCTTTCTGAACACGTGCTGCATGAGCCCTTCGCACATCGTCAGCACGTCGTCGCGCTTGACGAATGACATCTCGATGTCGATCTGCGTGAACTCGGGCTGGCGGTCGCCGCGGGCGTCCTCGTCGCGGTAGCAGCGCGCCAGCTGGAAGTACTTGTCGAAGCCCGACACCATCAAGAGCTGCTTGTACAGCTGGGGCGACTGGGG
>CAYXUF010000023.1:0-37408 GCA_964468155.1 uncultured Treponemataceae bacterium
GGGCACCCTCCATATCGGCGATTCCTTCGTCGCCGGCATCTTCCCCGGAAGAGTAAGGGCCATGTTCGACGACAAGGGCAACAGAATCGAGGAGGCCACGCCCTCCACGCCCGTGGAAGTTCTCGGTTTCGAGGGCATACCCAACGCAGGCGACCCCTTCGAAGTCGTCGAAGAGGAAAAATACGCCCGCGCCATATCCGACAAGCGCCAGGAACTCAAGAAGTACGAGGAAGGAAAGAACGTCAAGAAAGTCACCCTGGACAACCTCTACGAGACGATTTCGGCCGGAGAGGTGCAGGAACTCAAGGTGATCATAAAGGGCGACGTCCAGGGCTCCGTCGAGGCGCTCAAGGGCATGCTGGAGAAGCTTTCCACCAAGGAAGTGCGCCTGAACGTGCTGCGCGCCGCCGCAGGCGCCATCTCCGACGACGACGTCATGATGGCCTCGGCTTCCGATGCCATCATAATAGGCTTCAACGTTCGCCCCATCGCCTCGGCCAAGCTGCTCGCCGACAGGGAAAAGGTCGACATCAGGAAGTACAACATCATCTACAGGGCCCAGGAAGACATACAGAAGGCCATGGAAGGGATGCTGTCGCCCGAGCTCAAGGAACAGGACATCGGCAAGGCCGAAGTGCGGAACATCTTCAAGGTACCGAAGATCGGCATCATCGCCGGCTGCTACATGCTTGAAGGCGCCGTGCACAGGAACAGCCAGGTGCGCGTCATCCGCGACGCCATCGAGATTTTCCAGGGCAAGATCAACTCGCTCAGAAGGTTCAAGGACGACGCCAAGGAAGTGGTCGCCGGTTACGAATGCGGTATCGGCATAGAAAACTGCAACGACCTCAAGGAAGGCGACATGCTTGAGATCTACGAAACCGTCGAAGTGGCGCGTTCCCTCGGGAAAGCTGAAGGCAATGGATCAGATAAGGCTTAGGCGGCTCGAGGAGCTCCTGCGCGAGGAGATCGCCGCCCTCATAAGCTCAGGCGAGATCAGGGATCCCCGCGTGGCTTCCCTGGTTTCGATCACCCGCGTGGAAGCTAACAGGGATGGATCCAACGCCAAGGTCTGGGTGAGCTGCATGACCGACGACAACAGGGAACTCGATGCCGCCGTAGAAGGCCTGTCCAGCGCGGCAGGTTTCATTCAGTCCCAGATTGCGCGAAGGGTGAGGCTCCGCCTCACTCCCGTTCTTCATTTCGTCGCCGACAGAGGCATTCGGGAAGGCTTTGAAATGAACGAAAAGATAAAGGGTCTGCTCAAGGAATGACGGCACCCGGCTTTCTTCTCTTCGACAAGCCGGCAGGCAGGACATCCTTTGCCGCACTCGGCGGGTTCAGAAGAGCCTTTCCCGGGGCGAGGGTAGGGCATACGGGTACGCTCGACAGCTTCGCAACCGGCCTCCTCCTCGTCGTCGTGGGTGGCTACAGCCACTTGACGCCCTGGTTCACCGGCCTCGACAAGGTCTATGAAGCTGAAATCCATTTTGGCATTGAAACCGATACCCTCGATCCTACAGGCAGCGTCACCGTCACGGGGCCTGTCCCATCGAGGGATTCGCTCGAATCCGCCCTGGATGCCTTCAGAGGCAGCATTGAACAGGTACCGCCTGTATACTCGGCAATACATGTTAAAGGAAAGAGGTCGTCGGATTTGGCGCGAAAAGGTCAGGTTGTCGAACTCAAACCACGATCTGTCACGATACATTCCCTTGGTCTTGAGAACTTCCAGGACGCCAAGGCCTCGATTGCTGTCCATTGCTCGTCGGGCAGCTATATACGCTCGCTGGCGAGGGACATTGCCGCCGCCTGCGGCACCTGCGCGCACCTGAGCTCGCTCAGACGCACAAGGGTCGGGTCTTTCGCCGTTGAAGATGCCCTCCTCTCGGCCGAGAATGCGACGGTTGCAGATCTGAAAAGGCTCGACGAAGCGATTGCCATCCGGCTCGGACTGAAGACCTTAGCCCTGCCGGCCGAACTCCTGAATGGCTTCCTGAACGGGGCTCCCTTTGTTCTCAAGGCGCTCGCGCCCTCGCTCTCCCCTGAGGGCGAAACAGCCATTTTTTCAGCCCAGGGGGAGTTTCTTGGCATACTTGGGAGCAGACAGGCCCATGCGGCCTATACGATGGTGTTGCCCATGGCCGGGGAAGCAGTATGAATATCCTGCGCTGGGCGGATTTTATCGCTTCAAGGGACTATGAGCCTCTTGCCGTCATGATCGGCGTCTTCGATGGCGTCCATCGCGGCCACCAGCGTCTGATGGACGCTGTGCTGGCGAAAAGGCCTGCGATGAAGGCTGCCGTGGTGACTTTCAGGGATAATCCAAAAAAAATCCTGCATCCCCAAACATTCAGGGGGAGCTTGTTCAGCCTTGAGCAGAAGATCGACAGCTTCGCAAAGGCCGGGTTCGATGCCTGCGTACTGATTGACTTTTCCCAGAATTTCGGTACACTTTCAGGCGCGGATTTCCTTTCCCTGCTCGCAGATGCCGGTGTCAAATTTATCTGTGTCGGACCGAATTTCCGTTGCGGCTACAAGATGGACACGAACGCGCAGGCTCTTGCCGAGATCTGCGGCAGCTTGGGCATGGAAGCGCGTATCGTCGAGCCGGTGATGTACACCGGCCATCCTGTCAGTTCGAGCCGGATCAGGAACGCGGTGCTAGAAGGAAGGCTTCTGGAAGCTTCCGAAATGCTTGGAAGGCCGCATGTTGTCGAGCTGGATAGCGCCGACACGGTGATGCCACCGGATGGATGCTACGAGGTCATCGTCGATCCGGATGCCGAGATGACGAGGGCAGGGGCTTATGCCCGTGTGAAAGCCGGCAAGATCCTTGTCGATTCCCTGGAAAATCGCGCAGCAAGGCGCGTCGCAATAGTAAACGTGGTATCACAAGAGTGTAAGGAGAAATAGAAGATGGCATTGACCAAAGAGGACAAGGCCCAGATCGTCCTGGAGTATGGCACGAACGAGAAGAATACGGGATCGATCGAGACGCAGGTAGCCCTGCTCACCAAGCGAATCACCGATTTGACGGGTCATTTTAAAACGCACAAGAAGGACACGAATTCTCGGCGCGGCCTGCTCAAAGTGGTCGGACAGCGCCGCAAGCTGCTCAAGTATCTTCAGAGAACAAATCTCGAAGGCTACAGAGCCCTTGTCGAGAAGCTCCAGATCAGGAAGTGAATTCAAATGTCACGCAAAGGAACAGGCCCGGCCGCGATCGCGAGCTCACGGGCCTTTTCCCGTTTATCCCCGGGTTTGCCCGGGATCTACGGTTTCAGCCGTAAAAAGGAACTATAATGGTACATACAGTACGTTGCCAGATTGGCAATGAGACCCTGGTCATGGAAACTGGCCGCATGGCGAAGCAGGCCGGCGGAGCGGTCTTCGCCACCTACGGCGGATCGGCTATCATCGCCACCGCCTGCTGCTCGGAAAAAGTCACCGAGGGCCTCGATTTCGTGCCCCTCACCGTCGAATACAACGAAAAATACTATGCCGCCGGCAAGATACCCGGCGGATTCATCAAGCGAGAATCCCGTCCCAAGGACAAGGAAATTCTCGTGTCGAGGATCATCGACAGGCCGATGCGTCCCCTCTTCGACAAGGCTTTCGGAAGGGAGCTCCAGGTCGTACCCACCTGCATCTCCACCGACAATATCAATCCGCCCGACATCGTCGCCATCAATGCGGCGAGCGCTGCCGTCCATATCTCCGACATCCCCTTCGCGGGCCCCATCGCCGCCGTGCGCGTCGCCCTCGTTGACGGGAAGTATATTGTCAACCCGACCTTCCAGGAGTGTGAGAAAGCCAGGCTTGAGATCACCGTCGCGGGCACGGCCCTCGGCATCACGATGGTGGAAGGCGGCTCCCAGGAAGTATCCGAAGAGGAGATGATCGGAGCCATCGAATGCGCCAAGGATCCCATCTCGCGCCTCTGCGCCGCCATCGAGGAGCTCAAGAGCCTCGCCGGCAAGGAAAAGCTGCCTCTCGCCCCTCTCAAGGTAAGCCTCAACAGGGAAGAGGAGATCCGCGCCTTCGCAGCCGATCGCCTCCAGGCCGCCCTCTTCACCAAGATCAAGCAGGACCGCTACAAGGCTGTCCATGCCGCCATCAAGGAAACCGAGGCAGCCTTCGCCGACGTCCTCGTCGACGAGGTGCAGAAAAAGCTATTCGCCGCCCTCATGGAGGACATGCAGTACCACATCCTCAGGAACGGCATCCTCGACAAGGGCCTTCGCGTCGACGGCCGCGGCCTCGAGGACATCAGGCCCATCACCTGCGAAGTCGGCATCCTCCCCCGCACCCACGGCTCGGCCCTTTTCACCCGGGGAGAAACCCAGGCTCTGGCCATAACCACTCTCGGTACCGTCTTCGACGAGCAGATCCTTGACGACATCGAGGGCGACAGGCGCGACCGCTTCATGCTCCACTACAACTTTCCCCCCTTCTCCGTGGGCGAAACGGGACGCCTGGGCACGGGACGCCGCGAAATCGGACACGGCAGCCTGGCTCGACGCGCCGTGGAAGTCATGCTTCCCCCCAAAGACAAGTTCCCATATACCATCCGCGTGGTATCGGAAGTGCTCGAGTCCAACGGATCCTCCTCGATGGCGACAGTCTGCGCCTCATCCCTCGCCCTCATGCACGCGGGCGTGCCGATGAAGAAGCCGGTGGCCGGCATAGCGATGGGGCTCATCACCGACGAAAAGCGTTTCGCGGTACTCTCGGACATCCTCGGCGACGAGGACCATCTCGGCGACATGGACTTCAAGGTCGCCGGCACCAAGGAAGGCATCACCGCCTTCCAGATGGACATAAAGATCTCCAGCGTGAGCACCGAAATCCTCACCAAGGCCCTGGCCCAGGCCCAGCGGGGCAGGCTGCACATCCTCGGCATCATGGAGCAAACCCTCGCGATGCCCGCCACCGATATTTCCGCCTACGCGCCCAAGGTCGTTTCGGCCAAGGTCGACCAGGAGAAGATCGGCGCCGTCATTGGCCCGGGCGGCAAGAACATCAAGGGAATGTGCGAGAAGTTCGACGTCCAGATCAACGTGGACGAAGAAGGCACGGTGACGATCTACGGAAAGAACCAGAAGGCCGCCTACGATGCCCGCGACGCGGTGTTGAGCCTCGTCGAGGAACCAGAGGTCGGAAGGATCTACGACGGCACCGTGAAGCGCATCATGGAATTCGGCGCCTTCGTGGAGATCATCCCCGGCAAGGAAGGCCTCGTCCACATCTCCAGAATGGCCAAGACGAGGGTGGAACGCGTCACCGATCTCGTCAAGGAAGGCGATGCCGTCAAGGTAAAGCTGATGGAGATCGACCACATGGGCAGGCTCAACCTCGCCATGCTCGACGCCCTCGACGAAAACGGAAATCTGCCCCCTTCGAACCGCGAGGAAAGGCCCATGGGTCACGACCGCGGACCAAGGGACAGGGAGCCCCGCAGGTACGATGACCGGAGGGATTCGTCCCACCGACGTTGATAGCGGATTTTCAATGCTGCGATCCATATCCCTGTCGGCCGGGGCCACTCTGATCCCCGAGCGCCGGCAGGGTTCTCCCAGTTTTGCCATCTCCGTCTGGTTCTCTTTCGGATCCAGAAACGAAGCCCCTGAAGCGAGGGGCTTCGTGCATTTCATCGAGCACATGCTTTTCAAGGGCACTCATCGCCACGACGCGTTCTCGCTCTGGCGTGCCATCGAGCGTACGGGCGGCTACGCGAACGGCTTTACCGACCGCGACGGGGTATGCCTGTTCGCCTGCCTGCCTTCCCCGGACTGGCGGCTCGCCGTCGAGCTGCTTTCGGAGGCTGTCTTCTCTTCCGTTTTCGCACCGGATGAGTTTGAAAAAGAAAAACGTGTCATCGTTTCGGAAATCCTGCAGATCGAGGACGATGTCGAAGAGACGGCTTTCGACGCCTTTTTACAGCGTTTCTGGCTGGATCATCCGGCGGCGAAGCCCATCGCGGGGCAGGTTTCCGAGGTCGAAACCATCGAAAGGAACGCTCTCTTCAGTTTCTATCAGGCCTGCTTCAACCCGGCAAACGCGCTCATCGTAACCTCCGGCGACGTGGATGAGCAGGCTCTCGCGGCCGCGCTGGATTCGTCGATCGAGAAAAAGAGTCCGCCGGCTATGCCTCCCACCCTCATCCATCCGCCGACGCCTGCGGCGAGGAGCTTTCAGGGATATACCAGGGCCCGCAGTTCACAGGTCTACTGCTTCGAGGCCATTCAGCTCGATCCGCCCACTTCGATGAGGGAATTTTTCGGATTGAGCGTCATCAACGGCATTCTCGGCGAAGCCTCAACCTCAAGGCTCTTCCAGAAGCTGAGGGAGGAGCTGGGCCTGGCCTACACCGTTCAGTCATCAATCTCCTTTTCCAAAACCGAAGCACTCCTCATGATCCAGGCAGTCACCGGAAGCGCCACGCTCGCCCGCTGTCTTCATGCCGCGGATGAGGAAATAGAAAAATTCCTTGCTAAGGGTATTTCTGTCGAGGAACTGGAAGAGGCGAAAACCCGCCTCGCCGGGGCCTTCAGCCTCTCGCTCGAAGATCCCGAGGCCCGGATGCGAAGGATATCGGCATGGGCCACGATAGAGGGAGCTGTGCCTGAAACCGAAGTCGAGCGAGCCATGTACCTCGGCATCAGCATGGACGAGGTACAGAACCTCATCGGAAGACTTGCATCGGCTTCCCGCGGACGATATGCCTATGGAAGCGTCGCTGCGGGCGCGGCGCGAAGCCTTTCTTTCCTGGAGCTGTAACATGGAATCTATAAACCTGCCGATTATCGTCGATGAGGGTGGCCGGATACCCGAATACAAGACTGCCGGTGCGGCGGGAGCCGATCTCCATGCCAGTATCGCCGACAGCATCTGGCTCAAGCCCATGGAACGCAGGGCAGTACCCACTGGCTTGCGGATAGAGCTTCCCCCCGGTTACGAGGCCCAGGTGAGGCCGCGATCGGGCCTGGCGCTGGAAAAGGGCATCACCTGCCTCAACAGCCCCGGTACCATCGACTCCGATTACAGGGGCGAAATCAAGGTCATCCTCATCAACCTCGGGAGCCTGCCGGCGCGCATCGATCCAGGCGACAGGATAGCGCAGTTGGTGATCGCGCGGTATACTGTGGCTTCCTTTGCCATACAGGAGAGTATCGATGAAACATGCCGGGGCGATGGGGGATTCGGCTCGACAGGAACCTAGGCCGTACAAGCGGCCTCGCACTGCCGCGACAAGACCCATTCCCCTTACGGCGATCGCTTATATAGCCCGCGAATTCTGCCTCTCGTTCGCGATTTCCTTTCTCTTTTTCTTTGTCGTGTTCTTCATCAACCAGATACTCCTCCTCGCCGAAGACATCCTGGCCAAGAACGCTCCCCTGGATCAGACCCTCCTCCTCCTCGTCTATTCGCTCCCTTCGGTCGTAGCCATCGCGGCCCCCTTCTCGGCCCTGGCCGGCGCCCTCATGACATCGGCGCGGCTCAATGCCGACAATGAAATACTGGCATTTTCTGCATCGGGCATATCGCCTGCGGCCCTCTATACGCCCTTCCTCGTCCTCGGGCTGGCGGCATCGCTCTTCTCTTTCGCAGCCAACGATTATTTCCTTCCCCGAAGCGCCTCGGCCTTTCGGAAAGTCTATGGCCAACTTGTAGCCCGATCGGCATCGATCGAGCTGACACCCTATTCGGTAAAGCGCTATTCCCAAGCTGTTGTTGTAACCGGGGCCGGGAAGGGCGGCGGTATAGGCGACCTCATTCTCTTCGAATCCGAAGGAAAGACAGCCGACAAGGTGATCATCGCCGGCAATGCGCGGATCGCCATCGATCCCGACGGAAACGAAGCGGTAATCGACATGGGCGATATTCTGGAGCATTCCGTGCAGCTTTCACAGAAGGGCAAGTTTTCCGTGTCCAGGGCTGATTCCCTCCTCTACCGATTCAGGCTGAAGGAGCCGGTCGTCGGGTTTTCCGGCAACAGTCCCTCGGAGATGAGCGCCAGGAACCTGCTGGAGAATGTAAAGAAAAAACGGATAGTGATGGATGGGAGAAAGGGGGATTTGTCCAGGCAGCGCTCGGAAGCCCGGGCAAGGCTTATCGCCTCGTACGGCCTGGCCTTATCCTCAGAATCGACGGGCATCCAGGAACTGCAGCGCAACCTCGGCTCGGCGCGCCAGGCTGAGGCTGCAAGCATTCAGGACCGATCCCTGCAGATCTATGAACTCGAATACAACAAAAAATTCGCCATACCTTCCGCCGCTTTCTTTTTCTCGCTCCTGGCCTTTCCCCTTGGCTTGGGCACGAAGCGTGCGGGACGGACGGCAGGTTTCGGCATTGCCCTTCTCCTTTCCAGTCTTTACTGGGGCCTTTTGTTCGCAGGGCAGACGGCAGGATTGAGAAGCAGCATATCCCCAGCCCTGGCCATGTGGGCCCCCAATGCCCTCGTGCTCGCGGCATCGGTCTGCCTCTGGGCGCTGCGCCATAGGGGCCAGAGGAGAAGCCTGTGAAGGCTGCTTCGCCTTCCAATCCCCGGCTGTTGAGGTTTCTCCTCTTCCGCCAGGTGCTCCGCCGCTTTGCAGGCGGAGAAGCTTTTCTCGTCGGCATCATGGTGCTGGCCGACCTCTTCTCCACGATGTGGCGGCTTCTCGCCATGGATGCCAGCGCCGGAAGCATTCTCCTCTGGCTGGTTGCCGGCATTCCTTCCCATGCCTCCGAAGTTTTGCCCATCGCCTTCCTGTTCGGCGTAACCCTCAGCCTCGCCGAAATGCATGCCGACGGCGAGCTTCTCGTCGTCTTCGGCTCGGGAATAAGCATCCGGAGCCTGAGCCGCTACATTGTCGTCCTGTCGATCCTTTTGGCCGGCCTCATGTTCAGTGTCAACGACTGGGTGACAATACCGGCCGCGGTGAAACGGGACAGCCTGTACCGATCGATGACAGGGCAGAAAGGGCAGGGGAGCCAGGTCTCGGAGATCACGATAATGGCCGATGGCGGCCGTTTCGTCTACAAAGTGGGGTATTACGATCCAACGGCCACGCGCCTCGTCGACGTGGATATCATCGAACGCGATGCTTCCGGAAAGGTTCGGCATCGCATCATAGCATCCAGGGCCGAATGGAAGGAGGATCTGTGGAGCTTTCCCGAAGCCCGCATCTTTTTCCGGAAAGAGTCCGGCGAATGGACCGAAAAGACGGAAAACAACTACACAAACCCTGATCTGAATGAGAGTCCCGAATCTTTCGGCATCTTGAGGGAAAAGCCCGGCCTGAAGCGCAGTTCTGAGCTCTACGCGTATATACGGCTTCTCAAAGGTTCAGGCCTTCCTTCGGTCGAGGCGGAAACCGAGCTGCACAAGCGTTTTTCCATGCTTTTCACCCCTCTCATCGTCTGCGGGCTTTCCCTCGCCTTTGCGGGTCTTTTCAGGAAAAACTCGCTTCTCATGAGCCTCCTTTTCAGCCTCTCGACGGCTACGGTATATTATGTCGCCCAGATGCTGGGATCTCTCGCGGCCAAAACCGGCTGGCTTTCTCCGGCTTTCGGCATCTGGAGCGTAACCCTGGTTTTTTTTGCCGTCGCAGGCTTCGGCTATATGAAAGCCAGAACATGACAAGGATAATTGATGAAAAATAGCGCGCTGTTTGTGAAAGGACATCAGGATGCCTTCTCCAGGGCCAGGACGGGAGAAGTCCATCTACCGCACGGCATCGTACAGACCCCGGCATTCATGCCCGTAGGCACGAATGCCACCGTCAAGGCCGTTCCGCCCGAAGACCTCCAGGCCATGGGCTTCGGCATCATTCTCGCCAACACCTACCATCTTTACCTGCGTCCCGGGCATGAGCTGATCCGTCAGGCGGGAGGTCTGCACGGTTTCTCGGGCTGGAAGGGAAACTTTCTCACCGATTCGGGGGGCTTCCAGGTTTTTTCCCTTTCCCCCCTCAGGAAGATAAGCGACGAGGGCGTCAAGTTCCGCTCCCATATCGATGGGTCGAGTCATTTCCTCAGCCCCGAGAAGGTGGTGGAGATTCAGACAGCCTTCAACTCCGACATACAGATGCAGCTTGACATCTGCTCGCCCTGGGGCGAGGAGGAAAAAAAAGCCGCAGGCTCCATGGCCCTCACCCATGCCTGGGCTCGCCGTGCCAAGGCCGCCTGGGAGAAGGCGAGGGATGTGGAAGACTACCGGGGAAGCCTTTTCGGCATCGTTCAGGGCAATTTCTACAAGGATCTACGAAAGGAGAGCGCGCAGAGGCTGGTCGACCTGGATCTTCCCGGCATCGCGATCGGCGGCCTATCCGTCGGCGAGCCCAAGGACGTTTTCAGCGAGATGCTGGAACACACTGCCGCCTTCCTGCCAGAGGATAAACCGCGATACCTCATGGGCATCGGAACGCCCGACTATATACTGGAAGCGGTGCGCAACGGCATCGACCTCTTCGACTGCGTCTACCCGACGCGAACAGCCCGCAACGGCCTGCTCTTCACCTCCACGGGACAGATAAGCATCAAAAAACTCGTCTACGAGAAGGATTTTTCGCCGATAGATCCTGAATGCTCATGTCCCGTCTGCCTCAACCACTCCCGTTCCTACCTGCGCCACATGTACCGCAACGGAGAGATTCTCTACTCCATCCTTGCCACCAGGCACAACCTTCACTTCCTGGGCGACCTCGTGCGGCGCATACGCCTTGCCATCATCCAGGACAGGTTCGAGGCATTCAGGCAGGAATTTCTGGCCCGTTACACCAGGCAGGTCGATGGGCAGGAGAAGGATTAAGCCCGCGGCGGCCCTGCTCTTGCTGGGGCTCCTTCTTGGCATGGGAGGGCTTCAGGCTCAGGCTATAAAGAGCAGCCAAGGCATTATGGATATATCGCGGCTCCTGCCGCCCGTCCGGGGCCTGGATTTCGACGAACCGCGGGAGGATGTCAACGACAGGGGCGCACTTGCGCCCGACCCACTCGCCTCGGAGAGGATCTCGCTCATCGCCAATGCCCTGTCGTGGCTTGGAACGCCCTACGCGTATGGAGGCAGATCCCGGTCGGGTACCGACTGCTCGGGCTTTCTCGGCTCGATCCTGGCTTCATCCTTGACCGGTTCGGGACCATTCCCTCGCAGCACCGATGGTTACGCATTCTTCGGCGTCAGGACGGATCTCATCACGCCCGGCGACATACTGCTTTTTGCCCTGGAGGGAGACATCTACCATGTCGGCCTGGCTTTGAGCGCCGACACCTTCATCCACGCCGCTTCGGAAGGCTCGCGTACGGGCGTCATCATCTCGAGCCTCCACGAAGGCAGCTGGTCGAAAAGACTGGCTGGCGTCAGGAGCATACCATAGGACAGGTTCTAGAAGTCGGCTACTTCGATGGAATCGATGAGGTACTGGAACTTCCTGTCGTGGATTGAAAAGCTCAGGCGTTCGCCGATCTTGTGGTTGAAGAGCTTCTTTCCCAGGGGAGAGAGATAGGAGATGATGTTTTGGGCCGGATCGGATTCCCAGGGCCCAAGAATCGTGTAGACCTCTTTTTCTCCGCTCAGCTCATTGGTGAGGGTAGCCTTCGTGCCGAAGGAAATCTTGGACGTTGTGATCGTCGTCTTGTCGAAAGGCCGGGCTCGATCCAGCTCGTTCTTGAGTTTCCCCACTATGGCGTTGAGTTCGTCCTGCTTTTCCTTGGATGCCTTGTACTCGGCGTTTTCCCTCAAGTCGCCGAGGGAGAGGGCGAAGGCAATCTCCTTCTGGTTGGCGGGAACATCCTCGTCCATAATCTTCTTCAGCAGCTTCTGTTTTTCCTCTAATTTCTGGGCCGTTACGATAAGGCCGCGTGAAACCGTCAGCTTCTCTTCCTCGCCGAAGAAACGGAGATTGGGGTACTTTTCCGAAATCTTTTTCTTGATATCGATCTTTATGTCCGTATCCACTTCCTTGATGTCCATGAGGAGGGCGTAGACACGCTCCGTCGTCTCGATGTTGGTTTCGAGGAGGAACTTCTCGAGCACCTTGTCCTTGAAGAGAATGGTCTGAACAAGCCTGTTGACCTTGCGGTTTTCGGAAGTGTCCTTGTGGTTGTCGATTTCCTTCCAGGTGATGTCGAGGATATGGAGGAGGGTGAGGAGAATTTTCTCGTACACGATGCCCAGCTCCGCGAACCAGGGTTCGTCGCGGAGGTCCTTGATGAGCCAGATAAAGGCTTCGCGGTAATCCTTGTAGTTCTCGACGATATCCATGCCCAGTTTTTTCAGCTTGGCCGAGTAGTCGGCGTTCTTCAGCGCGTCGAGCATGCGCATCGATCGGGCGTAGGGAAGAAGCTTTATGTAGATTTCGGGCCAGTTGGGTATGAAATTCTTGATGTGGAGGATATAGGCGTTGCGGAGATCGGTGTCCTTCATGTTGAGGTAGATGGACAATGGGTTTTCCACTTCAGCGAAAAGGTCGGCAAACTTCGATGAGGCTACCTGCTGCTGAATCCTCGGGTATTTTGTAGCCAGCTCCTTCAGAAGGAGGTAGGATCCGATGACGTGCTCGTCCACCGACTGATAGGACTTGAGGAAGCCCGAAAAATAGTTGAGCATCTCGGAGAAGTATTCCGAGTCGAAATCGTTGGTTTCGATATAGTCCCTGAAGTAGCCGACCCTGTCGAAATAGTTCTTTTCGGCCTTGAACTGGATATAGACTTTTTCCTCGAAGGAAAGGGGCCTGTCGCGGACGATAAACGTCGCGATGTCGTCGGCTGCGTTGCCGAAGGAGGGGTCTGTCTTGAGGATTTCCTTCGCCTTCGTGCTCCAGCTGTTCCATTCGCTGGTGGTGAGCACGGCGGTGACGAGTTCAGCCTTTATGCGTTTGAGATCGGCGCGGTTGTCGAAGCTCTTGATGATGGTTTTCAGGGCCCATACCTGGTCGGTCTTGATCTTTTCACGGAGCTTTTCCTTGGGCCAGATAGCCTTGAGCACCCAGATGTGTTCCTTCGCGAGGGGCATCAGGCTGTCGATCGCCATCTTGAGCGACATCTTGTGACCTCGTGATTTCGCGAAGTCGATCGTCACCTCGTCGCCTTTTACGCTGGCGATGCGGCCGATGTTCCAGGTTCGATGGAAGACGAAGTTGCCGACATCGAAGACGATGTGCTTTTCGAAATCGTCCATCGCCTCGTGAAGCGATCGGTAAGTCTGGCTTATGTTGGAGAGCTTCAGATAATCCTGGAGTCTCGAGTGTCCGGCATATTTTCCCGAATAGCACTCGATCAGTTCCTTGCGCATCGCGGGATTCCGCTCGTCGTAATCGATGACGAGCTTGAGGATGTCGAGAGCCGTCGCCCAGTTTTTTGCGGCCTTGTAGGTGCCGTAAAGATCCATGAGGAGCATGGCTGCCTTGTCGGGGGATATGAGGGAGGCGATCTTTTTCTGCACGTGGAAGAAGTATTCGATATCCTCGGGGGCGTACTCCACGAGCTTGAGCCAGATTTCGCGGACGTTGGATGGCAGGCCTTTGTTGATGTAGCGCAAGAGGGCTTTCTTGTAGAAGTCGATGGATTCCTCACGCTCGCCCAGCTTGTCCTTGCGCTCCGCGATGAGCTTAACGATATCGGCTTCGTCATAATCGATCTTAATCAGGCGTTCCCAGGTCGCATAACGCTGATCGGCCTTTTCCTCGCCCTCATAGCACTCGGCGAGGCGGGCTAGGGCGATCTTGTTTTCCCCGTAATCGAGAATGCGCTGGCAGATGAACTCGACGATATTCGTGCGCCTGCCCTCGGCGAAAAGATCCATGAGCTGGGTGAGATAGGATTCGTCGGAAGGTTGTTTGCGCAGCGCGATTATGCCGGCAAGATAGAGGGCAATGACGCTGTTCTTCGTGTGCGACAGATGTTCGTTGCAGACGGCGAACAGCTCGTCGATGGCGGATTCGGCTTCGGCCTGCTCTATGCGTGCATCCAGCTCTTTCAGACTGTTGACGGAATAGTTCTGCAGCGTCGTTCGCGTCCATTTCTCTTCGTTGAGCATTTCCTGCACTTTGCCAGCAAGCTGGGTTTCGGCCATAACATTCTCCTCTCTATGATGCATACTGCTTGAAGATGTCCTCATCAAGCAGCCGGATCTTCAGCACTATTTTATCGCTCCTGGACTGATCAGCCCCGGAAGCCTCAAGATGGTCAAGAATCCAAAAGTAGCGGTTCAGAAGGCGAGGTTTGAGCGTCGCGGCGAGACCTGGATTCTCGCGCAGGTCGTTTTCAAGCTGGAACATGGAAGAATTGAGCCTGGAGCTCTCCTGCGGACTCAGTTCGCGCTGCGCTCCGAAAAGGCCCGTGAGTTCGCCGTAGACGGGGATCCATTCCTGCACTTCTTTTTCGGGAAGCGCCCTTTCCCTCACTTTTTGGGCTAGTTTCTGTATCATATCGGACTCGATGAGCTCGATGTCGATTTTGTCAGGACCGATAAAAAAAGCTTCCCTGAATAGAGTTTTGGAGGCGGACTGCTCGCCCGACAGCCCCTGGCAGTCAGCGAGCTCGGCCAGGTAGCGGGCATCGTCCTTCCTGGCTTTTACGGCCCGCGTCAAATGCTGCTGGGCTGTTTCGTAATCGCCGAGGGCCTTTCGGCAGCGGCCGATACGGAAATCGAATTCGGCATCGAGCCCGGTCTTTTCCTCATCGGGAATTGCCATGAAAAAATCCAGGGCTATGCTGAAGGCCATGCGCTTGAAGGCGTATCGAGCCATCTCGAAATCGCCAGGGATACGCGAGAGGAAAACCTGAAAGGATTTCCAGCGCGCGATGATCTGGTCGCCCTTGGCCAGCGGCTTTTCCATGTGGTTCGTCTCGTCGATGCAGCCTTCCCAGAATTGTGCGCATTTCAAGGAGTACAGGACTTCCGGATTGTCGAAATCCTCATGGAGAGCTTCCTCGAAAAACCTGGAAGCATTGCCGAGGTCGGCGTTTTTGAGACATTCATATCCGAGGGCGAGCAACGAGGGCGCGCGATCATCTGTCATGTGGTACCAATTCCAAACATCACTATATTTTCATACTAACCGATCGCCGCGGAAAGAGTCAATCATCGATAGAATTTCGAAATGCAAGTATGCCAATAGCGATAGGGCCGGAGGAAGAAAAACTATGGAAATCCGCAGGACTTGATGGTACGATGGGTTCATGAGTTCACCCATCATCGCCCCCTCCATTCTCTCGGCGGATTTTACCGAAATTTCATCGGCCTTGCGGTCTATCGAGCGTTCAGGTTCCGACTGGGTCCATCTCGACGTCATGGACGGCCGATTTGTGCCTCCCATAACCTTTGGCGCCAAGATGGTGCATGATATCAGGGCGCAGACAAAACTTCCCCTGGATGTCCATCTGATGATCGCCGATCCAGAGCCTCAGATACGGACATTCGCCGAGGCTGGCGCCGATTGGATAACCATTCACGCCGAGGCCTGCATCCATGCGCATCGCGCCATCCAGTCGATACGGGAAGCGGGCAAAAGACCCGGGATTTCGATCGTTCCATCCACGCCGCTTTCGGCGATAGCAGAGATGCTTCCCTTTGTCGATCTCGTCCTCGTCATGACCGTGAATCCCGGATACGGGGGGCAAAGCCTCCTGCCTTTCTGTCTGGATAAAATAAAGCGCCTCAAGGCTCTGCGCTCATCCCTCAAGCTCGACTTTTTGATCTCCTCCGATGGGGGAATCGGCTCGGAGACCATCGCCGAGGTGGCGGAGGCAGAACCCGATATCATCGTCGTGGGTTCGGCCTTCTTCGCGGCCGCCGACAAGAAATCCTTGGTAGGCGATATGAGAAGCGCCTTCACACAAAGAGCGATCTGTTGAGAGCCGTCGTTCAGCGTGTTTCCTCAGCGAGCGTAACGATCGAAAAGGATGGAAAGGCCGAAACGGCGGGCAGCATCGAACAGGGGCTCCTTGTCTATGTCGGCGTAGGGCGGGAAGATACGAAGGACGATGCCGAATATCTCGCCGACAAGGTCGCCAACCTGAGAATCTTCATGGACGAGGATGAGAAGATGAATCTTTCGCTTCTCGACAAGGGATACGCCGCCCTTGTCGTCTCGCAGTTCACCCTCTATGCCGACGCGCGAAAGGGGAGGCGGCCCTCATATTCAGAGGCCGCGGGAAACGAAACGGCCTTGGAGCTCTACAAAGCCTTCTGTTCAGCCCTGGCGGCAACAGGCATTTCCGTAGCGACGGGGCGCTTTCGCGAGATCATGCGGGTAGCCTATATAAATGAGGGTCCGATAACTATCCTCCTCGATTCCCGAAAAAGCTTTTAACCTGGAGAGCGCAAAAAAAGGGACTGCCTTGATGGCAGCCCCTTTTTTGTGCCCTGTCCCATAAAGGGCGGGCCTTAGGTCCTATTTCTTGGAAGAACCTTTGGGTCTGCCGACCGAGCGTTTCACCGTTACGGCTTTTTCAGCCGCGGGCTTTCTCCCGCGCTTCGGAGCGGCGGCAACCGGCTTTGCGACAGTCTTTTTCAGCATTGGCTTTTTGACCGCCTTGAGGCCCGTCTTGGCGGCTGTCTTTACGCTGGTCTTCGGCGCCGCTTTTTTGGAAACCTTTACGGGTTTTGCTTCCTTGGCCGGCTTGGAAACCTTGGAGGCTTTCTCCGCCGGTTTGGCTGCCTTGGTGGCCGGTCTGCCGCGCTTGGCCTTGGGCGCTGCGACAGGTTCAGCAGCTTTCTTTGTCACTTTCGCGGGGGCTTTAACGACCGCTTTAGCGCTCGCTTTAGCGCTCGCTTTAGCGAGAACCTTGACAGCACTTTTCGCGGCCGGTTTGGCGGTGCTTTTCGCTGCCGCTTTTTCCTCTATGACAGCCTGGGCGGCTGCGAGGCGCGCTATCGGCACGCGGAAGGGCGAGCAGGAGACATAGTTCATCCCGGCGCTGTGGCAGAACTTGACGGACTTGGCTTCGCCGCCGTGTTCACCGCAGATGCCCACCTTGAGCTTGGGATTCGTCGAGCGTCCGCCCGCGATGCCCATCTTCACGAGTTTGCCCACGCCTTTCTGGTCGATGCTGACGAAGGGATCGATGGCAAAGATTTCCTTGCCGCCTTCTTTTTCAGCCTTGACGTAGTCGGGGAGGAAACGGCCGGCGTCGTCACGCGACAGGCCGAGGGTCATCTGGGTGAGATCGTTGGTGCCGAAGGAGAAGAACTCTGCCACTTCGGCGATCTCGTCGGCGAGGAGGGCCGCGCGGGGAATCTCGATCATCGTTCCTACCATGTAGGTGATCTTGGACTTGGCTTTGGCGATGATGGCGTCGGCCACGGCGCGGGTCTGATCCGTGAGGATCTTGAGTTCCTTGCGGTCGATGGTGAGGGGGATCATGATCTCGGGCAACACCTTCTTGCCGGTATTGGACACAAGCACGGCAGCCTCGATGATCGCGGTTACCTGCATTTCGAGAATCTCGGGATACGTGATCGTCAGGCGGCATCCGCGGTGGCCGAGCATGGGATTGGACTCGTGGAGCTGATCGCAGCGCATCCTGATGAACTCAGGCGTCTTGCCCGTGATCTTGGCGAGCTTCGCGACGCCCGCTTCATCCTTGGGGGTGAACTCGTGGAGGGGAGGATCGATGAGGCGGATGGTGACGGGCTTGCCCGCCATCGCTTCGAAAATGCCCGCGAAGTCGTCGCGCTGGAAGGGCAGGAGCTTGGCGAGGGCCTTTTTCCTGGACTCGATGTCGTCGGCGATGATCATCTCCTGGATGGCGAGCTGTCGCTTTTCGGAATTGGCGGGAACCTTGAAGTCCTTGAAGAACATGTGCTCGGTGCGGCACAGCCCGATGCCTTCGGCGCCCAGCTCAATGGCCTTCTCGGCGTCGTGGGGCGTGTCGGCGTTCGTGCGGATCTTGAGAGTCCGGATCTTGTCGCACCAGGAGAGAAGGGTCTTGAATTCCTTGGTCTGCTCGGGTTTCTTGAGGGGAAGGGAAGTGGCGAACACTTCGCCGGTGGTGCCGTTGATGGTCACCTCGTCGCCCTGCTTCAGAACCTTGCCGCCCACCTTGACGGTCTTGGCCTTGTCGTCGATGTCGAGGGCTTCGCAGCCTACGATGCAGCACTTGCCCCAGCCGCGGGCCACGACGGCCGCGTGGGAGGTCTTGCCGCCAGTGGCGGTGAGAATGCCCTGTGCGGCGAACATGCCGCCGACATCCTCGGGAGAAGTCTCGCGTCGGATAAGAATGGTCTTCTCGCCCTTGAGCGCCATTTCCTCGGCGTCGGCGGCGTTGAAGACGAGCTTGCCGGCGGCTGCGCCGGGAACGGCGTCGATGCCCGTGGCGAGCTTGAGTTCTTTGAGCCTGGCGGCGCCGGTGGCGGCGACGTCGATGATGGGATAGAAGACGCCCTCGATCTGCTCGGGGCTTATGCGTGAAATCGCTTCTTCCTTGGTGATGAGGCCCTCGTTGACCATGTCGACGGCGATCTTGAAGGCCGCCGAGGGAAGGCGCTTGCCCGTGCGGCACTGGAGCATATAGAGCTTCTCGTCCTCGATCGTGAATTCGAGATCCTGCATCTCCTTGAAATTCTTCTCGAGTATTTTCCTCACCTTGAGCAGTTGCTTGTAGGCCTTGGGAAGCTTGGTGCCAAGCTCGGCCAACTTCATTGGAGTGCGGATGCCCGCGACGACGTCTTCGCCCTGGGCGTTGATGAGGCAGTCGCCGTAGAAAACGTTTTCGCCCGTGTTTGGATCGCGGGTGAAGCAGACGCCCGTGCCCGAGTTGTCGCCCTTGTTGCCGAATACCATCTGGACGATGTTGACGGCCGTGCCTTTAAGATCGGTGATCTTCTCCACGCGGCGGTAGGTCACCGACTTGTCGGCTTCCCAGGAGTTGAAGACGGCGTCGATGGCGCCCCAGAGCTGTTCCATCGGATCCTGGGGGAAATCCTGCTTCTTGTTTTTCTTGTAGAAGACCTTGAACTCCTCGCAGAGTTCCTTGAGATTGTCGGCGTTGAGGTCGGTATCATTCTTGACGCCGAGCTTCTTCTTCATGTCGCTGAGCATTTCCTCCATGGGTTCCTTGGAAAGACCCATGGCGGTGGTGGAATACATCTGGATAAAGCGGCGATAGGAGTCGTAGGCGAAGCGGGGATTGCCCGTGGTGGCCGCAAGCCCTTCGACCGACTTGTCGTTGAGCCCGAGATTGAGGATCGTTTCGAGCATGCCAGGCATGGATCGCGCCGCGCCTGAGCGTACGGAGACGAGGAGGGGATCCTTGGAATCGCCGAGCTTTTTCCCCACGGTTTTTTCAAGTTGAGCCACCGCGTTCTTCACTTCATCGACGATCGTCTTGGGAAGCTTGTGTCCGGCCTTGAAGTATTCTTCGCAGGAAGGGATGCTGATGGTGAAACCGGCCGGAACGGGAAGGCCGATCTTCGTCATCTCCATGAGTCCGGCGCCCTTGCCGCCGAGAATATCCTTGCTCATTCCGGCGCCTTCAGCGACGCCGCTTCCAAACGCAAACACAAATTTCTTTTTAGCCATGAGGCGTTTCCTCCGAGGGAATATGAATCGCGGAGCGATGCTCCGCTTCCGTTGTGACCGGCCTGCGCCAAATCACACTGCTGTAAACTAATAGAAAGAAGAAAATATGTCAATGAAGGGTCAATCGCGTTATGCGCTTTCGTCTTTGTCATTGACATATATTCTGCTATCCAGTACATGATATTTCGTGCGGCGAATTTATTTCCATGTGGATCTCGACGCCTTTTTCGCGTCCGTCGAGCAGTGCGACAATCCCGCTCTCAGGGGGAAACCGGTGATCGTCGGTGCATCTCCGGGGCACCGCGGTGTCGTTTCAACCTGCTCATACGAGGCAAGGGCTTTCGGCCTGCATTCAGCCATGCCCATATCGGAAGCCTGCAAGCTATGCCCCCAGGGAGTATTCCTGCCCGTGAGGATGGCTCGCTATGCCCAGGTGTCGCGGACAATCATGGGAATTCTGCAGGGTTTTACCCCTGACATGACGCAGATGTCCATAGACGAAGCCATGCTCGACATGACAGGTACCCAGCGCCTCTGGGGAGAAGCGGACGAAGCGGCTCTGCTCGTGAAAAAAAGCATCGGTGAAGCGACAGGGCTCACCGTATCCATAGGAGCGAGCGGCAATAAATATGTCGCCAAGATCGCCTCGGGAATCCGAAAACCCGATGGCTATCTCCATGTGCCCGATGGAGAGGAAAGCGGTTTTATGAGTTCTCTACCGCTGGAAAAACTGTGGGGGGCAGGGGAAAAAACGAGGCAGGCATTGCGCGATGCCGGAATTATGACGATAGCCCAGCTCCAGACGGTGTCAGGACGCGTTCTCGAATCCAAATTCGGAAAAGCGCAAGCGGCCTTCCTTGCGGCGGCGGCCAGAGGCGAGGATCCAGGATTCTTTTCAGGCGAAGCGAAATCGCAGTCGATGAGCGGCGAACGCACCTTCGAGCGTGACACGGCCGACCTCGAACTGCTGCATGATCAGCTGCGCCTGCTCTCCGACGAACTCGCCGCCCGTCTCTGCGATGAGGGCAGCCAGTCCCTCACCCTGGGTCTCAAGCTCCGTTTCAGCGATTTTTCAACTTTTTCACGGCAGTGCACAAGGGAAGAACCCTATGGATCGGCCGACGAGATCTACGCCGATGCACTGCAGCTTCTGAACAGCAACTGGGACGGCCGGAGCCCTGTCAGGCTTATAGGCATCGGGCTGCACAATATGCGTAAAGGCGCATGCGTTCAGGGGAGGCTGTTCGAGGAAGACCCCGTCAAGTCCGAGGAAGTGCGCAGAACGGTACAGGAAATCGGCGCGCGCGGCAAAGGCCGTCTCGTGAGGGCCAGATTTTTACCAGACAAGCCCCATTGAAGGGGGCACTTCGCTTGTGACGATATCCTTCATTTTCCCCTCGAAATAGACCTTTGTGCCTTCCTGCCTGAGGGTGACCGCGGGATGGCCCGAGCTGGCTTCCTTGGCCTTCGCCGGAAGTTCGACCATGAACCTGAAGTTGTAGGGCGCGAAGGCTTCTTCCACGATCGGCTTCATGTCCGGTTCGAAGCGGGGAAGTTTCTCTCCCACCGTAAATCCGATCCGCTCGGTTCCCGATTCGCTTGTATGTTTGGCCAGCTCGCCCCTGGGGTCGAGATAATACACGAGGGCATCGAGGGTATCGAAGCTGATGACCGTCTTGATGAGGAGGTCCGTGCCCTCTTTCCTGCTCGACCAGGAATCGAGCCTGAGTCCTTCCACGTTCCGCAGACTGTTCTCCACATCGGCCCTGGTCAGGGGCACAGGCAGCATGGCCTTGTTGGCCTCGAGTTCGCCGAAGGCTACCAGTTCCTCGGAGAGCCTGTACTCGGCTTCGACCTTTCCCGATCCATTCCTGGAAATCACAACTTTCGTGTCGATACCCATGCAGGAGGTCAGAAAAACCAGGGCGGTTATGCAGAGCAGGCACAGGGTATGGCGTTTAAAAATCATCGTTCCCTCTTTTCTTTGTCAATCGTATATTTCGGAGTGGATCTGCGACTCATGGATATTGATCGGAAAATTGTCCTCTACAAAGCGGACAGCTTCGGCAAGCACCTTCTCCCCGAACGTGACGGAATTGGAAACGATAGCCGCCCCAATCTCGGCGAAGCCCAGGGAATCCTGCAGGTCAACCTCGGCGCAGGAGAGACGGAATTTCCGCTGCAGCCTGCTTTTTATGCCTGACAGAACTTTCCGCTTGTCCTTGATGCTCGTCGTTTCGGGCAATTCGACGATGAGCATGAGCATCGATACAACCATGACACTGTAATACTATCACGAGGGTCCATTCTTGACACCCCCTTATGGCGCGGATATTGTGCACAGATATGAAACGCAGACTCATAACCTCCGCTTTGCCCTACGTGAACAACGTTCCTCATCTGGGGAATCTCATCCAGGTTTTGTCGGCCGACGTATTCGCGCGGTTCTGCCGCCTCAGGGGCTACGATACCCTCTATATCTGCGGCACGGACGAATACGGCACGGCTACCGAGACGAAGGCCCAGGAAGAAGGCATTACGCCCCGCGAACTCTGCGACAGGTTCCATGCCCTGCACAGGGACATCTATGCCTGGTTCGGCATAGCCTTCGACAAGTTCGGCCGAACATCGGCGCCCGAGCAAACGGAAATCACCCAGTCCATTTTTCTCGACCTGGAGAAGAACGGCTACATCCAAAGCCAGACCATTGAGCAGCTCTACTGCGACTCCTGCGGCCGCTTCCTGGCCGACCGCTACGTCAAGGGAACCTGTCCCTCCTGCGGCTACGACGGGGCGCGCGGCGACCAGTGCGAGCACTGCGGCAAGCTGCTCGAACCCACGGAGCTCATCGGACCCAAATGCTCCAGCTGCGGGGCTACCCCCCATCTGAAATCGACGACCCACCTCTACATCGATCTCCCGGCCATAAAGCCCAAGCTCGAGCCCTGGATCAAGGAAGCGAGCGAAAAGGGTTTCTGGGCCAACAATGCCGTGCAGATGACACAAGCATGGCTGCGGGATGGCCTCAAGCCCCGCGCCATCACGCGCGACCTCAAGTGGGGCATCCCCGTACCATTGAAGGGCTATGAGGACAAGGTGTTTTACGTCTGGTTCGACGCGCCCATAGGCTACATCTCGATGACGGCCGGCCTCGCCGCAGAGAAGGGCTTCGACTGGAAATCCTGGTGGAGGAATCCCGAAAACGTTGAGCTTTTCCAGTTCATCGGCAAGGACAATATTCCCTTCCACACTGTCATCTTCCCCTCGAGCCTCCTCGGTTCCGGACAGAACTGGACGATGCTCCACCACATGTCCTCAAGCGAATACCTGAACTACGAATCGGGCAAGTTCTCCAAATCCAAGGGCATAGGCGTTTTCGGAACCGACGTCATGGAAACCGGCATTCCGGCCGATGTATGGCGATTCTACATTTTCTGGAACCGGCCCGAGACTTCCGACTACGTATTCACCTGGGCTGATTTTCTCGAAAAAGTGAACGGTGAGCTCATCGGCAATCTGGGCAACCTCGCCAACCGCACCCTCACCTTCGTATCGCGGTACTATGGCGGCAGAATTCCCGAAGGCAGGCCCGACGAGGCATTCTGGGCCAGGGCGAGGGAAATCGAGGCCAGGATTACCGCTTGCCTTGAGAAAGCCGACCTCCGCGACGCTTTCCGCGCGATTTTCGAGCTCTCCGACATCGCCAACAAGCGCTTCCAGGACGGCGAGCCATGGAAGACGAGAGTTTCCAATCCTAAGGCCGCGGCATCCCTCGTTTCGGATCTCTGCTATGTTCTGAGGGATATCGCCGTTCTGTCCCAGCCCTATATGCCCCATGCCGCCGAAAAGCTCGCCGCCATGCTCGGCCAGAGCCTGGGCTCAGGAGGCCTCGACTGGTCAGTTCTCGGGAAAACGACAGGCTTGACCACCGTGGGAACGCCTGAGGTCCTCTTCGCCAAGCTGGACGAGAAATACGTGGCCGAGTTGCGCGAGCGCTATTCGGGTTCGCAGAAGGACAGGGCGGAGCGGGAGGAATCCGCGCAGGAAAAAACCGCGGCGACTGCCTCCCCCAAGCCAGCAGCACCTGCGTCTACGCCTGCACCAGCCCCGACGCCAACCCCGGTGGCTGCCCCGGCGCCCGCAAAAATCCCTCCCTATGCCGATCTGCCTCTCGAAGAGCGCTTCGGCAAGCTCATCGCGCTCAAGGTCGCTAAGATCATGAAGATAGAACGCCATCCCAAGGCCGACAAGCTGTACATAGAAACGCTCGATGACGGCTCAGGGATGGAGCGCGTCATTGTCTCGGGCCTTGTGCCCTTCTACAAGGAAGAGGAATTGCTGGGCCGGAACATCATTCTCGTCGACAACCTCAAGCCGGCCAAGCTGAGAGGCATAGAGTCGCGGGGAATGCTGCTCGCCGCCTCCCTCGCCGGTCCTGAAGGCAAGGAAGCCGTGGAGGTGCTGAGCGCTCCCTGGGCAGTTCCCGGCACCATGGTCACCCTCGAAGGCCTGGAATCCGAAGTCCAGCCTGAACCACTCATCGATATTGACAGCTTTTTCTCAGTCCCCCTCATCGCCAAAGGTGGTTTCGCCTTCGCAGGCAGCGCACGCCTCAGCGTTGATGGCAAACCTTTGAGCCTCCTGAAGGTGCTCGACGGCGAGATAGGATGAATCCGGAAGAAGATCGAAAGGAAGCTGCTGCCATGAAGTCTGAAGGCGAGAGCTTCATGCAGTCTCCCTTTTGGGCTCGGTTCAAGGCCCGTTCAGGCTGGAAGGCTTTCAGTATCGACGCTGGGCAGACTGGCGAGGCTGGGCTGACAGCCATGTCGCGGCCTCTCGGTCTGGGCCTCGGATTCTGCTACGTTCCCCATGGCCCCCGCGCCCCAGCGGATTCAGGGGATCCGCATTCCTATCTGGAATCCCTGGCCAGCAGCATCGCCTCGCGTGCTGGCGGCCGACTGCTCTTTGTGCGTTTTGACCTGGCATGGGATGTCGAGAGCGAAGCCGGCCGGACTTTGCTGGAAGGCTTGGCATCGCGTAAGGGGAGGCTGCGCAGGGGCGCCGCCGTCCAGGTGCCCGACACGACAATCCTCGAAATAGCGAAGCCGGCCGAGGATATTCTTTCGGGCATGAAGCCCAAGTGGCGCTACAACATCAGGCTTGCCGAAAAGAAGGGTGTGGAAGTGAAGAGGGAAGGGGCCGAAGCCCTGGAAACCTTCTATGCCCTGTATCTGGAGACAGCCAGGCGCGACGGCATCGCGATCCATCCGCTTTCATACTACAGGGAACTCTTCAACACGGCCGGCGAGGAAGCGGCAAAGGGAACGAGGCCTTCCCCCGTTCTCTCGCTGTGGGTAGCGCGTCACGAATCCAGACCGATCGCCGCCATAATCACACTGTTTTACGGAAGGCAGGCCACCTATCTCTATGGCGCCTCTTCGGGGGAGCATCGCAACCTCATGCCTGCCTACGCCCTCCAGTGGAAGGCCATCGAAGCAGCGAGGGAAGAAGGCTGCACGGAGTACGATTTCTTTGGAATACCACCCGATGAGGACCCTTCCCACCCGATGGCGGGACTCTACCTCTTCAAGACAGGCTTTGGAGGCGACATCATCCACAGGGTCGGCTCGGTGGATTATCCCTGTATGCCTCTGGCCTATGCCCTTTTCAAGAAGGCCGAATCCATCCGTCTTTTCTGGTACAAGAAAATCAAGAAAATGCTGAAGGGCGCAAAGACGAAATCCTGAGCCTGTGTCCCCAGCCTTGCCCCTGCGGGGGCTGAACTCATTCATCCTCGCCGAACACGATTCCTTCGAAGGCATAGAGCATCGCCCCCGGTTCTTTCCATGAGCCCGGAGGGAGGCCTGCCTTGATGCAGACCTGATCCAGGAAGGCAAGCGCCGTCCATCCATACTCGAGTGCCACCTGGGGGAGAAGAACTCCTCCACGACCCCTGTCGACGATGTAGAGCCCGTGCTTGCCGATCTCTACTTCCTCGGCTTTCCTGATTCTGCGAAGAGGCCCCAGGATGGTGATCTCGATCCGCACCTGCTGTATTTCACGATTGTCGAGGGGCTCGAAGCGGGGATCTTCGAAAGCCGCGCTGAGCGCCATCTTTGCAATGGTATCGTACAGGGGGCTATCGCTTGCCATCCTTCCGATGCATCCGCGAAGCCGATGGTTGCGGTAGAGGGTTACAAAGGCTCCGGCATGTTCGAGCAGGGCGCCTGAGGGCGGGGGGAAGTCCGGTTTTCTGGAGACGAGGCTGGCTTCGATGGATTCCCGTGCAATGGCGCACAAGGCTTTTTTTTCATCCTTCGACAGAGTGATATCCATCGGCCTACTCCGGGAAGCCTAGAGCGCCATATCCGACAATCGGATCGCCTATCTCGGCCTGGGCGACAGAACTCCCCACACCGAGGACGATGGGGGGCCGGCCTGAATAGAAGGCTGATCTCAGATAGGCTGCTATGATGCTGCCCCCGCAGAACGACGGCCTTGTGGCGCTTAGCGTGGATAAACGATGCGCGTCGTTCTTTTCAAGCGCCTCTACGAAGGAGGCGCTCAACCTGAGGCACTCGTCAGCGTTCGTGTCGACGGCAAGGTTGGTTGTCATGACCAGCAGCGTCGACGCGATTCTGTCCTGCAAGTGGCAGTATAGATGGGCGAAAAGACCGTCCAGGACCCCGTCGTCGGCTCCACAGACGATGATGGGCACGATTTGAGCCCTGGAAAACCATCGGGCGGCGAAAATGAGCTGCATTTCGATCGAATGTTCCTCAAAATGGGGAATATCGCTTATATTCAGGCATGTGCTACTATGGAGCAGGGCCTGGACACTATCCCTGTCCACGGCGAAGGTGGCTGTCGGCAGCTGGAAGGCGTCCGCTTCAGGCATGAAGATGCCGGTTTCGAAGTTGCGGTGCGAAGGGCTGAGCAGGACAATCGTCCGGATAGCGCGACGGGATACGGCCTTCCATGCCTTGGCGGCGATGGTTCCGGAATAGCCGAGGCTGCCGTGGGGACTTATGATGGCCGAACAGCATTCCGCTTCCCGGTCAGGCTTCCCTGCTGTGGTGGCCGCGTCGAGGAGCTTGTCTATTGCCTCTGCCAAGTCATCAGGGGACAGGGGGTAGAAAATGCCCGAGACGACAGGAGCGCGAATGCGCCTTGTCATTTCAGGCCGCGATGATGCGGCTATGCTTCTCATGTTCTTGAGTATAAGCCGGCATTTTTCAAATTCAACGATGATTCGAAAAAAATGGAGCGAAAGACGATGCGGATTTTGATAGTCGATGATGAAGGGCAGTTGGCCAGCTCCCTCAAGGAGTATTTCGAACCCGATGGAATTGAGGCCGAGATAGCCCTTGACGGGCTTTCGGGCAGGCAGAAGCTGGAGGAGGCATCCTTCGATGCCCTTGTTTCCGATCTGCGCATGCCCGGCATCGATGGCATGGAGCTTCTTCGCTGGGTGAAGGAAGAAGGACCCGATTTGCCCGTCATTATCATGTCGGCCCATGGAGAGATCAGGGACGCAGTGGAGGCGATGAAGATAGGCGCCTATGATTATCTCGTCAAACCCTTCGACCCTGACGAACTCCTCATCCGCATCAAAAAAGCAGTGGAAAACCGCCGCATGACCATGTCCTTCCGCGCCGGAATCGGGAGAACGAGGAAAGCGGGCGATATGATCGGCGAGAGCCAGAAAATGAAGGATATTCTGCGGATGATGGGCAAGGCCGCTCCCTCGACCGCAACGATTCTTCTCACGGGCGAGAGCGGTACGGGCAAGGAAGTGGCGGCCAGGCTTATACACAATCTTTCCGGACGCGAAGGTCCCTTTCTGCCTATCAATATGGGAGCCTTCCCGGATCATCTCCTTGAAAGCGAGCTTTTCGGGTACGAAAAGGGCGCCTTCACCGGCGCCGACACCAGAAAGCAGGGGCTCTTTGAAAGCGCTCAAGGCGGAACCCTTTTTCTCGACGAGATCGCAGAACTGCCGCTTCATCTCCAGGTAAAACTCCTGCGCGTGCTTCAGGAGAGAAAGGTGCAGCGGCTTGGCTCCCTCAAGGGAACGCCCATCGATGTTCGTGTCCTTGCCGCCACCAACAGGGACCTTGAAAAGGAAGTCCAGGCGGGGCGTTTCCGCGAAGATCTCTACTATAGAATCAATGTCATCAGGCTCAGGCTGCCGGCCCTGCGTGAACGCAGGGAGGATATCCCCCTCCTCGCGGGAGCCTTCCTCGCCCGTTTTTCATCGGATATGGGCAGGAAGATAGAAGGCATCAGCAGGGAGGCGATCGACATATTGCTGAAGCACGATTTTCCTGGCAATGTCCGGGAGCTCGAAAATGCCATTGAGCGGGCATGCATTCTCACCGATTCGGAGCTGCTGCAGCCACGCGATTTCGATTTTATAACCCCCAGAGCCGAAGCTTTCTCCGCCGGGACGGGGAAGACTGAAGCTAAAGGCAAGGAAGAAGAACATATCAGGACGCTTGAGGCGATCGAAAAGAAGGCAATCGCCGAGTCCCTTCGCCGCAATGGCAATCACAGGGAAAAAACGGCCGCTGAGCTGGGTATCACGCGTCGAACCCTTCTCAACAAGATCAAGGAATACAATCTCGATCCGAGCGAAAAGACGGAGTAATCATGAAGGCCGGGAGTTTTCTCAAACCGCCAATACCTTTCTTCGGCTCGGCGAGCTTTTACCGCAGCGCCCTCATTCTCGTCATCCCTGTCATGCTGCAGTCGTTTTTGACAGGCTTTGTCTCGCTCGTCGACAACTTCATGGTAGCAGCCCTCGGCGACTCCAAAATGGCGGGCGTCAATGTCGCCAACCAGATCAACTTCATCTACCTGGTCGTCATAAACACCGTCTGCATGGCGGGAGGCATCTACCTCTCCCAACATCGGGGTGCCGGCGACAGGGAAGGCATGCGACAGGCCTTCAGATTCAAGCTTATCCTCGCGCTTGTCATTTCGGCCGTCTACACCCTTATCTGTCTCTTTTTTGCCGAGCCCCTCATCAGGATGATGCTCGGGGGCAACGCCCAGGGGGACGCGATAGTTCAGGAGGGGGCCTCCTACCTCAGGGCAGTGGCCGCCAGCTTCATCCCCATCGGCATTTCGTCCGCACTGAGCACCGCCTTCCGCGATACTGGCGTCACAAAGGTGCCGCTTCTCGTATCGGTTTCCGCAGCCTTCATCAATACATTCCTCAACTGGGTCCTCATCTACGGCAATCTCGGGGCGCCTCGGCTCGAGGTGAGGGGAGCCGCCATCGCGACGGTAGCCGCGAGGATTTTTGAAGCCATGGCTTTTCTCCTCATGGCCAGGTACAAGAAGCCCGCCTGGGCAATCCACCCCTCGGCGCTATTTGGAATCGACCGATTTCTCTTTCGCGAAATTCTCGCCAAGTCCGGGATGATGCTCTTCTCCGAGACGGCCTGGGTTATGTCCGAGACGGTGATAACGATGATCTACAACGGAAGGGGCGGAGCCGAAACGGTAGCCGGAATGGCCGCAGGCTTTACGATCGCCAATCTCCTCTTCCTGGTTTTTCCCGCCATCCATGCATCGACGAACGTCATTTTGGGAACAACGCTGGGGGCCGGGAAGCTGGACGAAGGTCGAGCCAAGGCCCGGTGGATACAGTCGGGGGCCTTTATTCTCGGTTTCGGCGCCTTCATCGCTTCCTGCGTATCCACGCTGGCGATTCCCCTTGTCTTCTCCAACCTGTCGGCGGAGGCGAGGGGAGTCACCCGCGGGCTCGTCTTCGTCATAGGCGCCTACCTGCCGCTCTGGTGCCTTCTCAATGCCCAGTTCGCCGTCTCCAGGGCAGGGGGTGACACGATGATGGGGGTTTGGGTGGATGTGGGGATTAGCTACGCCGTCTTCATACCTGCGGCTCTCCTCATCGCGCGTTTCACGTCCTGGGGTCCGGTAGCCATCTATGGCCTGGCCAAACTCTCTGACATCCCCAAGGCCTTTGTAGCCGTGTGGTGGCTGAAAAAAGAACATTGGGTGAAGAATCTGGCCGCCCAGGCCAAGCATGATATCAGCATTTAACATTGACAGATTCACAGGATCGGCCCATATTTGAATAGTTAATCAATCCATTAAAGAGGAGGAAGGAATGAAGAGACTGCTGACATTATTCGTTCTGCTCACTGTAGGATTTTCGATCGCATTGGCGCAGACCCCGGTAAACCTCTACGGGCGCGGAGCCCAGGGGATAAACGGTGTCGTCGCCGCAGCCAAACCCGAGGCTTCCGAAGTTGGCCTCGAAATCCTGAAGAAGGGCGGCAACGCAGTCGACGCGGCCATCGCCACAGCCTTTGCCCTCCATGTCCTTGAGCCCAACGCTTCCGGTATCGGCGGCGGCGGCTTCATGATCATCAAGATGGCGAACATGCCCAAGGCCGTGGTCGTCGATTTCCGCGAAACGGCTCCCCTCGCATCCACGCCGACGATGTATCTCGGCGCGGACGGCAAGGTCGTCCCCAAGTCCACCTATGAGGGCGGGCTTTCGGTCGGTGTTCCCGGCGAGGTAAAAGGTCTTCTCTACGCCCTGGAAAACTTCGGTTCAGGCAAGCTCTCCCGCATGGACATCGTTCAGCCGGCCATCTCCTGGGCGCTGAAAGGCGTTCCCGTAACGGTCAACCTGGCCCAGATAATCAAGGACAATTACGAAAAGCTCGTGAAGTACGAGGAAGGCGCGAAGATCTACCTCGATGACGGACTTCCCTATGAAATTGGCGCCACCTTCACGAACCTGGACTACGCCAACACCCTCGCCAAGGTGGGCATCTACGGTGAAGACGCCATCTACAAGGGCGAGATCGCCGAAGCGATCGTCAAGGAAGTGCAGAAGCGGGGCGGCATCCTCTCGATGGAAGACCTCGCCAAGTACGAGATCAAGATCCGCGAGCCGGTGCAGGGAAACTACCGCGGCTACACGATCATCTCCATCCCTCCCGCTTCCTCGGGCGGAACCCACCTCATCCAGATGCTCAATATCATGGAAAACTTCGACGTCGCCAAGACGGTGCAGGGCTCGGCGGCCAATGCCCATCTCTGGGCCGAAACCCTCAAGATGACCTTCGCCGACCGCTCCAAATACATGGCCGACACCGATTTCGTGAAGGTGCCCCTGGCAGGTCTCGCCTCCAAGGACTATGCGAAAACCCTCGCCGCCAAGATCGATACCGCCAAACCGATGGCATCGGCGACGGCGGGCGATCCTTCGAAGTATGAATCGGGTTCCACCACCAGCCTCTCCGTCATGGACAAGGAAGGCAACATGGTGAACATCACCAAGACCATCAACTATTTCTTCGGTTCCGGCGTCGTGGTTCCCGGCACGGGCATCATCATGAACGACGAGATGGACGATTTCGTCCCCACGCCAGGATCGGCCAACTCGGTAGAGCCCGGAAAACGCCCCCTCTCCTCGATCAGCCCGACCCTCGTCCTCGATCCCCAGGGCAGGTCCTTCATGACTCTCGGCTCGCCGGGCGCCACCAGAATCTTCCCGACGATCGCCCAGGTGATCTCCAACGTCATCGATTTCGGCATGCCCATCCAGGACGCCATACTCGCGCCGAGGCTGTTCCAGATGGCTTCAGGCGCCCTCAACCTTGAGGGACGCTACTCAATCAATGCTTATGAAGCCCTGAAGAAGCTCGGACACACCGTCACCGTACGCGGCGACTGGGATGCCTATTTCGGCGGCGTGCACGCGGTGCTCTACGATTACAAGGCCGGCATGCTCTACGGCGGCGCCGATCCACGGCGCGACGGACAGGCTGCGGCATTCTAGAGTTTCGTGGCACCGCTTGCCTTGCAGTGTAGTATCGGGGGTCGCCCGTACGGGCGACCCCTTTTTCAATGAAAGGAAGGATATTCTGATGAAACGCCATTCATCCCAGTTCGCAGCGAAAAGCTTTTTGGTTTTAGTGTTCGCCCTCCTGCTCGCCATGCCAGCCTTGGCCCAAGGCTTCAACCTGAAGGCTCCCTTCGCCGATCAGCCCGCACTGCTCACCTCGGTAGGGCAGAGCGCCGATACCGAAATGGTGAAAGTACTGCTCAACAGGGCCAAGATCAGCTTCACCATCGATGGAGTCGCCAAGGCAGGCGGAATACCAGCCTCGGCAAAAACCCTCGTGTTGGCGATCGGCGGTTCTTCCAAAGGCCTGGGTGCGGCGGGCATAGCCGCCGAGGATGAACTCGCCCGCGTCAAGGCCCTCGTGGCCGACGCCCGCAAGAAGGGCTTGAAGGTTATCGGCGTTCACGTCGGCGGCGAAGCCCGGCGCGGAGAACTCTCCGACAAGTTCATACAGCTGGCTGTACCGCTCTGCGACTATGTCGTCATCGTCGCTGAAGGGAACAAGGACGGCATCTTCACCAAGCTCTGCGGCAGCAAAATCCCTCTGGACTCGGTGGACAAGATAGCTCTGGCCGGCGCTCCGCTCGCGGCCGCCTTCATTAAATAAAAGGGGACTAACGGTGGCTTCTGAATTCATGATTTTTCTCGTGATGGTCGGCGTCTTCATCGGCGGCTGCTTTATCCTCAAGTGGCCTGTTTCGGTTTCCATGCTCTTGGCTTCCGTGGCAGGCGCTCTGGCGGGAGGGCAGGGGATACCCATCAGGCATCTCGTCGAAGGCACATTCGGCTATGTCGACACGATACTCACCATAGCCACCGCAATGATCTTCATGAACGCCTTCAGGGAATCGGGCGGCCTCGAAGCTCTTTCGACGGCCGTCATACGGCGTTTCCATAAAGTGCCCTCCATCCTCCTCATCCTCCTCACCTTCGTGGCTATGTTCCCCGGCATGATCACCGGTTCCTCGAGCGCCGCCGTCCTCACCGCGGGAGCCGTCGTCGCCCCCATGCTCGCGCTGATGGGCCTGCCGGGCGAAAGCGCGGCCGCCCTCATCGCCATGGCCGGCATCCTGGGCATGATAGCCCCGCCCGTGAACATCCCCGCCATGATCATCGGCGGCGGCATCGACATGCCCTATGTGGGCTTTGAACTGCCCCTGCTCCTCCTCACGGTGCCTTTGGCGATTTTTTCGGCGCTGTGGTTCGGCTACCGGCACGCGAAGAAGACCGACATGAGCAAGGTTCTCGCAGCTCTCGACACCTCCACCCTGGACAAGTACGGAGCCGTGAGGCTTTTCGCCCCAGTCCTCCTCGTCCTTGTTCTCATGGTGGCCGACAGGGCCTTTCCCAAGTTTTCCAGCCTGGGCATGCCTCTCATTTTCAGCCTCGGCGCTGCTGCAGCCTGCTTCACAGGCAAGAAATTCAATATCCTCCTCGCCTCCAAAACGGCGGTCGAACAGGCTCTGCCTGTTCTGGGCATCCTCGTCGGCGTAGGCATGTTCATACAGGTGATGACCCTCACGGGCGTGAGGGGCTTCATCGTCGTCAACGCCCTGTCGGTGCCCCCTGCATGGCTATATGTGGCTATCGCCGTGACGATACCCCTTTTTGGCGCCGTATCGGCCTTCGGAGCGGCGAGCGTCCTCGGCGTGCCTTTCCTTCTTGCCCTCCTGCAGAAGGATCAGATCATCACCGCCGCCGCCCTGTCCCTCATTTCGGCACTTGGCGACTTCATGCCGCCCACCGCACTGTCAGCCATTTTCGCCGCGCAGGTTGTCGGACTGAAAGGCTATGGCTCGACGCTGAAGAAACTCATCATACCCTCTCTCCTCGTGATAGCCTGGGCACTCATCTTCATCATCTTCTCGAAGCAGATTCGAGCCACGTACTGAAAAGGAGACCGCGATGCTGACGACCTATATTTACCTTATGATTCTCGCGGCAGTGCTGGGTCTTTCCCTCTGGTGTCTCGTCACCTCCAAAAAGCCCAGCCTTCAGGCTACTGCCGCCATGGTGGTAGTGCCCCTCCTTCTGCGGCTCTTCCTCATAAACTAGGAGAAAGGCATGAAAAAACACCACATAACCGCCGCACTCTTTCTCATTCTCGCTTTTGGCGCAGCTGTTGTCGCCGGATCATCCTTTCTCTCGATGCGGAAGCCTGAACCCATAGTCCGCGGGCCGGGCGTAAGCGAGGTCAGGATGCTTTCATCATGGTTTCCCGGATTGAAAGGCACAGCCGGTGACACGGAAGTATACATCCTGAAGTCCACAGAAGCCTCGGACGATCAGGCTGCGGCAGGCGCATCGATGCTCATCCTTGGCGGAACCCACCCGAACGAGCCATCGGGCTTCATGAGCGCTGTCCTCCTTATCGAAAACGCCGTGATGAGCTCGGGAACCCTCTATGTCATCCCGAGAGCCAACAATTCCGCCTTCACCCACAACGACCCTCAGGAAGGCTCGCCGCAGCATTACACCATCAAGACGGCGTTCGGCTCCAGAACCTTCCGTTACGGCTCCCGGGCGACCAATCCCATCCATCAGTGGCCCGATCCCGATGTCTATATCCACGCCTCCTCGGGACAGAGCCTTTCGGGCAACGAGACGCGCAACCTCAACAGGGGCTATCCGGGACGCCCCGACGGCACGCTCACCGAAAAGATCTGTTACGGCATCACCGAGCTCATCAAGAAAGAGAAGGTGACGATTACCGTCGATCTGCACGAGGCTTCGCCTGAATATCCCGTCAATATGGCCATGGTAGCCCATCCCAACGCCATGGGCCTTGCCTCCGAGACGGTCATAGGCCTTGAAATGCAGGATATTTCGATACGGCTGGAGCCTTCGCCCGTCAATCTGCGCGGGCTTACGCACAGGGAGCTCGGCGACTTCACCGACACGCTTCCCATCCTGATGGAAACGCCCAACGCCTCCCAGGGCAGGCTTCGCGGCCGGACCGACGAAGCCCTTGTCCTCACGGGCATCGATCCCTGGTACGTCAAGGCAGAGAAGCTGGGCAGGCTCTATGTTCCCTACGACGAAAAGGGGCATCCTCTTGAGGAGAGGGTAGGCAGGCACCTGGCCGGCATCGCCGAGCTGGCGTTTTCCTGGACACTCAACAATGCCGAACGACCCCTGGAGTTCACCGGCATCCCTGGCTTTGCCGAACTTCAGGCATCAAGACTCGGCGCGTGGCTGAAGCCTATAGATTGAGCCGGCCGCTCCAGGTTATTATCAGTCCACAGATCCTTCGAATATTTGGGAGCACTTTGATTGACGATCCTGTGGACCTTTGACAGCCAGGCTAAAGCTCAGCCGATAGTGGGCAGCCTCGATTACGCCGGCATATCCTACGAAGCTCAAACGAAGGCAAAGGCGAAAGGCACGAATTCCGAAGTGACGCTTTTGGTCGATGAAAAGGATTATGTACGGGCCAAGAAAATTCTCATGAAGCATCGCAAGCGAAGAACCCCGAGCGAGCGGGCGGATTTTAAAAAGCCGATAGACTGAAAAGGCCGGAGCCGCCGCCATCGTCTGAATCATCGCCCCAGGTTGTCTTTGCGCCAGCGCGCGTAGACGCATATTCTTGAAGCGGGCTTGACAGGGGAGGCCGATAAATTATATGTATCCTGTGGCCTCGCATTGCAATTGCGACCGTCGTATAACGGCTATTACCCCAGCCTTCCAAGCTGGAGACGTGGGTTCGACTCCCATCGGTCGCTCTACCTTCAAAAAGAAACCAAGAAACAAAGGCAACATGGCAGGGCTTTCGCCATGCCGTTGCTTTGTCCCATCTATTGACGCACCGCCCATTCAAGTCTATAAAATAGGCAGTCTTTGCGGGTTGTTGCGGCTCCAATTTCCATAAATCGTCGCGAGACAAGGATAGCACTCAAATGGAACTACAGGTTCAGGAACTTCTTGACAGAATAAAATCCGAGGGTGTGGACGCAGCCCGTGTCGAGGCTGCCAGGATAGTGGGCGAGGCGGAAGAAAAAGCCAAAGACATAAGGCTCGCGGCAGAAAAAAAAGCCGCCGAGCTCGAGAAAAGCGCGCAAATTCGAGTCGAGGCGATGGAAAAGGCCTCGAGGCTCGCACTCCTTCAGGCTTCGAGGGACTCGATACTCGCACTTCGCCAAAAAGTTCAAATCTTCATGCAGGAAGCCATCCTTGCCTCAAGCTCCGAAGTCCTGGATTCCGCCTTTATCGCGCAGGTTCTCCCCGAGCTTCTTTCTTCCCTGGCCAAGGGTGCCGAGGGGAAGCTTTCGGTGCTCGTGTCGCCGAAGGTCCTCGCCTCGATGGACAGCGCTCTGGCAAACAGGCTCTCCCGGGAGTTGGGGAGAGCCGTTGAATTCAAGCCTTTTGCCGGTATTGACGCCGGGTTCAGGATCGCGGTTGAAGGTTCGGCAGCCCATTATGATTTTTCGGCGGCGTCGGTAGCCGAAATCCTCGCCTCACGGGTCAACGACAGGCTGGCTGAATGCGTCAAGGCATCTCTCGAGGAGAGCAATCCTTCGTGAGTCGCCACTGGTATCTGTCGGCAACCTTGCCCGGCTTGCTCTTCGGCTCGCCTCCACCTTTTTCCGGCGAGGAGTTTCTCTCGCGATGCAGGCGCCACATGACAGCGAAGGACTTTGGCGAGCTCAGCCGGTCAATCGAGGGGTTTACGGCCGACAAAGCTCCGTCGCCCACGCAATCCCCTTTTCTTGAGGCATTCACCTCATGGGAAAGAACCTTCCGCAACGAGCTTGCCCGGCTTCGGGCGCGAAAAGCCTCGCGCGATGAGGAAGCATGCCTGCGAATCACCAGGCCCAGCGACAGGGCGGGGCGAGCCGCGGCCGCCTGCTTTGCCATGGAAGATCCCTTCCAGGCCGAGCTTCTTCTCGAACGCGAACGATGGAATGCTATAGAAAGCCTGTCTTCGCTCTCCTCCTTCGATCTGGATTTTTTGATTGCCTACCGGCTGAAGCTGGCAATAAACGAGCGACTGGAACGGCTTGTGCCCGAATCCGGAAGCGCTGGATATAAGCATCTGTACAACGACATACTTGGCAGGGCATCCCGAACTGCCGAAACAGAAACTCTGGGAGAAAAGGCATGAGCCAAAAGAGCGGGCGCGTGAAGGCAGTCAACGGAAACATGGTTTCCGTTCAATTCGATGGCGATGTTGCCATGAACGAAGTAGCCTATATCATTTCGAACGGCAAACGACTTAAAAGCGAAGTGATCAGGATAAAAGGCAGCGAAGCCCAGGTTCAGGTGTACGAAATGACGAAGGGCATTCGCATTGGCGATCCCGTCGAATTTTCGGACGAAATGCTCTCCGTGGAACTGGGGCCAGGGCTTCTTGGACAGATCTACGACGGCCTGCAGAATCCTCTGCCCGAGATCGCCGAAAAAACAGGCTATTTCCTGGAATCAGGCGTTTACCTCAAGGCATTGTCCCGCAGCCAAAAATGGAGTTTTACGCCTTCCGCCAAGGTGGGCGACATGCTCAAGCGGGGCGATATCCTGGGCTCCGTGCCCGAAAGGAATTTTACCCACAGAATAATGCTTCCCTTTGGCCTTCTGGGCGAATGGAAGCTGGTGAGCATAGAAGGGAAGGGCGAGTATACGATCGATGACACTGTCGCCGTCGTCGAGGACAGCCGCGGCGTGCGCAAAAACATCACCATGACCTTCACCTGGCCGGTGAAGCGCGCCATCGACTGCTATGTGGAGCGGCTCAAACCCGAGCAGCCCATGGTGACAAAGACGCGAATCATCGACACCTTCTTCCCCGTCGCCAAGGGCGGGACCTACTGCATCCCCGGCCCCTTCGGCGCCGGCAAGACGGTGCTCCAGCAGGTGACGAGCCGCAACGCGGACGTCGACATCGTCATCATCGCCGCCTGCGGCGAGCGCGCCGGCGAGGTCGTCGAGACCCTGAAGGAATTCCCCGAGCTCCTCGACCCGCGCACGGGCCGCTCCCTCATGGAGCGCACCGTCATCATCTGCAACACGAGCTCCA
>CAYXUF010000024.1:0-36071 GCA_964468155.1 uncultured Treponemataceae bacterium
GGCGCCATCGTCACCTATGACAAAAAGGCCAAGTTTCTCCTTTCGAGCGATCTCTTCGGCGCCTTCGCCCCCTCCTGGTCCCTCTACGCCGGCGATGATTATATGGAAGGGATGAAGAGCTTCCATGAGCATTACATGCCTTCCCACGAGATCCTCAAGCCGGTGATGGAAATCTTCGGATGCCTCGATCTCGTCGCCATCCTGCCCCAGCACGGCTCGATCATCAACAAGAATATCAAAACGTTTATCGTTGCCCTGCAGAATCTGGAATGTGGAACCTTGCTGGATTCAGGGAACAGGCCAGGCAGGAAGAAGGGTGATGCGCAAAAAGCCTCTGAAAGGCTTTTTGGCCGTTTTTCCGCCGTTTTCGGCAAGGAAGCTGCCCACTCTGTCGCCGCGGAACTCGGGCTCCAACTGCAGGCATCGACCGGTACGCTCGCTGAAGGCAGCATGGAGGCCCAGGTGCTGTGGAACCGTCTCTCCGAGGCGATCTACCTGATCAAAGGCAGCACGGCCCTCACCGTTCTCGAACCCTTCGTGGCCCTTCTCTGCAGGGAATACGCGCTGGAAAGTCCGAGGATCTACAGCTCGATCCTGCAGAAGACGGAGCAAAGCTACGAAACCCTCGGGGAGGAGGTGGCCAAGCTGAGGGCGATGAACGAGCAGCTCAGCCAGACGGTCAGGCTCGCCGACGAGACGCAGATCAGGGACGCAACGACCGGCTTCTACGACGAATCCTTCTTCAGGAGCTTTATCGATGAGCAGGCCAGCCTCATGCTGTACCGCGAAGGCCTGGAGGATGACGTTCTAGCCCTGTTCGGGGTCGATGAGGGCATGGCGGAGATCGAGTACCAGTATGGGCCGAGGGAAGTGGAATCCATCCTCAAAGGCGTTTCGAGGATCCTTTCGGAAAAAAAGGTGGCCAATCACCCCGCATTCCGCCTCCATGGAGCCACTTTCGCGATCTGGATGCCCGGGGTGCTTTTCCATGAGGCCAGCGAGCGCTGCGAAGAGATACGGAAAAGCGTCGAAACCGCCAAATCATTCATTGAGCCTATCACGATCTCTGTCGGTTTAGTGGCAGTGGCCGAGTTACGCTCGATGATCTCCGAGCCCGCCGACGCCGGAACCCTGCTGACCGAAGCAGGCCTGCGCCGCCTGAGACTGGCCAAGCGGCGCGGCGGCAACGAGGTCTGCTCCTCCTCGGAAACCGATAAGGATCTCATGACGAAGGCCAAGATCCTCGTTGTCGATGATGATGAAACCAATATCGATGTGATGCAGACATTCCTGGGCAATGCCGGGTATTCGGTCGCTGCGGCCGCCGACGGGGCTGAAGCCCTCGACAAAATAGGCGAAGAAGGTTTCGACCTCATCATCTGCGAACTCATGCTGCCAAAAATCGACGGATTCCTGCTCAAGGAGACACTCTCGCGGAAATCGGGAACGAAGAACCTGCCCTTCATCCTCATCTCCCACCGGAAGAATGAGGATTCGGTGAACCGAGCCTATGGCCATGGTGTCGATTACTATCTCCAGAAGCCGTATCTCCTCGCCGAACTGCTGGGTATCGTTCGCAACCTGACCTCCTCGGGGACGGGACGATGACTTTCGGGAGCGAATTCCTCGTCCTCGCCGTCCTCCTCTTTTTCTGGCTCGATATCATCATCGTGCTGAGGTCCCTCGCCAATAAAACAAAGCTTGGGCTTTATCAGGAGCTGCGGAAAGAAGAGATGGCAGAGATGGCGAAGCTTTTCGAACTAAACGCCATAGAGGACAAAAAGAAGGTAAGGCGGCTTTTTCGCAACTATCTGACCCTCAAGCAGTCTATCGACCTCCCGGAGATGGAACGTGTCCGGGTTCTGCAGCTGGCTCGCGCCGAAAGGCTGGAACCCGTTCTAAGGCGAAGGATCCGCAGCCGATCCAGGCATCAGAGGATGGAAGCCGCTCTCGATCTAGGGCTTATAGGGAGCGATGGGGCGAGAAAGACGCTCGAGGCCGCTCTCCTTGTTGAACGGGATGTACCCACTCGACTCTATATGGCGAATTCCCTCGCGGACATCGGCGATCCTCGCTCGCTGGGCGTCCTGGTGAACAGCCTCATTGGGGCCCAGCGCTGGTATCGCGACAAGGTGAACATGCTCATCGCTTCCTTCGGCCCCGAGGCTTACGAATACCTTCGGGGATTCCAGTGGAGGGAGGAGAGCGAAATCACCGAGCTCTTTCTCGACATGTCCAGCCGTCACGCCTCTGGCTCGATGAAAGACTATCTCGTGGAGTTTGTTTCCACGGGCGAAGCCGAAATCCAGAGGCTTTCGGCCATATTCAAGGACTGCCCTGAACAGTGTTGCGCCTTCTGCGGCCACAGTCGGCATCTGACCGACGAAAGGCTGAGGAGTTGCAGGTTCAGGGGAACGGTGCCGCTCAACTTCCATTGCAGGCGCTTCAGGCTTCTCGTCACGAGCAGGGATCCCTCGGCCAATCACAAGAGATTGATACTGAAGGCTGTGGAATGCCTCGAAAGGGACTATGCATCCGTCCTCAACACGCCCGAATTCCTCGGCCACGACGATCCGGCTATCCGTGCCGTGTCAGTACGCTCACTTGGCCAGGGGAACAGTGAAGAAAACGTAGGGCTCCTCATCCCCTTCCTCGCTGATGAAAGCATGGCCGGACCCGCTAAAAATGGACTTTCCCGGATCATCGCCAATCATCCCCGCCTGACGCCTGCTGTGGTGGAGGCGTTTGAGCATACCGACAATAAAAAGCTCAAACAGCGATTGGCTGAGGTTTTGGCGGCGCGGATCGACTACTTTATCGCCAAGCTCACGAGCAGGGACAAGGCCAGTTCGATTCGGCTCCTGCATGAGATCATCGAGCAGGGCAAGGTGTCGGAGATCATCGAATTCCTGAAGCTCAACAAGGATGCCGAGTTGGAGGATGCCCTGTTGGGCATAGTTCGGGAAGAGCTCGAACGGAACGCCGCCCTGCGGACGGAATGCGGCCTGTATCTCCCCGAAAGGATTCTCGGAAAATTCGGAATGCAGAGGATAGTCCCGCCGCCGCGGAAAAGGGAGGAAAAGCGCGACTGGAAGATGATCCGAAGCCTTTATGTCATCCTCGCTTTCGCCATCCTCCTTTTCCCCCTTGCATACGTTGTGCGCTACGGCCGCCTGGTCTTCCATATACCGATCCTCACCCAGCTGCAGACCTTCGTTATCGATTTCAACTGGAATTTTGCCTGGTACTCTCTGGCGGTCAACGCTGTCTATCTCATTCTCCTCTTCCTCTCGACGCTGAAAGTGCGATCTTCCACGCGTCTCTGGAATCTCAAGACTATGTCCTTCCTTTTCAAGCCCCGCATCCTGCCCACGGTGTCGATCATCGCTCCCGCGTACAATGAGGAAAAGACGATCATCCAGAGCTCGATATCTCTCCTTAACCTCAAGTATCCCGATTACGAACTCGTCGTCGTCAACGACGGATCGCGCGATGAAACGCTCAACACTATCATCGAACACTACAACCTCAAGCGCACTGATTTGTATTTCGAGCCCCGGCTGAAGACAGCCGCGGTGCGCGGCATCTATAAAAACCCCCTCTATCCCCGCCTCGTCGTGGTGGACAAGGAAAACGGGGGCAAAGCCGATTCCCTCAACGCGGGCATCAATGTAGCGTCAAGGGAATACTTTTGCGGCATCGACGCCGATTCCCTCCTCGAGCCCGACGCCCTCCTCAAGGTGGCGGCCCTCTCCCTCGACTATGGGGTGGAGACGCCGGCCATGGGCGGCAATATTTTCCCGATCAATGGATGCGAAGTGGACAGAGGGAAGATCACCCATATCGCCCTGCCGCGCAACAACCTCGCCAAGCTCCAGACCATCGAATACCTGAGGGCTTTCATGTGCGGACGGCTGGGCTGGGCACAGATCAACTCCCTTCTCATCATCTCCGGCGCCTTTGGCCTCTTCAGGAGGGAGAGGGTGATCAGCACGGGCGGCTACCTTACGAGCAACGAGCGTTACGGAAGGGATACGGTGGGCGAGGACATGGAACTCGTCGTCAGAGTCTCCAGGTTCATGCGCGAGAAAAAGCAAAAATACCGTATAAGCTATGCCTACAACGCCAACTGTTGGACAGAAGTGCCCGAGGATCTCGCCGTCCTGCGCCGACAGCGCGACCGCTGGCACCGAGGGCTCGTCGATATCCTGTTTTTCCACAGGAAGCTTCTTTTCAATCCCGCCTATGGTACTATGGGGCTTTTGGGCATGCCCTACTTCCTCATCTTCGAACTCATCGGCCCGCTCTTTGAAGTCCAGGGCTACCTGATGGTCGCCGTTGCCGCCCTCTTCGGCCTCATGAGCGTCAAGCTTGTCATACTCCTCTTCATCACGACGATCTTCATGGGCGTCCTCATCTCCGTCTCCTCGGTGCTGATTGCCGAACGCCAGCTCTGGTATTTCAATTACAGGGACACCCTGAGGCTGCTCGGAGTAGCGATCGTGGAGAATTTCGGCATACGTCAGCTCTTTTCCATGTCGCGCGTTCTGGGTTTTATCAGCGCCATGAAGAAACCCAAAGGATGGGGAAAGATGGAGAGAAAGGGCTTTGCCCCCGCTTCCACCACTCAGGGGAAAGCCGGTTCAACGCAGGGCCAGGCTAAAAAATGAAGAAAGCAAAAGTCCTCCCCCGAACCCTCCTCCTGGGGCTCTCGATCCTGGGTCTCGCCATCACCATAGGATTATTCCTTCTCATTTTCGCCCCCTTTGTGCGATGGCAGTTCCTGCCCTACAACGAGCTAAAAATCTGGGTTATCGACAAGACTGTCCCCTATCCGGATTACCGGAAGCATACGAGTCTTTTCTGGATTCTGAAAAACGAGAAGATATCCAAACCGGGAGGCAGGCGACTCTACAGCGAAAAATCGGACTACTTTGGATTCTACCCTTACGGCAAGAACGACTGGAGAGGGATTCCCCTGCCCCTGGGCGGCACGAGACCCGATCTCATCTACATCGCCGATACTTATGGCGTCTATAAAGACGATTTTATGCAGAAAAGGCTCTATGGAGAACTTTCGCCCAAGATATACGGCGGATTGACCAACGATGAGGTGCAGACGATCAGGAACAACCTCGGCGCAGGCAATACCTTCGTCGCCGAGTTCAACACGGCAGCCTCGCCGACCAATCTGCGTGACAGGCAGACAATCGGAAGGATGCTTGGTCTGGAGTGGAAAGGCTGGATAGGCAGGTTCTTCTCAGACCTTTCAAAGGGTGAGGAAGTGCCTTCCTGGGTGATCGACAATTACGAGGAAAGAAATGATAGAAAATGGGAGTTTTTCGGACGGGGCTTCGTGCTCCTCTCGGATGACGATCAGATCGAGATACTGACAGAAAAGGAGGATCTCGGAATAAAGGGATTGAGGTTCCAGTTCAGGGAACCCTTGGCGAGCGCGCTGAAATCCAGGGCCGCGATCCCTTTCCGATCATGGTTTGAATGGACGGTTCCCGAAGCCGGGATCGAGACGATGGCCGATTACAATTTTGACCTTACAGGGAAGGGCAGGGCCAAGCTCAAAGCGCTGGGTCTTGAACCAAGCTTCCCCGCCATAGTGAGGAATAAAAACACCCAATTCACCGGCTGGTATTTTGCGGGGGATTTCGTCGACCTGAAAGCCTCAGGCCTGCCATACGGCATCGCGGGCTTGGGCTGGCTAAAACGCCTCCTCTCCGACGATTCGCTCGACAGCAACGAGAATTTTTACTGGAGAGCCTATGTGCCCCTGATGCGTTCCTTGCTGAAGGAAGCCACAATCGCGAAGAAGGCCCGTGCGGCTGTCGGGGGGGAATCCGTCGAGGTCAGAGCCGATACCAGGGCCTTCGGGAGAGGGTTCCAGGTGCGCACGAGGGACGGGATATTGAAGGACTTTTTCGTACGGGGTGTCAATCTCGAGCCGATCGAGCCCGGGAAGGACCTCACCGATCCTTCGCAGACAGTGGAGATGTATAGGGGTTGGCTCGACAGGATAGCCGATATGGGCGCCAACACCGTAAGGGTTGTCACCTTGCTGCCGCCGGAGTTTTATAAAGCCTTCCTGCTTCATAACTCCCAAAATCCCGACAGGCTCCTGTATCTGCTTCAGGGCATACTGCCGAATGAAAATCCACCAAACGGCAATCTGATGACAGAGTACTATACGAATGCATTCAGAGGGGAAATCGACTTTGGAGTCGATGCGGTCTACGGCCGTGCCAATGTTCCCGAACGCAGCGGAAGAGCCTGGGGCATCTATACCTCGGATGTATCCCCCTGGCTTCTGGGGTGGATAGTGGGTCGGGAACTCGAACTTTATGAAGTGAAGGCTACCGATTCGAAAAACAAGGGACTTCGCTACAGCGGGCGCTATGTATCGACAAACGCATCAGCCAGCCCGACGGAATCATGGATAGCTGAGTCCCTCGATGAAGTAGCCTCCATCGAGGCTGCGCGATATCATCGGCTGCATCCTGTCGCCTTTCTCGGCTGGCCCGGGCTCGATCCTGGAAGATCCGCCGCCACGACGGAAAACGCGAGCATTTCGATCAATAATCTCGAAATCACGTCAGCGATGGCGGCGGGAATCTTCGGAGCTTATGACATCTATCCATATTATCCCGATTTCATAAGCAATGATGAGGTCTATGGCAGCTACAAGGACGGGGAAGGGCTGCTGCGCTTCGGCGGTTACCTCAGGGAATTCATGGCCCGGCACAAGCGCTATCCGGCTCTCGTCGCCGAGTTCGGTCTGGCCAACGGCGCCGGCCAAGCCTATAGAGCAGCCGATGGTTTGGATTATGGCGGGCTCGATGAGGCCGCGGCAGGCAGAGGGATTCTGAGGATGATGGAAGCCATCGAAAAGGAAGGATTGGCGGGCGGCCTAGTCTTCGAATGGATGGATGTCTGGGCCAAGAGATCCTGGACGACAGAAGCCCTGATGATCCCCCTCGATCGGCATAAGCTGTGGCACAACGTGGCGGATCCAGCGCAGAATTTCGGCCTTATGGCCAACGAAACCAAACCCCCAGCCCAGGCGGATGTGGAATATGCCGGAAGCGGGGATATCGAGGCTCTCGCGATCTCGGCCGATGCCTCGTATCTGAACCTCGAACTCCGCCTCAAACGTCTTCCCGATTTTACTCAGGAGGATATTCTCCTGGGATTCGACACCTTCGGCAGGGACATCGGTCAGATGCGTTTTTCCGCTGGCGGATTCGCCGCGAAATCCGGCCTTGAATTCCTGCTGAGAATTTCTTCGGACAGGAAGGCCGAGCTTCTGGTGATACCTCCCTACAATGCGGCGTCCTTCCGTTTCGCGAGCGTGCCTTTGCAGGACGGCATTTTCGAACGGATGCTGCTGCGCGTGAACGAGGTGACAACCCTGAGTGACGGCACGAGCATCGCCGAAAAGTACTTCGACGCGTCGGCACTGAAGCGGGGTGATTTCGATGAGGCCGGAAATCTCTGGCGCATCGAAGGAAAGGCACTTAGTATCCGACTGCCCTGGGCCTGGATAAACGTGACAGATCCCTCATCCTTCATGGTTCTGCAGGATTACAGGCGCTTCAATAGTATGCCTGGCCCCGACGTTCTGAAGGCAGTTGAGACAGACGGCTTTGTTTTCGATGCGATTCTTGCAGACAGGAACAGCGCCACTGTCACAGGCAGGTCGGGCAACGAGCCCGGCAAGCCTTATCGCTGGAAAGGCTGGGACGCTGATCCTCCATATCGGGAGAGACTGAAGAAAAGCTACTTTATGATACAAAAGGCATGGGCAGCCCCTGTTCCGCCGAAAAAGACGATTCGATGATGGTGGAGACCGCTAGATAACCGCTTTTACACCCGGTATTCTGGCTACCTCGGCATAGAGTCGGTTCATCACTATCTGCGATTCGACGGTGACGCGGGCGCCCATCCTGCCGTATTTCGCCCCCGGCTTGGCTATGCCCTGGATCATGGAGCAGGGCAGGGGAATGGCGGTGAGGACGGCTTCGAGTCGGGCCGCCATATCCGGCGCCTCGGCGAGGATATAGATGATGCGAAGATCGAAATGCACGGGAAAGTCGATGGTGGCTCCTCCGAAAGGACCGGAGCAGGCGGGGGCGTTTTCTTCCATAGTATTCAATATGCTGAAAAGCGCGATTTTTGTCGAGGAGGAGTTGCATCATGAAGGATCCAAGACTGCTGAAACTGGCCGATATCCTGGTCAATTATTCGATCAAGGTACAGAAGGGCGAGAAGGTTCTCATCCAGAACTATAATCCCGAGCCCGAGTTTGTGAAGGCCATTGTGGGCGCCATCCATGAGGCTGGAGGCCTGGCCTTTGTGACCCTGCGCGACAGGAGCGTCGAAATGGAACTCTACAGGAAAGGTCCCGAGGAACAGTTCAGGCTGCAGGCCGACTTCGAGCTCGAACGGATGAAAAAAATGGACGCCTATATCGGCTTTACGAGTCTCCGCAATGCCTTTGCCTGGAAGGATGTTCCTTCGGAAAAAATGGATCTGTACAACCGATACATCTGGAAGAAAGTGCACATCGAGCGCCGCATCACCGACACGAAATGGGTGGTGCTCCGCTATCCCTCCCCGGCCATGGCCCAGAATGCGGGCATGAGCGAAGAAGCTTTCGAGGATTTTTTCTTCGAGGTCTGCACGATGGATTACGCGCGGATGTCCAGGGCCATGGATCCCCTCGTACGGAAACTCGAAGCGACGGACAAGGTGAGCATTCTCGGGCCTGGCACCGATCTTTCCTTCTCGATAAAGGGACTCCCGCCCATCAAGTGCGACGGGACGATGAACATACCCGACGGCGAAGTGTATACGGCTCCCGTGCGCGATTCAGTCAACGGGGTGGTGAGCTACAACACACCGAGCGAAAAGGACGGCTTCAAGTTCGAGAACATACACTTCGAGTTCAAGAATGGAAAAATCGTGGATGCCCGCGCCAACGACAGCCTGAGGATCAACAAAATCCTCGACATCGACGAAGGCGCCCGCTACCTGGGCGAATTTTCCTTCGGCCTCAATCCCCATATCAGGGCGCCCCTGCTCGACACCCTCTTCGACGAAAAAATTGCCGGTTCAGTGCATATCACGCCGGGAAATTCATACGATGACTGCTTCAACGGGAACCGTTCCAGCCTGCACTGGGATATCGTTCTCATGCAGGATACGGCCTCCGGGGGCGGGGAAATCTGGCTGGACGGGGTTCTGGCGCGAAAAGATGGACGCTTCATCCTGCCCGAACTCGAGGGGCTGAATCCCGAGAATCTCGTCGATTGAATCGGAAGGATAGAAAAGGATGCGTTGTGCGATTTAGTAAGCTGCCGATCTTCGCGATTGCGATCATCGGTTTATTATTCATGCAAAGTTGTGCGACGCAGCCATCGATTAAACCTGATCGCGACGACTATAAAATTGATTTATCATCGGTGGACCTTGGCAAAATCGACAGCACACAGCTTGAATTGGCCTATAAGGAGCTGCAGGAAGGCCGAATACAGAGCGCGCGAAGAGCTTTCTATATATATCTCGCCGCCTTTCCCGACGATGCCGACGGACTCGTTGGCGCCGGCTTCGCGGCGCTTCGCGACGAAAGCCCCGCTGCGGCGGCTGATCATTTTTCGCGCGCGGTCGCGATCTCTCCAGGCTATGCGGATGCACATTATGGCCTCGCTCTGGCACTTTCGCGGCGGGGAGAAACTGCCAAGGCCGCAGAATCCGCGAAAAAGGCCTATGAGCTTTCTCCCGAGGGCGAAGGGATATACACCCTCTTTGCGAGACTGAATCCCGACTGGTTTCCCGCCCTGCCTGAATTTTCCCGATCCCAAATTCCGCTGGGCAATTTCAGAATCAGTGCGGCCAATACCTACCAGGTAAAGGAGCGCGGTGTCTGGAAGGACTTTTTCTGGAAGGGCATCAATCTGGGGGCAGCGCTGCCGGGAAAATATGCTTCCGAATTTCCCGACAAGTCAACCTACGAGGCATGGTTTGCGGAAATGGGCAAGGCCGGCTTCAACCTCATCAGGGTTTATACCGTGCATCCGCCCCGATTCTACGAAGCGCTCAGGGAATACAACCTGTCCGCAAAGGCTCCGCTCTATCTTGTCCACGGCGTTTGGGCCGAACTTCCTCCGGGCGACGATTTCCGTGACGCGACATGGTGGAGGGAGTGGCAGAAAGAGATGATGAATGTCATCGATCTCCTCCATGGCAGGGCGAATATTCCCGCCCGTCCCGGCCATGCCTCAGGGGCTTACAGGGCAGACCTGAGCCCCTGGGTCGCCGGCATTATCCTCGGGAGAGAGTGGGAGCCGGGCAACGTCGAGATTTTCAACAAAAAGTATCAAAACTCAGGCTCCCGATTCTCCGGCCGCTTTGTCGAATGCGCAGGCGGAACGCCTATGGAAGTATTTTTAGCCGAGGCCATGGAATTCTACCTTGCCTACGAGCATGACGGCTACAATACGCAAAGCCCGATCGCCTTCACGAACTGGCCTACCACCGACCCCCTGTATCATCCATCCGAGGCTACCAAGGCGGAAGAGGCTGTTCTCAGAAAGAAATTGAATCTTCCCTATGAAGAAGGCCAAAAAATCGTCGAATACGACAACGATGCCATCTCGCTCGATATGGAGAAATTCTCCTCGGGGCCGGAGAACCGCGCCGGAATGTTCGCCAGCTATCATGCCTATCCCTATTACCCCGATTTCATGAATCTCGATCCTGACTACAAGGCGGGCAGGGACGCCGAAGGTCCGAACAATTACATAGCCTACCTGTCGGCTCTTGTCGCCCATCATGCCGGACATCCGGTGGTGATCAGCGAGTTCGGGGTGCCCTCATCGCGCCTCGTGGCGCATTGGCAGGCCCAGGGCATGAACCATGGAGGCCTGGACGAGACAGCCCAGGGCGCGATGGATGCCCGCATGCTCGGAAGCATCCGCGGTTCCGGTTGCCAGGGGGCTGTTCTTTTCGCCTGGATCGATGAATGGTTCAAGAAGAACTGGCTCGTGATCGATTTCGAGAACCCCTTGGACAGAAAACCCTTCTGGTACAACGTCCAGGACGCCGAGGAAAACTATGGCCTCCTTGGATACCACCCCGGTTCCGAGGGGCCGACCGTACTCGTCGACGGAAAAGACGCCGACTGGGCCGCCCAGCCTGTCTATGCGGCGGGCCGAGGTTATACGCTGAAGGTAATCGCCGACGAGGGATGGCTGCATCTCGGCCTTTGGCGTGATTCCACCGTTCCATTGGAGGAAAGCGTCCTGATCGGAGTGGACACGCATGATCTCAGGCGGGGTGATCACCGACTCCCCTTTGGTCTGTCGGCCGCCTCGGAGGCCGGGCTGGAATTCGTCGTAATTTTCCAAGGCGAAAAGGCCGCGGTTTTCGCCGACAACCGCTACGATCTGTTCACCCATCGATATAAAAGGCCATATCGTTCGCAGAATAACTCGGACGGCACATTCCTTATGCCACAGACAGAGAGCAACCGCCTGCGCGTCGGGCGCGACGGAACGATCTACCCCGAACACAGGCAGGAGATAGGCTGGCTGAGGAAGGGCAGTCAGGACCGCTCGTCGGACAGCTTCAACAGCCTCTCGGAATGGACTGGCGACAGGGAATTCCTGGAAGCGAGGATTCCCTGGGGCCTCCTGAACATGAGCGATCCTTCCTCGCGGACAGTCGTTTCGGACAGGGCGGGCACAATTTCGGGCGAAGTCGGCGGCTTGAAAACGGATGGCTTCCGATTCGTCCTCGCGACGTACGCAGGTGACGCCTTCGCCTCGAAGGCTTCGCTGACCGGCACGGTCCCAGCCCAGGTGAAGGGCAGGATAGCCGTTCCCCCGCTTTTTACGTGGAAGGAATGGGAAGTGCCGACATGGCATATGTTCAAGAAAGAATCTCTTGCGATCTACTCGCGGGCGCTTCAGACCTTGTCTGAAACTGCCGGCCAGTTCAGATAGTCTTCCGGTCAGATGGTTTTCCGTGTGACGAAGCCCCCGTCGATGCCCACCACAAGAACGTGGATAGGAGCGGAGGCGCCGGCACTCTCTTCGGCCGATCGCTGTGCCGTCTGGCGTGCCTCCTCGACGAGCCGCAGAAGGCCCGAGCAGCAGGGCACTTCCATGATGACGACCGAAACGGATCGGGCCTGTCCGATGATCGCGGCAAGCTTCGCCAGGTAGATTTCCTTCCCTGAGTCCAGCTTGGGGCAGGCGATCACGAGGGATTTTCCCGCGACGATGTCGGCGTGAAAGGAACCGAGGGCGAAGGCCGTGCAGTCGGCCGCCACGACGACATCGGCCCCCGCGAAATGGGGGGCGCGCGGATTCGCCAGGTGGAGCTGGATAGGCCAGTTCTTGAGGGCCGATGCGCCCGAGGGCTTTTCCGGAAAACCTTGCGCTGCGTCCGACTCAGGACGCCTTGCTGTCGGGACGCCGAACCCGACCATGCCGCCGCCGCAGGGCTTGGTGAAGGCGAATGCCTTCTTCTGCCCGAAGCGCTCATAGCCTGCGGGGATGGCGATGCCCTCGGATTTCAGGTAGTTCACCGCCCTTTCCAGGTAAAGATCCTGGCCATGGTGATCGAGGTGGGCGAAATGTGCCAGGAGCACGGCCGGTCCCTGGGGCAGGATTTCCTTGAGGACGGCGACCTCGTCGTATGCATCGGCTTCCCTCTCGGTGACGTGGATGGCACCCTTGGAGCATCGCCCGATGCAGGCGCCCAAGCCGTCGCAGAGGCTTTCGCCGACGAGCCGAGCCTTGCCGTCCAGCACCCGCAGGGCGCCTTCGGGGCATCCCGTCTCGCAGGCTCCGCATCCGTCGCAGGTATCCTGGTCTATCTCTATGATCGTGCGTTTGGCCATGATTCTCCACCTTATGATTGTTTTGGCTGTTCATCGGTTCAATCATCGATATCCTGGCGGATTGGTGAAGGCTTTGCGGTAACCTATGTTACCGATGCAGCGGATTCGCATAAAAAAAGGCTGCCCAATCGCTTGGGCAGCCTCGTTGTGACAGCAGAAAATCTACTGGTTCGCCTTTTCTCAGGCAGCCAGCACCGGCACGATGCGGGGCGAGGACTCGGGCTTCTTGGGCAGGGTTATGCTCAGGAGCCCGTCGCGGAATTTCGCTTCGATCCTTTCGGCATCGACATCGTCGGGGAGGTCGAAGGAGCGTGAGAATTGGAATTCCCTTCGCTCTCTTCGCAGCCAGCGTCCACTCGCCTTCTTCTCTTCATGATTCTCGCTCTTCGCCGTGGAGAGGAAAAGCGTACTGTCCTTCACCTCGAGCCTCACATCCTTTTCCGAGAGGCCGGGGAGCTCGGCTTCGATAAGATAGCGTCCATCCTCGTCCAGAATATCGATCACCGGAGTCCTGCGCTGGGCGGAAATGGCGTCGTTTCCATAGAATATCTGGTCGATGAGATCCAGGGGATTGTTTCCATAAAGCGTCATGTTGTTCATAAGAACCTCCATTAGTCCGGTCATGCCGGATTCGGGCCGGATGTCTTCCGGTTCAACGAACCGCAGCCCTTTGGGCTTTTCTCATCCTGGCAAACCCCTTTCGGGCGTTCATAGATATATAAGCATAATGCGTGCCAAATTCCATATATTTATGCTTTTTGATATAAAAATTTATATATGTATATAAGAAAACTACTTATTTTTAAGAAGCTTTTCGGTCTGTCGGGCCGAGGTCTGAAAACTATGGACAAGGCCGGGCATTGTGGCAATGCAGATCTTGTCGAGTTTCTTCCCGATACAGCTGTATCAAATACGCCAGTATTGGTGTTTCAAAATGAAACAATAGTAGGAATTACTTTTCCATTCTTTTGTATTGCGGATTCACACCGGAGGGCATATTATATCCCTGTACAGTTCATACTACATCCAATTTCGGAGGCTACAATGAAACGTTTGATGGCACTTTTCCTCGTGCTTCTGTTCGCCGTCGGATTTGCCGCCGCGCAGCAGAAAGTGGGCGTCTACACGACGCTCGAAGAGCCCCTCGCCAAGGAACTCTTCGATCTTTTCCAAAAACAGACGAACATCCAGGTAAACTGGCAGAGGCTTGCGGGCGGCGAGGCCGAGAGCAGGCTGGAAGCCGAAAAAGCCAATCCTCAGGCTTCAATATGGGTAGGCGGCGTAGGTCTCAACCACATGAGCGCCAAACTGAAGGGCCTCACCACCCCCTACAAATCCAAAATGCTCGTCAATACGCCGCCTGAGTACAGGGATACCGAGAACTACTGGGTAGGCCTCTACCTCGGCCCTGTCGCCTTCATCACCAACAACAAGATCGCCAGGGAACAGGGCCTCAAGGCCCCCGGATCCTGGGCCGACCTCCTGAAGCCCGAGTACAAGGGCAAGATCCGCATGGCCAACCCGACGACCTCGGGCACGGCCTACAACGTCATCACCACCCTGCGCTACGTGTTCGGCGGCGACGAGGAGAAGGTCTTCGACTACCTCGCCAAGCTGGACAAGAACATCGACCAGTACACCAAATCGGGATCGGCTCCCGGCAAAAGCGTCGCCATCGGTGAAGTTCCCGTCGGCATCGGCTATGCCCACGACCAGGTCAAGCTCAAGGTTGAGGGCGCCGATGTCACCATCCTCGTCCCCAGCGAAGGCACAGGCTTCGAAATCGCCTCCATGTCCCTCGTTAAGGGCGGACCCGACCCGGTCAACGCCAAGAAGCTCTACGACTGGGTGCTCCAGCCCGAAGCTCAGGCTATCATCGCCAAGTGGTATGTCGTTCCCCTCTCCAAGCTCGCCACCAAGAACCCCGTCGCCTTCAGCATGGACGAGGTGAAAACGGTCAAGCAGGATATCAACTGGGACGCGGCCAACAAGGAACGCCTCCTCGGACGCTGGCTCAAGGAAATAGGCAACAAGCGCTAGACGGAATTTCCCTGAAAAGGCAACCGGGTACGTGGGAATAGTCCGGATGAGGGCTATCCACAACCTCGTTGCCTTTTTTTATCAAGGAGGCGACTCCAATTGTTCACCAGGAAGAAAATTGCGATTTTCATAGCCGCCTGCCTCGTTTTTCTGGCGGCGGACATCTGGATGTTCTCGACGGTGAAAGCCTCCTTCGCAAAATCGATGGAGCAGAACGCGAGAACCCTGGCCAAGGCAATCGCGGGCGCCGCGCCGCTTCAGGAGGCCGAGGTTCCCTCCTGGATCGAAGGCATCACACAGAGCTATTCCGGCTATTCCTTCTACTATTTTTCCGGATTGCCGGGCGAGGAAGGCTACAGGGAAGTAGCCGGAAACGAGGATCTGATCAGGTACTGGAATTCTCAGGCCGAGGATGCCCCCAAGCGCCTTGCGGCCATCGATTCCGTCACCTATCTGGAAACTTACATCGTACCGACATCGGCGAAGATCAAGGGCTTTTCCACAAGCATCGTCCTTGCCCCCATCCTGAACGAGGCGGGGGACGGCGCCGCCGGCTTCATGCTCATAGCCACGGACGCCTCGGGCACGAAATCCTTCGCGACCCTCGCCGACGCCCTCACCCTCATCGCCTTCGCCCTCTTCTCGCTCGCCTTTGGCGTGGCGACCTTTTCGAGGGATCCGATTTCAGGCTATGCGATCCTCGTCCTCTTCGCCATCGTTCTCGCCTTCGTGGCCTATCCCCTCTTCGAGGCGGTGCGCCTCACCTTCATGACGAAGGGCAGCTTCAGCTTCGCCACCTGGACGACGGTGCTCGGCAACGTCCAGTACCTGCGCGCGCTCTGGGGCTCGATTCAGCTGGGTATCTGGACGGCCAGCATATCCACCTTCATCGGGTTCATCTTCGCCTTCGCCGTGGCGCGGACGAGCATGAAGGGCAAGAAGATGATCACCGCCCTCGCCACGATGCCGGTGATCTCGCCGCCCTTTTCCCTTACCCTGTCGATCATCCTCCTCTTCGGCAACAATGGCCTGATCACCAAGCGTCTCCTGGGTCTTGAGAACTTCAGCATCTACGGGCTGGGCGGACTCACCCTCGTGCAGACGATTTCGATGTTCCCCATAGCCTTTTTGACCCTGCAGGGAGTTCTCCAGGCCATCGATTCGACCCTCGAGGACGCTTCCCTCGACCTGAACGCCTCAAGGGGCTACACCTTCCTCCATGTGACCTTGCCCCTCGCGCTTCCGGGCATCCTCTCCTCCTGGCTCCTCGTGTTCACGAATTCCCTGGCCGACTTCGCCAACCCCCTTCTCCTCGCCGGCTCCTACCGGGTGCTCTCGGTCGAGTCCTACATCGAGGTGACGGGCATGAACAGGCTCTCGAACGGAGCCGCCCTCTCCATCATGCTCCTGCTGCCGACGTTGAGCGCCTTCTTCGTCCAGAGGGCATGGGTGAACAAGAAATCCTTCGTCGTCGTGACGGGCAAGCCTTCGATGCGCCTCTCCGACTTGGCTTCGCCGGGAACCCGGACGGCCCTGACCGTCTTTGTCGTCGTCGTTTCTGGATTCATCGTCGCGCTCTACGGCACCATCGTGGCGGGCTGCTTCGTGAAGAACTGGGGTTTCGACTACACCTTCACCCTGGCCAACATCGGGGAAGCCTTGACGCGGGGAAAGGCCGCCCTCCTTTCGACGGTCACCCTCGCGGGGATCGCGACGCCCATCGCGGGCCTGCTCTCGATGATCGCCGCCGTCATCCTTGTGCGCAAGAAATTCCCCGGAAAGAAAATCCTCGAGGGCCTCATCATGACGCCCTATGCCCTTCCCGGCACCCTCGTGGGCATCAGCTACATACTCGCCTTCAACAAGCCGCCCCTCCTCCTCGTGGGGACGGGGGCCATACTCGTCATCAACTACGTGATCCGCGAGCTGCCGGTTGGGCTGGAAGGGGGCGTAGCGGCCCTCAGGCAGATCGATCCTTCGATCGAGGAGGCGGCGGCCGACCTGGGCGCCGACCAGTCCACGATCTTCAGGACGATCATCATGCCTCTCATCAGGCCAGCCTTCATATCGTCCATGTCCTATACCTTCGTGCGCTCCATGACGGCGGTGAGCGCCATCATCTTCCTGATAAGCGCGCGCTGGTACCATATAACGATCCAGATCTACAATTTCTCCGAGAACATCCGCTTCGGCCTGGCGAGCGTCCTCTCGACAACGCTGATCATCATCGTTCTCGCCGTGTTCGGGCTCATGAGGCTCCTGATCCGTCAGAGCGAGCATCTCGAAAAGACAGTAAGCGTCCGATAAGGAAGGGATTTTACCATGGCAGCACTTTCAGTACCCGTAAAGCTCGAAATGGTCTCCAAGACCTTCAGGGATCCCAAGACGAAAGGCGAGGTCCACGCGGTGCGCGACGCCGACTTCGAGATCAAGCCGGGCGAGCTCGTCACCCTCCTTGGACCTTCCGGCTGCGGCAAGACGACAACCCTGCGCATGATTGGCGGCTTCGAGCTGCCCACGAAGGGCAAGATCCTCATAGGCGGCAACGATGTCACCTACCTTCCGCCCAATGGAAGGGAGACTGCGACGGTATTCCAGTCCTACGGTCTCTTCCCCCACTTCAACGTGGCCGAGAATGTCGCCTATGGCCTCAAGATACGGAAGCGGCCGGCTTCCGAGATCGAGGAGAGGGTAAAAAAAGCCCTTGACCTCGTGGGGCTCACCGAGCTCGCCTCGCGCTCGCCCGGCCGGCTCTCGGGCGGCCAGCAGCAGCGCGTCGCCCTGGCTCGCTCCCTCGTCGTGGAACCCCAGGTGCTCCTCCTCGACGAGCCCCTCTCGAACCTGGACGCCCTCCTGCGCGAGCAGATGCGCATCGAGATCCGAAGGATTCAGAAAAGCCTCGGCATCACGGCCATCTACGTGACCCACGACAGGATAGAGGCCATGAGCCTCTCCGACAGGGTTATCGTCATGAAGAACGGCCTCATCAGGCAGATAGGCTCGCCCAATGAAATATACGAAAGGCCCAATTCCGTCTTCGTGGCGGGTTTTGTGGGCAAGGTAGCCTTTTTCCCGGTGACCCTCGATGCCGTGGAATCCGACGGCTCCTGCCTCTGCTCCCTGGCAGGGAGGAAGGTGAAGGCCGGCCACAAGGCCGAAGGCATCGCCGTGGGCGACAAGGCCGTCATCATGGCGCGACCCGAATCGCTGCGCATCCTCGCACCCGGCGAGGGGCTTGCCGAGGGAACAGTTTCGACCAAGGTCTATCTGGGATCGAGCGTCGAGGTTTTCGTGAAGACCCAGTACGGCGAAATCCTCGTTCAGGTGGACGATCCCTCCCAGAAGAGGATTGCCGACGAAGGTGAGGCTGTATCGATTGGGTTCAATGAAAATCTGGTGAGAGCTCTGCCCGAGGCCGCCGACTAGTCCGTATCGCGCCAGGAGAGGGCCGCGGCTTCGATAAAGTCCAAGGCGAGGTAGAGGGCGAGCCCCACGAGGGAGAGGGCTATGATGGCCGCGTACATGTCGGGGTAATCCACCCTGGACCATGAGTCCATGATGTACCAGCCCAGGCCATCCATCGAGGCGAAGGTTTCGGAGAGGAAGAGGACGGCGATGGCCGTGCCGAGGCTGATCCTCAGCGAGGAGAGGAGGGAGGGCAGGGTCGCGGGAAGAATGGCCTGCCACAGTATTCCGGCTTTCCCCAAGCCCAGCGAGCGCACCGTATCGATGAGGGAAGAGGGGATGGCTTTCGCCGAATCCCTCGCTCCCACAAAAAGCTGCCCGAATATGACGAGGCCCATCAGGGCTACCTTCGACGCGTCCCCGAGACCGAAAAACAGCATTAAAATGGGAAGAAAAGCCACCTTGGGCAAGGGATGAAGCAGATACACAAGGGGCGAGGCGAGGGTGTCGGCCGCCTTGAGGCGGCCTGCGAGAAGGCCTAAGGCCCAGGCTGGGGGGCCGACGAGGGCAAGGGCTATGAGGATGCGCCGCAGCGAGGCCCCGATATGGATAAAAAGCGTCCCGTCGGCGAGCCTCTGCCCGAAGCGGGCGAAGGCTTCGATGGGTGAGGGCAGGAAGGGTTTTTTCAGGATCAGGGCCAGGAGAGCCCACAGGACGGCAACGACAGCCCCCGCGAGGATGAGGCGCACTGTTTTGACAAGGAAGGAGGCGGCGCGCGACTGTCGCTTGACTCCCCCAGGGCCCTCGGGCCGATCGAGTTCTGGCACCTTTTCACGGTGCGGCAGACTCGCGAAAAGCTGGCGCAGGGCCGCTATGTTGCTGAAATACGCTTCGCTTTCCCTGTAGGATGCAAGGCTTCCGCGCGAAGGGCCTGGACTTTCGGTGCCGCGGGCCGCGCGCCTCGATGCTGGAGCCTCGCTGCCGCCTGAGCCCTGCGCGGCCCGCCTCCCCGTGTCGAAGCGGGAGGAGAGGGTGGATGGATTCTTGCCGTCCAGGATATAGACAGAGTCTGCCAGATAGGCCGCTTCCTCGATCGAGTGGGTGACGAGTATCACGGTCGTGCCGTGCTTCCGCTGCGTATCCAGAAGGGTCTCCTGGAGGGACTCCCTCGTGAGTGCGTCCAGGCTGGAAAATGGCTCGTCCAGTAAAAGGAGATCGGCGTCGGAGGCGAGGGCTCGCGACACGGCCACCCTCTGGCGCATCCCGCCCGAGAGTCGTGCAGGGTAGAGCCGGGCGAAGGCCTTAAGGCCCATTTCGGCGAGTATGGGGTCCACCCTGGATCGCCTTTCGGCGGCGGGGATGCGCCTCGCCCTCAGCCCGAGTTCCGCGTTGGCCTGGACGCTGGCCCAGGGAAGAAGACCATAATCCTGGAAGATAACCGTCGTCTTTTCTCTAATTCCGCCGCCGGGTTCATCCCCAATCCTCACGGTGCCTGAACTGGGGGCCATGAGGCCGGCTATTATCCTCAGCAGGCTCGTCTTGCCTGAGCCTGATTTGCCGACGATGGCGGTGATGGCAGCCTTCTCGAAGTCGACGTTGATATCGGAGAGAACGGGCAGAACCTTCCCTTTAAGGCTATACGAAAAGCCGAGGTTTTCGAGATGTACCATGGAAGTTCCGCTCATTCCGTCCCTACAACGCGGCGATGGGACGCCCGTCGAGAAGGCTTGCGGCATCGATGGGTTTTTTGAGAAGCCCCTTGGCGGAGAGCCAGGCGGCCGCCTTGCCCATATCATCCATGGAGGGGAGGCGCGGCTTTTTATAGACCACGAAGCGGTAGGCCTTGGCCGCTTCCTCGGAAAAGCCGGCCTTCTTGACGAGGAGAGGGCGGTAGGCATCGGGATCGGCGTTGATGCGCTGGGCGGCCTTCCAGTATGCCCTGTAAAGCCTCTCGACATCGGCTGTCCTGGACGAGAGGAAGCCGCTCGAGAAAGCCAGAACGCCGACGCCGAGGCCATAGTCATCCGTTGAGGCGATGACCTTTGCTCCCCGAATCTGCGCCGTTGTGAGGAAGGGCTCAGGCATGCCGGCTGCCGCCGTCTGGCCGGCGAGCATCGACTCGAGGCGGACAGGCATCTTGGGGATGGGTATGAGGTTGATGTTGGAGGACGCGACCCCTGCCGCCGACATCAGGGTATCGACCATGTAGTGGATGACCGAATTGCTGGACATGCCGATGGGCTTGCCTGCGAGTTCCCCGAGGCTTGCCGCGGCCAGGCCGGGAGCGACGGCAATGCCGTATCGCCCATCGGTGAGGCTCGTTATCCGCACCGGGAATCCTCCCTGTTCGGCGAGCATCACGGCGAGCACATCGGTGATAACCCCATCGACAGCGCCTGCCTGAAAGGCCGAATCGCGCTCGACGGCGCTCTGGAAGCGCAGGAGTTCCACGGCGACGCCCTCGGCGGCGAAGAGGCCTTCTGTCTCGCAGAGCATAAACGGAAGGGAGTCGGCATCGGCGAAGACACCCAGCTTGACGGGCTTGCCCCCTGTCTGGGCGTTAGCCAACAAGGACGAAGCCAGGAGGAGGAAAATTACCGCGATAAAGGTGAGCTGCTTGATTTTCATAGGGAAGATGCTCCTTCTCAGGGGCCGTCGTTCCAGCGATAGGCCCTTTCGTCCGGCACGCCGAGACGATCCATGATCCGGTTTACCACGGTATCGGCAAGTTGTTCAATCGATTGAGGTTTGCTGTAGAAGCTGGGGCTTGCGGGCAGGATGACGGCGCCCGCCTCCTTCAGGGTTATGAAAGCCTTGAGGGAGACGAGAGAGAGGGGGGTTTCGCGCGGCACCAGGATGAGGGGCCAGCCTTCCTTGAGGGCTACGCTGCCCGCCCTGTGGATGAGGTTGGAGCAGGCGCCTGAAGCCAGGCTGCCGAGTGTGCCCATCGAACAGGGCACGATCACAGTGCCCGCGAGCCTGAATGAACCCGAGGCGATGGGGGAGGAGAAGTCGTCGGCGGAGTGGAACTTGATGATGGCTGGCGATCCGCTCGGCCCGCCCGAGCTTCGTATCCTGCCGAGCCAGTAGCCGAGGGGACGCTCCGTTTCCTCGAGGATGACGCGGCCTCCCCAGGATGAACAGGCCAGATGTACTATAACCCCTTTCGCCGCGAGGGCCGAGATGAGCCTGAGGGAGTAGAGGGCTCCCGACGCCCCGGTGATGCATACGAGATAGCGTTCCATCCTTCCCTTAGTCTATAGCATGTAAAGGTCGAGAGCAACAGCGCAGAGTACGATGAAAGGGATAATCTCATTGATGCCATAGGCGGCTATCCTGATATGCTTTTCGGTGCCGCCCAACGCGACGATATGTTCAGCCGCGAGAAGGATGGCGCATACCCCAAGGGCGATGATCGTACCCGCGCCCGTTTCCGGCCAGAAGAAGAGGATGGAGGCGAAGCCGGCGAGGGCCAGGATGTGGCAGGCAGCCGCCGCGAGCCTGGCGACCCTCGCGCCGAAGCGGGCCGGCAGGGAATGCAGCTTCGCGCCACGGTCAAAGGCTATATCCTGCAGGGCGTAGAGGATGTCGAAGCCTGCCACCCAGAGGGCGACGCCTGCCACGAGGGGGAAGTAGCGGAGCTGAAAGCTTCCCGAGATGCCCAGAAAGGCTCCCATGATAGCCGCCGAGCAGGTTACGCCCAGCCAGAAATGGCAGAGCCAGGTAAAGCGCTTGGTGTAGGAATAGCCGAAGACGAGGATGGCCGCGAGGGGGAGGAGGGCGAGGCAGAGGGTATTGAGCATGGCGGCGCCGACTACGAGGAAGAGGAGCATGATGGTCGTGAAGATCCAAAGCTCTCTTCTGCTGAGCCTCCCCCTCGGCAGGGCCCTGTCGGCCGTGCGCGGATTTTTCGCGTCGATGTCGTGATCGATGAGGCGGTTGAGGGCGTTGGCGGCGTTCCTCGCTCCCGTGGCGGCGACGACGATCCAGAAGAGCTTGTTGACAGGCGGCTGCCCTCCTGTTTCGAGGAGGACGGCCGCCACGGCGAAGGGCAGGGAGAAGAGGGTGTGCCTGATCATCACGGCGTCGCCTATGGTCGCGAGGCGCGCGGCCATAGGCCGCGCGCCGGCCGGGGCCTCAGCAGGTGCCTTAGTCGATGCCATACTCTTTCCAGCGGGCATCGACCCGCCGCACTATCTCGGGATCCATCGCGAGAGGCTCGGGCCATTCCCTCGTATGGCCTTCCTCGGGCCACTTTTTCGTGGCGTCGACGCCAAGGCGGGTGCCGTAGCGGGGCTGGGGCGAGGAGTGGTCGAGGGCGTCGAGAGGACCCTGCGAGAGCACGAGATCGCGCCCGGCGTCGATGTTGTTGAAGACCTTCCACGCGACGATGGAGAGATTCTTGAGGTCGATGTCGTCGTCCACGACGACGATGAGCTTCGTGTACATCATCTGGCCCATGCCCCAGAGGAAGTCCATCACCTTACGCGCGTGGCCGGGGAAACGCTTTTTGATCGAGACGATGACGCAGTTGTGAAAGACTCCCTCGAGGGGCATCGTCAGGTCGGAAATCTCGGGGCATATTTGTTTTAGAAGAGGGAGGAAGAGACGCTCGGTGGCCTTGGCCATCCAGCAGTCTTCCTTTGGAGGAATGCCGACGATAGTCGCTGGAAACACGGGATTCTTCCTGCGCGTTATGCGCTCGAGATGGAACACGGGATACTGGTCGGGCAGGGAATAGAAGCCTGTGTGGTCGCCAAAGGGGCCTTCAAGCCTCGTCTCCTCGGGGTCGACATAGCCTTCGAGGACGAACTCGGCGTCGGCGGGAATCTGTATGTCAGAGAGGCTCGCCTTCGTCACCTCGCAGCTTTTGCCGCGCAGGAAACCCGCGAACATGGCTTCCCAGATGCCTTCGGGCAGGGGGGCCGTCGATGAGTAGGTGACGGCGGGGTCAGAGCCCAGGGTGACGGCGACAGGCATCCTCAAGCCTCTGGAGCGGTATTTCTCGAAGAAATGGGCGCCGTCCTTGTGCAGGTGCCAGTGCATGCCAGCCGTCCTGTCGTCGTAGACCTGCATGCGGTACATGCCCCAGTTCTGGGCGCCAGAGTCGGGATCCATCGTGCAGACGACGGGGAGGGTGAAAAAGCGCCCCCCATCCCCCGGCCAGCACTGGAGGACGGGCAGGCTGTCGAAGCCCGACTCGTCGTCGATCACCTGGCGGCAGAGGGGACGGCTGACTTTTTTGGGCAGGAGGGATTTGGCGATGGGGAGCTTCGGCAAGGCTCCCGGAATGGTGGTGAAAATGGAAAAGCCGCGCAGCTGCTTCCAGGCCCAGCCGATGAGATCCTCGAGTTCCTTGGCCTTCGCGTCGAGGCTTTCGGCGCCGAGGGCGGCGGCCATACGCGCGCTTGAGCCCATGGCGTTTATGAGAAGGGGCCATTCCGAGCCCTTCACCTTTTCGAAGAGAAGGGCTGGACCTTCCTCGCACATGACCCTGTCGGCTATCTCGGTGATTTCGAGGATGGGATCTACCTCGACGCTGATACGTCGCAATTCGCCCCTGGATTCCAGCAAGGCGATGAATTCCTGCAAGCTTTCGAATGCCATATCCGGGAGTATACAGTAAAATGCCCGCTTTTTATAAGTCGGCCTCCTGAATGGGTGGATAGTCCCTGTGTCCTGCTCCCGCAGAGGTTGTTATCTTCTTTAAGATCGGTTTCATGGCATAAAACTGCGATACAGTGTACCCTGCCATCAGTTCGGAGGAATTCGTGGATAGCCAAAACCAGTATGTCGTCCGTCTCGAGAACGTCCAGAAGAAGTACGCCCTGGGCCAGACCGAGGTGCATGCCCTCCAGGGAGTGAGCTTCGATATCGCGAAAGGGGAATTCATATCCATAGCGGGACCTTCGGGTTCGGGCAAGACAACGGCCTTGAATCTCATAGGCTGCGTCGACACGGCCACCTCGGGCATCGTCACCGTGCTCGGTCAGCGCACCGACAGTCTCGGCGACGAGAAGCTGACGGCTCTGCGCCATAAGGGCGTCGGCTTCATCTTCCAGACCTTCAACCTCATCCCCGTCCTCAATATAAGGGAAAACGTCGAACTTCCCTCCCTACTCGACGGATCCGACCTTGGCCTGTCGGCGAAGGAAAAGGAGGAGTGGGTCGATCACCTCATCGAAAGCGTGGGCCTTGCCGATCGTATGAGGCATAAGCCCGCCGAGCTCTCGGGCGGCCAGCGCCAGCGCGTCGCCATCGCCAGGGCCCTTGTCATGCGGCCGCCTATAGTCCTTGCCGACGAGCCGACGGCCAACCTCGATTCCGCCACGGGCGAGAGCATCCTCGAACTGATGCGGAGCATGAACCGCGAGTTCGGCACAACCTTCATATTCAGCACCCACGATCCGGGCATCGTCGCCATCGCCGACCATGTCATCAGGCTCAAGGACGGAAAGGTGATCGAGAACGCCCGCACGGTCAATCTGGCCGAAGCGAAGGCCAGGGTATGATAGCTGCGCGGATGGCCTGGGGCAACCTCTTCCTGCACAAGGCCAAGAGCCTTCTCCTGGGGACAATCATGTGCCTCGGAATCGCCGTGCTCTTTGTAGGCAACTCCCTCATAGACACGGCTATAAGCGGCCTTCGGAAGATGTTCGTCGAAGGCTATACCGGCGACGTTATGATCACGGGACCCACGAGCTTTCCGACGACGATCTTCGGCGAGACCGCGGGCGACGAGGAAGTGCTGCCGCACATCGCGAAATTTTCCGAATATGTTTCCCTGCTCAAAAATGACACGAGGGTATCCGGCACCCTGCCCATGCTGAGCGGGGCAGTCGCCATGGGCTTGGGCGAGCAGGTGATCGGCCAGGGTTCGGCTTTCGGCGTGGATATCGTCGATTACAGGGAATTCTTCAAGGACAATATCAGCCTTGTTGCAGGCGAGTGGCCTGTCGCAGGCGACGACGCGTGGATCGTTCTTTCCGAAATTTCGGCGCGGATGCTCTCCCGTTCGGCCGGAAAGGAGATCGGCCCCGGCAACAGGATAATCTTGAGCGCGTTGAACGACACAGCCGGCACCGTGATACGTGAAGTGAAAGTCGCGAGCGTTGTGCGATTTAACCAGACAAACCAGAACCTCGCTCGCATATCGCTTGTCGACGCCGACACGATGCGCGATCTTCTCGGCTTCGCGAGCCTGAGGGACGGCCCCCTCACTCTGACATCCGACCAGCAGCAGTTCGTAAACGCCTTCGATCCCAATTCGCTTTTCGAAAGCGGGGAGCTTTTCCAGCCGGCGGGCGTATCGACGACGACGATTTTGCAAAGCGTCGTTGCAAACCCTGTTTCCACCGTGGAACCCGAACCCGCATGGCAGTTTCTCCTCCTGAAGCTTCGCAGAGGCGAGAGCGTTCCGCGTTTCCTCGCGGATCTCACAAAGATCGCCATCGCCATCGACGAGGGCGATCATGCCCAGGACTGGGTGGAAGGCGCCGGAACCGTGGCGCGCACCGCCCAGACCGTGAAGCTTGTCTTCGACCTGATGGTGTCCATCGTCGCTGTCATCGTGATCATGATCACTATGAATGTGCTCGTCGTCTCGATAAGCGAGCGCGTGCCCGAGATCGGAACGCTGCGCGCTCTGGGCGCGAAAAAGCGCTTCATCCGTCGCATGATCCTTCTCGAGACCAGCTTTCTGGCCGTCATCGCCGGTATAGCTGGCCTCGCTCTGGGTTATGTCATCCTGGTGATAGCCCGGAAGACGGGGATAACCGCGCCCAACCTGTATTTCGAGGCTATTTTCGCCGGCACAAAGCTCGTGCCGAGCATTTCGGCGGGCTCGGCTCTGAGGGCTTTCCTGTGGATTTTCGGGATGAGCATTTTCTCATCCCTCTACCCCATCGCGCTTGCGCTCAGGATCAGGCCTGTCGTCGCGATGCAGGGCGATTGAGGAGCATCGAATGATCCGAACGACCATGGCGCTGCGGAATACGCTGAGGCAACAGCGCAGGACTTTTCTTCTCGGCGGCGCGATCGCTTTCGGGGTGATCGTCATATGCCTCGTGAACGGCTTGAGTTCCGGCATGGAGACGGCCGTTCAGAACAATGTCACGCTTTATTCGGGCGGGCATATCCTCGTCAGCGGCATGAGTTTCGGCGGCGGTGGCCGCATGCAGAACAAGATCACGGACGCGAACCTCTCTGGAAAAGTGAGGGCGCTGTTACCCGAAGCGACGAGCGTCGCTCCCACGGCGCAGGCACAGACAACCATCGTGTTCGGCTCGCGCGAGCAGCAGCTCCGCGTCCGGGGCGTGGAATGGAAAAGCGACAAACTCTTCGCCGGAAGCCTTGTGCTCGCCGATGGCAGCTGGGAAGCCGCGGCGGCCGACAGAAGCATCGTTCTCGGCTCCCAGTCGGCCCGCCGCTTCGGTCTGGGCCTGGGCGATACCGTTTTCGTCAAACTCTCCACTGCTTCGGGTCAGCAGAATGTGACCGAATACAGCCTCGCGGCGATCTATGAGGACTCGGCTGCGGGCGGCATGTCCACTGCCCTCGTTCCCCTCGACAACCTTCTCGCTGACCTGGGCCTGAAGGATGGGGCGTATCAGTCCCTCGCCGTATTCCTTCCCGACGCATCGAAAGCCGACAATACGGCGGCGGCCCTCGCCGAGGGCTTAAAAGCCGCGGGCTTTGCGGCATCCCTGGGCTCCGCGTCCCAGACGGCTGGAAACGCTGCGCAAAGCGGACCTTCGCAGGGTATGCGCTCGGGCCAAGGTTTCGCCGACGCGCAGGGCAGCGGAACCATCTACAGGATTAGCACGATCACTCAATTGTCCGGACAGATGGGCACGGTGCTCGGCACGGTGCGGTGGATTGGAATGACCATCTTCGCCATCATGCTTGTTTTGACGGCGGCGGGGATAACCAATACCTACAGGATGGTGCTGATGGAAAGGACGAAGGAAATCGGCATGCTGCGCTGCATCGGCTTCAGGCGCAAGGACATCTTCCGCATCTTCATCTACGAAGCCATCCTCATCGCCGTCGGAGGCTGCCTCGCGGGATTTCTCCTGAGCCTGCCCGTCGGGTTCCTCATCCACCTGATCCCGATGGACCCTTCGGGCTCTCTGGGCTCGGCTCTTGCGCGTGGGCATCTCCTCTTTTCGCCCGATCTGCTCTCGTATGTTTTCGTGATATTCGCGGTGGCGACGGTATCGGTTGTCGCCGTCTATAGCCCCGCCAGAAAGGCGGCCCGGCTGCTTCCCGTGGAAGCGCTCAGACAGACTGCATAAAAGGAGAACAGCATGAAAACGATGACAAACCGAACCTTGCGCAAAGCCGGCTTTCTCTCACTTCTGGTCCTCGTGGCTCTCGGCGCCCAGGCTCAATCGGGCGGACCGCCCCAGGGCGGCGGGGGCGGCAAGGTCGGCGGCATGGGAGGGAACATCATGGGCATGTTCGGCCCCGTCGACCTCAACGCCACGGTGCCAACCGACATCAAGGATTTCCAGGCCAAGGACTTCATGACCCTGGTGAGGAAGACAGACATACGATCGAGCTTCTACGACAGCGACATGACGGCGACCATCACGATGGTGAGCGTCAGCCCCGACCGCGGCACCTTCACGCGCAAGGAGATCATCTACCGGCGCGACAAGGACGACGCCTTCCTCATGCTCACCCTCGAGCCCGAGTCCCGCAAGGGGCAGGGCATGCTCAGGGTGGACAACAACATGTGGCGCTACGATCCGACGAGCAGGAAATACACCCATACGACGCTCAAGGACACCTACGAGAACACGACGGCGAGGAATTCCGACTTCAGGCGCAACCAGAGATCCATCGACTATCAGGTATCGTCCATCGAGAGCGGGAAGCTGGGCAAGTACGACGTATGGATAGGCGAGCTCAAGGCCACGAGCGACGAAGTACCATTCCCCACCATCAAGATGTGGATCGAGAAGGACAGGCAGATCGTGCTCAAGGTGGAGGAATACTCTGTCTCGAAGAAGCTGCTGAGGACAGCCTACTACACGAGTTATGTCCAGATTGGCAACTCCTACGTGCCGACGGTACAGATTTTCCAGGATGGACTCATCCCCGAGAAGCGCACGCAGACGACCTACACCAACATTTCGACCAAGCCGGTGCCCGATGACGTGTTCACCAAGAATTATCTCGAGCGCATGAGCCAATAGGAGGCGATCGTGAAAGCAATCATGCGGAGCGCCCTGGCCTTCTCAGGCATTCTGTTCGCCTGCCTGACAGCCTTGCCTGTCACTGCGCAGGATATATCCAACACGAGCGTCCCCCTGGACGAAAACCAGCTCTTTGGCGGCGACAAGGATATCGTCCAGGTGATCGACACGAACGTGGCGTCAAAAAGCGTCATCGAATTGGTCGCCGACACGAAAACCTATCCTGTCTTCCTCGTGGAAGGCTCGGGAAGCGTGGGAATGGCTGGAAGCTTCCATCCCCTCGTCTCGGGTTCAGGCCAAGACTCGTCCGTCGACGGTTCCGTCAGGCTGAACAGTTTCCAGCTGACCTTTCTGCCGAACGCCGCCACGACCTTCGGTCTTTCGGCCAGCGGGACCCTGCAGTCCGCAGGTGATCAGGTATTCAAGGCGGGACTGACGACCGACGTTCGGGCTTCCGAATTCTCTCGCTTCTATGCTTCCGGCGCCTTCAACTATGCCTATGACGCTGGAACCGACAAGACAACGAGCGCCTTCGCCGTCGATGAGATGTTCGTCGATACGGCGATCGACAGGAAGGTCTTCTTCCGGATGGGCAAGCAGAGGATAAGCTGGGGCGTCGGCACCTGGTACCAGCCCGCCGACGTCTTGAGCCTCGCAACCATCGATCTGGACAATCCTTCCGCCTCCAGGGAAGGCCCCTTCGCGTTCAAGGTCGACATTCCCTTCGGACTCAACCACGCCACCACCTACGTGACGCCGCCGACCTCCGAAGGCGATATTCACGTTTCCCTGGCCCAGCGCCTGGACTTCATCGTCGGCGGCTTCGAGCTGAGCCTGGGCGGTTTCGCGCGGAGCGATATGGAAGCCAGGCCCCGCCTCATGGCGATGGCGACAGGAACCCTGGGCGCTTTCGATCTCTACGGCGAGAATGTCCTCGCCTGGGGTTCGGACAGAACCTATGTGAGGACGAAATCGGGCGGGGGCTACGAGACCTACGAAGTGGAGGGTGTTCCCGTCATCCAGTCGACAGTGGGAGCCAAGTACTCCTGGTCCAGTTCCGAGGGGTTTTCGCTTTCGGCGCACCTGCAGGGATACTATAATGGAAGCGGTTATGCCGACTCCTCGATACTTCTCGACTCCGCTGCCCTCGCGGTGCTCAAGAACTCTTCCACCTATGCGAAAAGCGATACCGCTGAGGCGGGCATGTTCTACCTGGCGGGGAATGGTTCGGTATCCCTCGATTTCGGGGAAGGCGACACGAGTTCGACCCTCACGCTCGGCGGCTCGGCCCGCTACAATTTTTCCGATACCTCGCTGAGCGCGACACCTTCGCTGGGATTGGATCTGGGCAGTTCCCGGGATTTCAGCCTGACGCTCTCCGCCGCCGCCGCGATCGGCGAAAAGGGATCGGAATACGCGAAGGACGGCAACAAGGTGACGCCGAAAATCACTCTGAAAGCGCTCAAGGATTTCACGGCGTCGGTGAGCGTGCCCATTCTCATGGGCGCCGACTTCAGCCCTGACACGATCGATGTCGATTTCAGCCTCCTGTGGAACGTGCTGAGCTTCGATTGAGAAGCTAGGTTTCGATTGAAAGGAGGGACAATGCACGGCAAGATACTCATCGTCGAGGACACGAAGGAACTGGCCGAACTCTACGCGCTCTACCTCGCCAAGGAGGGCTTCGAATGCAGCATAGCCCTGAGCGCCGAAGCCGGCCTGCCCCTCGTACAGTCGGCGGAAGGGGAGTGGAACCTCGTCATCCTCGATATAAACCTTCCGGGCATGGATGGCTACGAATTTCTCGAACGGCTGCGCAAATTCTCGTCCGTGCCGGTGATGATACTGACAGCGCGGGAAGCCGAGGAGGATGTGATCCACGGGCTCGGCGTCGGGGCCGACGATTTTGTCACGAAGCCCTGCCCCCCGCGCGTCCTGGCCGCCAGGGTCCGCGCCTATATCCGCAGGGCTGCCGCTCCCGTACCCGGCAAGGATGGCTCGCTGTGGAGATTCGGCCCCTACGAGCTGGATTCGGAAGCCCTCTACCTCACGAAGGACGGTAAACCCGTGAGCCTTTCCCCCAGGGAATTCGGGCTCCTCCAGGCACTCATCGAAGCGAAGGGGAAGTCCTTTACGCCCGAGGAACTCTACGACAAGGTATGGGGACAGAACTTCGGCGACATAAGCGCCGTCGGCGTCTATATCCAGAGGCTCAGGCGCAAGCTCGAGGACGATCCGGCCGCGCCGAGGTATATCCAGACCCAGTACGGCTTAGGCTACCGTTTCAATCCCGAGACGATAGCCGCGGGAGGCTGACGTGAGGCTTAAGACCCAGTTTGCCGTCCTCACCGCCGCGGTGACCCTGCTGCCCGTGCTGTTCGGCATCCTCTTCTTCGGATTCCAGCAGGCGCCGCGGGATCCGCGGGTTCCGTCGCGGGAGTTTATCGATGCCCTGTCGGAGCGATGGCAGAAAGGGGAGGTCCTGACGCTCGAGACGATCAGGGCCGACGCGGAGAAGGCCGGCCTGCCCCTGAGGGAAGTGGCTTTGTTCCAGCCGGACGGAAGGGTTATGCTCTCAACCTTCTCCCACATTGTCGCGGAAAGCCAGGTAAAGCTCACCGATCTCGCTTACCCGCCCCGGGGCGGTCCGACAACTCCTCCCATGCCGTCCGGGGCTCCTGCGCAGCGAGTCGGTGTTTCACGGCCTGAATTCAAGCTTCTGCCCCTGGATTCCTCGCGTACCGACAGTCCCCTCATCCTCTTCGATATCCAGCCTTTCTGGACCAGGCAGGATCTGCGCAACAGGAATGTGCTTTTCATCGGCGGTTTCGCTCTCGTCCTTTTTGTCGTCTCGGGTGTCATCTCGCTCGGCATTCTCCGATCGATAAGCAGGGCGATAAAAACCCTTGAAAAGGATACGGCTATCGTCGCCACAGGCAAGCTCGATCACGAGGTAGCCGGATCGGGCAACCACGAAATCCTGCTGCTAGCCAAATCGATCAACCTCATGCGGCTCAACCTGAAGGATATGCTCCAGCGCCGCTCGAAGATGCTGATGGGGGTGAGCCACGACCTCAAGACGCCCATAGCCCTCATCCAGGGCTACGCCGACGCCCTGGCCGACAATGTGGCTTCAGACAAGGAAACCCAGGACAAATACCTCCAGATCATCAGGGACAAGGCCAAGCAGCTGGAGGACCTGACGGGCGAGATCATCGATTTTCTGAAGATCGGCGGGGAGGAGAACATCTCCGTTACGGAGGCGAATCCGGCTGAGATGCTGCGCGTATTGGGACAGCGCTTCGCGAGCGACGCGCGGCTCCTCAAGCGGGAACTGGTCTGGGGCTTCGGCGAAGACGCGGCAGCCGACCCGGGCTTTGCCGTTCCGACTATCGTCATGAACAGGCTCCTCGTCGAGCGCGCCCTCGAAAACCTCGTCACCAATGCCTTCAAGTATTCCAGGAGCGAGGGGAAGATCGTTTTCAGGCTTCTGCGCCACGAGGGGAAACTGGCCTTCTCCGTGGTCGACGACGGGACAGGTATAGCCGATGAGGACGCGCCCTATGTCTTCGACGCATTCTACAGGGGTTCGCACTCGCGCTCCGACGGCGGCCACGGATTCGGCCTCACCATCGTGAAGGCAGCGGCCGACCTCCACGGCTGGACGGTATCCATCGGCAGGCGCAGGGACGGCCTGCAGGGCACCGAAGCCCTGCTTATAATGAGTTGAAGCGTTCCTTCGTCGTCCAGAGGCCGAGAGCAGGGTTGGGGACAAAGAATACTCTCTCTCCGCCGGCCAGCTCGTTCCAGCCCAGGGACATCTTCTCCACATCGTATTTTTTCAGCATCGATTCGAGCGAGGCGTAGCCGTAGCCTACCCCCTCGATCTCTGCCCGTGTCAGGCCCGGTCCGGGCGCGTAGGTGACCCTGAAACGCCCCTCGCTCGAGCCGTGGATGAGGTGGGCAGCCGCCGAGAGGCTGGAGGCCAGGTCTTCGTTTTCGCGCACGAAGGAGCGTATCTCGGGCGAGGAGCGGTAGCCGTATTTCCGGATGAGGCCATCGATGCCTGAGTCCTCGCCGAAGTGGGCGAGCCCCGGCGCCATGACGATGAGCTCCCCTCCGTCCGCCATGGCCATGCGCGTCCTGTAGACGGCCTTGTTGCCCAGCCATGTCGAGCGGAATTCGGAAGGGTCGAGCCAGACGATAGCCTTGTCGACGCTCTCGTCCAGCTGGTCGATGTTGACGAGGCGCGACAGTTCGGCCGCCTTCTCGAAGCATTCGACGTCGTCGCCGGCGAAAAAGCCTCTCATCACGAGCTTCCCCGAATCGTCGCGGCCCATGACGGTGAGGATCCAGAGGATGGGAGCGAGCTTGTCCCGCGCGAGTTCGAAGGCCCTGTTGAAGACGCGGCGCACGGGCGTGTCGGCCCTGCCCATCATCTTCTCCATGCCGTAGGCGGCGCCGAGGAAGTGGCTCCGGTCGATGGCTTCCTTGCCTCCCGTGCCCACGAAAATGTTCTTGGCGTGATTGGCCATTCCCACCACCTCGTGGGGGACTACCTGGCCTATGGAAATGATCGCGTCATAGGGGCCGCCCCTGACGAGGCTGCCGTTGGCCTGGACGGGATAATCGTAATCGACGACGCCTCCGCCGACTTCCCTGACGAAGGATGCGGGGATGCTGTCCAGTTCGACGGGGTCCTTTCGCCAGTTGTGGACCCTGAAAAGGTCTGCCGGAGTCCCTGGGTACATGGTCGCAATCTCGGCTGCCGTCATCGGGGCGTGGGTTCCGAGGGCCGGCAGGACGGCCGCGAGCTTCGGCCCCAGGGCGGCGTAGACGAGGTCCGTGATGGCGCCGGCCTGCGAGTGGAAGCGGGTGATGTCGGGAGGAACGGCGACGACGCTCCCTGCGCCGGCTATCCCCTCGAGAGCCTGGCGCACGAGGCCGGGAAGGGCTTCGGTATCTATTTTATCCACGGCCGAGCCGCGGGCTGCAAACATCATGCTGACTCCTCGACGCGAAGGGCGTCTTTCGTTGGGGTAGGAGAATTGTAATGGGGCTGGGCCGCAAATTCAAGGCAAGCTGCGCGAAGAGGCGAGCGAGGCTGCCTTCAATCCTGTCGATCCTGCAGTCCTGTCGTCCTGTCGTTTTCTCATAACCAGAGTCCCTCGGCGGACCGGTAGTCTGTCTTTGCGCTTGACCAGATCGCTCTTCCGGGATATAGCAAAGAGGACAGGACGAGGAGGATTCATGAAGGTATTAAGCAAATATTCCGTGGGAACCGGCGATAGATTCGGCAGGCAGGGAGAGGCGCAGATACACGCTTTCCAGCTCCTCGCCCGCAGGGGCGTAGAGGCTTCGATTGTCTGGAACAAGAGCAACCGCGAACATGTCATCATCGGCACAAGCCCGAAGGACCAGAGGGCCGCCGCCGATGCCGCCATCAAGGCCACGGGATTTCCAGGCTCCTACTGCGTGGATGCCGACCACATCGGCCTCCATAATGTCGATTGGTTCATCCCCTACAGCGATTTCTTCACCATCGACGTCGCCGATTTTATCGGCAAGCCAGCCTCGCCTGAACGTATAAGCGCCTTCATCGCCGCGCACCGAGGCCTCGTAGGCGAAAAGACCTCTCCCGTCGCGATTTCGGCCGAAGTGATCGAGAAAAGCGCAAAAAAATACCTCTACGCCATCGACGAAGCCGCCAAGGTCTATGCCCATATTTTAAAAGCCAGGCCCGATGGCGATTTCCACGTCGAAGTGTCGATGGACGAGACCGACGAAGCCCAGACCCCCGCCGAGATGGCCGTGATCCTCGCCGGCCTCGCCGAGGTCGGCGTTCCCGTGCAGACTATCGCTCCCAAGTTCTCGGGCCGATTCAACAAGGGCGTCGACTATGTCGGCGAGCCTGAGGCCTTCCTCAAGGAATTCGAGGCGGACGCCAAGGTGGCTGCCTGGGCTGTCGGCGCCTTCGGACTTCCTCCCAGCCTCAAGCTTTCCATCCATACGGGTAGCGACAAGTTCAGCCTCTATCCGGGAATGGGGAAGATCATCAAAAGGCTGGGCTGCGGCCTCCATCTCAAGACAGCCGGAACATCCTGGCTCGAGGAACTCGTCGGCCTGGCCGAGGCGGGAGGCGAGGGGCTCTCCATCGCCAAACGCGTCTACGCCCAGGCCTACGCCCGCTACGACGAACTCCGGAAACCCTATGCGACCGTCATCGACATCTCCATGGCCAGGCTGCCTGAGCCCGCTGTGGTGAATACTTGGGATTCCGCGGCTTTCGTGTCAGCCCTGCGCCACGATCAGAAGAATCCCCGCTACAACCGCGATCTCCGCCAATTGCTCCACATCGGCTTCAAGGTTGCCGCCGAGATGGGGAACGAATATCTGGACGCTCTGGAAACCTACAAGGCGAGCATCAGCCGCAACGTGAGCGCCAACCTCTTCGAGCGCCACATGACCCCGCTTTTCCTCGGATGAGCGCATAAACAGGAGTCGAAATGTCATTTATTGAATCGATGTTTTCCTTGGAAGGAAAAACCGCAGTGATCACCGGCGGAGGTGGCGGCATCCCGGGCAACCTCGCCATCGGCTTTGCCAAGGCCGGCGCCTCCGTTGTTCTCTGGGGCCGCGGCACCAATCACCCCATGTCGGAAGCTGTGGCCCAGGTGGCCGCGGCCGTGCCAGGCGCCCGCGTTTTCGCCGTAACGGTGGACACGGCCTCAAGGGAAGCCTGCGAAGCAGCCCTGGTCGAATCGGAAAGACTCGCCGGATCCTCGCCCGACATCCTCGTCAACGGCGTCGGCGGCAACAAGGGCAAGACGCCCTTCGTCGACGTCGACGAAGCCCTCTTCAAGGACATCCTCGAGCTCAATCTCCTCGCCGGCCTCGTCACGCCGACCCGCGTTTTCGCGAAGTTCTGGATCGCCAAGGGCATCAAGGGCACGGTCATCAACATGACATCGATGACAAGCTACAAGGCTCTTTCCGGCACCTGGGCCTACGACGCGGCCAAGGCCGGCCTCCTCAACCTCAACGAAGCCCTGGCCAAGGAACTGGCGCCCCACGGCATAAGGGTGAACGCCATAGCGCCCGGCTTCTTCGTGGGCAACCAGAACCGCGCCCTCCTCCTCGACCCGAACGGGGAACTCACCGCCCGCGGCAAATCGATAATCGCCCGCACGCCCTTCGGGCGCTTCGGCAAGTTCGAGGAGCTCTGGGGCGCAGCCCTCTTCCTCGCGAGCGACGCTGCCTCGGGATTCGTCACCGGCGTGAGCATCCCCGTGGACGGAGGCTACCTCACGGACAATATCTAGCTTTTCCGAACCTGGACAGGACCACAGAATCCCCAGGATTCACAGGAGCGAACACAAAAAAGGGGCGGCCATCGTATGATGTCCACCCCCTTTTTATTCACTATCTCGCCCGCGAAAAAATCCCCTTATTTTTCCGTGTCCGTCATGCCCGCGATGAACTGCTTCTGCATGATGATGACCACGAGA
>CAYXUF010000025.1:0-34507 GCA_964468155.1 uncultured Treponemataceae bacterium
CCAGACCCATATGGACGATGAGCTCTCGCGCCGCCTCGTCGCCATATCCCGCGGCTTCGACTCCCATTTTCATGCCTTTATCGGCGACAATTGGTATTTCGAACGCGAAAAAGCCTACACGCCCCTCTATATAAAGCGATCGGGATTCGAGGGCGAAAAGGTAAATTTCGACAATTTTGGCAGACTCGCCTTCACGAAATGCATGTTTCTCGATGACCATGAGAGGCTTGAGGCTATAAAGGCCGTCCTCGACAAGGAACTCGACAGGCGCGCCCAGATCATGTACTCGGCTCCCTTCATGCTTGAAATCGTCGTGAACGGCGTCAATAAATCTTCGGGCCTGCGCAGCTGCGTAAGGTATTGGGGCGGCAGACTCGACGAAGTGATAGCCTTCGGCGATGCCGAAAACGATGAGGATATGCTGCTGGCCGCCGGCCACGGCGTCGCCATGGGCAATGCCCACGACGAACTCAAGGCCAAGGTCGACGCCGTGGCCCCTTCGGTGGACGATGACGGCGTGGCCGTCTACTTGAAGGAATTCTTCGGTCTATAAATAGAGGGGGGACATTACGTCACCGCCCTCTATCCCAATGCCCGCGCTTGACCAGCCCCGCGCCGCGCGGCTACTATTGTTTTGCTTTGCCGCCGGGGTGGTGGAATTGGTAGACACCAGGGACTTAAAATCCCTTGCTGCGCAAGCGGCGTGCGGGTTCGATGCCCGTCTCCGGCATTCTTGGTTTCGGTCCAATCGCCAAGAGCACTATTTGCCCATTACATGTAATAATTACCCCTCGCACAAAGCCTTGAATCCAATTTTCCCATATTTTTCGCACAAAACGAGCTGTTTCCGGCCGATAATGACATACATTTCATGATTTAGGTTTGGCACGATTCCTGCATTACTTTATATAAACAGGAGGCTGTATATGTACCATAATTGGAATTACAATAACTGGATCCCTGGCGGATTCAGAGAAGGCTATGCGACAGGATTCCCCAGGGGAGGCATTGTTATGGGAATTTTCATGGTGGCGATCATCGCTCTGGTGATAGTGCTGCTCGTGCGGCTGGGCAATAACCGAAAAACGGATCATATAGACCAGAAAGAACGTGGAATCGACATTCTCATCGAGCGATATGCGCGCGGAGAGATCGACGCCGAGACCTTTCGTTCGATGAAGGCAGAAATCGATACAAAACGGTAATTGCCTAAGAATCTACGGTAGCGAGAGAAAAGCTATAAAAAGAGGCTATCCATGTATGGATAGCCTCTTTTTCATCCGAGTATGACCTGAGCTCAGGCCGATCGTAGCTCGGCGAAGACAGTTATTTCTTCCCGGAAGCGCTCTGCTGGCCGGTGAGCTTTTTCGCCTGTCCCGGCGGCAGTATTTTTTTCGTGAGGGTGCAGGACGCGATCGACATCGCGAAGAAAGCGAGGGTCAGGGCCGCGAAGAACTTGCGTTTGCTGTTCATGGAATTCTCCTGATAATAGATTTTTGGGTCAGCGGCAGGCCAGCTCGTCCATCCTGCGCAGCCTCCGCGAGAGGTCGCGGGCGAGATTCATCACCAAAAGGGAAAAGGTCTTGATATCGACCTTTGAAATTTCATAGAGAGCCCGGTTGGAGATGGTGACCACTTCCAGGGGTTCGAGCGCCGTGATGGTGGCGATGCTGGGCATGATATCGATAAGCTCCATCTCGCCGAAGGTCTCCCCCTCCCCCAGTTCGGCGATGACGATGCCCCTCTTGGATACGCTGATCCGGCCGCCGATGATGAAGAAGATCTTGTCGTTGGGGTCGCCCTCGCGCATGGGCGTTTCGTCGGCATCGTAGCGTGCGTAGCCGAAGAGGGGTTTTATGCGCTCGATCTGTTCGGGCAATACGCCGCCGAAGAGGGAATATTTCTGAAGCGCATCGGTATCTATCATCGCAGTCCTCGCTCTATTTTTTTATGGACAGCCAAAATCTGTCGTCTCAGGCTCATTATAACGCACTTATCCGGTTCCTGCGCGGACATTCGCCACGCCGAAGGGTATGTGGACGCAGGCGGCGACGGGACCCGCCCCCTCAAAATGGGTGAGCTGGTCGTCAAAAAAGAGATGGGGCTTGAAGACTTCGAGAATCCGGCGCTTTTCAACGCCGCCGAGGAAGAAGGTTTCATCGGTGGAGATGCCCCAAAATTTCAGAGTGTTGATCACCCTCTCGTGCGCCGGAGCGTTCCGCGCCGTGATGATGGCGGTGCGCACCTTCGTGCCATTGCCGCCTTCTTCCAGGCGCTGGTGCTTCTGGAGCGAGGCGAGCTTTTCAAAGAATCCCTTGATGGGGCCTGGATCGAGGGGAAGATCGGCATTGCGGAGTTCGGCTTCAACAAAGGCTTCGCGGCCGCCCTGGGAGCGGTAGAGCCGCTCGGATTCGTCGCCCGCGATGACACCGTCGAAATCGAAGGCTACCCTCAATTCTCCCTCGTCATCCTCGCCGAAGCCGGGAGAGAGGATGAGGCCTGCCGGCAGGCCGGCCTCTATGGCCGAGCGCACATCGGATGCATTGGCGGAAAGGAAGAGGGAAGCGCTGAAAGCCGAAACATAGGGATAGGGCGAGCGGCCGTCGAGGAAGGCCGCCCTGACGATGTCGAGGCCATGATGCCGTATGGACTTGAAGACCCGAATGCCCGCCTCGGGATCGTTCCGGGAGAGGAGGACTACCTCGGCCGGACCTTCGCCATCGGCGTAGCCTCTATTGAGGGACAGAAAGCGCTTGATGAACCAGAAGGCGTTGCCGGGCTCGAGGGGGTCGCCGCTCTTTGCGCTCATCCAGTCGCGATAGGCATCTTCTCCCCGAGTCCTGAACACTTCGTCGGATTCGGACAGATCGAAGAGGGCACTCGATGAGACGGCGATGACGATCTTGCTTTCTATGGGGTAGGGCACGTCGGTTTTCAGCGCCTCCCCGAATCATATATCTGGCCGGCGGCCTTGGGTCCCACGGATTTGCCCGCGAAGATGACAAGGGCGACGATGGTGAGTACATAGGGAAGGGCATAGAAGAATTCGCCCGGCAGGCCTGCGAGGAAGGTGATGTCTTTCGCGTAAAAGGAGAGCGCCGTGGAGAATCCGAAGAAAAGCCCCGCGCCCAGGACACCGAAGGGATTCCATTTGCCGAATACGAGAGAAGCAAGGGCGATGAAGCCGGTGCCGTGGATGGAAACAAGGGTATACTGGATATCGGCGGTGAGCACCATGACCCCGCCGGCGAGACCCGCGAGGGCGCCCGATGCCATGACGCCGAAATACCTCATCCAGCTCACGTTGATGCCCATGCTGGCGGAGGCCTGGGGATGTTCGCCGCAGGATCTCAGCCTGAGACCGAAGGGCGTCTTGTAGACGAGGATCCAGGTGAAGAGGACCAGCACTATGGCGATGTAGAAGGTAGGATAGTTCTCGATGAAGAACATTCTGCCCAGAAGGGGAATCTTGTCCAGAAAGGGAACGGTCATCTTCTGGATGCCATTGGAAAAGGAGCGCGTTCGCTGCTGGTGGAAGATGATCTGGCAGAGATAGACAGTGAGACCGCTCGCCAGGATGTTGAGGGCCGTGCCCGAGATTGTCTGGTCGGCCTTCATGTTGACGCTGGCGACGGCGTGGAGGAGGCTGAAGATGATCCCCGCCACAAGGCCGGCCGCGAGGCCGATCCAGGGAGCGAGCGGCGTCGAAGCCTCGAGAAGGACAGTCACCGTGGCGGCGGAGAATGCGCCGATCATCATGATGCCCTCGAGGGCTATGTTGACGATGCCGGAACGCTCGCTGAAAAGTCCTCCGAGGGCGGCGATGATTATGGGTGAAGCGAACATGAGGGCTATGGGGAACATTTCGAAAAGGATTTTAATGCTCATGCTCTGTCTCCATCGGCCGAAACCGCCTGCTTCTTCTTGAAGCGTTCCAGGAGAATCTTGATTCCGAACTGCATCGCCACGAAGAGAACGATCGAAGCCTGGATGATGCCTGCTATCTCCCGCGGTATGCCCTGTGACTGCATGAGGGGCTGGGCCGATTTCAGCATGCCGAAGAGCATGCCCGCGAAAAGGATGCCCGAGGCCTCGTTGCCTCCCACGAGGGCTACCGCGATGCCGTCGAAGCCGTAGCCCTCGGCCGCCGACATGGCGCGGCCGAAGTTGAAGGTGCCTACGGTTATCACCGATCCGGCGAGGCCGGCGAAGGCTCCCGCTATCATCATTGAGAGGATGATATTCCTGTTCACCTTCATGCCGGCGTAACGGGCCGCGTCCTTGTTGAAGCCTACCGCTCGCAGCGAATAGCCGAAGGTTGTCTTGTTGATGATGAAGGAAAAGAGGACAAGGGCGATGATGACGGGGATAAAGCCCCAGTTGAGCCTCGAGCCGCGGGTTATCGATTCGAGGAAGGGCGACTTGAGCAGGGCCGAATCGGGGAAGAAGGCCGTTTTCACCCTGTCTTTCGATCCGAAGATGTTGAGGATGACAAAGTTGTTCAGGTGAAGGGCTATGTAGTTCATCATGATCGAAACCGTGACTTCATGCACGTTGAACCTGGCTTTCAGAAAGCCCGGAACGAGGCCCCAGAGGGCGCCTGCCAGCACGGAGGCCAGGATTACGAGGGGAAGGTGGATAAACCGGGGTGCCTGGACAAGAAGGGCGACAGCCGTGGCCGCGAGCGAGCCCACCATGAGCTGGCCTTCGGCGCCTATGCTGAAGAGCCCCGTGCGCGAGGCGAAGGCGAAGGCGAGGCCGGTGAGGATGATGGGCATAGCGTTGATGATGAATTCACCGACATAGCGCGGGTTGAAGGGCACGTCGTTGATGATGTCGATGCCGGAAAAACCCTTGAGCATCGCGGCGAACATGCCGAGGGGCGAACGGCCCGTGGCCATGATGATGATCGATCCCAGGAGGAATCCCAGAAAAACGGCAATGAGGGGCAGGATGATTTTTTCTTTTCGCTTCGTCATGCTTGTCCCCCCTTGGGTGTCTTCCGCAGCGATCCCGACATCATGAGACCAAGCTCGTTTTCGTTTGTTTCTGAGGCATTCACGATGCCGACGATTTCGCCGCCATAGATCACCGCCACCCTGTCCGATACATCGATGATCTCATCCAGTTCCAGGGAGGCGAGGAGAATGGCCTTGCCCTTGTTCCGCTCGGCGACAATACGTTCGTGGATATATTCGATGGCGCCCACGTCGAGGCCCCGCGTCGGCTGGGCGACGATAAAGACCTCGGGGGAGCGGTCGATTTCCCTCGCGACAATAGCCTTCTGCTGGTTGCCGCCTGACATGGACCTTGTCGGGGTTGCCCCGCCCTGGCCAGAGCGCACATCGAACTCCTCGATGAGGCGTTCGGCGTTCTCACGTATGACTTTCTTGTTGAGGACACCCCAGTTGGCGTAGGGCTTTCGCTGGTAGGAGTGTATCACGAGGTTTTCGGCGAGGCTGAAGTCCAGAACGAGGCCATAGCGCTGCCTGTCTTCCGGAATGTGGCCCAGCCCCAGATCCAGCCTCTCCTTGATGGGCATGCCGGAAATATCGGCGCCGCGAAGGAGAATCCTGCCGCCTTCGGCCTTGGTCAATCCCGTTATCGCCTGGATAAGCTCGGTCTGGCCGTTTCCGTCGATGCCGCAGAGGCCCAGGATTTCGCCAGCCCTCACGTCCAGGGAGAATTTCTTAACGCCCATCACGCCCTTGCTGTTTTTGACGTCCAGATCCTCGATTCTCAAAAGCACCTCGCCTGGCTTGGCTTCTCCCTTCTCGACATGGAAGTTCACTTCCCTTCCCACCATCATCTCGGCCATCTGCTCTTCCGACGTGTTGGCCACAGCCACGGTTCCAATGCTCTTCCCCCTCCTGAGAACCGTGCAGGTGTCAGCCACTTCCTTGATCTCCTTCAGCTTGTGGGTGATCAGGATGATAGTCTTGCCCTCCGCGATGAGGCGCCGCATTATCTGCATCAGTTCATGGATTTCCTGGGGGGTAAGCACGGCCGTGGGTTCGTCGAAGATGAGTATCTCGGCGTCCCTGTAGAGCATCTTCAGGATTTCTACGCGCTGCTGCATGCCGACGGAAATATCTTCGATCCTGGCCCGCGGATCGACGGCGAGGCCATAGAGTTTGGAGATGGACTCAACCTTTTTCTCGGCGCTCTGCGTATCGAGAAAGGGGCCTTTTCTCGGCTCCATGCCAAGGATGATGTTCTCGGTGACGGTAAAATTCTGCACAAGCTTGAAATGCTGGTGCACCATGCCTATGCCGAGGGTAGTTGCGACATTGGGGTCGCTTATCTGGACATCCTTCCCCCGCAGCCTGATCGTACCGTTCTCGGCCTTATACAGGCCGAAGAGAATGCTCATCAAGGTGGATTTTCCCGCGCCATTTTCTCCCAGGAGGGCGTGGATGCTGTGTTCTTCCACCTGGAGGGTTATGTCATCGTTGGCTCTGATACCGGGAAAATCCTTGGTGATATTGAGCATCTCGATGATGAATGCCACCGTTACGCCCCCTGGATCGAGATTAATTGAGGAATTATAGCACATAGAAAGTTTTTGACGCTAGCTTAAACCCTCCCGTCTGCGGCTATTCAGACGATGATGCAAAAAAAGGGCCGTCCGCGAAATTCGCGGACGGCCCTCCCTGCACGTACCGGATCATAAGAAAATGACCCGGAGTGTCACTTCTTCACTACTTTGCGGGAACTTCGGAAACCTTAAGCGCTCCAGCCTTGATCTTCGCCGCGAATTCCTTGACCTTGGCGACGATGTCGGCGGAAAGGTTGGGGTTCTTCTCGGGGATTCCGACGCCGTCATTGGCGAGGGAGAAGACGAGGGTCTGGCCGCCGGGGAACTTGCCGTCCATGGTCATCTTGGAAACCGTGTAGGCAGCCACGTCGACGCGCTTCATCATGGAGGTGAGAACGGCGGACTTGTTGCCATAGACGCCGTCGGCGTACTGGTCCTTGTCGACGCCGATGCCCCAGCGGATGTCGCCTTTCTGCGAGCGTTCCTTGGCTTCCTTGATCATGCCGTTGCCGGTGCCGCCGGCCGCATGGAAGATAACGTAGGCGCCGGCGTTGAACTGTTTCTGGGCGATGGCCTGGCCCTTGTCGGGCGCGGCGAAGTCGCCGGCATAGTCGACGAGGATGGTCATGGAGGGATCGACGGCCTTGACGCCCTGCTCGAATCCGGCCTGGAATCGCTCGATGAGCGGGAACTGCATGCCGCCGAGGAATCCGAGGATATTCTTGCCGTCGGCCTTGGCTTTGAGGGCCGCGGCGACGCCGACGAGATAGGATCCTTCGTGCTCGGCGAATACGGCCGAGGCGACGTTGGGTTTGGCGACAACGGAATCGATGATCATGAACTTGCGGGTCGGGTTGAGGGCGGCAACGTCACCCATGGCTTTCTCGAAGAGGAATCCAGGAGCGATGATGAGGTTGAGCCCCTCGTCCGCGAAGGTGGAGAGATTCGGCACATAGTCCGCTTCGGCCGAGGACTGGAGGTACTTGTAGTTGGCCTTGGGCAGCTTGTTGTCCTGGGCGAATTTGACGATGCCTTCCCAGGTGCCCTGGTTGAATGACTTGTCGTCTATGCCGCCGACGTCGGTGACAAGACCGACCTTGAACTGGGCGAAAGCGGGAGCCGCCACGAGGGCGACGATCAGAAGCGCGAACAGTGCTTTTTTCATGCGAAATCCTCCCTTGAAACAGTGAAACGCTGGGTGTCCGGCCTCAGAGACCGGCACCGAGCGCAGAGTCAATAGTAAAGCGAGGGCCCCATATTGTCAATATTTTTTTGCCCTCAAGGTCATCAATCATCGCTGTCCGCGACGATGGAAACGCCGGCCGAGGCGCCGATCCTGTCGGCCCCGGCCCTCAGCATCGCCAGGGCGTCGGCCCGCGTCCTGATGCCGCCCGAAGCCTTGATCTTCATCGCCGTGCCGACCGTGGCGCGCATGAGCGCGACGTCGTCGAGGGTAGCCCCCCCCGTGCCGAAGCCCGTGCTCGTCTTCACGAAATCGGCGCCGGCGGCCTGGGCTGCCTGACAGGCCCTTATTTTTTCCTCGTTGGAGAGATAGCAGGTTTCGATGATCACTTTCACGATTTCGGGCTTCGAAGCCTTCACGACGACAGCGATGTCGTCCTGGACGCCCTTCCAGTCGCCGGCCTTGGCCTTGCCGATATTGATGACCATGTCGATTTCCCTCGCCCCCTGCCTTACGGCGAGGCTGGCTTCGGCGGCTTTTATGTCGCTCGCGTTGGCGCCGAGGGGAAACCCGATCACCGTGCACACCGGAACGCCCGAACCCGCCAGCTCGGCGGCGCAGAGGGGCACCCAGACCGGATTGACGCAGACCGAGGCGAAGCGATGCGTCTTCGCTTCGGCACAGAGCGTCCGGATCGCATCCGAGGTCGCCGTCGCCTTGAGGAGGGTATGATCGATCGTGGCCGCTATCTCGGCCGAAGTCCATACTCTTTCCATATTTTACTCCTTGGGAAATATTTTCATCAGATCTCAAACCTGCGCGCGAGATATTCGCGCCGCGTGGCCACGAGGCTTTCAAGCTCGACGAGCATGCGCGCGTCGGCCAGCCGCGCTATCGGGTATACATGGTCCTCCGTCTCGTCGGTATATCGTTTTACGAAGCTGATGTCGGTGACATAGCCGAGGCTGATCATGTTGGAGATTCTGTCGGCCGACTTCAGCACCTTGGCCCTCATGGAGCCGAAATCCCTGATCCGCGCGAGGAAATCCACCTTGTTCTCGATGGGTCTGCGCGTCACTTCGAGGACGAGCTTGTAGACCCCTGCCGACTCGTCGTCGATGGAGAGGATGCTGTCCCTGTCCATCTCGGGCACATCCTCTATGAGGTCATGGATCACCGAGGCTTTGAGGAGGACTGAATCGATGTAGCCGTAGTCCATGAGGATGGCCATGGTGTCGAGCTGATGGCGGAACATGTTGCCGCCCGATCGGCGCAGCTTGCCGATAAGGCTGGTGGCAAGCTGGATATAGGGCGCGAGGTGCATGTTCTTGAGCCTGAGCATGGCGCTTGAGTCCATGGGCACGCTCTCCGAGCGCAGAGGAAGACTGGAGTTCGGGCTGCCGGGAAAATCCTTCACATCGAAGGGAATGCCAGCAGTCCCGTCGGAATTCATGAGAGCTCCTCGATGTAATGGCGAAGCTTCGCCACTTTCGATTCGGCGTCAGCGCATTTCTGCCTTTCCTGAGCGACGATCTCGGCGGGAGCGGAAGCGACGAAGGCCTGGTTGGCGAGCTTGGCCTGGACCTTGGCGACGAAGGCCGATTCCTTCTGCGCGTCCTTCTCCAGCTTGGCGACGAGTTTGGCCGTATCGACGAGTTCCTTGACATCGACGAAGAGCTCGAAACCCTTGCCCACTATGGCGACCGTTCCCACCGGCCGGGCCGCGTTTTTTTCCAGGAAGCGGGGTTCGGGTCCGTTCACAAGGAGGGCGATGAGGGAAGCTCCGCGCTTCAGGAAATCGGCGCCTTCGAAACCAGCCTCGAAGCGGATCGACAGGGGCATGCGGGCTTCGGGAGGGATCTGGAACTCGGAGCGCAGGGTGCGGGCGAGGGTCACGAGTTCGCGCAGGCCGTCGAAGCGGGCGGCGAGCTCGGGATTCAGGCGTGAATCGTCGCGCCTGGGCCAGGGCTGGGCGATGAGGCGGCCGCCGGAGTTGGGCAGCATGCCGTAGATTTCCTCGGTGACGAAGGGAAGGAAGGGATGCAGCAGCCTCAAGGATTCTTCCAGAACCATGAGGAGGACGGTCGTCGCCCTGTCCTTTTCGGCCTCGTCGCCGTATCGGGTGGAAAGCTTGGCGGCTTCGATGTACCAGTCGCAGAAATCGTCCCAGAAATAGGCATAGGCGGCCTGGGCGGCGTCGTTGAATCTCCAGGATTCGAGGGCCTTCGCGGTCTGGGAAGCGGCTTCGTCCAGGCGATGGAGTATCCATCGGTCTGTGTCCGTGTAGCTCAGGGCTTCGGGGGCCAGGAATGTCCGCCCCTCGAGGTTCATGAGAATGTAGCGGGAGGCGTTCCAGACCTTGTTGGCGAACTTGGAGCCCATTTTGAAGCTTTCGTGGTCGATGAGGATATCCGTTCCGGCCGCGCAGTTGTAGGCGAGCGTGAACTTGAGGGCGTCGGCGCCGTATTCGTCGACGATCTCGAGGGGGTCGATGCCGTTGCCGAGGCTCTTGGACATCTTCCGGCCCTGCTTGTCGCGGATGAGGCCGTGGATGAAGACCTCGCTGAAGGGCGCCTTCTCGGTGAACTCCATGCCCGCCATGATCATGCGCGCCACCCAGAAGAAGATGATGTCGTAGCCGGTGACGAGGGCGCTCGTGGGATAGAAGCGCCTGAAATCGGCAGTGTCCTTGGGCCAGCCCAGGGTGCTGAAGGGCCAGAGCCAGCTTGAGAACCAGGTATCGAGGACGTCCTCGTCCTGCCAGATGTCGGTGGAGCCGCATTTCGCGCAGATGGTCGGGTCCTCGCGCTCGACGAGGATGGCGCCGCAGTGGCGGCAGTAGAAGGCGGGAATCCTGTGCCCCCACCAGAGCTGGCGGGAGATGCACCAGTCGCGGATATTCCCGAGCCAGTGCTTGTAGGTATTTTCCCATTTCCTGGGGAAGAAGTTGACATCGCCGTCCTGCCAGGCCTTGAGCGCCTTTTCGGCGAGGGGCTGCATCCTCACGAACCACTGCTTGGAGAGGTAGGGCTCGATCGATGTGTGGCAGCGGTAACAGTGGCCGACGGCATGGACCAGCTTCTCCTCGGACTTGAGGAGACCAAGGGCTTCGAGGTCGGCGAGGACGAGCTTCCGGGCTTCGAGGGCCTTCATGCCGCGGTATTTTTCGGGCACTTTCTTCGAGAGGGTACCGTCGGGATTGAGGATATTGACGCGCTCGAGGCCGTGGCGATTGCCCACCTCGAAGTCGTTGGGATCGTGGGCCGGGGTTATCTTGACCAAGCCTGTGCCGAAAGCCCTGTCGACATAGGCGTCGGCGATGAGGGGGATGGTCTTGCCGGTGAGGGGGAGCTTTATCATCTTGCCCACGAGGGCCCGGTAACGCTCGTCCTCGGGGTGGGCGGCCACCGCCGTATCGCCGAGGAGGGTCTCGGGCCGTGTCGTGGCTATTTCGATTTTCCCTGAGGGACATTCGGGGCAGGGGCCCTCGGCGAGCTCATACCAGATGTGCCACATTGAGCCCGCTTCGTCCTCGTGCTCGACTTCGTCGTCGGAGAGGGCTGTGCCGCAGCTCGTGCACCAGTTGACGAGGTACTCGCCCTTGTAGAGGAGGTTGCGCTCGTAGAGGGTGACAAAAACCTCGCGCACGGCCTTCGAGAGGCCAGCGTCCAGCGTGAAGCGCTCGCGCGACCAGTCCACGCTCGATCCTATCTTGGCGAGCTGGTTGTTGATGAAGGCCTTGTGCTCCTTCGCCACTTCCCAGGTTTTTTCGACGAAGGCTTCGCGGCCCATGCTCCGCCTGTCCTTGCCTTCCTTGCGCAGCATCTTCTCGACGACATGCTGCGTCGCAATGCCGGCGTGGTCGGTGCCGGGCACCCAGAGCGTGGGGCGGCCCGTCATGCGCCTGTAGCGGATCTGGACATCCTGGAGGCTGTTGTCCAGGGCGTGGCCGAGGTGGAGGACGCCGGTTACGTTGGGGGGAGGGATGACGATCGTGAAGGGCTTCTTCGTCCTGTCGCTCGAGGGCAGGAAATGTCCTTCGTCCTTCCATTTCGCGTAGATCGAATCCTCGAAGCTCTTTGGATCGTAGGCCTTGGCCAGTTCGATCGCCTTCATGCGTCCCTCCGCGCTCAGCCAAAAATGTTGATTCAAAGAGCATAGCGAAAAAGCGCTGCCGATGGAAGGGGACACTTCTTTTCAAGGAGCCGGAATTACCCCATAATAACGCCTGAACGGACCGGCTTCAGCCGGATCTATCCGCGAGACAGGGCATCCCCGAGGGTGCAACAAGGTGGGAATATGATGAATGGAGAGCCTTGGGCCTTTCTGGATACGTACAGAGGCAAAAAATTCGAAGGGGAATGGCCAACCATCCCAGAACTTTTCGCCATTTCGACGGATCGCTTTTCCGACCACGCCTGTTTCACGGTCTACTCGCCCGAACGGGTGAGCCTGACCTACAGCCAGGCCCACGCGGCGATCCGCAAGGCAGCGGGATACCTTCTCTCCCTCGGCCTCGCGAAGGACGACAAGATCGCGCTGACGGGCAAGAACTCGCCCGAGTGGGCTGTCGCCTACCTCGCGATCCTCGAGGCTGGCGCCATCGTCGTCCCCATAGACTACCAGCTCGGACTTCCCGAGACGGTCAACCTCGTGAACGCGAGCGACGCGCGCATCCTCTTCGTGGATGAGGAGAAGGCTGACCAGCTCAAGGCCGCCTGCCCTGGCCTGATGAAGATCCTGAGGCTTGAAGGTTCCGGCGACGACTCCATCTACAGGATAGCCCCTCCCGCCGATCTGCCGCTCCCCGAAGCCCCGAGATCCGGCCAGGACGATGTGGCCGCCATACTCTACACCTCAGGGACGACGGGAACGCCCAAGGGCGTCATGCTCAGCCACAGGAACCTCGTGGCCGATTGCTTCCTCGCACAGGCCAATCTCCACTTAAGGGATGACGATGTCTTCTATGCCCTCCTGCCCATCCACCATTCCTACACGATGCTCGCCGTCTTCATCGAATCCTTCTCCGTAGGCGCGGAAACCGTCTTCGGAAAACGAATGGTGGTGAAGCAGATACTCAAAGACCTGAAGGAAGCCCATGTCACCATGTTCCTCGGCGTTCCCCTCCTCTTCAACAAGCTCCTGAACGGCATCCTCAAGGGCATCGCGGAAAAAGGTCCCCTTGTCAACGGGCTCATAAAAGCGATGATGGGCCTTTCCGGATTCATCAAGAAGCTGTTCAAGGTAAATCCCGGAAAGAAGCTTTTCCATTCGGTGCTGGAAAAAGCCAGCCTTTCGACCATCCGCATCTGCATTTCGGGCGGAGGCCCGCTGGCCCCTTCCGTGTTCAGGAAATACAACCAGCTGGGCATCGATTTCGTCCAGGGTTACGGGCTCACCGAAACCTCGCCCATCCTCACCCTCAACCCGGTGGAGCACTACAAGGAAACCTCGGTAGGAAAGCTATTGCCCCAGGTGGAGATGAAGATTCTCGAACCCGACGCCGACGGCATCGGCGAGATTGCGGTGAAGGGTCCCATGGTGATGAAAGGCTACTACAAGATGCCCGAGGAGACGAAGGAAGTCTTCACCGAGGACGGCTGGCTTAAGACGGGCGACCTCGGCTACCTGGACGGAGAAAAGTACCTGTACCTGACAGGCAGGGCTAAAAACATGATCGTCACCGAGGGTGGCAAGAATGTCTACCCCGAGGAAATCGAAAACCGTTTCCAGCTCTACGGCGAAATCGACCAGATCCTCGTGAGGGGATACCTGGAAAGGAAAGAGGAGGTCTCCGAGATGATCGAAGCCCTTATCTATCCGGAACAGGAGTGGCTCGGCAGGCTTGCCGACGACAAGGCCGCAGCCTTCGCCGCCGCCGAGGCGCGGATGAACGCCATCGTCGAAGAGGTGAACAAGAAGATGCCTCCTTACGAGAAGATCACAAGGGTTGTCATCCTGCGCGAAGCCCTCGAGATGACGACGACCAAGAAAGTAAAGCGCTTCAGCACACAGGTCTAGCATGGAAGCGAGGTTTTCCCTCCTCGACGCCGAGGCGGAACCCCTGGCCTTGCCTGCCCGCGGGGTCAGAAAAAACGGCATGAGAGTCTGCGTCATCGGCGGCGGCGGAACGGGCCTGGCTCTGGCCTACGATCTGGCCCAGCGCGGCTTCGATGTCACCCTGCTCGAGAAGGGTGAGCTTACATCGGGCACGACGGGCCGCCACCATGGCCAGCTTCACTGCGGCGCGCGCTATGCCTGGGCCGACCGCAGCATTGCCGAGGAATGCTACGCCGAGAGCCTCACGCTTGCGCGCATCGCAGGCGGCTGCATCGAATACAACGGCGGCTTTTTCGTCGCCCTCGACGATGAGGATGCCGCGCGCCAGGACGTCTTTATCGAACGCTGCCTGGAAGCGGGAATACCGGCCGAACGCTTCGATACGGAGAGGCTCAAGGCCATGGAGCCCAGGCTCTCCGGAAAGGTCAAGGCTGCCGTGGCCGTGCCTGACGGCAGCTTCGACGCCTTCAGGCTGGCCCTCATGTTCGCCGAGGCGGCGAAGCGCATGGGCGCCCGAATCCTCCCCTGGCACGAGGTGACAGGCTTCGATGTTTCAGGCGGCAGGCTGCGCTCGGTCATCGCGAGAAACCTGGGCGCCGGCGGGGAGGATGCGGCATCGAGCAGGGAACTCAGGTTCGACTGCGATATGGCCGTGAGCGCGACGGGGGCCTGGGCGGGAAAGATCGGCGGTCTCGCGGGACTGTCCATTCCCATCGTTCCCGCGCCGGGTGCCATGGTGGCCGTCAAGGGCAGGCTTGTCGACCACGTGATCAGCCGCCTGCGGCCTCCCGGCGATGGCGACATACTCGTTCCGCAGAGGGGCCTCTCGATCATCGGGACAACCCAGCGCGTGAGCGATTCCCCCGAGGGTATTCTGCCTCTGCCGGAAGAAACGGAATTCCTGCGCAAGGCGGCCGCCGATATGATCCCTGGTTTTGACAAGCTTCCAATGTACGCAGCCTGGGCGGCGGCCAGGCCTCTCGTGGGGAGCAGGACAGCAGCCGCCGGCCCTCTGGCATCGGCCACGACCGAAGCCGAAGCCCGCGGCCTGAGCAGGGATTTCCAGGTTCTCGACCATGGCGAGGATGGGGACATCGCCGGCTTCTTCACTATCATAGGCGGAAAGGCTACCGTCCTGAGAGCCATGGCGGAAAAAACGGCCGATCTCCTCTGCTCGAAGGCAGGCCTGGCCGCAGAGTGCAGGACAAGCCGCTACCGACTGCCGTCATGGCGCTCCTGGTATCGAGGCGGGTTGCGATGAGAATAGAGATAATCCTGAGGGATCGCCGGGGCGAGCTGCGCATCCCAGCCGAAACCCAGCCTTCCGACACTATCCTCGATCTGCTTGAAACGATCAGAAAGGATAAAAAACCCGATCTTATGTATCGGCATTCCTGCCATCATGGCTCCTGCGGCAGCTGCGGCGCCATCATCAACGGCAAGCCCCGCCTCATGTGCCTCACCAGGGCAGGCGACCTGGACTCGGACACTGTCCTCCTCGAGCCGCTGGCCGCGATGACAGAAATCGAGGGAATAGCCGTCTGGCCAGGTCCTCTTTTCGATGCGCTCCCGGAGACCGATTATTTGAAGCCTGTCGAGAACATCGAAAACGGCAGCCGCCTCGAAGACTGCATAGAATGCGGGATCTGCATGGCAGCATGCCCCGCTGGCCAGCCCTTTATCGGCCCCGCAGCCCTCGCCGCCGTCGCCGTCGAACTCAAAAAGCATCCCGAACGCGCCCCTGAGATGAGGGCTGTCGCCGACGGACCGGATGGAACTATCGCATGCGAGAGGGCTTTCGAGTGCAGCCGACGCTGTCCGCAGGGCGTGGCTCCGGGCCGAAAAATTGCCGAGTTGGCCGGCAATAAAAACCTTCGCCACCCAGGCACGTAGCAGTGAGTTGGCTTCACAGTTTCTGGGGCTTGGGCGCACTCTCGGGACCCCTTCTGCTCTCGGCGCTTTTCGCGAGGGGCATGCGCTGGCGAAGCTGATACCTGCCCATCGCCGCCTTTCAGTTTTTTCTTGTGATCGTTTTGGTTTTTTCAATTCCCCTCTGGAAGAAGATCCATGGCAGAGAGGTTGTGCCGGGGGAAGCGAAGGAAGCCTCCATGGGGCTCTGGGGAGGCAGCTACCTGTTCAGGATAAAGGGACTTGATCCGGCGCAGGCTGCGGTGTGGGTATCGCTTTTCTACGCAAGCCTCACGGGCGGGCGCTTCGCCGCGGGCTTCGTCGTCATCGGCCCGGGCTGCGCTCCCATCTACCCCTGCATGCTTCATGAAACCCCGAACCGATTCGGGGCAAAGCGCGCTCCCTCCATCATGGGTTTCCAGATGGCGGTAGCCTACATTGGATCGACCTTTCTGCCTCCAGCCTTCGGGTTTATCGCCTCGTTCGCCGGCCTCAGAATCCTGCCAGGTTTTCTCCTCGTCTATGTCACCTGCGTGGCCGCGGCCTCCGAGCTGCCGGGAAAAAAGCGTGCAATGAGGCCCTCTCCCTGACGGGAGAGATCCACCCTATTCCTTTTTTAGCACGGTGACGCAGTTGGTCGCCGCGCTTCCCCCGACGTTGAACGACACAGCCACCTCTGGCTGGCCTTTCGCGGGCGCCACCCCGATGGGATCGCCAACGAGCTGTTTGTAGAGGAGGGCGTGCATCGAAACGCCGGTAGCACCCACGGGATGCCCTTTCGCCTTGAGCCCGCCCGAGAGGTTCACGCAGCATTTTGGATCATCCCTGCCGAAGCGGCCTTCCATGTAGTCGTAACCGGCTCGCCCGTCGGAGGAGAGGCCGAGGGCTTCGGTGCAGAGAATCTGGTTGATCGTAAAGCAGTCGTGCACTTCGGCGATATCGATATCGGTGGCTCCAATCCCCGCCTCGGCGAAAGCCCTGCGCGCGGCTTCCTTGCCGGCGATGAGCTCGTGCATGTTGGCGCGCGTCGAAATGGGCATGAACTCGTTGGCGTGTCCGATGCCGGCCACCTTCACGCACCTGCCTCCCCTCGCGGCCGCGTCCTCCGACCTCATGATCACGAGGGCAGCGGCCCCGTCCGTCACAAGGGAACAGTCGTGGAGGCGTAAGGGAGCGGCTATCATCGGATTCTTTTCCTCGGGGAGGGCGAGGATGGCCTCGGCCGTCGTGAGCCCAAGACGATCGGAGGGGCCTCCCTTGCCGAAATGGGCGAGGGGGTTTTCCAGGCCGTTCCTGTAGCAGAGGGCCGAAACCGAAGCCAGCATCCTGGCAAGGGTGTCTTCCGAATAACCATAGCGGGCGATATAGCCCTTCGCGTACTCCGCGAAAAGGGCGGGGAAGGTCATGCCCTTCTCGCCCTCCTCGGGCCAGTAGGAGCAGGTGGCCAGGGCGTGTGTCACGCCCTTCGTGGTGAGGAGATTCATCTTTTCGGCGCCCAGGACAAGGGCTACCCTGGCCCTTCCCGCCTCGACGGCGTAGATGGCGTCGTAGAGGGCTACAGAACCCGAGGCGCAGGCGTCCTCGCAGCGGGTCATCGACTTGAAGCGCAGGCCCTCGGGGTCGATCGCGAGAGCGGCCGCGGCAAGATGCTCCTGGTTTGCGAAGAGCCCCGGGGCGCAGGTGCCGAGCCAGAGGCCGTCCACATCCTTGGCTGAAACGCCGGCGTCGGCGAGGGCTCCCCTCCCCGCCTCTATCATGAGGTCGTAGATGGACTTGAGGTCGGTTACCTCGCCCGTCTCCTTGTTCTTCTGGACAAAGCTTCCGAATTTCGTATTGTACGCGCCAACGATGCTGACCCGGGACATAGTGCCTCCTATTTTTTTTCCGCGACTGAACTGACGGCAAATTCCGTGAAAAGCTCCACGAAGGCGCCGGGATTTTCGACGATGAGAGAATGGCCCACATCGTCGATAATCTCAAGCCTGCCCTGTGTATAGGCCTCGGCCGTTTCCCTCGCCATCGACTCGGTAACGATAAAATCGCCTCTTCCCCATATCACGAGGACTGGCTTTTCAAATGACGTTGTGCGATCCGCGATGTCGAAGCTCGACAGGGCATCGGCATTTCCCGTCCAGGCTTTTTCTGCCATCGCCGTCGCGTCCTCCACGAGGCTTTCGAAGAGCTCGGTGTCCTTCAGCGTTGGAACGGTTGCGGCGAGGGCTTTCGAAAGGATGGATTTGTCTTTTCTCATCATCTCGATGAAGGGATAGCGATCGCGCGGCGTGATGAGGCCCTTTGGCGACGCCGAATCGACGAGGACGAGGGCACTGACGAGCTCAGGCCTTCTGACGGCGAGCGATTGGGCGACGGCGCCCCCAAGGGAGTGGCCGACAACGATAGGCGATTTCAGCTGGAGAGCCTCGATGAAATCCCCTACATAATCGGCGTAGACATGGAGATCGGCTTCGCCTTCGAGAGGCGAAGACTTGCCGAAATTCGGCAGATCGAGGGCGAAGCTCTGGAAGCCGGGCATGTCCATGACACGCGAAAACCAGCGGCTGGAGCCGGTGTTGCCGTGGACAAAAACGACAGGTTGGCCGCTTCCGCTCGCCGAATAGTAAAGATGCAGCCCTCCGATGAGAAGAAAGGCACTGGTCATTTCTGCGCCTCCGATAAAAATGCGTCGATCGACCCTGCGACGAGGTCGGGCCTTTCGATGACGGATGCGTGCCCGAGCCCCGGCAGGATTTCGAGCGTCGAGCCGCGAATCACCTTCGCGATGATCGCCGCGAAGCCTTCATGCTTGAGAATGTCTTTTTCGCCCACGAGCACGAGGGTCGGGCAGGTTATACGATGCAGCTCAGGCGTGAGGTCGATGGCGAGGAAGGCTCGGCAGAGGGAAGCGAAGCCCTCGAACCAATCCGCGGGCAGGCTCGCCACTGCGTCTTCGCGCGCCGCGAGGGCGTGTGCGTTGGCCGCTATATAGTCGGACGAATAGGTCCAGGGCAGGAGAACCTTGTAGAAGACTCTCGGATGCAGAAGGGCAGCGGCCATCCAGGATTCGGCCGTCGCGCGAAGGAGGGGATCGAGCTCGCTCACCCCGTCGATGACGGCGAGGCTCATACATTTTTCGGGATGGGCGATGGCAAAAGCCATGCCGACTTCGGAGCCGTAAGACGTGCCGACGATATGCGCTTTCGGAATCGACAGATGGTCCATGAGGGCGGCGAGATCCTCGGCGTGGCCCTCAAGGCTGTAGTCGCCTTTGGGCCTGTCGCTCAGGGTCTGGCCCTTCATGTCGTGGCAGAGAACCCTGTAGTTCCCCCCGAGCGCCTCGATGAAGGGCTTCCAGTGCCCTATGGACATGGCGATGCCGTTGAGGAGAACAACGACAGGCCCCGTCCCGCCCGAGATCTCGTAGCGGAGACGGGCGCCGTGGGCGACAAAATCAGGCATGGAGCCCCCCTATATCCCGAGATAGGACTTGAGGACGTAGGGATTGGTCTTCAAGCCCTCGGCGCTATCTTCTATCACGATCTTCCCGTTTTCGAGGACATAGCCCCGGTCGATGGACCTGAGGCTCTCGCGGACATTCTGCTCGGTCACGAGGATGGATACCGTTTTTTTCAGCTCCTTGAGCACCTCGAACACCTCGGCCACGATGGAGGGCTGGAGGCCGAGGGAGGGTTCGTCGAGGATAAGGAGCTTGGGGCAGGACATGAGGGCCCGCGCGATGGCCACCATGCGCTGCTGGCCGCCAGACATCGTGCCTGCGAGCTGCTTTCGTCGTTCCTTGAGGATGGGGAAGAGGCTGAAGACCTTTTCCAGTTGCTCAGGCGTCCTGTCCTTGGCGTGGGGGATGTAGGCTGCGCCCAGCATGAGGTTATCGTCCACCGACATGCCGGGGAAGAGCTCCCTTTCCTGAGGGACGAGGGCGACGCCCATGCGGGCCATCAGATGGGTCTCCGTGCCTTCGACCTTCCTGCCCTCCACTTCGATCGAGCCGGCCCAGACCTTGTTCAGACCCATGATGGCACCGATGAGGGTCGTCTTGCCCGCCCCGTTGGGGCCGAAGAGCCCTACCGATTCGGCGCCCACTTCGATGGAGACGCCATCGAGAACCTTCATGCGGCCGTAGCCGCATTCCAGACCTTGTATTGTGAGCATCAGGCGGCCCCTCCCAGATAGGCTTCGATAACGCGCTTGTTCTTCGACACTTCCTCGTATGGCCCTTCGGCGATAAGCTCGCCGGCCTCGAGAACGATGACGCGATGCGTCAGCTCGCGGATGACGCCCATGACGTGTTCAACGACGCCCACGGCGAGCTTCCTTTCCTTCGCGATCTTCTGCACGGTGGCGATGAGATCCTTCGTTTCGTCGGCGTTGAGGCCGGCCATAACCTCGTCGAGGAAGAGGACTTCCGGCTCGTTCGCCAGAGCCCTCGCGATTTCCATCTTCTTGACTTCGAGGATGGTGAGCCGCGAGGTATCGCGGTCGATGTCCTTGAGCCCCAGATCGGCGCAGAGCGCCTCGGCCTTGCCGCGGGCTGCCTTGAGGCTGTTGCCGCGCGCGAAGATGGAGCCCACCATGATGTTTTCGATGAGTGAGAGGTTTTCGAGGGGGTGGATGAGCTGGTAGGTGCGGGCTATGCCCTTGCGCGCCCTCTCGTGAGCCGGGGCGTAGGTGATGTCCTCGCCCTTGTACTCGATTTTCCCTTCGCTCGGCATGATGATGCCCGACACAAGGTTGATGAAGGTAGTCTTGCCCGCGCCGTTCGGCCCGATGATGCCGAGGATTTCGCCTTCATCCATGGAGAAGGAAACCTTGTTTACAGCCACGAGGCCCATGAAGCGCCGCGTGAGGTCGGTGGTTTTAAGCTTGGTCATCGCGCCCTCCTGTCGCTTTTCCGCCAGGTTTTCCGCGCCATCCCGAGAAGCCCCTGGGGCATGAAGAGAATGACGACGATGATCATCGCCCCGTAGACCACGAGGTGGCCATAGGGAATCTGCAGCTTGAGCCACTCGGCGACGAGACCGAGGAGGAGGCCGCCGAGGATTGGGCCCACCGTGCTGTGGATGCCGCCGAGGAGGGCCATCGCCATGGGCAGGAGGGTGAAGTCGGCGCTGAACACCGAGTCGGGCGACGCGAAGCCGTAGGACTGCACGAAGATGCCGCCGATCATTCCCTGTATGGCCGAGGTGATGACGAAGGTGACGAGGAGCCACCTGAAGATGTTGATGCCCGAGGACTTGGCCGAAATCTCGTTGTTCCTGATGGCTGTAAGGGCGAACCTGAAGCGGCTCTTGTCGAACCAGATGGATGCGCCGAGGGCGAGAGCTAGTCCGCCCAGGGCGAGCCAGTAGAGCTGGCCCGACTTGCCTCCGAACATGACGCCCTGCTGGATGACGATGCCTTCGGGACCTCCCGTGAAGTCGTGGAGATTGTGGATGATGATGCGGAATATCTCGCCCAGAGCCATCGTTACGATGGAAAAGTAGGTGTGCCTAAGCCTGAGGATGACGAGCCCGATGAGGAAGGCCACGAGGCCGGAGAAAAGCCCGGCGAAGGGAATGGAGAGCCAGTCGGGCATTCCGCCCCTGACGACGCCGAGGATCGTGGCATAGGAGCCAACGCCGAAAAGACCGGCTATCCCGAAGGAAATCTGCCCCGATCGCAGGAGCATGTCCCAGGTGACCGCGAGGGCCATGTACATCATGACGTTGCGCGCCACCTGCAGGGGATAGTCGCCGGCGAAGAGGGGCAGAGTCAAGGCCAGGGCTGCGGCTCCGACAGCGATGGCGCGAGCCAGGGTTCGGTTCACGACTTCCTCCCTTTCAGCGAACGGCTCATGATGACGACGATGATGAGCACGAAAAAGACGATATCGGCCCAGCCGCGGGTGCCGCGGAAGGCGCGCAGTATGTTTTCCGATATTCCGAGAAGAATGCTCGCCGAGAGGATGCCGGGGATGTTGCCGACCCCGGCCATGGCGACGAGGCAGAAGCTTTTCATGGTGAAGGGCGAGCCCACCGAGGGGAAGATCGCCGATTTGGTGAGAAAGAGTGCGCCCATGGCGCCGACGAGGGCGAGGGCGAGGGCGAAGACGAAACCGTAGATTCTATAGACATCTATGCCGACGATGGCGGCGCCCCGCGGGTTCTGCCCCACGGCAAGGGCTGCCTTGCCCGTCGTCGTCCGGGTGAGAAAGAACTTGAGGCCAAAGGCGTAGAGGATGGCCATGGCGATGAAGACGAAGGACCAGGTGCCGAAGGTGAGTTCGCCGATATCCATGGAGGCCGATACATAATCGAGGGGCATCTTGTAGGTCTGCGAGGTGAAGGCGAGGTTGATCACCTGGGTGAAGGCGATGGCGAGGCCAAAGGTGAGGATGAGCTGGTTGAGCTCAGGCGCCTTGATAGCCCGGCGGATAGTCAGCTGGAATATCACCCAGCCGAAGGCGCCGGTGACGAGGCCCGCGGGGATTATCGCCAGCAGGGGATCCATGCCCAGGGCCTTGCAGGCGAAATAGGTGCCGTAGGCGGCAAGCATCATGAACTCGCCGTGGGCCAGGTTGACGATGTGCACGATGCCCAGCACGAGGCCCATGGGTATGGCGATCGCCGCGTAGAGGCCCGCCGTCTGCAAGCCATAGATGAGGACGGTGGGTTTCCAGAGAATCAGGACAACAGCGGTGGCGGCGCTGAGCGCCAGGTACATCGCCGTTCGACGTTTCATTGCCATGGTGACTGCCTTTTATTTTGGATAGGACCGAAAAAGGCGTGGCCGCCTCCCCTTGGGGGACGGTCACGCCCTTTCAAATCCCTATTGTTGCGCTTCCTTCCTCATTTCCAGGCGGGGAAGGGATATACGGGCTCGGAGGTCGCCGCCTCGAAGGGCCATATGATCTCCTGGAAGCCGTTCTGCCACTGGAGAATCTTCTGCCTCGTTATGCCCTGGTGCTTGATGATGTTGGAGGGCTTGAAGGTGATGGTCTCGCCGAGGGCGGAAGAGTACTTTGTCGCCTCGAGGGCCTTGATGAGGGCTGCGGGCTCCGTCGTGCCGGCGGCCTTGATGCCGTTGGCCAGGATGTAGACGGCGTCGTAGGCAAGGAGGGCGAAATAGGTAGCCGGCTCTTCCTTGTACTTCTTCACGTAGGCCTTGTAGAACTTGTCGCTCTGGGGATTGGCTTCGTTCAGCGCGGTGGACCACATTCCATAGAGCATGACGTTCTTGGAGAGCTTGGACGAACCGAAGCCGATGGGCCATCCCGGGGGAGCTCCGAGATAGATGCCGGGTGAGAACTTCATGGCCTTCGACTGCTCGAGCAGGGGAAGGGCATCCGCGTCGTAGCCGGCCCAGATGAAGAGGTCGGGCTTGAAGTCCTTCGCGGCTTCGAGGACGGCGGTGTAGTCGCCGCCGCCGAGGGCTGCGCTCTTGAAGGGCGCTCCGTCGATCGTGTAGCGGTTGTTGCCGCCGAAGAGGATCTTCGTCGAATCCCATGAGGACTTTCCGAAGGCTCCTTCCTCATAGGCGAGGAAGATTTTCTTGATCTGGATGTTGGGGAACTTTTTCTGGATCGCGTCCCAGCCTTCGGCGTAGGAAGCGCCCTGGTTGTAGTCCCAGGGATGGAGATGGAAGTAGAAATCGGATTCGGGGCTGGGGCCGAGGGCCTTTTCGACCGTCGCGCTTCCGGCGGCGCCGGTGGACATGACGACCTTGCCGTACTTCTTGAAGGCGGGGATCTTGCCGAGTTCGGCGCCCGAGGCCATTCCGCCGAGGAAAACTTCGACCTTGTCCACGGTGGCGAGCTTTTCAACCTGGGCCGCGGCCTTGTCTGCCTTGCCTTCGTCATCGGCGACGACGAGTTCGAGCTGCTTGCCGTTGACGCCGCCCGCCTTGTTGATCTCTTCGACGGCGAGAAGGGCGGCCTTGCTGCCCTGGTTTCCGGTGATGTCGGCGAGCATCCAGATGCCGCCGATCTTGATGGTCGCCTGCGCGAAGACGCTGCCCGAAAGCAGTGCGAGCGCCGCGAACAGAATCAGTAACTTCTTCATTCCTTGCCTCCCTGAATGCACAGTTTTGCCCGCGCATCCTAGTTTTCTATAATGACCGAAAACCACAGGGCTTCCGGTTATTCCCAACCTAGAGATACTAGAGAACCAAGCCCCCATCGACGCGCAGCACCTGGCCGGTGATGAATTCCGATTCGTCGCTGCAGAGGAAGAGGACGGCGTTGGCGATGTCGGCGGGCATGGCCAGGCGCCCCAGGGGCGTCTTGGCGATAAAGGGCTCGAGCACCTTTTCGGGGACGGTGGCTATCATCGGCGTGCGGCAGTAGCCGGGCGACACCGAATTGACCCTGATCTTCGCACCCTTGCGCGCGAATTCCTTGGCCCAGCCCTTGGTCATGGCGACGACGCCGCCCTTGGTGGCCGCGTAGTTGGATTGGCCTATGTTGCCGTCGAGGCCGACGATGGAAGCCGTCGAAACGATGGCTCCGCTTCCGGAGGCCATCATCAGTGGTGCGATCGCCCGCGTCATCTTGAAGACGCCGGTGAGGTTCACCTGAATGACAGCCGCCCAGTCCTCGTCGCTCATCTTCTGGATGAGGGCGTCCTTCGTGATGCCGGCGTTGTTGACGAGGGCGTCGATGCGTCCGAATTCGGCCACTGCCTTGTCGACGAATGCCTGAATCCCCGCCGTGTCGGTGACGTTGACGACGGCGCCGCGCACGTTGGTTCTGCCAGCCTCAAGTTCGGCGAAGGCCGAATCGTTCACGTCGAGGGCGAACACCATCTTCGCCCCTTCGTCGGCGAACCTGTCGACAATTGCCCTGCCGATGCCGCGGGCTCCTCCCGTGACGACGCAAATCTTGTCCTTCATCCTATTCATGGCACCCTCCTGGTGTAGTATTCGCTCAGTCTTTGAAAGTTCCCCAACGAACCACCGTGCTCGCCCATACGAAGCCCAAGCCAGCGCCGACGAGGACGATCTTGTCGCCTTCCTTGATTTTTCCGGCTTCCAGCCCCAGCTTGATGGAGAGGAGCTGGTCGTTCTGGCCCAGGTGGCCATAGTCGTCGAGGTAGGTGGACTGCTCTTCCCCCAGGCCCAGTTCGGCCAGGACGGCCATATGGGCGCTCTTCTTGAAATGCAGTATGGCGAGGTAGTCTATTTCGTTTTCGGCGTAGCCCGATTTCTTCATGGCATCGCGGATGACGGCGTAGAAGTTGGGCATCGTCACCTCGCCCAGCTTGGCCTTGAAGGCGGCCTCATCGGGCACGATAAAGGAGGCTCTCGTCGCGTCATCGGCCTTGGGCGGCCAGGCCTTGGAGCCGAGAACGGGCACGACGCACATCTCGGAGAGGGAGCCGTCGCCCCTGAAGGCCGAAGACAGCACCGCGTTCCTGCCAAGGTTTTTGACGAGAAGGCAGGCCGAGCCGCCCGAGCCGATATCCATCATAAAGCGGGTAGGCGGATAGGAGAGATCGATGAGGTCGTTGTTGCGGTAGCCGGACACGAGGAGGACGGTGGAGAGGTCGTCCCTCGCCAGCATGAGGGACTTCGCCACGTCGAGGGCTGCCATCATGGAGCCGCACATGGCTTCCATGTCGAAGCTCCAGGCTTTCGTGGCCCCGATGCGGTTCGCCACATTGAGTCCGGCGAGCCAGCAGGGATAATCCTTGTGCTGGGCCCCGCACCAGATCACAAGGTCTATTTTTTCCGCGTCTATCTTCGCGTCTTCCAATGCCTTTACGGCTGCCTGGTAGCCCATTTCGGCCGTCGTGTCATCGGGACCGGCAACGGGCTTCCGCTTGACTCCGAACTTCAGGGCGATCACATCCTCGGGCACCGAGGTCGCCTGGGCAAGCTCGGCCGCCGTCATCTGGGTTTCGGGCAAGTAAAGGCCGATTCCGGCTATTCCAACATGCATGCTCTTCTCCGTTTCGAGTGAATCAACTCTCACTATAATTTTGATCGGTTTTACCGATCCGTCAAGGGCTATTTTATTATTTTTTGAACATTTTGTGATTATATTTTTTAAATATATTCTTTATATATAATTATAGATTTCAATTTTATTGTTTAATCATGACAGATTCCCGGTAAAACAATTTTTATTTTCTCACTTGCGCGATCCCGCGAAGCGGACTATACTTTTTACAGGCTTTTGAATCAGTTCTCACTAGCAGCTTCTGAGAGGAATGGCAGATGGGCAAATCCTTAGTGGATAAAGAAAAAACTACTCAAAGCAAGGAAATGCTCGTCGAGTCTTCGATCGCCCTTCTGTCGGAACGTTGGTATGGAACCGTTTCGGTGGCTGAAATTTGCAGGCATGCGGGATTCTCGAATGGGCTTTTCTATCGATACTTTCCCGACAAGGAAGCAATTTTCAAGCATATTCTCGAAATCGTTATCGATAAAATCGCCGATTCCATAGCCGATCTGCCGGGAGCGACTGCGGCGGCCAGGCTTGGCGTCTTTATAGAAAGAATTTTCACTTTCTCGCAGAATAATCCTGCCCTCGTCAAGGTTTTCAGGGAAGGACAATACCGCTTCTTCGAGTATGAGCAGAGGCTTCAAGCCGTTTACCAGGAGGGGCTGGCCAGGGCTCTGGGCCGTTCCGTCGACCTGCCGACCTACATATTCGCTCTCGGAGGACTGCGTTTCGCCGCGGTGCGCTCAGCCTTCCATGCCATTCCTGTCCGTCTCGACGCATTGGAAAAAATCATCGAGGAAGGCATCTTTCCCTCCCTCGAGTTCAACCCCGACAAGGTGTTTCCGACATCCATCCATCCCCTCCCCCTCGAGATCATGCCCGATCCGCGGGAAAGAATCCTCAGGGCAGGCAAACTCCTCATCGGCAGGGATGGATATTTCGCCACGAATGTCCAGGACATAACGGCGGCCGCAGGCCTGTCCACAGGTTCCTTCTACAGCCACTTCTCCAGCAAGGAAGCCTTTTACGCGGAGCTTATCCATCGCGTGGGCAAGGAAGTGCGGCATTTCATCTCCCTCAATCTGGATCCCTCCCTCAATAGGCTTGAACGCGAACTCCGGGGCTTGTGGCTTTTCATCGTTTTTCTCTCGATGGACAGGAACTGCTACGGCATAGTCAGGGAAGCCGAGTTCGTCCTGCCCGCCGCCGTCAAGGCATATTACGACGCTTTTGTGGCAGGCTACAGGCATAGAATCGACGAAAAGACGGCAATCGAGGGCGCGACCGAGATCGAGTTCATGCTGGGCATAGCCCACTATCTGGGTATGGCCGTCTTGTTCGACCAGTCGCCCGAACAGGCAAAAAAAGCGATATCGGCCATCGGGGAATACTATCGGCGGGGTCTAGGCTTTCGCCAAGGCGCTCGCCTGGGCGCCCGACTGGGTTGAGACTCGACGGCGAGGGAGGAAACATGGCATTAGCGCGCATTATCGGAACGGGAATCTACGCACCGGGAAAGGCTATCGACAACGCCGAACTCAAAAAACTGACAGGCATAGAATTCGACACCGCCAAGCACGAGGCCAAGCTGGGCATCGCCGCAAGGCATATCGCGCGGCTCTCAAGCCTGGATGAAACCACGGCCGATTTCGCGGAAAAAGCAGCCCGGGCTGCCCTCGAACAAGCCGGCGTCGACCCTCTCGCTGTCGGCCTTTTCATCGTGGCGACCGATACGCCCGAATACATCTCGCCCGCGACGGCCATTCTGCTGCAGGGCAGGCTCCAGGGCGGCGAGACCGAGGCCCGCGCCTTCGATGTCGGCGCTTCCTGCGCCAGTTTCGTCGCGGCCCTGGACATGGCCGCCCGCGCCGTCGCTTCGGATGCAACGCTGAACTACGCCCTCGTCGTGGGCGTCTACAACATGCCGGCCTATATCAGGGATGGCGACGCCTTTGGCTGGTCGATTTTCGCCGATGGCGCAGGGGCTGTGCTCCTCAAGCGTATCGAATCCAAGGCTGACAGCTCGGGAAGCGCTCCTGAAGGCTATATCGAGGGCGTTTTCCGCGCCGACGGCACACAGTGGAACTACGTCGGCGTCTACGCCGGCGGCACCCGCAAGCCAGTGACGCGGGAGCTTCTGGACGCCGGAACCTACGGCCTCGAACTCCTCCAGCGCCTGCCCGGCGACAGGAACGTCAAGCTCTGGCCACCCCTGGTTCTGCGCCTCCTCGAAAAGGCCGGCGTCGCCCAGGCCGAGGTAGCCCACTATATCTTCACCCAGATCAACAAGTCGGTGATCGCCCAGGTGATGGACATGCTCGGCGAACCCATGGAAAAGACGACGACGATAATGGACCGTTTCGGCTATACCGGTTCCGGTTGCGTGCCCATGGCCCTCCACGAAGCCCTGCGCAGCGGCAAGGCGAAAAAGGGCGACCTCGTGGTCCTCGTGGCCTCGGGCGCTGGCCTGGCCGTGGGCGCCTGCCTCGTCAGGCTGTAGAACGGTCTAAAAAGGAGACTTTATGGATTGGCTGGACAGCTACAAGAGCAAGCTGGTTTCGATAGACGACGCCGTCTCGAAAATCGCGAGCGACAGCGACATCATCGTGGGGCAATGCGCCTCGGAGCCCCAGGGCTGCATGTCGCGTTTCCACATCGTCGGCGACAGGGTGGAGAATGTGCGGGTATTCTCCGTCCTCACGCTCAAACCCTACGATTTCTACATGAAACCCGAGATGAAAGGTCACTTCGAGCTGGCTTCCTGGTTCCACGCCCCCGGCTCGCGCGCTGCCCTCAAGGCCGGCACGGGAACGGTCACCTATGTCCCCAACATGCTCCACCGCGCGGCTACCGATCGCATACACGCCCACAGGCCGGAATTCTTCTTCGGAACCTGCACCCCCCCCGACAGGCACGGCTTCGTATCCCTCTCCCTGGGCATCACCTATGAAAAGGACATGGTCGAGGCGGCCAAGTGCGTGGTGCTCGAAGTGAATCCGCGTCTGCCCCGCACCTTCGGCGACACCCAGGTCCATGTATCGAAGGTCGACTACTTCGTGGAGTACGATCAGGAAGTGCCGGCCCTCCCCGCCCCCAGCCCTGACGCGACCGACATGGCGATAGGCGCCCATATCGCCGAGCTCGTCGAGGACGGCTCCACGATACAGCTCGGCATAGGCGGCATCCCCAACGCGGCGGCCCTCGCCCTGCGCGACAAGAAGGATTTGGGCGTGCACACGGAGATGCTCGTCGACTCGATGATGGAACTGTATGAGATGGGCGTGGTGACCAACGCGCGCAAGGCCCTCAAGAAAGGCAAGTTCATCACCACCTTCGCGATGGGTTCGCGCAAGTTCTACGACTGGCTTGACGACAACGTGGCCGTCGAGTTCCAGCGCGGGCGCTGGGTGAACGATCCGGCCGTCGTCGCCCAAAACTCGAAGATGGTATCCATCAACACCTGCATTTCGGTGGACCTCACCGGCCAGGTGGCGAGCGAGAGCATCGGCCCCGCCCAGTATTCGGGCACGGGCGGACAGTCCGACACCGCCACGGGCGCCGTCGCGGGGTTCGATGGACTCGGGAAGAGCATCATCGCCTGCTACAGCACGGCGAAGAAGGGTACCGTCTCCACCATCGTTCCGATGCTTCCCGAAGGTTCGGCCGTAACCCTCCACCGCAGTCTCGTGGACCATGTCGTCACCGAGCACGGCATAGCCCGTCTCCGCGGCAGGACGGTGCGGGAACGGACCCGGGAACTCATCGCCATAGCCCAGCCCGAATTCAGGGATGAGCTCGCGACGAAGGCCAAGGCTTTAGGATACCTATGAACGATCGATGCTGATATCGCCCGAAGCGGTGCTGAGCCTGACGGGGGTTAAACCCTGGCCCAGGCTGAATCGGCCCGGCTCCAGGTCCTCCCCGTCTCGGGTGATATCACCCGAGACGGTGGCGCAGGTGAAGAGGGCATCGAAATCATCGGGATGCCTGAGGGCGATGTCCCCCGACGCCGTGCTTATCGACACGCCGTTGCAGCCATCATCGACGTCGATCTCCACCGAGCCCGAGGCTGTCTGGACATAGACGTTCTCGGAACAGTCCGAAAGTACCACATCGCCCGAAGCCGTCGTCACCGAGATGTCGCCCGAGCAGCGCTTCACCTCCACGTCGCCCGATGCAGTGCGTATCTCGAGATCGCCGAGCCTGTCTTCCACCATGACATCGCCCGATAACGTACGGATCGAAAGAGAATCCACGGTGCCGGGCACGCCGAGCTCAAGGATATCAGGTTCCCGCGGACCGGGATTGGTCGCAATCTCGAGCCTGCTGCCGTCGAAGCTCTTGATGCTCATGGAAGGCGTTTCATCGCCGTCGGCCCGCACAGAAAGGCCCGACGTCGAAAGGAAAACCCTGAGATCGGCGGATTTCGTCCCGCAGACGATTTCCCTGACGCTGCCGATAGGGATGTCCTTGAAGCGCAGGGTACGTCCGCCCTCCCCCTTTTCCCTGTCGCCAGAGCGCTTTTTGTCGCTTTCCCCCTCGAAAATCCTGCTCTCCTTGAACAGCTTGGCCACATCGAAGGCTCGACGGAAGAATTCGCCAAGATCCTCGCCGTCTATGGTGATGCGCGCTTTGCCATGTTCATGTGCCGGTATGCCTGCTTCCCTGCAGAGGCTGGCGGCGAGGAGCTCGGGCTTTTCCAGGCCTGCCACGATAGCCTCCTCGGCCATTTCCGGATGCTTGAGCGCCAGTTCGTCGATATGATCCTCAATCTCGAGGATGATATCGCGCCGCGAGGCTTCGTCGAAACCTTCCAGTCCCATGCCGAGCGCGTCGATGTATTCCTTTCTGGTCATGATTCCTTCCCTCCGCCCGAAATCCGCGCGCGGGCGCGTTCGCTTCTATCGTATTCCTCCAGCATGGCCGAGAGCAATGTCGCACCGAAGGCGGTGATGCTGTAGTACTTGCGCGGATGGCCGACATCGGGCGTCTCCCAGGCCGAGGCGATGCTTCCATCCTTTGTCATCCTCATGAGGAGGGGGTAGAGGGTTCCCTCCGACACTTCAATGTCGATTTTCCTCAGGCTCTCCATCATCTCGAGCCCGTAGCTGCGCCCGCCCGCGCTGAGGAGCTCGAGTATGCATAGTTCAAGAAAACCCTTCCTGAACTGGCTTTTCCATTTTTCAAAAAGCTCGGCGGATGCTTCCATCGGCATTTCCTTTCAGGGATTCCAGGTCATCCTCGTGAAAAACCTGGCCATTTCCCTGTTTGAGTATATATCGACCCTCCCCTTCCTGCCATAGACGTCGCTTGTCTCGAATCCGCCGCCGATCGACCTGTAAGGGCGCGCCCCCTGTGGGCCTGCTCCGTATCGGCTGGCTTTTCCAAGCATTGAACGGACGCCATGTCGCAATGCACCGGAAACCGCGTGCATTCTTCCCTGGAGTGACCGCATCGCGCGCTTCACGTCCACAAGAATCGCTTCCATAGCTCTCTCCTTTTCAAGAATACCTTGTATTGCATAATATAATTTACTGCAATTTATTTTTCAAGTGGTTTTGCACTTTTTTCAATTTTTTTTCTTCGACGGCGGCGGCAGGGAAATCGCGACCATTGACCGCATGGGCCGCATCGGCAACAATGCCTAGGTGCACAGCGACGCCCACCTCCATCTTGTCGACCTCCTCGAAAGGGATCCCCATTTCGCTTCGCGCATTCCCGGTCCGGACTGGCGCGGCGCAGTCGTCGCGCACGACATCGAGGAGTTCGAGCGGTCGGAAGGGCTGAGGCCTGGGCTCCCGCCGACCATCGCCGGTTTCGGCATACATCCCCAGGGAATACGGGATGACACCGCTGATTTCCTGACCAGCCTGGCCGCCAAGGGCAGGATAGGATTCATCGGCGAAGCGGGATTCGACTTCTTCGGCGACAGGCCGGAGCGAATCCGGAACGACCTGAACCTCGCGCGGCAGAAGCAGGCTTTCGAGTTCCAGCTTTCCCTGGCTGTCGGTATGGGTTTGCCCCTCCTTGTCCATTCGAGGAAGGCTTTGGATATCCTCCTGGGCTATGGCGCTGCGATGAAACGCCTGCCTTCCTTGATTTTTCACGGTTGGCCAGGCAGGGCCCAGGATGCGAAGGCCTTCCTGGACAAGGGAGTTCCCGCCTATTTTTCCTTCGGCACGACGCTTTTAAGGTCAGCCAAACATGCCTTTGAAACCTGCGCGGCCATCCCCGAGGACAGGATACTCTCCGAAACGGACGCTCCCTGGCAGCCGCCTGCCGGCTCCACATGGACCGGGCCCGAGCTCATCACCGCGGTTGCCGACACCATAGCGGCCATCAGGCAGCTTGATCCCGAACCCATGAGGCTGCGCCTCAGGGAAAATTTCGACAGGGCTTTCGGGTTCAGGGGATACGGCGATGTCTGATACAGGCAGATTCAGCGACAGGATGGAAATACTCATCGGTAAAGCGGGGATCTCCGCCCTGGCTTCGGCCAGAGTGGCCGTCTACGGCCTGGGCGGCGTGGGGGCGGCCTGCGCCATGGACCTCGTACGCGCCGGGGTGGGGCAGTTGCGCGTCCTTGATTTCGACGCCGTCGATATGACCAACCTCAACAGGCTCTATTTCGGCTATGCATCGACCGTAGGCATGGCAAAAACCGAAGCATTCCTGCGTTTTGCCCGGGAAGTGAATCCGGCTGTCGTCATAGAGGCCGAGAGGGTATTCTTCGGAGGAGAGGACGCGCACAGGGTTGTGGATGACCAGTACGGCTGGCATGCCGACTGCATCGATTCCCTCAACGCGAAGGTGAGCCTCATCGCCGAACTCTGCGGAAGAGGGCTGCCCCTCATCGCGAGCATGGGCACGGCGGGCAGGCTCGCGCCTGAGCGGCTCAGGCTGGGGAGCATCTGGGATACTTCTGGCTGCCCCCTCGCGAAGAGCGTGCGCACAAGGCTGAGGCACAGGGGCATCGAAGCCGGTTTTCCCGTTGTCTGGTCGGATGAGCCCCCGGTAAAGCCGGTAGCTCCGGAGGGAGATGCCACGGAGTCCGCGGCGGAAGCCAGGGCGGATGCGGCTAACCCCAAAGGAAGACGGCGCATGGTACAGGGCTCGAGCCCCTTCGTTCCCCAGGCCGCCGGGCACATCATGGCGAGCTGGATCGTGCGCCAGATCCTGGAAGGTTCGCCGTCCAAACCCCCGCGATGATGACGAGGGCGCCCAGGCCCTGCAGAAGATCGAAACCCTCCTTGCGGATCACGACGCCTGCCGCCACCGTAATCACCGTGACCAGATTGGTGAAAACCGCGCTCTGCGAGGCCTTGAGCCTCGTGAGGGTGTAATTCATGAAGAAAAAGGCGAGGATTGAGGAAAGGATGCCCAGATAGACGATGGAAGGCCAGACCGAGGCAACTCGCCCACTGAGGGATCCTGAGGGAAGGGCGGCAGATCCGGGCCACTGGGCTTTGACCAATACGATAAAGCCAAAAACCAGCGCTCCAGCCCACATCATCACGAAGGTGCGCTCGAAATCGCTGAACTGGCGGGAAGCCTTGCGTGAAAGCACGTTGAACAGGGCAGCGCTGAGCATGGAGCCGATCAGGAAAAAGGCCCCGCGCAAGGTCCCCTCCCCTCCCCCCTGGGCATTCGAGCCTGCGAGGACCACGATGGCCACGCCCGCGACGGACAAACCCAGCCCCAGGGACTGCAGAGCTGTGGTCTTTTCCCTGAGAATGAAGACGCCAAGAATGGCGACGACGGCGGGCAATGCCCCGAGAATTATGCCCGCCGTGCTCGTGGCAGATTCGCGCACCCCGTAGGTTTCAAAAATAAAATACAATATCGGCTGGAACAGGCAGGTGAGGAGGAGTATGGCGGGTTTTTTACCCCTGTAATCGAGTTTCACCAGCCGCAGCGCGGCGAGCAGGCTCATGACGAGAGCGGCGAGGAGAAATCGTGCGAAAATGAGTTCCATTGGGTCGAGAATATCGAGGGCATCCTTGGTGACAAGAAAGGAAAAGCCAAAAATCGTTGCATAGCCTATCCCGGCGCCGATGGAAAGTATCCGACTCATGGGGGCGACAGTAGCACTCCGGCGTGCTTGTGGCAATCGGGGCGCGGGTACTGCACAGCGTGACAACTCATGGTATAGTCCAGGCAGGGGTGCAGCGATGGACGAGAGCGTGGAAGCCTTCTGGGCTGGTTTCGAAAGGGAGACGGGCGAAAAAGTTCTCTGCAGGACGATGGGACAGTATTTCCCCTCTCCGAAGGACAGAAGCGACTGGGGTCTCCTTGTCCTCTCGCCGACAGGGCTCCGCTTCCGGAAGACGCCGGGCGAAAACTGGTTCGCCTCGATGTTCAAATCCTCGGCGTCCGCAGTGCCCTCCAGGAGCGAGGACGACCTCGTCATACCCTATTCTTCCATCAGCAGGATCAGCCTTCCGCCCAGAAAGTTCCTTGACTTCCTTTTCGGCACGCCCTTCAGCGCCTTCACCCTGTACTACCGCCACGAGGGGGAGGAGAAAGAGGCGCGCTTCGCCGCTGATCCCAAGAGCGATTTCGTCGCCAGGCTGCGCGCATCGATTCAGGCACAATGACCGACATCATCGCCACTCTCCATCATGCCGGCATACCCTGCTGGGAATTTGGCATCACCGCCGTGGACGCCTACTGCGGCCATGTGATGAAAAGCCCTGTAGCCTTCTACCTTGTGGAAGGCAGCATCGTCGATCTGGCCAAAAACTTCGAAAAACTCGAATACCCTTCCCTGCCCTATGCCGATGCCAGCCTCAGTGCGGAAACAGCCGGCATGGAAGCCCGCTTTCTCTGTGTGGACAGCGTACACAGAAAAAAAATAGGCTCCCTGGCCCTCACCGATTTC
>CAYXUF010000026.1:0-33985 GCA_964468155.1 uncultured Treponemataceae bacterium
GCGGACCCCGCAAGGGCAAGGGATTCTTCAAGAAGAAGGTCTGCAAGTTCTGCACCCAGAAAGCGAAGATCGATTACAAGGATTCCGATACAATGCGACGCTATACGACGGAACGCGGAAAAATTCTGCCCCGACGCATCACCGGCACATGCTCGAAACACCAGCGCGCCCTCGCCGTCAACATCAAGCGTTGCCGCGCTCTCGCTCTTCTGCCCTACGTCGTGAAATAAGCGTACAGGCAAAAACGAAGTGGACGGAAACGTGCGTTTGGCAAGGAACAGGGAGTTCCTCCTCAATGTCTCGGCGGGCCTGCTCGCCGGGTTCATCTATCTCTCCTATGTTCTCTCCTTCGCTTTTCTCGTGCCGGTGCAGCATGCCTTTGCCGCTCGGGGAAATCGATCAGGCTTTATCGCGGCGTTGTTCGCCTTTCTCGTTACTGCAGCCGGACAGCTTTTCAGAATGCTGGAAATGAAGGTGGTTGATCCAATACTTCTCGCATCGGGTCTGCTTCCGCCCCTCCTCCTTCTCGCCGCCATTGGCCTCATCAACATGAAGCCGTTCAGGCTGGGGAGAGGCGCAAGCATTGTCCTGGCCACCGCCCTGCTGTCGGCCCTCGCGTCACCCTTCGTGATGAAAGCTACCGCCGATAAAAACTTTTCGGCCTGGCTTGTGGAATATGTCGCCTCGACCATGAATTCCTCAGGCATGGGCGGCGATGCGGCCTTCAATGCCCGTGCAGCTGTCGACGGCGCCATGAGCCTGATACGTTCGGCTTTTTCCGCCCTCATCCTCTGGATGCTTGCGGGAAGCTGGTGGATCGGATCCGTCATTGGAGCGCGTCGAAGAAGAGGGGTCGATGAGGGCGCAAAACCCTTCATGAGCCTGGCCGACATACGCGTTCCTTTCATCGCCCTGTGGCCCACGCTTCTTGCCTGGACCCTTCTCCTCGTCGTATTGATGACGCGGAAGTCGGGTTACCTCGCGACGGCAGCGTGGAACATCGCCCTCTGCCTGGCATCCCTTTACGCCATCCAGGGCATGGGCATACTCTCCCATCTTTCCAGACAGTTCAATGCGACCCGCTTTCTGCGCCTCCTCGCGCCCATCGCCATCCTGGCTGTGGCGCTCAGTTCCGCAGTAGGCGCGATCATCATGATTGCTTTGCCCGTATTGGGCATTACCGAGGTATGGCTTCCATACCGCACCATAAAAGGAGCCTTGAAATGAAAATCATCCTGAATCAGGACGTCCCTAACCTTGGCGAAATTGGCGATGTCAAGGATGTAGCGCCCGGCTACGCGAGGAACTTTCTTCTCCCCCGCGACCTGGCTGTCGTTTACAACACAAAGAGCGTAGGTCTCTTCGCCAAGAAAAAGAATGAAATCGACGCCATCAAGGAAGCCAAGAGGCTTTCTTCTTCCTCGCTCAGGGAGAAACTTGAAGCGGAGGAGCTCTCCCTTTCGATGCCCGCAGGAGCCAATGGCAAGCTCTATGGCGCCGTCAACAACGCGATGATCGCCGACGAACTTCTCAAGAAAGGAATCGAAGTCGACCGCAAGAAGATCGAAGTGCCTGGCAGGGCGATCAAGAGCGTCGGTTCCTACAAGATCCTCGTCCATCTCTATGAGAAGGAAGAGGCAGTCATCAGGCTCGCCATCGCCGGCCATGAAGTGAAGGCCGAGAAGACCGACGAGAGCGACCAGCCCAGGAAGCAGCGCGTCCGCAAGGCGCGCGTAGAAGCCGCCGAACCCGTCACCGACGAGGAGCAGGCAGCAGCCTTCGAAGCCGCCATCAACGCAGGCCAGATGTAAAAACCTGCGGCATTTCCTCTCTTCTCGATGAGCATCGCCAGGCCGGAATTCTATCGACAAATTCCGGCCTGGCGATGCTATTTTTTTGATTTTCATCGTATAATTCGAAGCGGAAAAGGGGAAGCGATGACGCAAGCGATTTTGAAGGACAAGATTCCACCCAATAACCACGAAGCCGAACAGGCATGTCTGGGAGCCCTCCTTCTCGATCCCGACGCCCTGGGCGTCGTGCTTCGCTACATAAGGCCCGATGACTTCTATGCCACCGCCCATTCCGAAATCTACAGCGCGATCATCGCCCTCCACGAGAAGGGCCAGAAGGCCGACCTCATAACCCTCACCGACGAGATGAAGCTCGCAGGCAGCCTGGACAAGGCAGGCGGACCAGGCTACATAGCCAATCTCACTTCCATGACGCCCTCGGCCGCCAACGTCGAGTATTACGCAAAGATAATCCAGGAGATGTCCACACGGCGCAACCTCATCAAGCTGGCCTCCCTCGTCACCTCCCTGGCCTATGACGACACGAGCGAAACCGGACCCATTCTCGACCAGATACAGTCCAAGATTTTCGAGATCACCCAGAACCGAAAAACGGCATCCTACCACTCGATCAAGGAGCTCATCCCTGAGCTCATCACCATCATCGAGCAGCTGAGCAATAATCCCAATGCCTTCACGGGCGTGCCATCGGGGCTCACCGACCTAGACGCCATGACCTCGGGCTTCCAGAATTCTGAGTTCATCGTCATCGGCGCCCGGCCATCGGTCGGCAAGACAGCTTTGGCCCTCACGATTGCCAGCCACATAGCCATCAACATGAAGATACCAGCCGCCTTCTTTTCGCTGGAGATGTCGGAACACGCCCTCATGAACAGGATAATCTCCTCCGAAGCCCAGGTGCCGGGGGAGAGAATCAGGACGGGAAGACTGAGGAGCTCGGATCTCAACGACCTCATGGATGCCGCCGGGAGGATATACGAGGCTCCCCTCTATATCGTCGACATGCCCAACATGAAGCTCCTCGAGCTGCGGACCATGGCGCGCCGCCTTGTCCTCGAACGCGACGTGAAGATTATTTTCGTGGATTACATCACCCTCATCACCCATGAGAATGCCGACCTGCCCCGATGGGAACAGATCTCGGCGATATCGCGATCGCTCAAATCCCTGGCGCGCGAGCTGGACATCCCCATCGTCGCCCTGTCCCAGCTCAAGCGTGAGGCCGAGGGCAAGCAGCCCAACCTCTCCGATGTCAGGGAGTCAGGTTCCATCGAGCAGGATGCCGACCTCATCCTCTTTCTCCACAGGGACAGGGAGATCAACAAGACGGCCGATCAGCGCTCGGAGCAGATTGAAACGGAGCTTATCGTCGCAAAGCAGCGCAACGGACCGATCGGCAAGGCCAATGTATGGTTCAAGCCGGCCTTCGCCAAGTTCGTCAACATGGAAAGGCACGGGCATTGAGCGCCGTGAGCGCACAGTCCTATTTGCCGGCGAAGAAAAGCAGGTCGCTGAAGGTAGCGAGGAAAAACAAGGCCATTATCATCGCGGCGCCGATAAACTGGAAGCGGTAAATCGTCTTTGTGCGAAGGGGTTTTCGCCGAACGGCTTCGGTGATCGAAAGCAGGATCTGACCGCCATCCAGGGCCGGAATCGGCAGAAGGTTCATGAGGAAGAGGCTCACCGAGAGGAAGGCGAGAAAGCTCAGGATTGTTGGTATTCCCGAAAAGCCCGAAGCCTTTATGCTTTGCTTCGCCGTGTTGCCCACCATATAGGTGATCCTCGCAGGACCCGATACTGCCTTCAGAATATTGACACCGCTGAAGAGCAGCCCGATTCCCTTGGCCGACATGGCAAAGGTAGCGCCCGTTTCTTTCAGCCCCTGGGCGAATGCGTCGAACAGGGATGAGGCTTTATCCGTCCTCGTCACGCTCGTGAACGAAAGGCCAAGGTTGGATTGTCCGTCATCCCCGTAGGAAACGATGGCCTTTACGCTGAGGGGCTGTCCGTCACGGAGAAGGTCGATCGTCACCTTTTCGGGCCTGGCTTCAAGGGTTGCGAGAATGCCGACCGTGTTCCTTACGGGCTTTCCTTCTATCCCCGTGATGATGTCGCCGGCGCGGATGCCGGCGATGGCTGCCGATCCTTGCGGATCGACGGCCTCCACCTTCGGTTCTATCCAGGAGAAGATGCCAATTAAACCCTGCCCTGAATTCTTGTCGAGACGGGGCGTAACTGGCAGCGCGAGCCTTGATCCATCGCGTTCAACAGAGAGAAGAAGTTTCTTGCCGGGTTTGAGCCCGATGGCTTCCTGAAGATCGGAGTAATCCCTGATCGCGGCGCCGTCTATCGCGGTGATGAAGTCGCCGGTCTTGAGTCCGGCCTTGTCGGCCGGGGCTTCGTCAGACAAGGCCGAGGCTGACTGCATTTCGCTGGCGAGGATTATTCTGTTGGGTGCCGTCTGGATGGTGATGCCGGCCAGCGAAACGATGGAAAAGAGGATGACGGCGAGAAGTATATTTGCAAAGGGACCGGCGATGAGGATAAGTATCCTTTTCCATGGCCGGGCTCCATAGAAGGACCCTTCCTCGGCGGGGATCGTCGGAAGCTTTTTCTCGATGGCTGCCTTGAAATCCTCTTCGCCCTTCATCTTGCAGAATCCCCCGAGAGGGAAGGCGGAGATGCGCCACTCGGTCTTGTTTTTTCTGATTCCCAGGAGTTTCGGCCCCCAGCCTATGGAGAATACCTCCACCTCGACGCCAAGGGCGCGGGCAGCCAGAAAGTGGCCGAATTCGTGGATGACGACGACAAAGGACAAACCCACAAGACCCAGGAGAACAGTCAGCATTGGCACTCCGCGACGGCACGCTGCGCATATCTGCGCGCGTTTTCGTCTGTTTCAAAGATACTGCCTGTATCGGGCACAGGGAAAGCCCAGTCCTGCTGTAAAACCATTTCCACGATTTCGCCGATCTGCGTAAAGTTGATTCGCCTTTCCTCGAAGCTGGCAACGGCTACCTCGTTGGCGGCGTTATACGCTATCGTTGCAGCCTCGCCGATGCGGACAGCCGACCGTGCCAGGGCGAGCATGGGAAATCGAACCGCGTCGGGAGCCTCGAAATGGAGCGACCTGCCGGCGAGGTCGAGGGCCCCGTAGGTGGATTCGACTTCCTCGGGCCAATGGAGGGCTATGTTTATCGGCAGCCTCATGTCCGGAGCCGAGATGTGGGCATAGAGAGCTCCGTCCCTGGTTCTCACAAGGGCATGGACAATGCTTTCGGGATGGATCAGAACCTTTACCTTGTCCTCGGGAAGACCGAAGAGGCGGACGGCTTCTATAAGTTCAAGCCCCTTGTTGGCGAGGGTGGCAGAGTCGATGCTTATCTTTCTTCCCATCTTCCAGACAGGGTGGCGGGCAGCCTCATCGGGGCTTATCCCCTTTAACTCCTCGGCTGTCCTGTTGCGGAAGGGTCCGCCGGATGCCGTTATCGACAGTTCGGTTATCGAGGCCAAGCCCAGCCTTGAGACCAGCTGGAAGAGCGCCGCGTGTTCGGAATCGACGGGAAGGATGGAAAGACTCTTCTTTCGCGCCAAGGCTTCAAGGTGGCTGTATCCCATCACCACCGATTCCTTGTTGGCGAGGGCAAGGTTCTTTCCCGATGAGAGAGCGGCGAGGGAGGCCACGAGTCCAGCGGCTCCGGCGATGCCATTTACGGCGAGGTCGGCCTCCACCCCCGTGAGGAGGGCCGAGGAAGCGCCGGTGCCCGCATAGGTCAGGCCTTCGGGGCAGCCACCATCAGGGGAATCCAGGGCGAGTTTTGCGAGAGGGAAATCGGCAGCCGCGGCGCGCAGTTCGGCAAGATTCCTCTTGGCTGAAAGCCCGACCACCTGAAAACTGCCGGGTCGCCTTGTGTTGGCAGCTTTTATGCAGTCGATCGTCTGGCCTCCGATCGAACCTGTCGCACCGAGTATGATCACTTTCCTGGATGTCATGATTCTCCTATGCGAGGGGCGCAAAAAAGCCCATAAAGGCCGCGAAGAGAGCGAATATGGGGGCTGAATACAGGAGGCTGTCAAAAGAATCCAGAAATCCGCCCCTGCCGGGCACCAGGGTGCTCGAATCCTTGACACCGGCGGAACGCTTCATCGCGCTTTCCACCAGGTCGCCCAGGATGACAGAGACTGCCATGAGAAACCCAAGGAGGAGAATGGACCATGGCTGCCCAAATCCACTCTTCGGGAAGAGGAGATAGGCGATGAAGGCGGCGATGAGCGAGCCTGAAAAGCCGCCGATGAAACCTGCCACGCTCTTGCCCGGCGACACCGCGACGATGCCTCGTTTTTTCCCAAGGGTCATGCCGACGAGCCATGCGAGGCTGTCGTTTCCGAAGGTCATGAGGGTGAAGCTGAAGACCGAATCGGCCCCTCGGCCGAAGCAGGTTGCGATGTACATGAGGAAGGATCCCAAAACGCCGCAGTAGAAGAAGACGAAGAGCGAAGCCGACATCCCGGCCAGTATGGTCTCGAACGAAGCGGTCTTGGCGAAGGCAAATGGCGCGATGGCGGCCAGACTTCCGAGTACGGCGACCCCGAGCAGGATTTCGAGCGGAGAAGGTCTGGAGGGAAAAAGACCGCTCAGGACTGGTGATGCGTATTGAGTCGCCGCCGCCAGCACGGCAAGGATCGTTATATAGGTCTGGTTGATGCGTATCTTTTTGACGGTGAAAAGAGCAGCGGCTTCGCCGGCGCAGAGGATCTGCACGGCGACAATCAGCATCGCGAGGATTGCGTTCCGGCCGAAAGAAGCGTAGACCACGAGAAGAATGAAGAGCGGCACGCCCAGTATGAAAACGAGCAATCGCTGCACTATATTCTTCGTCATTTCGTTCCCCCGAATCGCCTTTCGCGCGATCCGTAATCGGCAAGTGCTGTTTTTAGGTCATCCTCACTGAAATCGGGCCAGAGGCGATCCGAAAAATAGAGTTCAGAATACGCCGACTGCCAGAGCAGAAAATTGGACAGACGATATTCCCCGCCTGTCCGGATGATAAGATCGGGATCGGGCATTTCGGGGTGATCCAGTTCAAGGCCGATGCTTTCGGCGATAGCCTCGTCCGACTTCCCGGAAAAACCGGAAGAGGCCGCTATTTTCCCTACAGCCCTTGCTATCTCGTCCCTCCCGCCATAGTTGATGGCAAGATTGACGACCATGCCGGAAAACTGGGCCGTATCGCTCACAACAGCATCGATTTCGGCGAGGATGGCGGCAGGAAGCCCCTCCCGGCGCCCCGAGTGCAGAACCTTGATCCTGTTGTGCCGGTAAAAGTCCAGTTCGGCGGCCAGGTGATTCTGGATGAGGGCCATGAGAAAACCGACTTCATCCTGTGCCCGCTTCCAGTTTTCGGTAGAAAAAGTGTAGAGGGAAAGGTAGGGGATGCCCAGGCCTGATGCGGCAGCAACGATCCGCTTTGCAGCCGACAACCCCTGCCTGTGCCCCTCGGTCCTCGGCAAGCTTCGTTTGGTTGCCCATCGGCCGTTTCCATCCATGATGATGGCGACATGGCTAGGAAGTGCAGCATCCTTTGTGGAGGCTCCTGCCTGCCTGGGTTTTATTGGAGACATTCAAACTTCCATGATTTCTTTTTCTTTTTCCTCAAGCACCTTGGAAATCTGGACTATATACGAATCGGTGAGTTTCTGGATCTCATCCTCTTCCTTTTTTGAAAGATCCTCCGCAACACCGCCGGCTGCCTGCTGCTTTTTTATCTCTTCCAGACCGTCGCGTCTGATATTCCGGACGGCAACCCGCGACTGCTCGGCGATGGCTTTGGCCGATTTCACCAACTCCTTTCTCCTCTGTTCGGTGAGGGGAGGGATGGCGATCCGGATCACTTTTCCGTCATTGGAAGGATTCAAGCCCAGTTCCGACTTCAGTATGGCTTTTTCAATCTCGCTGAAAAGGCCTCTGTCCCAAGGCTGGACCACGATAAGCCTGGCCTCCGGCACGGAAACGGTGGCCACCTGCGAAAGCGGACTTTTCTGCCCGTAATAATCAACCCTGATTCTATCGAGGAGGGAAGGGGATGCCCGACCGGTACGGATGCCATTGAACTCATCCTTCAAGGAAGCGATCGTTTTTTTCATGCGCTCTTCGCACGTGGCTTTTACCGATTCCATAGTTCCTCCCCATCGTAAAATGGATCGCGGAGCGGCGCAAACGCCGCTCCGCTTCTATACTCTGCCATCAGCGGCGCCTTGTCAAAGGGCTTCGCCAACTTTTATATACGAGTAGCCGAGAATGCCGAAATCAGCGCCTGTCTCTTTTTTCACGGCAGCCAGAGCCGCCTGAACGCTCATCTTCTCATCCTTGACGAAAGGCTGGTCCATGAGGCAGACCTCGGCCATGAGCTTCTTGAGCTTCCCTGCGAGGATGCCTTCGATCACCTTGGCGGGCTTGGATTTAAGTTTTTCATCCAGCTCCACCTGCTTGGCGAAGATTTCCTGCTGTTCCTTTACCCAGGAGGCATCGGGCTGGGTCTGGTCGAGGAACATGGGGTTGAATGCGGCGATGTGGAGCGTCACGTCATGGATAAAGCTCTTGACCCTGTCGTCGGCGAAGGCGGAAGCCGAAGCGGCCTTGGCCTTGACGACGACGACGAGCTTGCCTTCGCCGTGTGTATAGCTGTGGAGATACTCGCCCGCCTTCGCCTCGAAATAGCGCACGCGCTTGAGGGCGATGTTTTCCTTGATGACGATCGCGATCTCTTTCACCATCGAGTCGAGTTCAGGATTGACATCGTTGGCCTTGGCCGCGAAGGCCTTTTCGGCGATCTTGTAGCCGTCGGCGATAAAATCCGCGTTCTTGGCGACAAAATCCGTTTCGCAGACTATTTCCACAAGTCCGATATTGCCGTCTCTCTCGACGAGGAAGATTTTCCCTTCGTTGGTGGCACGGTTCGCCCTCTTCTCGAGGCCAGCCATGCCCCATTCGCGCAGGAGTTTTTCGGCGGCGGCGAAGTCGCCTTCGGCTTCCATAAGCGCCTTTTTGCAGTCCATCATTCCGGCGCCTGTTTTTTCTCGAAGATTCTTAATATCTGAAGCTTTGATATCCATGTTACCTGCTCCTTATTTCTTCTCGTACAGCTTGTCTTCGTCAATGATCGGAAGGGTAGCTTCCGGCTCGGCCTCAACGGCGGCAGGAGCCATGGCCTCAGGCGCCGCAGCCGCTTCGGCATAGCTGCTGATGTCGACCTCGACCTCTTTCTCTTCCTTCCTTACGGCGTCGGTGTGGACTTCCTCCACTTCCTCGACGGGCAGGCTCTCGATGATCTTGAGGCCTTCCGAAGCGCCGGCTTCAACGACGGCGTTGGCGATGATCTGCGTGAAGAGGCTGATGGAGCGGATGGCGTCGTCGTTGCCGGGGATGGGGTAGGTGATTCCCTCGGGGTTGCAGTTCGTGTCCACGACGGCGACGATGGGGATGCCGAGGCGCTGGGCTTCCGCCACGGCGATGGCTTCCTTGCGGGTGTCGACGACAAAGAGGATGCCGGGAAGGTCCTTCATCTCCTTGATGCCGCCGAGGTTCTTCTCGAGCTTGGTCTTTTCTTTCTGGAGGCTGGCGACTTCCTTCTTCGTTAGGCTTTCGAAGGTGCCGTCCACTTCCATGCGCTCGATTTTCTTGAGGCGCTGGATGGATCGTTTTATGGTGGAAAAATTGGTGAGCATGCCGCCGAGCCAGCGGTTGTTGACGTAAAACTGCTCGCAGCGCTCCGACTCTTTCTGGATCGCGGTCTGGGCCTGCTTTTTCGTTCCGACGAAAAGCACGGTCTTGCCCGAGCTTACGACCTTCTGGACAGCCTCATAGGCATCCTTGATCGCCTGAATCGTCTTCTGCAGATCGATGATGTGAATCCCGTTGCGTTCGGCGAAGATGAATTTCTTCATCCTGGGATCCCAGCGCTTGACCTGGTGACCAAAGTGCACACCGGACTCAAGCAGGTTCTTCATGGTAACAACTGCCACGTGTTCCTCCCGTGATCAGGGTAAAACCTGATCCCCTTCTCTGATTCTCGTCCCGGAATGTCGCCATTGCCAGGCGGAAGATTAAGTCGGCATCGCTATGGCGGCGCCAACCCCGGCGCTTGATGCGCCGTTATGCTGCTACGATCGGAGACCGGAACCATGGAGTGGAGCGGGGTGCACAAATATCAGGTACAGCTAGGAGCGCCCGGTGACTCCGAAGTCGTAATCAGCGTCTCTGAGAATGCCATAAAGCTCGCGGATTGGCAAGCCCACCACGCAGGACCACGAACCTTTCATCGCTTCGATAAAGCAGGAACCCGCTCCCTGTATGCGGTAGGCCCCGGCTGCTCCCTCCCATTCGCCCGAGTCGAGGTAGCGTTCAATCTCGGCGTCATCCATGGCTGAAAATCTCACGCTCGTGCTGGCGAGGGCCGTATGCCTCCAGCCCGTCAGCATATCGATGAGACATAGGCCGGAAAACACCCAGTGTGTCCTGCCTTCCATGTATTTCAGCATCATCCGCGCCTCATCCCTGTCACCCGGTTTGCCTATGGTTTTCCAGCCTCGGGCGCGGCGGAAGGCGACGAGAGTGTCGGCGGCCAGCAGGAGGCGGATACTTCTGGCGGCTTTGGCCTCGGTCTTCAGAAGATCGATACCGGCAAAGGCTTTTTTTTCCGCCAGGGCCACCACTCTGAATTCCGGGTCAAGGTGATCATATACGCTCTCATCGATATCGGGATGAAGGGTGATGAAAGGCATTGCGAGGGTAGCGAGTATTTCTTTCCTTCGAGGAGAGGAGGAAGCCAGAATTATCGTTTCCATGAACGGATTGTGCGCGGACAGAGGGCGGCTGGTCTAGTGGCTGCCGTCACGAGAATGTGGAGCTGAGTGCCGAAAAACCAGCGCTTCTTGACTTTTATCGAAGCCTTGCACTATCATGCCACCTACTACGGGCGATTAGCTCAGCTGGATAGAGCGTCGGCCTCCGGAGCCGAAGGTCGCGCGTTCGAATCGCGCATCGCTCATTGCCGGAACTTTTTATCTAACGTGTATTTCCTGCAATACAACGATTAATCCTTCCTCCAAGCATCGCGCCATGGTATATATCCAATGAGGATCGGCAATGAGCGCGATAGAGCTGATGATGCAGACTGAATACATCCGTCTGTCCCGCACCGTGGCAAGGCTCAAGGAAGAGTGCCAGCAGCGGCCCAGGGGTTCTCTGGCCCTGAAGAAGCGGGGAAACGGTTCCTACATTTACCTCGTAAAACGCGAAGGCGGCAGGGTTGTCACCGAATACATCGGGAAGGCGGGAACCTGGAAGGTCAAAGGCGTGGAGGCAAAGATTCTGGAGCGGCATCGCTATGAAGCCGAACTGAAGGAAGCCGAAGACCAGATGTTCCGGCTGATAAAAATGATGAAAGCGAACGGCGGATTTTTATTGAACCTTCGTGATAAGTAATGTAAAATGTCATCGTTGTATAGTTTTGATCCATGCCGCGGGTAGAGCCGAAAAGAAGGGTTGATGAAAGACATCTTCGCGGTCCATTTGGCCGAATACGAAACCTCACCCGCCTGCGTTGCCTCGGCCCCGGCCACGGTCAAGCTTCTTGGAGAACATACGGCATCGAGCGATGGCATCGTGCTCGCAGCCGCCATCTCTTTCGACATGAAGGTAGCCATATCCCAGCGGAAAGACTCTTCGATGCGTTTCTTCGCCTCGGATCTCGGCGAACGCAAGCGGGCATCGACAGGAACGCTGAAGTATAAACGCGAAGACCGCTGGGCCAACCATGTAAAGTCAGTCTACGATTATTTGTCGAAGATGTATGATTTTCAGGGCAAGGGCATCAATGTAACGATAAGCGGCACTGTACCTCAGGGCTTGGGTCTGGGCATTTCGGCCGCCATCAATATGGCGACAGCCCTCGCGCTCAAGACGACCTTCAACCTTTCCATAAAAAATGAGGAACTGGCCGAACTGGCCTGCAAGGCTCAGTCGGTGTTCATGGAAAAGCCCGTCGCCATCTACGATTATCTCGCCTGCATTGCGCCTGGAATCCGCTCCCTTTCCATCATTGATCTGCGTATTCCCCGCAGGCGCGCCGTCCAGTTTCTGGACGAGACATGGAATCTCGTGCTCACCGATTCCAGGGTTCCCCGAAGCTCGGCGGAAACGGAACTAAGGCAGCGTATCGAAGACTGTCGAAAATGCCTGCAGTATATCGCGCCCCGGGGAGGCAAGACCCTCCGCGACGTCAGGATGTTCGAACTCGACGATCTCATGGGCATATTGCCTGAGAGTGTCCGAAGGCGCTGCATCCATATCGTAGAGGAGACCTCCAGGGTTCTGGAGGCCGAGGAAGCCCTGGCAAGGCAGGATTCAGCCTCATTCGGCCGGATCATGAACAAATCCCATGCTTCCCTGAGGAACCACTACGAGATTTCCTGTCCGGAAGTCGATTGGCTCGTCAAGCGATCGCTCGAAATCGATGGCATTCTCTGTTCGAGGATGACAGGCCCGGGCTTTGGAGGCTGCATCATATCGGTCATGAAGACCGATGCACTCCAGGAATATAGCAAAAGGCTCGAAGAATATGAAAGAATTTTCGGCTTCAAGGCTCAGATCTACGAGACCTCAATCAATGGCGGAATGAAGGTTATCACCGGCTGAACTTCCCCCAAAATACTATTTCGGAGTGCTGCATGCGAATTCTTGTTACCAACGACGATGGCATCGATGCCGAAGGTCTCGATGTCCTCGTGCGGCATCTCAAGGCATCGATGGGGAAGGGCGGGACGAAACATGAGATCATCGTCATCGCGCCCGATTCTGAACGTTCCGGGGTCTCCCATGCCATGACGCTCAGGCACCCCACGAAGGTGAAGAAGCTGTCGGAGGCCGTCTACTCCTGTTCAGGCACGCCTGCCGACTGCATCATCGTGGCCGGCCTCTGGGTCATGAAGGAAAAACCTGATCTTGTCATCTCGGGCATCAACAGGGGCCCCAACCTGGGCACGGATATCATATACTCGGGAACCTGTGGAGCGGCGCGCCAGGCTGCCCTCGTGGGGATTCCCGCCATTGCCGTTTCATGCGCCCACTACCTTCCTCCCCTCGACTACAGCGCCTCTGCGGCATTTGTCGCCAATAACCTGGAGCGGCTTGTGGCGACATGGAAAGCCGACACCTTCATCAATATCAACGGTCCGTCATCGGCAGACCTGGCGATACCTGCCCGATGGACCATACCGGGAAGAAACCGCTACAACGACAATCTCAAATGCTTCGAAGGCGCCGACGGCTATACCTACTGCTTTCTCGCCGAAGGGCGCAACGAGCGAAGCTACGATACGATGTCCGATCATCATGCCGTCGCCGAAGGAAACATCGCCCTGAGCCTTATAGGCATACACCCGGAAGCCGCCCATCAGGCCGAATTGAATGGCTCTGTCTTCGTTTGATCGCCCGGGGTTAAAAGCGCCAGAGAGAGCCCTTGACTCATCCTGGCCCTTTTATGTATAGTCCCTTCCGTCGCCAGTGCCATCTTAGCTCAGCTGGCAGAGCACGTGACTTGTAATCTCGGGGTCCCCGGTTCGATTCCGGGAGATGGCTCGAGCGTTTTGAGAGTGCCCTTCTGGGGAGATTCCCGAGTGGTCAAAGGGGGCAGACTGTAAATCTGTTGGCTTACGCCTTCGAAGGTTCAAATCCTTCTCTCCCCAAAACCTCCTCGTGTCGAGGAGGTTTTTTTATCGTGAGCCCTGTGAAGCCGGAGTGCAGCCATGCTTGAAGATGCCCGAAGCCGCGGACTGCGGTTTGAATGTCAACAGTGCTCATTCTGCTGCGGGGGTTCCCCTGGCTTTGTATGGCTTTCCGATGCCGACATCGCGGGCCTCTGCACTTTTTTTTCCATGAATCTGGAAGAGTTTTCACACAGCTACTGCCGATTCGTGGAAGTGGAGGGAGGTCGAGCCCTCAGCCTGAAGGAAAAATCCGGCTACCGCTGCATATTCCTTGAAGATGGCGTTTGTACCGTCTACCATGCCCGACCTGTACAGTGCCGCAGCTATCCTTTCTGGGAAGAAATCATCGATACCGACGCTTCCTGGGCATCGGAAGCCTCTTCCTGCCCGGGCATCGGCAAAGGTTCTCTCGTTCCTCCCGACAGTATCGCCGCGGCTTTTCTGGAGATACGTACCCATCCCCGTCGCGTATTCCGCAATGATGAAATCGAGGCTTTGCGATGACAGGCAGGAACCTCAAGCGCGGCATTCTCCTCATTGGCATCGTCGCTCTCCTCGCGATAGCGATAACCGTCATGCTGCCCTCGATACGAGGGAAACAACAGACAGGCAGTCCCCAAATCCTGCGCATCGAAAAAGGCTCTAGCGCCGGCGATGTTGCTTCACTGCTCGCGGCTGAAGGCCTCATCGGCAACCGGTTTGTGTTTCAAGCCCTGCTGAAGCTCAGCGGAGCGGAACGGAAGCTGAAGGCCGGAACCTACAGCATCGCGAAGGGAAGCTCCATGCTGACCATCATATCCATGCTTTCCGAAGGCAAAACCCTGCAGCTCACGGCGACAATTCCCGAAGGATCGACAGCTCGGTCTATCGGGCTTATCCTGGAAAAGGCCGGAATCTGCAGCCAGAGCTCCTTCCTTTCCGCGGCAAACGACCCCCGGTTAGCCGAAAGGGCCGGATTGCCGGCACCTGATTTTGAAGGTTTTCTCTTCCCTGACACCTATTCCTTCCCGGCCGATGCCCAGGCAGACAGTATCGTCCTGGCCATGGCACACAATTTTTTTGAAAGGCTCGAGAAGATAGCCCCCGGGGCAGCGAAGAATAAAACGCAGCTTCGCGACAGCGTCATCCTCGCCTCCATCGTTGAGAGAGAATACGGGCTTCCCCAGGAAGCCGGCCTCATCGCCTCGGTTTTCAGGAACAGACTCGCGATCGGCATGGCCCTGCAGTCCTGCGCCACCGTCGTCTACATCATCACCGAAAAGCAGGGCAAACCTCATCCCAGCGTTGTCTACTATTCGGATTTGGCCATCAAGGATCCCTACAACAGCTATCTCAACAGGGGTTTGCCGCCCGGCCCCATCTCCAATCCCGGAGAAACAGCCCTCCGCGCCGTATTCAACAGTCCGAAAAGTGATTATCTTTACTTCAGGCTCATGGATTCATCCTCCAGACAGCACAGGTTTTCAAAAACCTTCGAAGAGCATTCGGGCGAGACCATTCCGGTCAAAGGATTCTGAAGGCCAATGGGCAGAATACCAGAGACAGTCATTCAGGAAGTCCTCGATAAAACCAACTACCTCGGCGTCTTTCAGGAAAAAATCAGGCTGACAAAGAAGGGTGGCAAATGGTGGGGTCTCTGCCCCTTCCACTCTGAAAAAACGGCATCCTTTTCGGTCGATGGGGAGAGGGGGCTTTTCTACTGCTTTGGCTGCCAGAAAGGCGGATCCCTGATCGATTTCCTGATGGAAAGCGATAAACTCAGCTTTGTCGAGGCCGTTGAGGAGCTTGCCGAACGCGCCCATGTGCCCATTCCCGTCGATTCTTCCTATTCCGACAAGGATGAGTCGGAAAAAGCCCAGTTATACACCCTTTACGAGAAACTCGCTCTTGCCTTCCATTGGCTTCTGCGCAGCCACGAGTCGGGAGCCGAGGCCCTCGCCATACTGCGAAAGCGCTGCATTCCCGATGGTCTCATCGACAGCTTCAGGATTGGCTATGCCCCGGCCAACCCCAACTGGCTTCACCGTTTTCTCGTCGGTAAAGGATTTTCATCCGTATTCCTTGCGCGAACCGGGCTTTTCTCGGCGCGAAACAAGACCTATCCCCTTTTCTCCGATAGGATCATGTTTCCTATAGCCGACCAAAGGGGGAGGGTGATCGCCTTCGGCGGAAGGCTCATCCATGGCGACGGGCCCAAATACATAAACAGCCCGGATACGCCGATCTTCCACAAGCAGGAAAACCTTTTCGCTTTCGACAAGGCCCTCCAGGCGATCAAGGAGAGCGGTTCGGCCCTCATCTGCGAAGGGTACATGGACGCCCTTTCCTTTCACGCAGCAGGGGTAAGGAACGCCGTAGCTCCTCTCGGTACGGCTTTTACGACAAAGCAGGCGGCGCTGATCAGGCGGAGGGCCGAGAAAACGAGCCTCTGCTTCGATTCGGACGATGCCGGCAAAAAGGCAGCCGAGAGAGCCTGTTCCATCGCTACCGGCGTCGGGCTCGTTACCTCTGTAGTGTTGATGTCAGAAGGAAAAGACGCGTCGGAAATTCTGGAAAAATTCGGAGCCGACGCATTGAAAAAAGTTCCTGAATACAGTATAAATAGCGGTGATTTTCTGATTCGTCGGTCAGAGGAGCTTTTTGACCTCGGATCGGTTGAAGGCAAGTCCAGGGCGGCCGTTTTTTTCTACCCCTATTTGGATGCCCTTGATTCCGAGGTGAAGCGCGGCGGGTTTCTGGATAGTGTCGCCAGGAGGATGGGCATAAGCGCCCAGGGACTCCTGCGTGATTACCAAAAGGCCAAGGCGGTCGATGGCAACCCTGTCGCCAATAAAAGCCAAGGCCTGTATCCATCCGGAAACGCCGGAACATCCGGAGCCCGAACTTCCGATCTTTTTTTTATGACGGCAGTCGTTTTGCTGCCATCAGCCTTTGGGCAAGTGAAGGCGGCGATACGTTCCGACGATCTGGACGACACACGTGCGCGAGACCTTTTTTTCGCTCTCGAGGAAGCATCCCTCCGTGATGCAAAGGAGACTACCTCGATTCTCTCCCTGACAAACGATGATGCCGCAAAGCGTTTTGTCCTGGCAGTGGCAGCCTCAGGTGAACTCGACCAGAACTTGGAAGAGGTTGTGCGCGACGGAATAAAAACAGTGCGCCTGCGATCGCTGGAACGAGGCAGGATGCAGATCATCGGCGAAATCGGACGCATTTCGCGCGATGGCGAGAACTCTGCAATAAGGCCCGAAGAGGGTTCTGCCGAAAATCAAACGTCGGTTCTTGAACTTTTGAAAAGAAAAATGCAACTTGACGTAGAAATAGCACGTCTGAAGGGTGAAGTCGATGAGTGATGTAGAACTCGACCCCGCCATTGCGAAGCTGCTCGAATATGCGAAAGAAAAAAAGTCCATCAGCTTCGATGAGTTATCCGATTTTCTTCCGGAATCCGTCCTCAATTCGGAAAAGATAGATTCAATTCTTGCACTGCTGGAAGCCAACAATGTCCAGCTGGAAGAAGAAGAAATCCAGATCGAAGACGAGCAGGCTCTCAAGAAGGAACTCGAGAACAAACGCCTCGTCAACAATTCCAAGGAATCGGGAAGCGACGATCCCATACGCCTCTATCTCTATGAGATAGGGAAGGAGCACCTCCTCACCGCAGATCAGGAGGTTGAACTCTCCAAGATGATGGAGGAAGGCGAAGAGATCATCAAAGCCATCCTTCGCAGGTCGGGGATGCTGATCCCCGAGTTCTTCCAGCTCACCGTCAAGGCCCTTCGCAAGGAAGCCAAGGATTCCACGGGGCAGCGCAAGGAAAACACGGAGAAGATAGCGGAACGCCGCAGGCTGAACCAGTTCTACCGCGACGTCATCCGCGACAACCTCGCCGATCTGCGCGAATATGTCGACCTTAAAAAGAAAATTCTTTCCAAGGGTGGCGACATATTCGGCGACAACGATCTGCTCGACAAGAGGACGGTCCTTCTCGAAAAGATCAAGGATACCGAAATACATCCCGAGGAGATCGGCTCCTTTTCTGAAAAATTCATCAACGCCGCCAAGAAGATCACAAAGTACAGGCGGGAGCAGGACAGGATCCAGCGCATCCTGCAGATCTCCTCGATGCGCGACATACGCGTACTCGGCCGCAACCTTACGATAAAGGAAAAGCGCGATTCGATCGAGGAGCAGCTGGGCCTGCTTTCGGAAGACATCAAGGAAAAGATTCGCCAGCTCCAGGTGACGGAGAAAAAGCTCAAGGAGCTTGAGGCTGCCTTCGAGGCAGGATGCGACCAGATCATCTCGATGGCTCGCGATATCAACCGCGGCAGGAAGATGATGAAGAGCGCCAAGGACAGGCTGATAAAAGCCAACCTCCGCCTCGTTGTATCCATAGCCAAGAAATACACGAATAGAGGGCTGCACTTTTTCGATCTCGTCCAGGAAGGCAATATCGGCCTCATCAAGGCCGTTGAAAAATTCGAGTACCGCAAGGGCTACAAGTTCTCCACCTACGCCACCTGGTGGATCCGTCAGGCCATCACGCGTTCCATCTCCGATCAGGCCCGCACCATCCGGGTTCCTGTCCACATGATCGAACAGATAAACAAGGTGGTCAGGGAATCGCGGCAGCTCATGCAGAAGCTCGGACGGGAACCTTCGGACGACGAAATAGCCGAACAGCTCGGCTGGCCCGTTTCCCGCGTCAAGAGCGTCAAGAACGTGGCGCGCGAACCCATCTCCCTCGAAACGCCGATCGGCGAGGACGAGGATTCCCTCCTTGGCGATTTCATCGAAGACAAGGAAATCGAGAATCCTTCGATCCAGACCGATTACAAGCTTCTCCAGGAGCAGATAAAGATGGTACTGTCTACGCTCCCGCCGCGCGAACAGGAAGTCTTGAGGATGCGATTCGGTCTGGACGACGGCTATTCCCTCACCCTCGAGGAAGTCGGCCTCTATTTCAATGTGACGAGGGAACGAATTCGACAGATCGAGGCCAAGGCCTTGAAGAAACTGCGACACTTCAAGCGGAGCCAGAAGCTTCGCGATTATATGGATCATTGATAGGGGTGCTTGAATGACGACGATGGAGATGTTGGAAAAGCTGAAAAAATACCAGGAGATTCTCAGCCAGCGCGTGGCTTTGGAAGAAGAAATCGAGCTTCTTCCCAAGACTATCGAGGCTCAGAATGAGATGTTGTCGCGCCTCAAAAAGTCGTTCAGCGACAAGGATGAAGCCTTCAAGAAATCCGAGGAGAAGGTTCGCCAGCTCAGGCAAGGCCTGCTTGAAGCCGAATCCGCGCGTGAAAAATCCGAGCAGCTTATGGATGGCATCACGACGCAGCGCGAGTATGAAGCCATCAACAAGGAAATTCGCGACGCGACGGAGAAAGAACAGTCGCTTCGCAAGGACATACAGCAGGAAGAGAGGGCTTTCGCCGAAATAGAGGAAGAACTCCAGAAGACCGAAGGTGGAATCACCATGCTCGAGCAGGAGATCACCGAAAAGAGCGCCGCCATCGAAAGCGAGAAGGGTGCAAAACAGACTGCCGTCACCGAACTGAGAAGCCAGGAAGATTCCATATCCGAGGGCATCGGCAGCGACATCCTTTTCAAGCTTGAGAGAATCATCCGCAACAAAAAAGGCGTAGGCGTCGTCCCTGTGCATGGCGTCGTGTGCACAGGCTGCCACATGATTCTTCCCGCGAATTTCGTCAATGAAATCAGGGACGCCGAAAACTCGCGCGTCCATTTCTGTCCGTATTGTTCACGCATCCTCTTCTTCGAGGAGACGGATGAGGTGCCCGATTTTATCGGCGACATCGAGTCTGGCTCGCTTGCCGATCTTGCCGATTATTCGGAAGAAGGCGAGGAAGAAGCCGATGAGGATGAGGAAGATGACCAGCAGGGCAAGGATGAGCAGGACAAGGAATTCCCTGCGCCCAGAAAGGGCAGCGGCCGGAAAAGCGCCTTTGTGAGGGAGGAGTTCCAGGGCGATTCCGACGAGTGACAGGTTTGTAAAGTTGGAGCGAGCCGTGCTGCCGCGGCACGATCGAAAGATCGCGTCGAGGAAAGTCCGGGCTCATGAGGGCGCGATGCCGGACAACGTCCGGGGCGATGTCGGACCGATCTTTCGGGATCAAGGCTGATGTCACACAGAGAGTGCCACAGAAAATATACCGCCAGCGATGGCAAGGGTGAAAAGGTGGGGTAAGAGCCCACCGCGTGTCCGGTGACGGACATGGCACGGCAAACCTCATCGTGAGCAAGGCCGAACAGCGGTGAATGGCCCGTTCTGTTTCGCGCAAGCGGAACAAAACCGCGGGTAGGTCGCTTGACGACGGACGGCAACGTCCGCCGCAGAGGGATGGCAGCGACGCGGGATTTCCCGCGTACAGAACCCGGCTTACAGGCTCGCTCTTTTTTTTTTAATGTTCTGCGTGGCGATTGGATCGGGTTGATGCTCGGCGAAAGTACGGCGAACCGAGGTTAGGTTTTATGAAGAGCAGCAGTCAACGCTTGTGGGGAAACAGAAAAGCCGGAAGCGGCCGCAGAGTCAGGCTGCTGCCGGTCGGCATCGCTGTCGCCGCAATTCTGGGAATCATGATCGGCGTGTATTTCGCTTTTTTCAACCAGCCTGGATCGAATGCCAACAGGGCTGGCGATACGACATCGTTTTCAAAAAAAGCTATCCTTGAAACATGGAATTCGGGCGATAAAGCAGCCACGCTGGAAATGACGCGTGCATCGCTTGAGTCTTCACCCATCGATCCGTTCTATCTCAGCTTCAATGGCATCGCCGCGTATTATCTCTCTTCGGATAAGCCCGAAGGCGAGGAAAAGCAGAGCCTTCTGGATGAAGCCGTTTTCAGCCTGCGCAAAGCCATCGCATCGGGGGGAAAGCTGCCCGTCGCCGCTCAGGTAGAATACGTCCTGGGAAAGGCATACTTTCACAAGGGCCTGCCTTGGTACGATCTCGCTGCCAAATACCTCGCCTTGTCGAAAAAAGACGGTTACAAAGGCAAGGACTCGGAACAGTACCTTGGCCTGAGCTATGCCGGTCTGCTTGATCATGAAGCCGCCGTCAAGCATTTCGAGGCTGCCCTGGAGCGGGAACCGAGCGATGTTTTGGTGCTTTCCGCCGCCATAAGCTATAAAGAACTGGGAAACCTGCAAAAGGCCTCGGAATTGCTGGGAAAGGCCGCGACTTCAGCCACCGATGCATTGATTGTGCAAAGGGCACGCTTTATGCTCGGTGATATGGCGATGGAGAGCGGCGATATCGCAAAGGCACAGGATCAGTATCAGGCGATTGTCGATACGGATCCGCGCTCCGCTGAAGGATGGTACAGGCTTGGTCTAGTCGCCGAGCTCAAGAAGGATCCGATCAAGGCGCGCGCGAACTGGCGCAAGGCGACGTCCATCGATCCGAACCATGTCGAAGCCAGGAAAAAGCTCGCCGAAAGGTTATAGGGAGGAATGATGGGACTGAAGAGACTGCTGGAATCCTTTTCTCAGGATATAGGCATAGACCTGGGGACATGCAACTCCCTTATATATATTCGCGGCAAAGGCATCGTCCTGAATGAACCCTCCGTCGTGGCGGTGGAAAAGGGAACAAGCCGACTCGTTGCCGTAGGTACCGATGCCAAGGGCATGCTCTCGCGTACACCCCGTGACATCATTGCCAAGCGTCCTCTTCGCGATGGCGTCATCGCCGATCCCGACCTTACGGAAAAAATGATCAAGTACTTTATCCAGAAAGTCGTTCCCAAGAACTGGTTCTTCAAGCCGCGGATTGTCATAGGCGTTCCTTCCTGCATCACGAAGGTTGAAGAAAACGCCGTCATCGACTCGGCCTATAAAGCCGGCGCCAGAACCGTAAAAGTGATACCCGAATCACTGGCCGCCGCAATTGGCGCGGGGATTCCCATCGCCGAACCCGCAGGACACATGATCTGCGATATCGGCGGCGGCACGACGGAGATCTCCGTGATTTCACTGAAAGGCATGGTTGTGACTCGTGCCATCAGGGTCGGCGGCGATGAATTCGACGATGCGATCATGCGCCACATCAGGAATGTGCATAACCTTATCATCGGCGATCAAACCGCCGAGCGCCTCAAGATGGAGATCGGCAACGCAAGTCCCGAGCGAACGATAGAAAAGGTGGAAATAAAGGGCAACGACGCTATAACGGGCCTTCCGCGTCGATTCGAAGTCGATTCCGTCGAAATCCGCGAAGCGCTGATGCCCGCCATCACTCAGATCGTCGAAGAGGTGAAAAAAACCCTAAGTGAAACGCCTCCCGAACTGGCGGCTGACATCGTTGAGCGGGGCATTGTCATGTCGGGCGGGGGAGCCCTCCTCAAAGGTCTTCCAAAGCTGATCGCCAAGGAAACCGGAGTGCCCGTCATACTCGCCGAAAAGCCCCTCGAATGCGTCGCCCTTGGGGCAGGGAAGTATTTTGAAACCATGAACAGCAGGGAAGGTTCCGAAAGCGTGTATGAAAGTCTCAACCTCTAGGGGCAGTGCGGATGCCGCAGAAAAAGCCTAGCCGCGGCATTGCTCCGACCCTGGGAATACCGCTGCTTCTCATGATGGTTTCGCTTCTCCTGGTTTCGATATCGACCCGCTCAATCCTCAGGCTCCCCGGGACCGTCTCCGCGGCGATTACCGGCAGCGTGCAGCAGGTATTCTCATCGCTGGGCGGCTTCGCGAAACGGACGGTGTTCTCGATCAGGGAACTCTCCGACCTTCGGAACCAGTACGATACCTTGGCTGAGAAACTCAAAGCCTACGAGACGCTTCAGAGAAACTATACCGATCTTCTGGCCGAAAACGCGCGGCTCAAGGAGCAGTTGGGCTTTGCGCAGAATCTGACGGGGATCAAGGCCTCGGCGCAGATCATAGCCAAGGATCCAGGCAACATCTACGCCAGCTACATTATCGACAAGGGAATTTCTTCGGGAATCGGCAAAAACATGGCCGTGGCAGCCTTTCAGAACGGCATGCAGGGCCTGGCGGGCAAGATCGTCGAAGCCAGGAACGGGACAAGCGTCGTTCTTCCAATCTTCGATCAGCGCTTTTTCGTATCGGCAAGGCTTTCCCGAACGCGTTCCGAAGGCCTCGTGAGCGGGCAGGGCAGTGCCGACAAACCCCTGGTGATGCGGTACATTCCAAAATTGAGCGCGACGGAGATCCAGATTGGCGACATGGTTGTGACCAGCGGCCTGGATTCCATATATCCCAGCGACCTTGCCATCGGAAGGGTGAAAGAGATACTGATGCCCGAGTACTCGAGCTCGGCCGTCATACTCCTTGAACCTTCCCTCAGCTTCTCGAAGCTTGAATACCTCTTTGTCATCCAGAAGGAAACCGAAGCCCCTGCAGCGGAGGCGGCTCCAAAGGCAGTTCTTCAGGAGAGGGACAGAAAATGATCACCTCCATTCTCTCCTCCACCTTTCTGTCCTCCCTCTTTCTGATAATACAGACTACCTGGCTGAAAAACGGCCTCTTCTGGGGCGTAATCCCCGATTTCTGTCTCCTTGTCATCGTCTGGGTTGCCTATAAAAACAGAGACAACCAGGGGGTGATCGCTGGATTCCTGGCAGGCCTTGTCTGCGATCTCCTTTCTTCATCGCCTCTCGGTTATTTTTCCTTTCTCTACATCATGCCAGCTTTCGCAGCCTCATTGCTGCGTCAGGTCGTGGCGATGGATCCGTTTTTCATACCAGTCCTCACAGGATTCGGAGCCACCCTCCTGAAGGGCTTCGCGAGCATTTTCCTCCTCCTCGTCTTTGGAGCCGAGCACATCAACGCCTACTCGCTGTCCGATTACCATTTCTGGATTGAGGCGGTTTTGAATGGGGCTGCGGCACCGCTGCTTTTCCTCCTCCTTAACACGATGCAGCGGTTCCTCATCACAAAAAGAGTGACCGAGTGATATCCTCCATCAGCAAAAGGCGGAAGCCCAGTGGAGCGCAGTGATGGGTGGCACCCAACAGCAGTGGTCGGACAGGACTCCTCTGCTCAAGATCCTCGTCATCGCCCTTTGTTCTGTCTATGTGATCTATCTCTTCAACCTTCAGGTGATGAGAGGCAACGAATTCAATGTGCAGGCACAAAAATTCGCCCTTCAGGCCGTAAAAATTCCGGCCGCCAGAGGTGAAATATTTGACAGGACCAACACCCTTCCCCTTGTGACAAACGAGGAAGCCTTTTCGGTGGAGATTATTCCCGCCGAAATATCCAACGCCGAGAGGGATCTTATCTTCGCACGCGTAGCCAGCCTTACCGGCATCGATATCGAGGATATTCGTAAGAAAATTCCTCCAAAATACTATCACCTCTATCAGCCGATAGCGGTCACAGCCTCAGCCTCGTATTCAATCATCACCCAGTTGGCGGAACATAAAGAGGACTATCCAGGCGTCTACTGGAATTCGCGTCCTCTGCGCCGATACCTCGATGTTGGCTCCCTGGCCCATGTCCTCGGCTATGTCGGTGAAATCAGCAGGGATGAATACAAGATTCTTTTCAACAAGGGCTATTCCGAAAACGACATGATCGGAAAAGACGGTATAGAAAAAGCGTATGATTCGATACTGAAGGGAAAAGATGGGCGCTTTCTCAAAACAGTGGATGTAAAAGGCAAGGATCTGGATGTCCAACAGACCGAGGTGGAAACTCCAAAACCAGGGAAACGGCTTGTCCTGACGATAGACGGCTCCATGCAGCGGCTCGCTGAAAAAGCGCTGGGGAACAGGATGGGTTCGGTGATCGTGCTCAAGCCGACGAATGGGGAAATTCTGGCCATGGTCTCCTATCCCTGGTACGATCCGAACATCTTTTCATCGACCAGGGCGGGAAACGAATACGCCAAGCTTCTGGCTGACCCCAATAATCCGCTTATAAATCGCGCCATTCAATCCTCCTATCCCCCGGCATCCACCTTCAAAACCGTGCTCACGACGGCCATTCTTGAGGAAAAAGCCTTCTCGCCCGATGCCAGGATCACCTGTCGTGGTGTTCTGGATTACGGCAACAGGGATTGGAACTGCTGGGTTCACAGCCCGGGCCACGGTCCGCTCAGTCTCAACGCCGCCCTGGCCCAGTCCTGCGACATCTATTTTTGGACGGTGGGGCGCGACAACCTCGGCGTCGAGAATATCGCGAGCTATGCCGGCGATTTCGGCTATGGCAAGCGAACGGGAATAGATCTTCCCGGCGAGAACTCAGGCATGGTTCCGACGCCCAAGTGGAAGGAGCAGACCTACAATGAGCGATGGACCCTCGGCGATACGATGAATCTTTCCATCGGCCAGGGCTACATGCTTTCCACCCCGCTTCAGGTAGCCGATATGATTGCGATGATTGTCAACGACGGAGTGATATACAAACCCCATCTTCTCAAGGAAATCCGCGATACTGAAACGGGGGCTCTGATTCAGTCGGTAGAAAGAGAGGAAATTGCCCGTTCCTCGATCAGCAGGACTACCTTCGAGAAGGTGCGTACAGCGCTCAGGGGCGTTATCACCGTGGGCTCGGCCCAGGTGCCCGTTTCTACAAAGGCTGTCCAGGTGGCCGGAAAGACCGGTACGGCAGAGATCGGGCTCAAGGACCGCTGGCATTCATGGTTTGCCTCCTATGGTCCCTATGGTGCCGCACCGGAGGATCAGATCATCGTCGTAACAATGATAGAGGCCAGCAATCCATGGGAATGGTGGGCACCCTATGCCGCCAATGTCATCTTCCAGGGAGCCTTTACGGGGCAGGATGCCGAGACGGCAGCCAAGGCTGTCGGCGTCAATCTGAAGCAATCGCATGTGCGAGGGAGGGTCGAATGAAGCATTTCCAGATGCCGAAATTCCTCTCCGATATCGATTATTCCCTTCTGGCCGTCATGGTCGCACTGACCGGCATAGGAGTGCTGTCGATCGCCTCCGCAGGCGTCGATGCCGAAGGAATCCGCTTTTCCACCGAGTATGTCAAGCAACTGATTTGGGCAGCCACAGGCATACTTCTTGTTTTCATAGCCATGGGGCTCGACATCTCGCGGCTCAAGGATTATACGGTTTTCACCTACATAGCCTTGCTCCTCGTGCTCGTCTTCACGCGCATGGCAGGAAGGGTGGTGAATGGCGCCCGCTCATGGATAGGTCTGGGGAGCTATGGCATACAGCCTTCGGAATTCGCCAAAATCGCCACTATCCTTTTTCTTGCCCGATATCTGGATGCCTCCGAGCACAAGAGCAGCTTTCATCGCCTCATCGTGAGCGGCATCATAATCAGCCTGCCTGTACTTCTCATTCTTTCCCAGCCCGATTTCGGCTCAGCCCTCGTCTTCTTTCCCATCCTCATCGCCATGCTCTACATGGGAAAGATCGATATACGCTATACGCTTTTTATCGTGCTGATGATGGCGGCAACCTTCATACTTCTCATTTTGCCCCTCGCCGGAAAGTATTTTTTCAGTCCCGGCAACCTTATCGACCTGTTTTACCAGCGGACCCTTCTTGTAAAGCTGGTCATCGCTTTCTTCATCATTGTTCTAGGCCTTTCCGCGTGGGGTTGGCTTTCCTTCAAGAAGAAATACTATTTCTGGTTTACCTACATTTTCTCGGTCATCGATCTTTCCATCGTGGTATCCTACCTTGCCCACAAAGTGCTCAAGGAATACCAGATCATGCGCCTCATGGTCTTTCTCAATCCCAACGTCGATCCTCAGGGCGCGGGATGGAACATCATCCAATCGGTGACGGCGATAGGTTCGGGAGGAATTGCCGGAAAGGGCTACCTGCAGGGAACACAGAGCCACGCCCGGTTCATTCCGCAACAGAGCACCGATTTTATATTCTCGATAATCGCCGAGGAGTGGGGATTGCTTGGGGGCATCGTATTGATTGTTCTTTTCGGACTTTTTTTCTACCGCATGATAGTCCTGATTGAAACGACGAAGGATAGGTACTCGATGCTGGTCTGCTCCGGCATCTTCGGAATGTTCTTTTTTCATTTTGTCATCAACGTCGGAATGGCCATAGGCATTATGCCCATTACCGGAATACCCCTCTATTTTATCTCATATGGCGGTTCATCCCTCTGGTCGGCCATGACGGCCGTCGGTCTTCTCTTGGGAATATCCGCCCGAAGGTACAGAATGTGATTCGTGAACAGTTCATCGACCCGGTCGCCGACTTCGGTTCGGATCTCTATTCGATTATAAAACCAGCCCGATATCTCGGCGGGGAACTTAGGTCACACCCAGGCATCCAGCCAGAGGATCCCCGGCTGAGGGTTGCGCTCTGCTTTCCCGATCTCTACGAGATCGGGATGTCGAACAATGCGATCCGAATCCTCTACAACGACCTTGGGAAACTCTCAGCCTCCCTTGTATGCGAAAGAGTGTTTGCGCCCGCACCCGATTTCGAAGCTCTGCTCAAGCGTCGAGGTCTTCCCCTCTATACGCTGGAAAGCGGAATACCCTTGAAAAACTGCGATATTCTGGGTTTTTCCATCGGCTACGAACTGTTGGCAACGAACATTCTCACCGTGCTCGAAGCAGGCGACATTCCGATTCTCGGCAAAGACAGGACAGGGGATGATCCCGTGGTGATAGCCGGGGGGCCTGCGATTACCAATCCCCATCCCTTTGGACAATTCCTGGATGCCGTCTATATAGGCGAGGCTGAGGCGGAATTCTATCCGATGCTGGAGGAAATTGCCGACATCAAGCGAAAAGGAGGGACGCGCGTTGACATTCTCGAGCGGTTGCGCGCATCAAAGGCGGTCTGGATGCCGCCAACCGCGGCACGCAAAGCCAAGCCTGCGTTCCGTGCCGTCTATTCAGGATTTTCGCTTTCGACGGCGTCCACTGCCTATCCCATTCCCGTAATACAGACGATACAAAGCCATGGCAGTGTCGAAATAATGCGGGGATGCCCCAATGGCTGCAGATTCTGTCACGCGGGCTATTACTATCGCCCCCAGCGGATAAAATCCATAGCCGCCATCGAAGCCGAAGTAAAAGCCCTGGTGGAGGAAGGCGGATACAGGGAAATAACGCTTTCATCCCTTTCGAGCGGCGACTATCCTGACATTGCAGGCCTTTTCACTCGTCTGAACAATGCCTGGAAGCATAGGTTCGTCTCGTTCCAGCTTCCCAGCCTGAAAGTCGATTCCTTCACCCTGCCGCTGCTCGCGAGCCTTTCGGAAGTCAGGAAATCCGGCCTTACCTTCGCCGTCGAGACGCCTGTCGAATCCTGGCAGGGTTCGATCAACAAGCAGGTCAGTTTCGATAAAATCGCCGAAATCCTGAAGGAAGCCAAGCGTTACGGATTCAGATCCGCCAAGTTCTACTTTATGATCGGACTGCCTGTGGCGGGAAGGGGGAGGGGGGAAGGGGAAGCCATCGTCGAGTTTCTTCGTCGCCTCGCCTCGGTGGAGAGGATTGCCCTCAACGTGAATATTGGAACCTTCGTTCCCAAGCCTCATACGCCCTACGAAAGGGAGGCCCAGCTCGGGGAAAAGGAAGCCTTGGATACCATCTATTTTATAAAGGACTCTCTCCGCCCCTACAAGTTCATCACCATCGCCTATCACTCTCCCTTTACGGCATTGATCGAAGGCATCGTGTCGAGAGGTGATGACAGGGTAGGGGATATCATCCTTGCAGCCTATCGCAAGGGAGCAAGGCTCGACGCATGGGAGGAGCATTTCAGGAAAGATGTCTGGAAGGAAGCCTTCAATGAACTGCTCCAGACGGAGGGATATGATCCGTCCATCGAGTACCTGAAAAAAAAGCCGACAGAGAAAGTACTTCCATGGAATGATATAAATCTATTTATAAATAAGAATTATTTCAATTCAGAATCAGAAAAATCGGAAGCGAGCGAACTGACTGAAGCCTGCTCCGACGACTGCGACCATCTCTGTGGATCCTGCAACGACCATTTCAGGATTGTATCCAATAGTGAACATATTGAAGCATTGAACAACAATTCTCCCTTGGGAGTTTCAGCTGCAAGCACCGAAACCGGCAAGGAAGCCCGCAGGGCGTTTTCCCTTGGGGAATCGTTTTCTTCCACATTGGGCGATATCCGGCTGGCGGTTTCCTTCAGAAAGGAGAAGAAGGCCTCCTATTATCCATTACATTCAATATCTGGAATATTCACTCGGGCTTTTTTCATGCTTGGCATTCCCGTGCGGTATACGGAAGGCTTCAACCCCTTGCCTCGAATGGAATTCAGTCAGCCGCTGGCACTCGGCATTGAATCGGATGATGACATCATGGCTGTATGGCTGGGAAACGATATAACAATAGAAGATACAGAGGCATTTGTCGAATCCTTCAACCGCTGCATGCCCGCGGGCATTGTCGTCAATGATCTACGCAAAGGCAAACAGCGCAGCGAAGGAAAAAATACTATTGGATCGCTCTATTGGGGTTCTGAATACCACATCACGGTCCAGAATAAAGACGACCTGATCAGGCTCGAAAAAGGACTGAGCGTCGCCAGGCTCCATGAGCTTGTCACCGTCGATGCCCTTGAAAACAGCGTCAGTGTTCTCTTAAACGATTCTCGCGGCGGCGAACGCAACGTGATACGACTTGCCGAACAGGTTCTGGAAAGGCAAAATGTCCTTGCCGATATTGCCATACGCAGGGCAAGAAGCCTTGCGCTCAATGAGGATTCGGAACTTTTACGCCTGTTCAGTGTGCTCTGAAGAATTCGCCTGGAATATGGTCGATAGCTGATTCACAAATACAGGATAACAGGACAGTAGACAGAATATACATTATACGAAGTTGCTGGTTTAAGGATAATATGTTGCAATACTGCCTGGTATCGCAGGCATGCTGTATACATTCTGCCCTACCGTCACCTGATCCTGTCCGTAGGAAACCGCAAAGAAAACTATATAGTAGGTGGATCCGGCACTGGCTGTCGTTCCGCTATAATCGTCATCGTCTGTTCTGAAATCTCTTGAGAAAAAACTTTTGTTCGACATGGTGCTGATAGTGCGAATGATTTTGGCCGAGGTATTCGTTAGTACCCAGTCGGAGGTTCCGTTCAAGTCTATGCTGTATATACTTTCATCAGTCGCATCATTTATCGGAATCAATGGCTGAATTTGATCGTTCAAATTTCTCAACCGAACGAATTTATAGGTATTCCCGGTTGCCGCTGCCATAAATCGGTCGGGGTTTCCATCGTACGATTGACTGAGATTTCCCAGGATGGAAAGCATGCTTGAGGCAGCAGCGCTATCTTGATAAATTCGGTAGAAAATTTCTATGCCTTTGAACGTTTGGCTCGTGCCTTCGGAAGCTTCATGGTTACGGCTGTCATTCTGTACGCTTATGGTAGCGCTGCCGCTGAAAAAGAAGTTTTGAGGAGGATACAGATATGTCACTGTCGGCAATCCACAGCCGGAAAGGGCTGCCACCAGAAAGGGAAGAAGGAGCAAGCGGAGACAAGTTTTCATCAAGCCCCCTTCCCTTTCCTTCTCCCCTATCAATACCTGCTTTCCTTACTTGTCGTAGCCCTGGGCCTTGAGGTAGATGACCCTGTCCTTGGCGAGGAGAGCCCAGTCCGTGTTGGAATAATCCGAGAGCAGCTTGTTGTAGTTCTCGAGCGCGGCCTTCCAGTCCGACTTTGCTTCGCTCAGGCGGCCAATTGAAAAATAGGCATGGGAGAGGTTGGGTGTGTCCATTTTGTATTGCGTTATGATCTTGTTGTAATGTTCGAGGGCAATATCGGCCTTCCCCTGCTCTTCCGCGGCTACCGCGGCGCTTTCAAGGGCAAGTGGAGCGAGATAGGTCTTGGGGAGACGCTTGGCGGCCTCAAGGCTTGCCGTTTCTGCGTTGATCCAGTCCTTTTTGACGGCGTAAAGGCTGCTCTTGGTGAAGAGGGCTTCCTGTGCCGCAAAAGACTTGGGCCATTTTTTCGCTACAGTGTCGAGATCGGCCATGATGGTGTTCTCAATCTCCGTTTTCTTTGCTTCCTCGGTCTCATTGTTCCAGGTTGCTATCTGCGTGCGCACTTTTTCCATGGCGCGCGAAGCATTCTCCGTGTTCGAGTTTGAAACGATCGTATAGACACCGACGATGAGGACAACGCCAAGAACGATGGCGGCAGCAGCGATAAAAATCGCTCTCTGCTTGCTTATGAAATCTGAAATCTTATGGATTAGATCCTTCTCTTCTTCGTTGGTTTCGGGCCTTATGTTTTTTGCCTTGGTATCCACAGCTCACTCCTTGGATTGCGCAATTCTAAGTTCTTTTATCAATCGTGATAAGTAGGTCCGCTGAATCTTCAGGTCACGCGCCGTTTCAGTCTGGTTCCAGCCGCGCAACTCCAAGGCTTTTCTGATAAAGTGAGCCTTGAAAGCATTGATGGCTTCCTTCAGGTTCTTGCCGCGGAACTCGTCCACGTCTTCGGTTTTTCCGCCGAGCATCAGGTCGCCGGCCGAGATCACATGATGACGGGTCATCACTGCTGCCCTTTCTATGGCGTTTTCCAATTCCCTGACATTGCCGGGCCACGCGTAGGAGAGCATGGACTCCATCGCGGAATCCGAGAAGCCGCTGATCTGCTTGTTTGTTTCCCTCGCCGCCTGCTTGAGGAAGTGCGAGGCCAGAGCCTGAATGTCTTCCTTCCGTTCGCGCAAGGGCGGGATATAGAGAGGAAGGACGTTGAGGCGATAGTAAAGATCGGATCTGAATTCCTGCCTGCTGACCATCTCCTCCAGATCGCGGTTGGTGGCAGCCACGATGCGCACATCGACAGTTTTCGTCTCGGAGGATCCGACCTTCTCGAAGCTTTTCTGCTGGATGACACGCAGGAGTTTGGATTGAAGACGCAGCGGCATCTCGGCGATTTCATCGAGGAAGATAGTGCCTTTGTCGGCAAGCTCGAATCTTCCCTGCCTGTCCTGGTAGGCGTCGGTAAAGGCGCCCTTCACATGCCCAAAGAGCTCGCTCTCCAGAAGGGTTTCCGGCAGGGCGGCGCAGTTGACGCGCACAAAGGGCTTGTCGGCGCGCTTCGATGCTCTATGAAGCCTTTCGGCGAAGAGTTCCTTCCCTACCCCGCTTTCGCCCAGGATCAGTACGGAGGCATCGCTCGAGGCAATCCTGTCGACCAGTTCGACTTTTTCAGCCATCGCAGGCGAGGCGTAGACCAGGTTGTGCCATCCCGAACTCGCCTGGGCTTTTTCGCTGAGATAGGATATTTCTATGGAGGTCTTTTCCAGGAAACGGGCGTTTTCAACGGCTATGGCGGCCTGCATGGCGAAGAGTTCAAGCCAGTAGAGGTCCTCGTCGAGGAAGTATCTGCCCTTTGTCTTGTTTATAACTTCTATCACGCCTACCAAAACGCTTTTCACCTTCATGGGAACGGCGAGGATGGATTTGGCGGGGAAGTCGACTTCCCTGGAAATGGCGGGAGAAAAACGGGGGTCAGCCTCGGGATCGTTCACGATGAGGGATTGTCCATGCTGGACTACCCAGCCAACGATACCTTCCTTGGGATCCTGAACCATGCCCATGACCTCGGATTTTCGAGGCCCTATGGCGATTTCAAACCGAAGCTTATTGGCGACGGGATCATAAAGAACGAGGCTCGCCGCTTCCGCTCCGACAAGCCTCGCCGATGATTCGATTATCTGCGAGATGAGGGCTTTCCCGTCGGCGTAATTCGAGTTGATCAAAGCATATACTTCAACGAGCAACTCGAATTTCGCCTGGTCTATCGTCCCCACCATCGCCTTTGTCTTTTCCTCATCGTACCTATGCGGTCGATCAGGAGTTTTTCTTCGTAGTGTCGCGCTCTTTCAGCAGATCGCCGATCGTATATCCGCCGTTGCCCTCTTCGCCACTCTGCATGAATTTGGAAATCTCTTCACGCTGCTGGCGCTGGACAAGATCGCGGATGGAAAGCCCGAGCTTCTGCCTCTCCGGGCTCAGGTCAATGACAACGGCCTTTACGGCCATGCCGGCCGAGAAGGTCTTGAGGGCATCGTCCCAGGAGAGCTCCCTGTCGGAGCTGAGATCCTGCTTTTTCACGAGGCCGTCGATATCGCCCTGCACTTTGACGAATACGCCGAAGTCGGTGACGTTGGACACAACGCCTTCGACGATCGAACCGACCCTGAAGGCCTTGGCAAAGGAATGCCAGGGATCCTCGGACAGCTGCTTGACGCCGAGGCGGATATTGCGCTCCTCGGGACTGCTTTCGATCACGACAACTTCGATCTCTTCGCCTTCATGAAGGACGGAGGCGGGATTCTTGATTCTGTTGGTCCAGGAAAGGTCATCGGCATGGAGGAATCCATCGATGCCCTCTTCCAGCTCGATGAAGGCGCCGGCGTTCGTCACCTTGACAATCTTGCGGGTGAGACGCATGCCGACGGGATAGTTCTCGCTGATGCTGTCCCAGGGATTGACCTGTACCTGCTTGAGACCGAGGGAAACCTTGCCTGCCTGGATGTCGTAGCCGAGCACCATGCAGTCGACGAGGTCGCCTGGCTTGAGCATGTCTTCGGGCTTGTGCACTTTCTTGACCCAGGAGAACTCGGAAATGTGGGCCAGGCCTTCGATGCCCTCTTCCAGCTCGATGAAGGCGCCGTAGTCGGTGAGCTTGGTCACCTTGCCCTTGACGATGTCGTTGACGTGATACTTTTCCTCGAAGGTGAACCAGGGATCCTGGCTGAAATGCTTGAGGGAAAGATTGATGCGCTTTTCCTCGATCTCGAGGCGGATCACCTTGAGTTCGATTTCCTGACCCTTGCGGACATAGTCCTTGGGACGGGTGACGTGGCCCCAGCTCATATCGTTGATATGAAGGAGTCCATCGAATCCGCCCAGGTCGATGAAGGCGCCAAAACTTGTGAAGCTCTTTACGACGCCCTTGACCGTGTCGCCGATCTGCGTTGTCGAGAAGAAAGCCTCGCGGCGCTTGTCGATATCTTCCTCGAGCCACTTTCTGCGGTTGAGGATGATGTTGATCTTCTTTTCCGAATAGAGGCGCTCGAGATAGAATTTGCTTTTTAGACCGACCAGTTCCTCGCCGCTCTCGACTCGCTGGATATCGGCCTTTGAGGAAGGCAGGAATCCCTTGAGCCCGTGACCGAGGTCGGCCTCGAAGCCGCCCTTCACTTCCTTCTCGATAGTGCCGTCGACAGGCTGATGGTCCTTGAAAGCGTTCGCAACGGCCTTCCAAAAGACCTTTTCTTCGGCACGCTTCTTGGAAACGATCACTTCGCCCGAACGGGTTTCCTTCTTGATGAGGATGACCTTGACGTCATCGCCCACCTTGGGCGGAGTGTCACCGAATTCAAGCATGGGAATCTTGCCTTCGGATTTGTAGCCGACATCGACGAACACGAAATCGCCAGCG
>CAYXUF010000027.1:0-32882 GCA_964468155.1 uncultured Treponemataceae bacterium
CAAGCAATGAAGCGAGGGTCGTGAGCAGCTTTGCTTTTTTCAATTTTTTGTCCTCCGCCTGAGATACTACCGGCTTTGCGCAGCAAGTCAAGAAGAATCAGAAGTATAGTTGGCTGTGGAACACTTTGGAAGTTTGATCGAGAACAGTCGGGGTGTGGAGCAGGATGGCAGATGCCGAAATTGCATATACATCGTGTGCGAAGTGTATGTGCCCAAGCTTCACCGACGTTTTCGCCAGGAGGAGCTGCTATTAAAGGTTGTTAGGGCTAGGAAGTTTTACTAAACCTTTATACTGTAACGATGGGCGCTGCAGGGTTCGAACCTGCGACCTACTGGGTGTAAACCAGCCGCTCTGACCAGCTGAGCCAAGCGCCCTGAACTCGCTGCCGCGTATGCGGAGCCAGCAGAAAATAGCATATTTGCATGCGAGGGTCAATATAGATGGGTTTTGCGGAAAAAGGCCTTGTGGCTGTCGGCCATATTCTCGCCGATTGCATTGGACGCGAGACGGAAAATATCGTCAACCGATTGGGTAGCCTGCCTTCGCCTGCCCATGTCGATTCGGCTTTTATGGAGGAGTTTTGCGGGTTTCTGGCTTCCTCGGTTCAGGACCTTTCCTGGACGGCGGGAGGAGGGGCCGCTATCCAGGCCAAGGCCGCGCGAGCCCTGGGTATGCCTGTGGAAGTGTGGGGAAGCGTAGGCAAAGATGAGCGCGGCGCCTTTCTCGCCGCCGAGCTTGCCGGGGCCGGCGTTTCCGCTCAGCTCGCCCGATCCGACAAGCCCACAGGCGTCTTCTGCTCTTTCGCCTCGCAGGGCGGCGCCAAGCGGATTGTCGTCAGCCAGGGAGCCGCTAGGGATATCCGCGGGGTCGAGTTTCCCGAGGAGGCCTTCCGCCCGGGCTGGGTTCTCTCTATCGACGGGCTTCTGATTGACAGCCATGTCTGGCTCAAGGCCCTGGCAAAGAGGGCAAGGGCCAGGGGAATGCTGGTGGCCATGGATCTTTCGACGCCATCCAACGTCAGGTCGCGGGCTGTGGAACTTGTCGAGTTTTCCGCTTCCTCCTGTGACATTGTCTTTGCAAACGAATTCGAATTCGACGTGCTTTTGCAGAGCATTCCCGGGGACAAGGTTCCTCAGGGGCCACAATGGGTTCTGAAAAAGGGGAGGCAAGGGGCTGCCCTGCTCTCCGGGGGAAGACTGATTGAAGCCCCTGCCCTGGACATCGAGGCGATCGACGACACGGGCGCGGGCGATGCCTTCGCCGCTGGCTTTCTGAAGGCGAGGCTGGAGGGCCTCGACGATATGCGATGCCTGCGATGTGGCAATGCGGTGGCTGCCGCAGCCATCATGGGCCGAGGTTCCGGGTTCGATCCCGGCAGGATGCTGGACTCATACGAAAAGGCTCTTGCCAAGGCTATCCTTGCCGATGCCCACTGAAATTCTTACATTAGAATAAAGCCTCTCGGAAACCCTGCAACGGGACAACAAGAGCGATTACAGCACGACCAGGAGTCTTTATGTCCAATAATGAGATAATCTCCATAGATCAATTGCTCCCCAATAAGCTACCCGTGATAACCCTGATCGGGCGGCCCATATTCCCCGGCATCTTCACGCCTATCATGATCGCCAATCCGCCCGACATGCAGATCGTCGAACAGGCCCTCACGGGCGACGGCATGGTTGGCCTCATTCTCGCCCGCGAGGAATCCGACAAGATATCCGGCGACAATCTTTACTCTGTGGGAACGGTGGCGAAGATCGTCAAGCGGATCAACCTTCCCGACGGAGGCATCAACATCTTCATCTCGACGCTGAAGCGCTTCAAGGTGAAGAAGTTTCTCTCCAAGGAATCGCCCATCGTCGTGGCGGCGAGCTACCTGGACGACATCAACGACGACACCGAAGAGATCAAGGCCCTCACGCGAGCGCTTTTGAGCGAAATGAAGCAGGTGTCGGAGAACAATCCCCTTTTCTCGGAAGAGATGCGCCTGAACATGATCAACATCGACCACCCGGGCAAGATTGCCGACTTCATCGCCTCCATTCTCAACATCGACAAGAAGGAACAGCAGCTTGTCCTCGAGACCCTGGATGTGCACGACAGAATGGAACGCGTTCTCATCTATATTAAGAAGGAACAGGAGCTCCTGCGGATCCAGAAAAAGGTGCAGGCCGAGATCAACGAAAAGATCGAGAAGAGCCAGCGGGATTACTTCCTCAAGGAGGAGCTGAAGGCGATCAAGCAGGAGCTGGGTCTGCCCTCGGACGCCAAGAGCTCCGACTACCAGAAATTCAAGGCTAAGATCGAATCCTTCAAGTTTTCGGGCGAGGTGAAGGATCAGGTGGAGCAGGAGCTGGAAAAATTCAACCTGATGGACCCCTCGTCGAGCGAGTACATCGTCACGCGCAACTGGCTGGATCTCGTATGCTCCCTGCCCTGGACGGCACCTCTTTCGAGCGACTTCGACATGGTTGGGGCACAGAAAACTCTCGAAGCCGACCATTACGGCCTCCAGGACGTAAAGGACAGGATTGTCGAATACCTCGCCGTACGCAAGCTCAAGAAGGATTCAAAGGGGTCGATTCTCTGCCTCGTCGGACCTCCCGGCGTGGGCAAGACCAGCGTGGGGCGCTCCATCGCGAAAGCCATGGGCAAGCAGTTTTTCCGCTTTTCCGTGGGCGGCATGAGGGATGAGGCCGAAATCAAGGGACACAGGCGCACCTATGTGGGCGCCCTGCCGGGCAAGATCATCCAGGGTCTGAAGATCAGCAAATCGAAGGATCCCGTCTTCATGATCGACGAGATCGACAAGATGGGCGTTTCCTACCAGGGCGATCCCTCGAGCGCCCTCCTCGAGGCCCTCGACCCCGAGCAGAACTTCAGCTTCCGGGATCACTACCTCGACCTGCCCTTCGACATCTCCAACATATTCTTCATCACCACGGCGAATACCCTCGATACTATTCCCCGGCCCCTTATCGACCGCATGGAGATCATCCAGATTCCGGGCTACATCGATACCGAGAAGCTGGAAATTGCCAAGCATTACCTCGTGCCCAAGAGCCTCGAGAAGAACGGGCTTAAAAAGAGCGACGTAAAATATTCGCGCGATTCACTTCTGTTCATCGCGGAAGCCTACGCGCGCGAGGCAGGGGTGAGGAATTTCGAGAAAAGCCTCGACAAGATCCACAGGAAGCTGGCCAAGTCCATCGTGCTGGACAATCCCGATGGAGATAGGAAGCGGGTGGCGATGGACAGGGAGGGCATCCAGAAGCACCTGGGCCAGCCGATATTCCGCGACGACGACATCAAGAAGGCGACAAAGCCCGGGATGTCGGTAGGTCTCGCATGGACGAGCATGGGCGGCGACACCCTCATCATCGAAGCCGTGGCGAATCCTGGCAAGGAAGGCTTCAAGATCACGGGGCAGATGGGCTCGGTGATGCAGGAGTCGGCCGGCATAGCCTACACCTATGTGCGAAGCGTAGCGGCCGAACTCTACGGCATCGGCGCGGATTACTTCGAGGGCAGGCAGATCCACCTCCATATCCCCGAGGGAGCCACGCCCAAGGACGGCCCTTCGGCAGGCGTGACCATGGCGACGGCTCTTCTCTCTCTCGTCCGGAACAAGAAGATACGGGACAGGCTGGCAATGACGGGCGAGCTCTCCCTCACCGGCCAGGTTCTCCCCATCGGCGGGCTCAAGGAAAAGACGGTGGCCGCCAGGCGCAACAAGATAAAGGACCTCATCATTCCGGCCGCGAACGAGAAGGACCTCGACGATATCCCCGCCCATGTGAGGAAGGGGATACGCTTCCATCCCGTAAAAAGGATGGAGGAAGTGATAGAAATAGCCTTCGGCTAAGCCTGAGGCGGGCTTTGGCTCGCCGCGGGCTCATGATAGAATCGCCGGCATGACAACGATGCCGGTTTTCTGCGGACGCGACTGCGGCGGCGACGCCTGCCCCCTCCTCGCCGAGCTGGATGCGGGCAGGGTGACGCGAATCAGGCACAATCCAGCCGCCGGCCCCTACCTGCACGGCTGCTCCAAGGGCTTCGCCCTCCCGCGCTTCCACTACTCGCCCGAAAGGATCAAAACGCCGCTGCTTAGGACAGGCCCGCGCGGCTCGGACCAGTTCAAGCCCATTTCCTGGGATGAGGCGCTGGATTTCGCCTGGAAAAGACTCGCCGGCTCCAGGGCGGAGTTCGGTCCTCAATCCACCCTCTGCCTTTCCAGCGCAGGCTCCACGGGAGCCCTCCACAATACCGAAAAACTCACCCGCCGCTTTCTCAACGCCATAGGCGGCTGCACCGTCCCCAACGGGAGCTATTCGAACAATGCGGCGAACTTCGCCCTGAAGCGCGTCTTCGGCCAGGACTACGGCCATTCGGGCTTCGACGCCGCGACGATGGCCTCGAGCAGGCTCATTGTCCTCTGGGGCGCCAACATCCTTGAGGCGAGGCTGGGCTCGGAGCTTCCTGCCCGCCTCATGGAGGCAGCGAAGCGCGGCGTTCCCATCATATCCATCGATCCGCGCAGAACGGGAACGGCTGCTGTCTCGGGGGCCGAGTGGATCCCCATCCTGCCCGGCAGCGACTCAGCCCTCATGTACGCCCTGCTCTTTGTCCTCGATGCCGAAGGCTACCTCGACAGGCCCTATATCGAGGCGAGGGCTCAAGGCTTCGAGGCGATCATGGATCAGGTGAAAGGCAGGCTCGACGGCGTGGCGAAGGATCCCGTCTGGGCCGCAGCGCGCTGCGGCGTGCCGCCTGAGACAATCGCGGGCCTCGCACGGCGCTGGGCCGCTACAAAGCCGACGATGCTTCTGCCCGGGTATTCGATACAGCGCACGAGTTCGGGCGAGGAAGCGGCCCGGCTCTGCGTCGCCCTCCAGCTCGCCACGAAGAATTTCGGACTTTCAGGCGGCTCGACAGGCTCCCTCAACAATCGCCTTCCCGGCTGCCGCATGGCGAGCCTGGGCGAGGGCGATGGTTCGAGGAATCGGCATGTTCCCGTTCTCCGCTGGGCTGACGCGATTCTGAGGAGTCGCCAGGAAGGCGGCCAGGAAGACCGTCAGGAAGGCGGGCAGGAAGTTGGCCCCCCGATCAAAACTGTCTATTCGGCAGGCGGCAATTTCCTGAATCAGGGCGCCGACATCGCCAAGAACGTTCGGGCCTTTGAAGCCCTGGACTTCGCCCTCTGCCACGAGCTTTTTTTGACGCCCACGGCCAGGTACTGCGACCTCATCCTGCCCGCGGCCTCGCCCCTGCAGAAAGAGGATATCGGTCTGCCCTGGGCCGGAAACTACCTCCTCTACAAGCCCAGGATTCTTCCCTATGAAGGCCAGGAAAGGTCGGATTACGACATTTTCGGCGCCCTCGCCTCGAAATTCGGCGTGGAGGAAGGATTCACGGAAGGGCGAAGCGAGAAGGAATGGATCGATTATTTTATTGCTGGCTCCGAGATAGCCGATGTGGAAGCCTTCAGGAAAACGGGCATCTACAGCGGCGCCGACCAGGGGAGATCGGGCTGCGAGGCATTCGCCGCAGAACCAACGCTTCACAGGCTGGGAACGGCATCGGGGAAGCTGGAGCTCGGAGGGGGAATCCGCTGGGCGGCAGCCGAAAGCCGCGACGAAGGCCGCCACGAAGAGCGCGGCGAAAGCCGCGAAGGGGAATGGCTTCTCATAAGCCCCAAGCTGGCGAAGCGGGTTCATTCCCAGGGGGGCGACTATCCGGAGAGCATCGGACGCAACTTCCTCGAACTGAACGCCGCCGATGCGGCAGAGCTCGGACTGTTGGAAGGGGATTGGGCAGAGATAGAATCCCTGAACGGCATCGCGATCGCCGAGCTCAAGACCTCAGACGACATCATGCGGGGCGTCGCCTGCCTACCCGAAGGGAGCTGGTGCATAAGCCCTGTCGGCGCGGTGCCGGCGACGGGGTCGGCCAACCATCTCAGCTCGACGGAAGGCACGGCTGAAAGCACTTCCTGCGTCATGCACGGTATCAGGGTGAGCATACGGAGGGCTGGGCCGCCTCAACCTTAAGGCTCCTCAGCCGTATTGCTCCTCAGCCCTTAAAGCTCCCGGGGGATCCATCGCCCTTCGGAGAGTTCCAGGCCGTAGACCCTGCGCAGCATCGTCTCCAAACCCTCATGGAGCCCCTCCGCCGTCTTTCTCAGCGCATCGGGAATGCCCGGATTTTCCAGGCCTATCCCGCTCATCAGGAGGGTGTCCAGGAGGAGCTTGGCGGCGAGGAAGCGCTCGCGCTTGTCGACGGCGAAGGCCAGGAAGGAGGGAAGGATTCCCGTAACCTCCCAGGTTACCTGTTCGGCCTGGGAATACCTGCCTGCGTCCTTGTCCTGGTCGCTGAAGCGGACGGGCAAGTTTCGGGCGATCTCGTCGATCCTGGGGACGAGATAATCCAGATCGAAAACGCCCGAGGCACAGTTGAAGAGGATGGAAAGGCCCTTGCCCTCAAGCTCGAGTACGGCGTCGAGGCTGATGGCGGGGCCAATATCGGCGACGGTGCGTCCGCCCTCCATGGTTTCGACGAGGATGCCGCCCTTGACGTCCATCGGCGTGCGGAAGGCGAAATCGAAGGCCGCGGGTTGCCCAGAGAGCGCCATGATGGCCAGTTCGATTGGGTCGGGCGTATAGCCGAGATTGTCGACGTTGCCGAGGCAGGCGAATTTGATGCCCTCATCGCGCATGGCTTTCAAGGTGCTTCCCAGCACGCGGAAGCACTGGCCATGGCCTCCGGGAAGGGGGAGGCTGGAATCGGGCCTGCCTTTGGCTTCGCTGAAAATGCGCTTCGGGCGGCCTTCTTCCGAGTGGCTGAAGGCCGCTATCATGGGCTGAACGCCCGTCTTCCATCCCGCGGCCTTCAGGTCCGTCTTCCCGGCGAGGGTCGCGAGGAAGGGCGAAGAAGCCGCCTTCGCGTAATAGTCGGAAAGAATCCCATCGTTGGACAGGTTCGTCATCTGGAAAAGCGGGAGGAAGGGGGCGGGCAGGGCTGCCTGGAATCTCGCCTTGTAGCGCTGGGCGAGGAGGAGACGGGCTCGCATCTTGAGCTCGAGGAAACTGGCTCCGGGGTGGCCGTCGGGATTCACATAGGCGGGCGTCACGCCCTTCGGCATGTCCCTGCACAGGGGAGACAGGGTTTCAAAGCCCCGGGCCACGGCCTCGAAGGTTGCCTGGCCAAGGGCGAGGTTTTTTTTCCTGTCGGCGTAGCTTGTCGCCGAACCGCCGTTGAGCACGCCGAAGGCGGCGCGGGGCAGGAGCCTCATCCCTATCGCCTCGAGATCGGCCGCGCTGAAATGAGCCTGAGGCGCCACCCCCGCCGAAGCTGAACCATTGCGCGGCGAAGCCGGCCAGTCGATGCCCAGGGCGCCCAGGTTCCTTGCGGCAAGCTCGGCGTCGACGGAAAACAGGATGGCATCGGGTTTGCCTGAGGGCCGCAGGTCTATAACGGTCGATCCGTCGATGGGGGGAACGCCTGCAGCCACGACGGGCCTTATGGAATCGTAGAATCCTGAGTTGTAGTCCTCGAGGATTTGCGTAGTTTGGGCTATGTCGATACCCTTGCCGACCATGTCCTTCCGCAACGCTTCATTGATATGGATCATAGCAATTTTCTCCCCAGCTGGAAGGCCGCGTTCGCGGCGCCGATGAGCGATATGGAGTAGTCCCGCACGATCATGACGGGAACCCTGGCGAGAAATTTACGGATATGGGGCTCGCTGTTGATCTCGAAAGGCCTCATGAACCTCTGGTTTTCGATGAGGAAGGCCTCATTCTTCGAGGATATGCCGCCAGCCAGCCATATTCCCCCTTCAGGGAGAAAGGCTGTCGCCAGGCTCGACACAATGCGGGCGTAGAATTCGGCGAAGAGCTCCATCGTCTCTGAGCAGGTGGAATCCAGGAGCCTGTTGGCCGCGATGAGGGCAGGCCGCTCGCTTTCGCTTTTCTCGAGAATGGAGGCGGCGAGCTCTCCGGGCTTAGCCTTGGAGCAAACATAGCGGAAGATGTTGTCTATGCCCTGTCCCGAGACGGCCCGCTCGATGCTGGGATCGAAGCCGAGCCTTTCCTTCATCCAGCCGAAGAACCCGAAACTGCGCTCGTCCCAGCAGGGCATCGACGCGTGGCCTCCCTCGGAGGGATAGACGCGGCAGGATCCGCCTTCGCCCCTCTCCATGAAGCCGACGCCCAGGCCCGTTCCCGCGCCCACGACGAGGGCCATTCCGGGCAGGGGGAGGGACGAGGAAGCGTGGCAGTGCGGCATGAGCCCTATCTGTTCCCTATCGCTCGGGTCGAGAAGGGCCACCGCGTAGGAAACGGCGGCAAAATCGTTGATGAGGTGGACGGTCAGAGAGAATCGTTCCGAAAGTTCGGAGGCGTGGATTGACCAGGGAGCGTTCGTCAGCCTGATGCTGCCATCGATCACGGGGCCGGCCGCCGAAACGCAGCAGGCATCGATTTTCGACCCGAATCCCAGTGTGGAGGCTTCACGCAGAAAGCGTTCCATGGGATCAAGGAGGGAGACTTCGGCCTGTGTGGAGAAACGCCTGGAGAATTCTATCCTGAAACGTCCGCCAGTATGGCTCACAAGGGCGAGGTTGGTGTTCGTGCCGCCAATATCCCCGGCGAGAAAGAGTCCGTCAGCGCTGTTCATTGTCATGGACCCATTCTAGCGGCAGGGGCCTCAGAAGACAATATCGGCGATTTCGTAGTTGCGCAGGAATCGAGCCTCGACAGCGTCGTAAATCTCGAGATGGAGGTGCTCGCCGTGCCCCTTCTTTCGGGCGTTGGTGCCCGTGTTCCCCCCATGGCCGAGGGGGTAGCCCTTGGGGACAGCGTCGCCGGGCGAAACGAGGACATCGTAGAGATGGAAATAGAGGTAGTACTTGTGCCTGCTGGGCGAATAGAGAATGAGGCCGTTGCCAGCCTTGGGCGTGATGCCGCCCGATCGGAAGGTGGAGAGCTCCTCGCCGCCCTTCCATGACGACTCCGTGGCGACGACGACGGCATCGGCGACAGAGAATAGAAGGGGACCTTTCTGCAGGGTGCTGAAGGGCAGAAGATCGACATCCTTGAGGAAAATATCGAGGGCAAAGGTATGGGAGTAATCGTAATCCCTCACCCGGGGCTTGGATGACAATCCGGGAAGGGTAACGCCTCCATCGTAGCCTGCGGCTTCGGGCGATGCCTTTTCAGGATCCTTGAACTGCTGATTCGCCTTGAGCTTCTCGTAGGCTCCCTGGAAGAGCTTCTCGTAGATGGGGCGGAGGGGCTTCATCGCGGGGACGAGATCGACGACGGACTGGTAGTATTCGCCTGCCGGACCCTTGTCGCTCGCGTTCTCGATGTAGTCGTCCACATCCCTGTCCCTCGCCAGCATGGCCAGGGTTTCGGAGGCCGACGGAAAGACCGAGGAAAGGTAATGGTTCGGCTTCCTGCCTTCTTCCAGAGCCTTGGACACCAGGCTTGCTCCATAGGTCCTGGCCTGGTCAGGCTCCAGGCTGCCTATCGCCTCTGGGGCCAGGGTTTCTACGATCTCCTTGCCCGACATGGGTGCCTGACTTTCGGAGGCTCCCGGCTTGAAGAGAAAAACGCTGCCGAGGATAAAGAGGGGCAATCCTATGAGCATCGCAAGCTGTAAGCCTTGTCGCGTCCTCAACTGTATCATCTGTCGTACGTTTCCTTTATGGGCAGGCGCCGGCGAGCTTGCGCGCGCTCAAGGTAAATAGATGCATGCAGGTTCTTGCGTCATCGAGAGCCCTGTGCGAGCTGCCCGTATCCACGCCCAGAATGAAGGCGGCCTTGCCGAGGCTGTAGGAGAGCAGGTTGGGAACGGCCCTTCGAAGGAGAATGAGGCTGTCGGCCATCTCTCCGATAGGGGAGGCCTTGCCCAGCCTTTCGAATTCCCGGGCTATGAAGCCTGCGTCGAAGGGAGCGTTATGGGCTACCATAACCCTTCCTTCCAGCATCACCGCAAGCTCGGCCGCCACTTCCCTGAAGAAGGGAGAGGCGAAGACATCGAAATCCGTTATTCCGTGTATGGCTGTGGCTGAAGCGGGAATCGCGACGCCAGGGTTAACGAGGCTTTGCCAGCTTCGCTCCTCGACGAGGGCGCCATCGCCGTCATAGGAAAAAAGCACGACGCCAATCTCCAGCACGCGATCGCTGTAGGCATCGAGGCCTGTCGTCTCCACGTCGAGGGCCGCGTAGCGCCGGTGTTCCCATTCGGCGGGGAGGTGACAGAGGGTATCGGTCGCCTCCCGTGGTCGGGCCGGATTTGAGGAATCGACGAAACGAGCCCAGATCGGAGCACCGCCCGAAAAACTGGGCATCAGCCGATCACCTTGCGGATATCGGCTTCTATGGCGGCGATTTTATCCTTGGTCTGGAGGCGGGCAGCCTGAAGGCCGATGGAAGAGGCGTCGGTGCGGCAGAGCACGTAATACTTGATCTTGGGCTCGGTGCCCGAGGGGCGGACCACGACGAGTGTGCCGTCGCGCAGCCTCCAAAGGAGAACGTCGCTTTCAGGCAGGTCGATAACCCGTGTCGCCTTCGATCCCGTATCCCATTCCTTGCCCGTCTTTATATCGCGAATCGAGACGACGGGAATGCCGCCGAGGGCTATCGGCTGGCTGCGCCGGTAGGCGTCCATGATTCCCCTCATGATCTGCATGCCCGAAGGCCCCTGGAAATACTTGCTGATGCCCTTTTCCTCGTAATAGCCGAACTCGGCGTAGAGCTCATCCAGCCTGTCGAGGAGGCTCTTTCCCTTGCTTCGCCAGTAGAGCGTCATCTCGGCGGTGAGGGCGGCGGCCGAGATGCCGTCCTTGTCGCGCACCTCGGTTTCGATGAGGTGGCCATAGCTTTCCTCGGTGCCGTAGATGAAATCCAGGCCTTCATCCTCGAACTTCCGCATCATCTCGGCGATCCATTTGAAGCCCGTGAGGCAGTCCCTGCACTCGGCCCCGTATTTCGCCGCTATGGCCGTCTGGAAATCGGTCGTGACAATGCTTTTTATGCAGGCGGGGCGGGGCGGCATCCGGCCCAACTCCTTGAGGGAGCCGAGAAGGTAATCGAGGTGGAGGCTTCCGAGCTGATTGCCCGTGACGAGGACAAAATTGCCCTCCCTGTCGGGAACGGCGATGCCCAGCCTGTCGGCATCGGGGTCGGTAGCCATCACGACATCGGCCTTTTCCTTCATGCCCAGCTCGATGGCGAGCTTGAGGGCCGCTGGCTCCTCGGGGTTGGGAAATGACACTGTCGGGAATTCGCCGTTGGGCTGCCGCTGTTCAGGCACGGTGAGAACGTTGAGCCCGAGTTCGCCCATAATCCTTTCGAAGAGCATGGCGCCCGTGCCGTGGAGGGGGGTGTAAACGACCTTTACGGCGCCGGCTTCCTTCTTGATGAGATCGGGACGGAGGAGTTTGGACTTCACCATGGCGACATAGGCGTCGTCGACGGCCGAATCCAGGACGACGAGGAGGCCCTTTTCGAGGGCCAGGCTCTTGTCCATGATTCGGACCTCCTTGACTGCCTGCACCTTGTCGATGATGCCGACGTCGTGGGGCGGCACTACCTGGGAGCCGTCGTTCCAGTAGGCCTTGTAGCCGTTGTACTGGGGAGGATTGTGGCTGGCCGTTACGACGACGCCCGTGTCGGCGCCCAGCCTGCGTATAGCGAAGGAGAGCTCGGGCGTAGGCCTGAGGGAGGGGAAGAGATAGGCTTTTATGCCGTTGGCGGCGAAGACGAGGGCCGTGGCCAGGGCGAAATCGGCTGATCGGCGCCTGGAGTCGTAGGCGATGCAGGCCGAAAGCCGTTTTTCCGGGAACTGCCCGTTGATGTAGTCGCAGAGCCCCTGGGTCGCGCGCGTCACCACGAGAGTGTTCATGCGGTTGTAGCCGCCGCCTATGAGGCCGCGCAGGCCGCCCGTGCCGAATTCCAGATCCCTGTAGAACCTGTCCTCGAGTTCCTTTTCGTCGTTCCTTATAAGGAGATCCTTGACCTCGGAAGCGAAGATTGGATCTTTTTCGTGGGCTGCGTAATCGCGCGCTCTTTCGATCAGTGCTGTTTTTTCCATAGGGGCTCCTTGTTGCCCGTTCAGGGCTCGCTGGCTGTCCTCCAAGGAGTATACGTAATACTGGCGATTTGCGCAATAAAAAGCCGGAATGCCCTCTTATGCCTCGATACAGTAGGCGAGAAAGTCCGAAGGTTTCGCCAGGATGCCCTCGGCGCCTCCTTCCTCGAGCTCGGCGATGGAGCGATAGCCCCAGGAGGCGCCCAGGGGATGCATGCCGCTCGCCACGCCGGTTTTCATATCCACCCCAGAATCGCCGATAAAGGCGAATTCTCCAGGCGATAGGCCAGCCAGCCTGGCAATTTCCAGGGCTGTCGATGGATCGGGCTTGCGCGGCGCCTGGGGCCTGTCGCCCAGGACGGCGATGAAGGGAATGTCGGGGAAGAGAGAACCCACCATGTGTTTTGTCATCGCGTCGGGTTTATTCGACAGAACGGCGAGCATGAGTTTTTTCTCCCTCAGGGCGACGAGGAGTTCCTCGATGCCCGCGAAGGGCCTTGTTGTCGCGAGGGATCTGCGGGAATATTCAGTGGCAGCCTCCTGAAGGAGGGACGCGAAGAGCCTTTCGTTCCCATCCGCCGGGGAAGCTATGGATGGAGGCAGTGCCTGCCGCATAAGCATGGCGAAACCGTTGCCCACCATCACCTTGTACGTCTGCGAACTGTGTTCGGGAAAACCGTGGGCCGACAGGACGGCGTTCACCGCTCCGCCCAGATCGCCTATCGTGTCGGCCAGAGTGCCATCGAGATCAAAAATCGCGGCTTTTATCATGTAGCTTTATCAGCCCGGTCTGCCGTCGCCGTCGAGATCCGCATCCTTGCCGCCCGCGAGCCTGAAGGCCGATTCTTTTTCGGATATTTCCCGTTCTATCGTCTTGAGTTGCTGGATTATGGGCGCGATGCCTTCCGAATAGGTGCCGATCATAGGCTCGCCATTTTCGACGAGGAGTTCGTAGACGCCGGCGCCCAGTTTAGCCGTCAGGGACTGGGCCTTGGCGCGCAGCTGAAGAATTTCCAGCCTGAGCTTGCCCATTTCGCCCCAGACCTGGGCCTGGGCCCCTGCCTTGTTGAGAATGTCCTTCGATGTATCGAAGCTCTTTTCAAAAAAGTCTTTCATTTTATCGGAAAATGCCATACTTGCCTCCATAATTTAAAAATACGCAAATACGGCCGTGACAGCAACTGCCGCATCGGGTATATTTTCGGCAAGGAAGCGTAAAGCCATGAAATGTCCCCACTGCGGGAGCCTCGACGACAAGGTGATAGACTCGCGGAGCCTCGCGAACGGCGAGGCGATACGGCGCAGGAGGGAGTGCCTCTCCTGCAGCCTCCGCTTTACGAGCTACGAGCGCATCGAGGAAAAACCCCTCATGGTCGTCAAGCGCGACGGGCGCAGGGAGCCCTTCGAGCGCAGCAAAATCGAGCGCGGCCTGATACGATCCCTCGAAAAACGTCCTGTTTCCCAGCTGTCCATCGAAAACTTCATCAACGAGATAGAGGACGAAACGGCACAGCTGGCCAAGTCGAGCAACGAGATTTCGAGCGAGGCCATTGGCGAGATGGTCCTGCGCCGCCTCTACGAGATGGATAAGGTGGCCTACATTCGCTTCGCTTCGGTATACAGAAAATACGAAACAGCCGACGAATTCCTCAATGAGATTGAGCTCTTGCGGAGCCAGGAGAAAAACCGCCAGGGCGTGGAATGAAAAAGGGGCTGCCGGATAACCGGCAGCCCCCTTCGTTTATCGAAGCCCGAAGCTTGCTGACAGGAATTATTCTTCCTCAGCCTCGGCCGTCTTGAAGGCTTGGGCGGCCTTGATGACATCCTCGGCGATCTTGCCCGATATGGGAGCGTAGTGGGAAAAATCCACCTCGAAGGAAGCCGTGCCCGATGTCATGGAGCGCAGGTCGATGGCGTAGCGGAGAAGCTCGGCATGGGGTACCTGGGCATCCACCTCGATGATGCCGCCGCCCATGGGGTTCTGGCCCGAAATCCTGCCGCGGCGTCCCGAGAGATCGGACATGACATCGCCGAGATTTTTTTCTTCGACAAAGACCCTCAGATCCATGATCGGCTCGAGGAGGGTGGGGCTGGCCGTCTTGGAGGCCTCGCGGAAGGCTCCTCGGGAAGCCAGCTTGAATGCCATTTCCGAGGAGTCGACGGGGTGTTCCTTGCCGTCCGTGATGGCCGTCTTGACGTCCACGACGGGGTAACCGGCGACGACGCCGTTTTCCATGGCCTGGTGGATACCCTTTTCGATGCCGGGGATGAAGCCGCGGGATACTGACTGGCCGAAAAGCTTGTTCTCGAACTGATACCCCGTGCCGCGAGGAAGAGGCTCGACCTCGAAGACGACACGAGCATATTGGCCGTGGCCGCCCGTCTGCTTCTTGTGCGTGTACTCGGCGCCCGACTTCTTCGTGATCGTCTCGCGGTAGGCGACGCGGGGAATCCTTGTTTCGGCGACAATCTTGGCCTGGTTCCTGATCTTGTCCAGAATCATGTTGATCTGGAGCTCGCCCATGCCCGCGATCACCGTTTCCTTGGTTTCGGCATTGAAGTTCACCTGGAAGGTCAAATCTTCCTCGGCCGCCTTGTAGAGGAGTTCGTTGAGCTTGTCCTCTTCCTTCTTGTTGGCCGCCGAGATGGCGACGAGGTGGACGGGGGTGGGAAGTCTCAAGGGGCCAAAGGTGAAGGGCCTGTCCATGGCCGAAACTGTGTCGTTGGTCTTGAGGCTCACCGCCTTGGTGATGATGCCGATATCGCCGGCGGGAAGGGAGGGCACTTCCTCGATCTTCTTGCCCTGAGCCGTGTAGAGCTTGGAGAGACGCTCCTTGTGGCCGTCGCGGACGTTGATGACGTCAAGCTCGGGCGTGAGGGAGCCGGTGAATACCTTCACGAAGGAGAGGCGGCCTGAAAACTGGTCGATCTGGGTTTTGATCACCATGGCGCTGGCTGGCTTGGAGGCGTCGATGGAGATGGTGACGGTGTTGCCATCGAAGTCCTTGGCCTCCTCGGCGTTGTGGGTGAGAGGCGTGGGGGCCATCACGGCGATGAATTCGAGGAGGGCCGCAGTGCCGATGTTCTTGAGTCCCGATCCGGCGAAAGCGGGCACCACCTTGGCCTGAGCCAGGGCTTCGCGGAGGCCGACCACAATATCTTCCTGGCTGAGCTGGCCGTTTTCCAGGTATTTCTCCATGAGCTCATCCGAGCCCTCGGCGGCTGCCTCGGAAAGCTGGATCCGCGCTTCCTCGAGAGCATCCTTGTATTTGGCCGGAACCTCGGAAGCCACTTCCTTCTGATCTCCGGAAGCGGGTTTGGCGTAGGCCTTGCCGTTGATGACATCGATGATGCCCTCGCAGGCGAGCCCTTCTCCCATGGGGATGGTGACAGGCACGGGACTGACCTTGAACTTGGCATGAATGTCCTCAAGAGCGGCGTTGAAGGAAGCTCGCTCCTCATCCATCCGTGACACGAAGACCATGCGTGGCTTGCCTCTGGAATCGAGGTTGCGCCAGAGTTTTATCGTTTCGATCTGGACGCCCGAACGGGCGTCGATGAGGAGGAGGGCGCTTTCGCAGGATCTGAAAGCGAGGATAACTTCACCGACAAAATCCGATGATCCCGGCGTATCGATAAAGTTGATCTTGGTGTCGCGAACCGTGCAGTGGGTGAGGGTGGCGCGTACGGAAATCTTGCGCGCTATCTCATCTTCCCCAAAATCGCTGACCGTCTTGCCCGATTCGATGGTTTCCGGCTTGGCTATCGCTCCGCCCTGGAAGAGAATGTGTTCGAGCAGCGTTGTCTTGCCGGTACTCCCGTGTCCGGCTATGGCGATATTTCTGATCTGGTCGGTGGCGAACGACATAGTGACTCCTTGCAGGGTGTAGTGGTGCGTCATCCCTATTTTTATATAAGGAAGCCGGATTATTATAATTCATTATCCCCAGCTGTCAACAGTCGAACGCTACTATTTCCATATTGACAATGCCCGCGGTTTCGGCCTAACGTTGCGCTTGGTTTTGCGGGATGTAGCCTAGGGGCTAAGGCGTCTGCTTTGGGAGCAGAAGATCGGAGGTTCAAATCCTCTCATCCCGAGCTTCGGGATCATAGCTCAACTGGATAGAGCAGCTGCCTTCTAAGCAGCAGGTCGCCCGTTCGAGTCGGGCTGGTCCCAGTATTTTACCCTGCCTTCAATCTTGACGCCTCAGAGTCTATGAACCATCCTCAAAGAGGAGAAGGTACAATGGATATCGCCGGAATTATCGCCATACTGTCCTCCCTTCTTGGCATACCCCTCATCGTATTCGGTTTCATCTACCTCAACATCAAAGGGAAGCGCGCGGTCGAGATGGAACGCATCAAGAAGGAAATGCTTGAGCTGGAAATCGAAAGGGAAAAGCTCAAGGTGAGGATGCTCGAGCAGGAAAACCTCAAATACGACAGCATCATCGATGGAAGGGATGCATTCGCCAAGAAATGATCGATCGGGATGCGGCAGGGGAGCCGGCCAGGATGTGGGGGGGCAGCTTTGTATATCAGGGCTTTATCGAGCTAAGCCTTTCAGTTCCCGGATTCGATCCTGCACGAGGCTGTCGCAGCGCTCGTTGTCGGGCACGCCGGCGTGCCCTTCGACCCAGTGGAATTGGGCGCCGGTGGAAGAGGCGAGGGTATCCAGGTCCTCCCAGAGTTCGCGGTTTTTGACGGGTTTTTTGTCCGCTGTCTTCCATCCGTTGCGCTTCCAGCCTGAAACCCATTTGGTGACGCCGTTGCGCACGTACTGGGAGTCGGTGAAGACGAGAACGGAGGCTTTGGCCCAGGATGCCCCGCTGGCCTCGCCTTCGCTCAGGCGCCCGGCTATGAAACGGAGGGCTTCGATGACGGCCCGAAGTTCCATGCGGTTGTTCGTGGTGTCAGCCTCGCAGCCTGAGTCCTCGCGGAGCCTGTCGCCGTAGCGCATAACGTAAGCCCAGCCGCCGGGGCCGGGGTTGCCCGAGCATCCGCCGTCCGTGTGTATTATGATTTCCCGCATCGTGGCCATGATGGCAGAAAAGCTGAAAACTGGCTATGGGCCTGGCTGGGTGCAGGGCCACCGCGAGGCTACCGGCCAGGCTATGGGCCTGGCCCATAGCCAAGCTTCTATGCTGGTCGAGAATAGCCCTCTCCATATTGTCTTTCCTCGTCCAGAAGGATAAATTGATACGATATGCTTAAAGAATATCGGTCCATACTACCGTATCTAAAAAAACACAAGCTCAACTATATAGTAGGCATTTTCTTCCTCATCGTCGTCGATGGGGCTCAGGTTTTGATACCGCGCTTCGTCAAGCAGGCTGTCGATATCGTCGCGAGCGGGCATTTTACCCTTTCGGCCATCATTGAGCCCGCCCTGTGGATGATGGGCATAGCGACCTTCATCTCGATAGGGCGATTTCTGTGGCGGTACTTTATCATCGGCGCCTCGCGACAGATCGAGACGGAGATGAGGGACAGGCTCTTCGGTCACTTCATGGAGATGTCGGCCGGTTTCTACCAGGCGAACAAGACGGGCGACCTGATGGCCAAGGCCACGAACGATATGGGCGCCGTGCGGCAGTCGGTGGGGATGGGCTTCGTGTCCTTCGTGGACGGGGTTTTCATGTCGTCGATGATTCTCATCGCCATGATAGCGGGGAATTCCTCGGTGGCCCTCTACACGATAATCCCCCTGCCTTTGATCACGGTATTGATGTTCTTTTTCGGCAAGCTCGTGGGCGGTCAGTTCAAGCGTGTGCAGGAGGTTTTCTCCAAGCTCTCCGACATCGCCCAGGAAACCTTCGCTGGCATGAGGGTGGTGAAGTCTTTCGTCAAGGAAAGGCATTTTTCGGGGAAATTCTCGACGACGAACGATCTCTATCGTGACGCCTCGATGGATCTGGTGAAAACATTCGGTTTCTTTTTTCCCCTCATCGCCTTTCTCGCGGGCTTGAGCACGGCCATTCTTCTCCTGGCTGGAGGCGGTTCGGTCATCAGGAACACGATGAGCCCCGGCGATATCATAGCGATGATTTCCTACCTCGAGATGCTGATCTGGCCGCTTATGGGGGCGGGCTTTACCGTCAACATCATCCAGCGAGGCGCGGCGAGCCTGAAGCGCATCAACGAGGTGCTCGACACGAAGAGCGAGATAAAGGTTGCGGACAATGCTCTTGAGGCTGTGCCCGCTGGCGATCTGGAAGTGAAGGGTTTGGATTTTTCCTATCCTGGAGCGTCGAAACCGGCGCTTGTCGGGCTTTCATTCAAGGTATCTGATGGGTCGACCCTCGGCATTTTAGGGAGGGTGGGAAGCGGGAAGTCCACACTGCTCAAGGTTCTGCCACGCCTCCTCGACCCGGGCGAGGGAAAGGTGTTCATTGGCGGCAAGGATATCTCCTCCTATTCATTGGCTTTCCTGCGCAGGGCCTATGGCTTTGTGCCTCAGGAATCTTTCCTTTTTTCGGCTTCGGTGAAGGAGAACATTCTCTTCGGCAAGCCTGAGCTGAGCGGGGAGCGTTTCGAGGACATCGCGCGAATAGCCTCGCTCGAAAGGGACGTAAGGCTCTTCCCCAAGGGCTGGGATACTGTGGTGGGCGAGCGGGGGCTGACGCTGTCCGGCGGGCAGAAGCAGCGCATCGCGATTGCGCGCGCCCTGGCCCTCGATCCCGCGATTCTCGTTCTGGACGACGCGCTTTCGGCTGTCGACGCCGAGACGGAGGAGAAGATTCTTCAGAATCTCCTTGTCGAGCGAAAGGGGAGGACGAATATCATCGTGTCGCACCGGGTTTCCACTTTGAGGAACGCCGACAAGATACTTGTGCTGAAGGACGGGGTCATGATTCAGCTGGGGAGCCATGAGGAGCTTCTGGCCGACAGGAATGGATTCTATGCCGAGATCGCGCGTCTGCAGGAGCTGGAGGCTTCGGCCATGGGCTCGGCTGTGCCGGCGAGCGCCGAAGCTGCGTCGATGAGCGCCGCTGGCGGGGGGAATTAGTCATGGCCGAATTTTTTGAAACCGACGATGTGACGAAGGGCTATGACTCGACGATATCGAAGCGGATTCTTTCGTATATTAAGCCCTATAAGCTGATCACTGCCCTGGCCTTCCTGGCCCTTGTGGTGAGCACGGCGGGGGAGTTGTTGAGTCCTGTTATCCTGCGGCGGGCTATCGATGACGCCTTGATGCGTTCCTGGTATGGTGTATCGACCGAGCTGATCGGTACGGAGGCGGGGAGGGCGCTCAAGCTTTCGGGGAACGATCCTGTTATCGGGGGCCTGGTCTATGTCAGGACGTCAAGGCTTTCGGGCCTGAGCGCCGCCGAGAGGCGGCGCCTGGTGGCCGACGGGCTTTTCACGCCCGAAGAGGCCTATGTGTTTGAGGTGAAGGCAGAGGACAAGGCGCAGGCGGCCCTCTGCGCCGCCCGCCCTGAGCTTTTCAAGGTCGAGGGGAACTGGGGCGTCATTTCGGTTGAAAAGCTCAGGGCCCTGCCCGCCGCCGAGGCGGCGGGCCTGCGCCGAGCCGACACGGCCCTCATCCTCCGCTACGCAGCCGTTCTCCTCGTCATTCTCGTATCCATACTCGTCTCCACCTTCGGCATGGTTTATTTTTCCAACCTCCTCGGGCTGAAAATCATGAAGGACCTGAGGATGCAGCTCTTCAACCATGTCCTCACACGCTCGATGTCCTACCTTTCGCGGCAGCCCGTCGGCCGCCTCGTCACGAGGCTGACGAGCGATGTCGAGACCATCAACCAGTTCTTTACCGACGTCCTCTCCGCCTTCATCAAGGACGCTTCCATTATGGTGGGCGCCATCGTCGTCCTCTATTTCTTTGACTGGCGCCTCGCCCTCGTGGTGACCATCAGCATCCCCGCCGTCCTCATCGTATCGAACATCGCGCGCAAGAAGGCGAGGGACGCATTCCGAAGCCAGAGGCAGTGGACGAGCAAGGTCAATTCCTACATAGCCGAACACCTCTCCGGCATCGACGTGGTCAAGCTCTTCGTCAAGGAGGAGAGCGCCAAGGCCGAATTTGCGGTCTACGACGAATCGCTCAAGAAGGCCAACCTCGGCGAAATGTACGTATTCGCCACCTTCAGGCCCATCGTCGATTTTCTCGCCACTTTCACCACGGCCCTCGCCCTCTGCGTGGGCGCGGCCTTCTATCTCTCCCATTCCATCTCCCTCGGCACCCTCATCGCCTTTGTCAACCTGATAGGCATGTTCTATTCGCCCATCAAGGACCTGGCCGAAAAATACATCCTCCTGCAGAGCGCCATGGCGGGCGGAGAGAGGATTTTCGACCTCCTCGACGCCGACGAGATGATCCGCGATACGCCCAGGCTGCCCATGCCCGAAAAGATCCGCGGCCACATAGAGTTCGACAAGGTCTGGTTCGCCTACAAGGAGGAGGATTGGGTGCTCAAGGACCTTTCCTTCACCCTCGAGCCGGGAAAGATGGTAGCCATCGTGGGCTACACGGGCGCGGGCAAGACGACGGTGGCCAACCTCGTCACCCGTTTCTGGGACATCCAGAAGGGCGAGATCCGTATCGACGGCTACCCCGTGCGCGATCTTCCCCTTCACGGCCTGCGCAGCGCCATCCAGCCCGTGCCCCAGGATGTCTTCCTCTTTTCGGGGAGCATCGAGGACAATATCCGCCTGGGCGACACGGTCACCGAGGAGAGGATGAAGCTGGCAGCCGAGGCTGTCCACGCGTCCGAGTTCATCGAGTCCCTTCCCGATGGCTACAAGACCCTTCTTTCAGAAGGCGGCTCCAATCTCTCGCAGGGCCAGCGCCAGCTCCTCTCCTTCGCCCGCGTCCTGGCCCACGATCCGGCCATCATCATCCTCGACGAGGCGACGAGCTCCGTGGACACGGAGACGGAGCGCCTCATCCAGCGGGGCATCGAGGGCCTCCTCTCGGGCAGGACGAGCGTCGTCATAGCCCACAGGCTCTCCACTATCCGCCACGCCGACAAGATCATCGTCCTCGCCCAAGGCAGGATCGCCGAGACAGGTACCCACGACGAGCTGATCGAAAAGAAAGGCCTCTACTGGAACCTCTACAGGCTGCAGAACTCGGGGCTCGTGTGACAGCCTTCGCCCCGATCGTCGACCCTTTTATCGCTTCCGAAACGGAAGGCTTCCTCGCTGTCTTCAAGCCCGCGGGGATGCATTCCGTGCCCGACCTGGCCCTGTGGCTGGCCGCTGAGAAGCCGGCTCTCGCCGAGAGCTTCGCCTCATCGGCTGATGGCGCCATGAAGGGAGAATTGGGCATGCTCTCCCGCCTCGACAGGGCCACCTCGGGCATCGTCCTCTTCGCCCGGAGCCCCGAGGCCTTTGGGGCGGCCCGCGAGGCACAGAGCCAGGGCAGGATGCGCAAGCAGTATCGGCTCATCGCCTCGCTGGCCGAGGGCAGCGGCGAGCTTCCGGGGTCGCGGCCCCTGCGCTGTCCAGCACCCGGCATCGGGCCCCTCTTCAACCGCGTGCTCGAGGCGAGGGAAGCCGCCCTGACGATTTCGAGCTACTTCAGATCCTATGGGGAGAGGGGAGCCCGCGTTGCCTGCGTGACTGCCGAAAATAAAGGCGCCATGAAAAAAGCCCTTTCGCCGGGCCTGCATACGACCACAATCCTGCGTGCGGGAGGCGCTTCCATCGAGGAATTCGCTGGGGCTGTCCCCCTCGTGGAGGTCGAAGCGATGATAACTTCAGGCTTCAGGCATCAGGTCAGGGCTCACCTGGCCTGGGCAGGATATCCCATCCTTGGCGACGGCCTCTATGGCGGCAGGGCGGCCTCCCGCCTCTACCTGGAATGTCATAGGGTTGAACTCGCCCTCCATGACGGATCCTCCATGGCCTTTGAAATCTACGATCCAGCCTGAGAAAGAAAAGGAAAACATGAATATCACAACAATAAACCCTCATCCCGAAGGTCAGTCATATATGGAATTCGGCTTCCCCCTGAGCTCAGAAAAAACCTCGCCGCGCGCTATCCTGAGCACGGCCGAGTCGGGCGACATGCGCTTCGATCCGGCTGGCGAAACTGAGCTGCGCAAGGGCTTTTTCGCGCGGCTGGGCCTCGAATCAGGGCGTGTGGCCGCTCTTCCGCTGAAGCATACGCGGCGCGTCGTATTCGTCAAGGCCGGCAGGGAAGCCAGGCCCCTCATCGCGAAGGCCACCGAAGAGGGGGGCGCCGACGGCATCGTTGTGGAGGGTTCGGACTGGGTTGCGGCCCTCACCGTGGCCGACTGCATGCCTATCTGGCTTTATGACGCGAAGCGTGGGGTTTTCGGCCTCCTCCACTCGGGCTGGAAGGGTACGGGCATCCTCGCCGAGGCCGTGCGCGGCATGGAGCGCGAATTCGGCTCCCGTGCCGCCGACATCGAGGCGATCCTGGGCCCCTGCATAGGAGCCTGCTGCTACGCCGTGCCCGAGGAAAGGGCGCGGCATTTTGCCCTCGACTTCGGCGAAGAGGCCGTCCGGGTAGAGCGCCCCGATGATGGCGGGGCCAGGCACTATATCGATCTGAGGGCCGCCAATACTGGACTTGCGGAAAGCATCGGGCTTGGGAGCATCCTCAACGTGGAGCTTTGCACCGCCTGCTCGCCGGCTCTGGGATCATACCGGCGACAGGGACCTGCCGCTTTTACCCGCATGGTAGCCCTCTGCGGCTTTTTCTGACGAGGCCCGCGATACCTCGGCCATCTGTGGCTTCACAGAAAAACCGAAGAATGATAATATAGGGAAACACACCTTTCAAGGAGATCTGTCATGGCATACAAAGTTACCGATGCATGTGTCAACTGCGGCGCCTGCGAAGGCGAATGCCCCGTCACCGCCATCAGCGAGAAGAATGACGCACGCTGGATCGATCCGGACAAGTGCATTGACTGCGGCGCCTGCGCCTCCGTCTGCCCGACCGAAGCCATCATCGCTGGCTGAATCCGCGCGAAAAGGCCGAGCCGGAACGCCCCTCGATCGCGACCTTCCCGCATAAAAAGCTGCCCCTCGTCAGGGGCAGCTTTTTTATAATAGTCGCTGTGAGGCGAGGAAGCTGTCGAGCAGATCCTTGAGGTCGGGTTTGCCGATTTCCTGAAGTTCGTAGCCTACCTTCACCGTCGGCTTCCTGATCTTCACGATGCGCGCAAGATCGATGGGCGTCGCGATGAGGACGGAATCGCAGTCCGTGGCTTCTATTGTCCGCTCGAGGTCGGCAATCTGCTCGTCGCCGTAGCCCATGGCAGGCAGGAGGGGGCCGATAGTGGGATAAATCCTGAAGGTTTCGGCAAGCCTGCCCACGACGAAGGGGCGGGGATCCACGATCTCGGCCGCCTGGAACTTGCGCGCCGCCACGACGCCAGCGCCCAGCTTCATCATGCCATGGGTGAGGGTGGGGCCGTCCTCCACGCAGAGCACCCGCTTGCCCTTGATCAGTTCGGGCTTGTCGACGGAGATGGGGCTGGCCGCGTCGATGACGAGAGCCTCGGGATTCACCTTCGTTATATTGTCCCGCACGGTCTGGATAGCCTCGGGGCCTGCCGTGTCCATCTTGTTGATCACGACCACATCGGCCATGCGCAAGGAAGCCTCGCCCGGGTAGAAGGATACCTCGTTGCCCGCCCTCAGGGGGTCGGCCACGGTGATCATGAGATCGGGGACGTAGAAGGAAAAGTCGTTGTTGCCCCCGTCCCAGAGAATGACGTCGGCTTCCTTTTCGGCCTCCCTGAGGATGGCCTCGTAGTCCACGCCCGAATAGATGACGTTGCCCCGGACGACGTGGGGTTCGTACTCTTCCATTTCCTCGATGGTGCACCTGTGGTAGGCGAGGTCTTCCACCGTGGCGAAGCGCTGCACCTTCTGGCGCAGGAGATCGCCATAGGGCATGGGATGGCGTATGGCCACCACCTTCAGGCCGTGTGCCATCAGCATCTGCACGATCTTGCGCGATGTCTGGCTCTTGCCCGATCCCGTGCGCACCGCGCAGACGGCTATGACGGGCTTCGTGGACTTTATCTGCGTATCCTTGGGGCCGAGGAGGGTAAAGGAGGCTCCTGCAGCGTTGACGAGGGCCGAGAGGCTCATCACATGGGCGTAGGGCACGTCGGAATAGGAGAAGACGCACTCATCGATGGCCAGCTCGCGGATGAGGCGGGGCAGGTCGGATTCGGGCATTATGGGGATGCCTTCGGGATAGAGGGCTCCCGCCAGTTCGGCCGGATACTTCCTGTTGGCGATGTCGGGTATCTGGGCAGCGGTGAAGGCCATCACCTCGACGCCCGCATCCTTTCTGAACCTCGTGTTGAAATTGTGAAAATCCCTGCCTGCCGCGCCGATGATGATCACCTTTCTTCGATGCATGCCGCGATCCTCCGTTTTTCGGGGGGCTCAGCCCCTCTCTTTCCGACATGATCGGGCTCGGTTTTTTGCCTGTCAAGCTCGTCAAAATAAGTTGCCAACTGTAAAAAATCTTGATATTGCATATACATTCAAGGGCTTCCCCTCATACTTCCTTATTCATGCAATCCGGGCCGGCAAGGCAGCGATACTTATGCAAAAAAGCCTTTACGCGAAAAGTGAAGATTTTTTTTCGCGTATGGTGCATACTTTGCCCATGAAGCGTCTGGCGATTGAAAGCGAAATTGGCGTCCTCAAGCGGGTGATCCTCCATACCCCCGGTCCCGAGATCGAGGCGATGACGCCCGGAGAGGCCGAAAAGGATCTCTACAACGATATCCTCCCCCTGAACGCTGTCCTTGAGGAGTATCTCCAGCTCAAGAAATTCCTTGCCTGCGTGTCCGAAGTGCATGAGCTTCTGGATCTCCTGAGCGATTGCCTTGTCGACGTCGGGAACAAATTCGAGTTTCTCTCCGACCTGGGACGCTGCTTTCCCATCCGGAGTTCCATGGAAGAACTTATGGCTTTAGCCGCCCGCGATCTGGCGGAAGTGGTTGTGCATGGCCTGCCTTCACCGCCGGCGTCACTCGCCCATAGGCTGGAGGAGGAGAGCTTTGCTTCCCGCCCCCTGCCGAATGCCTATTTCATGAGGGACAGCGCCGCCGTTATAGGCGACTGCGCTGTTTCCGCTGCTACAGCCTTCGATGTCAGGATGGTGGAAGCCGTCATCACGCGATTTATATTCACTCATCACCCCGATTTCACCGCCCGCACACTGATCTTCGACGGACCTTCGGAACGCAACCGCTACATGACCATTGAGGGAGGTGACATCATCGTCCTCTCGCCAAAAGTCTTCGCCATCGGGGTTTCTGAACGCACAACCCCCTGGGCTGTCGAGCGCATCGTAAGGAATGCCGCCCGCATCTCCGAATCCGACATCACGGTTTTTGCCGTCGATCTGCCCAAGACAAGGGCAACCATCCACCTGGACATGGTTTTCACGATGATCGACAGGGATGCCGCCCTCATCTATCAACCTGTCATTCTGGGCGCTCAGAAAGGCACCATCTATCGCATCGACGCGGGAAAGAGCGGAAAGCTGAAATACAGGGAAGTGGATTCCCTCCTCGGCGGCCTGAAGGAAGAGGGCATCGATCTTGAGCCCGTCCTCTGCGGCAAGGGGCACCGCATCTACCAGCAGCGCGAGCAGTGGCTTTCGGGCGCCAATTCCTTCGCCTTCGCTCCGGGGAAAATCCTCATGTACTCCTGCAACAGGCTCACCGTCGAGGCGCTCGCGGAGGCGGGTTTTGAGGTTGTGGATTCGAAGGCTTTTATAGACGGCACCGACTCCGTGGACAACTACAAACGCCTCGCCGTCACCTTCGATGGCATCGAGCTGGCGCGCGGGGGCGGGGGAGCCCGCTGCATGACGCTTCCTGTCGAGAGGGAAATAGTAAAATAACGATTGGTATTTCTTTTCTTATAAATGAATAAGAGCGCTATCCGGCATTGTCGGAATAGCGCTCTTATTATTAATCATACATATTGAAGTTAACTGTTAGCTGCATCCTGTCGTCGAGCCGCAGGTTTCGCACTTCAGGCAGGTGCCGTTGCGCACGAGGGTGAGGTTGCCGCAGGCGGGGCAGGGGTCGCCCTCATAGCCCTTCTGGCGGGCGCTGCGAATCGTCTTGATGGCCTGGTTCAGGACAGCCTGCCCGGGGGACAGTGATGCAGTTTTCGGGGTTTCGGCTGTCTGCGGAAGCAGTTCATTGCGCGTCGATACGGGAGTGGACGGGACTTCCTTGCTGGTCTGAACGCTGAGCCGGCTCTGCACGGGCTTTGAAGGATGGCTGGAACGGCCGTTCTCGAAGGCTGACTTGTGCTGACTGTCGGCCTGCATGGCGGTGGATACCAGATCCTCGGGCTTGATCTGCCCGAGATCGTGTCTGTTCAGGTAGGAGATGGCCAGATCGCGGAAGATGTAATCCAGGACGCTTGTCGCCATCTTGATGTAATCGTGGCCGCCTACCACGCCGTTGGGCTCGAACTTGGTGAAGGTGAAGGCGTCGATATATTCCTCGAGGGGAACGCCGTACTGCAGGCCGAGGGAGACGGATATCGCGAAGGAATTGAGGATGCTCCGGAAGGCGGCGCCTTCCTTGTGCATATCGAGGAAGATCTCCCCAAGGCTGCCATCCTCGTACTCGCCGGTGCGGACGAATACGGAGTGCCCGCCGATCTTCGCTTTCTGCGTGTAGCCCTTCCTGCGGTTGGGCAGGGATTTCCGCAGGCCTCGGGGCGACTGGGGCATCCCGGGCAGTTCGGGAGCGGGGTTGAGCCTGGAACCGGGCGCGGGGGATGCAGGCGGAACTTCAGCGGAAGCCTTTTCCTCGGCGTCGAGGGCTCCTGTCTGCAGGGCGACGATGGAATCGGCGATCATGTCGACGCCCGGAGAGAGGGCCGAGAGGGGCTGGGAGAGCTTCGAACCGTCGCGGTAGAGGGCGATGGACTTGAGCATGGATTTCCAGGCGAGCATGTAGGCGCTCTTGACCTCCTCGCTCGAGACGGTGTTCGGCATGTTGATCGTCTTGGAGATGGCGCCGGTGACGAAGGGCTGGACGGCTGCCATCATGGCGACGTGAGCCTTCCAGTCGATGCTTCGCGTTCCCTTTTTGCCCGAGGGCGTCGCCGTGTCGAAGACAGTCATGTCCTCGTCCTTCAGGCCGGGGGCGCCTTCAAGCCCCATGGTTCCGCAGGAGAAGAGTTCGGCTTCCTCGATTTCCGCCTGGCTGTAGCCGAGCCATTCGAGGAGACTGAAGGAGGGGTCCTTGGAGTCGCTCTCCGGGACGCCCAGGGCCGCGAGGGTTTCCTTGCCGAGCACGTGGGGCGCGAAGCAGCCTTCAAGCGAAAAGGCGCTCTTGAGGACGGATTCGACCTTGGCGAGGCTTTCGTCGCTGAAGCCCTTTTCCCTCAAGGATTGGCGTGAAATAGAAGGAGAAGCCTCCAGACTGCCGGTTCCGAGGGCGTAGCGCAGTATCTCGTCGATGGTCTTTTCGTCGTATCCCAGGGCTTTGAGGGCAGGGGGCACGCTCGAATTGATGATCTTGAAGTAGCCGCCGCCCGCGAGTTTCTTGAACTTGACGAGGGCGAAGTCGGGTTCGACGCCCGTGGTGTCGCAGTCCATGAGGAGGCCGATCGTGCCCGTGGGGGCGATGGCCGTCACCTGGGCGTTCCTGAAACCGTGCTTCTGGCCCAGGGCAAGGGCATCGTCCCAGGATTCCCTGGCCGCCGCGACGAGGTTGCCGGGGCAGGCCCATTCCTTGAGGCCGGCAGGGGCGATCGTCAAGCCTTCGTACTCGGAGGGCTTTTCGTCGTAGGCCGCTCGCCTGTGGTTGCGTATCACCTTGAGCATGGTATCTGCGTTGGCTGTGTAACGGGCGAAGGGACCCCATTCGGAGGCCATCCGGGCCGACTGGCTGTAGGCTTCTCCCGTGAGGATGGCGGAGAGGGCTGCCGCTACGGCGCGGCCCTCGTCAGAGTCGTAGCCGAGGCCCATCACCATGAGGAGGCTCCCGAGGTTGGCGTAGCCCAGGCCCAGGGTGCGGTAGTCTATGCTGCGGCGCGCTATCTCCTTGGAGGGGAACTGGGCCATGACGACGGATATCTCCAGCACTGTTGTCCAGAGCCTGATAGCGTGGCGGTAGGCCTCGTCGTCGAAGCTGCCCGAGGCAGGGTCATAGAAGCCGAGGAGGTTGAGGGAAGCCAGGTTGCATGCCGTGTCGTCGAGGAACATGTATTCGGAACAGGGGTTGGAAGCCCGGATCTCGCCGTCGGCCAGGCAGGTGTGCCATTCGTTCACGGTGCTGTGAAACTGAAGGCCGGGATCCGCGCACTGCCAGGCAGCCTGCGCGATCGTGTTCCAGAGCGAGCGCGCCTTGATCGTCTTCATGACCGCACCCGTGGTGCGCGCCTTCAGGCCCCAGTCGCCATCGTCGACGACGGCCTTCATGAAGGCGTTGTCCACGCGTACGGAATTGTTCGAAGACTGCCCGGATACGGTGTTGTAGGCTTCCGATTCCCAGGCGGTGTCGTACTGGGGAAGGGATACAATGTCGCCCGTCTGCCGGTACATGGAGAGAACCTGGTGAATCCAGGCCGAGGGGATACCCGCGTTTATGGCTTCCTTGACCGCCTTGCGCAGGCCAAAATTCTCGGTGAAGGAAAAGGCCGATTCGCCTGAAAGTCCGGAACCGTCCACCGCCGCCTTCATGGAATCGGCATAGCGGCGAAGCACGGCGCTTCCCGCCGCGAGGCAGGCGACTTTGTATTCTTCCTCGGACTTCCATTTGACGTAGGGTTCGATATCGGGATGGTCGGCGTCGAGGATGACCATCTTGGCGGCGCGTCGCGTCGTTCCGCCTGACTTTACGGCCGCTGCCGAGCGGTCGGCGATTTTGAGGAAGGAAATGAGGCCGGAAGAGACACCTCCACCGGAGAGGTTTTCGCGGGCCGCCCTGATCTTGGAAAAGTTGGATCCCGTGCCCGAACCGTACTTGAAGAGGCGGGCTTCCCTCGTGATGAGATCCATGATGCCACCCTCGTTGACGAGGTCGTCCTGGATGTCGAGGATAAAGCATGCATGTGGCTGGGGACGCGCATAGGCCGATTCGGACTTGACCACTTCGTTGGTGGCGGGGTCGACATAGTAATGACCCTGGGCGGGGCCCTCGATGCCGTAGACGGCGTGCAGGCCCGTATTGAACCACTGGGGGCTGTTCGGCGCCGCCATCTGGTGCGCGAGCATGTAGAGAAGTTCCTCGTAGAACACCTTTTCGTCATCATCGGTATCGAAATAGCCTGCGCCCCGCCCCCAGAGGCACCAGGTGTAGGCAAGGCGGTGGAAAACCTGGCGGGCATCGTGCTCTGAACCGGGCAAGGGGCTCTCGTGGGCGAGTTCGGCCTGCGAATCAGGCAGGAAGCCGATCCAGGATCGGGAGCCCTCGGCAGAAACGCCGGCCTTGCGGAAATATTTCTGGGCCAGGATATCGGTGGCGATCTGGCTCCACGAGGAGGGCACGATGACGCCATCCATCTGGAAAACCAGCTTGCCGTTCGGATTCCTGATCTCGCTCATCCGGCTTTCCCATGCTATTCCCTCGTAAGGACCGCCCCCCTTCCTGGTGAATTTTCGTTCGAATTTCATCCTATTCCTCCGCCTTGTAAGCACATACGGCAAGCATGCCAGGCATGGGCTGTAAATTTCGCTATCCTACAATATATAACAGCATGACAAATCGCCACTACAACCTATAGTGGTGGTACTCGTGCGCTGTCCATTGTATATTCGAAGTGCCCATCGATTGCAAGAGGCGAATCCCAAAATAGTAATTCTTGTGTGAGAATATTCCGATAGGGGTAGATATGGTCATCGGAAAGCGCATCACGGTTGCACTCCTCTGCATACTTGTTTCGGCTTTCGCCCTGACCCTCGATGCCGCTGCCCTGGAGAGCTCAACGCCGAAAGCCACGCCCCTGCTTGAGTTCGGGAATACCATCAAGGCAGGCATTGCCTGGGATCCGCTGACGGGGAGCGGTCATATCGAACAGAACGGGGTTTTCGTTTCCTTCGTCCTGGATCAGCCCTTTATCGTCATGGACTGGAAAAACCTGAAATCCGTCGGCGCCCCTTTTCTTTCGGGGGGAAAGGTGATGATCCCCGAAGATTTTTCCCGCGAGGTGTCCAGCTATTTTTCCTTGAAGAATGCCCCAAGAAAAGAACAGTATTCGGTGGCGACCATCCTCATCGATCCGGGGCATGGAGGCAAGGACACCGGCGCCATAAGCGACCTCGGGGGCATTCCACTCCTCGAGAAGGATCTCACCCTCGAAGTGTCGCGGAGGGTGGTAGATCTCCTGAAAGCCAGGTATCCGGGCAGGAATATCATCATAACGCGCGCGGGCGATACCTATCCCACCCTCGACGAGCGTGTCTCCATGGCCAATTCTGCCGAACTGAAGAAGGACGAAGCCGTGATCTACGTCTCGATTCACGCGAACGCTTCGTTCAACAAAAACGCCAAGGGCTATGAGGTATGGTACCTCAACCCCGAGTACAGGCGGACGGTGGTCGATGCCAAGACGGTGAAGGAAAAAGGCGCTGACATAGCTCCCATCCTCAACGCCATGCTTGAGGAGGAGTTCACGACGGAGAGCATCATACTCGCCCGGAAAGTGTACGACAGACTGGGGGGAGCTCTCGGCAAGCAGAGCCCCGGCCGTGGCATCAGGGCTGAGGAATGGTTTGTTGTGCGCAACGCCAAGATGCCTTCGATACTTATCGAGATGGGTTTTATTACGAACCCCGACGAGGGAATCCTCCTTGCAGGTTCGGGGTACTTGAGAAAAGTCGGAGATGCGATTTACAATGGGATTGTCGATTTCATAGATCATTTTGAAGGATAATTCCATTGGGAGAAAGCAGTTCCAGGCCTAGCCGCTCAAGCGGCTGGCTTCTCGTTTTTCCGGCCATAATCATCGTAGCCCTCGTCTTCAATGGATTGAATCCATCTTCGAGGCAGGCAAGCCTCTATTTTCTGAACGCCGACAGGGATCGCCTCGTCGCCGAAAAACGCGATATCGCCCTTGTGGGCAGTATCGAAGCGCGGGCAAGCCTAATCCTTGAGGAACTCCTCCTGCGACCTTTCAGTCCTGCACTGCAGCCGCTTTTCAGGCAGGAAGCCCGCCTGGGCAGCGTCATGCTCAGGGGAAACAGGCTTCATGTGGATATCGAACTGCCCGACCTGGCCGGTCTCGACATCCCATTCAGCCTCGTCGTCAGCGCCTTCGAGAAAACCCTGTCCAGATCCCTTCCTGGGGCGGGCAGCCTGGAGCTGTACATCAACGGAAATTTGACGACGGATTAATTCGCCTTCGCCGCTTTTAAATTTCGGTGGTATACTCTGAATCATGGCTATGGAACAATCTGTGCTCGTCATTCCCGATAAAGCCAAACTCTCCGCAATCTATGCCGATTCCCGCGGAGGGTACGAGGAAGCCTTGTCGAGTTTCCTTTCCATGGTGGATTCCCTTCTCGCAAGCAAAGGTATAAAGCCGACGCTCAAGGGGAGGGTGAAGGAATTCGATTCCTACTACGCCAAAAAGCTGAGGCTCCTCAAGAAGGCCTGGACGGAAAAGGCTTTACCCCTGCCGGTCAACGATGTCATCGCCATCCGGATCATCTGCCCCTTTTTGGGCGATCTGGCCAAGACGGAGAGAATTCTTTCGGAACGGTTTATCGTTGAGGAGATCGAGCGAAAAGGAGCCGAGCGCTCTTTCAGGGAATTCGGCTACGAGTCCATCCATGTCCTCGTGCGCATCCCTGATTCTCTTCAGCCCCTCTGCCATCACATCGAGCGAAACGTCATCGAAATCCAGCTGAGAACCATCCTTCAGGAAGCCTGGGCCGAGGTGGAGCACGAACTCGTGTACAAGGCCGAGTTCACGCCCTTTGATGAGCCTATGCGGCGCAAGCTCGCCGCCCTGAATGCCAATCTCACGCTCTCGGATATTATTTTTCAGGAGATTCTCGAATTCGAGAAAAGGCTCAATTCCGAGCTTGGCCAGCGACGCGAAGCCTTCTACAGGAAAATCGAGGAAGTGGCCGACAATAGGGAAATCGAGCGAAGCCCGGAGAACGAGGCCGCGGAGCCCGCCATGAACGCTATCGCTCAGGCATCGGCAAGCACGGCTCCTTCGCCTGTCGGCAATTCCGACACCGGCGGCTACGGCATGGATGGACTGCTTCTGGCCGCCCTCGAGGCGCACAACAAGGCCGACTTCGCTGGCGCCGTGAGCATTTACTCGGCCATCGTCGGCGAAAAACCCGACAAGGAGATCGCCTCCGTCGTGTACAAGCATCGGGGAATGGCCTATTTCGCACAGTCGCGCTACCACGAGGCCCTGCAGGATTTCAGCGCCTGCCTGATGCTCGATCCGGAATGCTACAAGGCGCTTTACTATCGCGGCGTGGTGAAGAGCGTCCTCGAAGACTACCTCGGAGCGGCCGAGGATTTCTCGGGAGCCCTCCTCATCCATCCCTATCATTTTTTCTCCCGATACAGGCGGGCACTCTGCTATTTCCGCATGAACGATGTGGCCACAGCCCATGCCGATTGCGAAATAGCCCTCCGCATCGAGCCGGAAAACAAGCTGGCGCTCCATCTGTTCTCCAAAATAAAGGAAAAATTGGCTCTCGAGGATTTTTAGGCCATATTGACAAAGCGAGGCTTTTCTTGGTAGTTTGCAGCCCGGACATGGGATGAAAGTTCCTTATATCTATGTCCCCATCGTCTAGCGGTTAGGACAGCGG
>CAYXUF010000028.1:0-32616 GCA_964468155.1 uncultured Treponemataceae bacterium
AAAGAAACTCAGAAAAAGGTAAATAATAGAAAATGGATAACGTAAGTAAAATAAGCAAATCCCTGAATGATAAACCCTGCATTTCATACATCAGGGCTCTGCGGCTTAAGTCGGCCCGGGCATCGAGGATTTCCAGAAGCGAAGATCCCGTGAAGACAATATGCAGGTCCGGGTAGTCATCATAGAGGTTTTTTATGGTCCTGGCCCAATCGGGGTATTTATGCACCTCGTCGAGAAAAAGCCAGGTGCCTCCCCGCTTGTGGAACTCGTCCGCCAGATCGATCAAGCGGTGTTCTGAAAACCATAGATTGTCCAGGCTCGCGTACAGGACCGATTGAAAATCGTCGGCGAAGGTGTTCTTGATATGCTGTAATAGAAGTGTAGTCTTTCCGACACCCCGAGCTCCCCTGATGCCTATGAGCCGAGCTCCCCAGGCGATTTCATTGTCGATTGAGCGAATTGAAGCCCCTTGGGTGAGAGCTATTTTACGTCTGAATTGTTCAATGAGCCTTTCCATGATTCAAGCATACAATTGAATTCGATAATTGTACAGTCTAATAGCTAAAATATTAGTATTATAAGTGATCATAGTGTATAATACTCATTTCCTAAGACTTCGTCAGCGTTATCGTCACCGTCTTCGCGTTCTCGGCGCCCTTGAGGCCGCCCGTCATGGCGGCGAGGGTATCGTAGAAAAGCTTCGATACGAAGGGCACGAGGGGCAGTTCCTTGCCGTCGCAGTAGATGTGGATTTCCTTATTTTCTTCAGCCATGGCTATCCTCCAGCAGAAATAAATGATTGATGAATTGCCCGACATCTTCGGGCGGGAAAGCCTTGATATTCCTGTCCGCGGCGAGTTTCAGCATGGCAGGGTCGCGGGCCACGAGAAGGTCGATGTCGGCGAGGGGGCGCTTCAGGGCATTCTCCTCGGTTTCGGCGCCGGCGATGAGGACGCGCAAGGCTCCCTCCACCTCGAGGCCCTCGCAGAAAACGATGGAGGCATTGGGGCAGAGGGAGGCTATCGCCGTGGCATCCATCGCGGCGGGAGCGGCGCCGAGGCTGAGCATCTCCGATCCGCTTAAGTATATGGAAGGATTGGCTCCCGCCGCGTGAAAGCGCGATGAATCCTTGCCGTCGGGCGGAAGATCGGCCACATGGCGCGATTTCTTGAAAGCCGCCACCGCTATGCCACGCCTGGAGCATTCGGCTATCGCGGCTTCGATGAAGGTCGTCTTTCCGACGCCCGACCATCCCACTATGGATACGATCACAGGCATGCTCTCCATTCAGGCCTCCGGCGCCTTCAGTGTAATCGTCAGTCTCGATCCTGGCATGAAACCGAAGCTGTTGTCGCCGGCGCGCCGCTCCAGGCCTTCGGCTTCGACGAGGTCGCCGCGCCCGAGCGAGAAAAAGCCCTCGCTTGTGGCCGCCCCGTCCCCACCCTTGGCGGAGATCGTGGCCAATCCCGATCCGCTGCACAGAATATAGCGAACTCTGCCGGCCTTGTTGAGCATGGGTTCCGATACGACGCGGCCCGAGAGCCGGCCTTCGCGCTGCGTCGCTTCGACTTTCGCCAGCAGGCCCGGCGAGGCACCCTTCCGGAGAGCGAACCAGGTGGCCTTGACCGAGTCGCGGTCGAGCCCTGCCGCTTGGGCGAGGGCGGCGACCGGACCGTCGGGCTCCCAGGCCCAAGTGGAGTGGCAGCTTCTTCCCTCTCCCGCCGCCGCGATGGGGCAGGGGAAGGAACCCGGGCAGGGGGCGACGCAGCTGAGTTCGGGATTCTCCGCGAGGAGGCAATCCCTGAGCTCGAGGGCCGGTCGACCCGTCACATTGGCAGAAGGCTCGACGATGAGGAGTATGCCGCCCTCGGCCAGGCGGCCTGAGGCTTCCGTGCAGAGGCGGGCGCGCCTGGCGATGGCATCATCCCTGCCCTTCCAGAGTTCGTTCGCGCTGTGGCAGGCCACGATGAGGTCATAGGCTCCGCCCTGCTCGCCGTCGTCGCCCAGCCCACCCACTCCGCCATCCATCGAATCGTCTTCCAGATTCCTCGTTATAGTTACAAGCTCGATGCCGGCATTCTTTCCAAGCCGCATCGCGGCCTTGAGGGCTTCCCCGTTCGCGTCGATGAGAGTGCAGCGCAGTGCGCTTGAGCCCGACGCCCCGACCCCCGCCGCCCCAAACCCCGCCACGGCGAAGCTGGCAGGGCCTGGTCCCGCCCCTATGTCGAGAACCTTGCGGATTCGAGGCAAGGCTCCCCGAAGCCGCAGCTCCTCAAGGGCGAGGGAAACCTGAACGAAGGAGACGGGCCAATAGTAGAGAAGATAGGCGCCGAGATAATCGGCCGACGAAAAATATGAGGCTCCGGCGAGCAGTCGATCGCCGGTAAGGCCCCTCTGCAGATTTTTGAGCGCTCCGCCGAATCGTTCGATTTCGGCGCTGGATATTCGGGACGAGACGACAGTCCCCGGCAGCCCTCCAGCCGCGAGGCTGCGCAAGGCGGGATAGTATTTCGCGACCTCCCTAGCTGTCCGGTTCATGCCTGATTCCCTTCTTGGAATCCTGTCTGTGCTTGTCTCCTGCCCATATCTGTTTTATACTCCGAACCATGCACGAAGCGCCATCGCCACTTGTCGATATAATCCTCTCCAATCCGAAAGTTGACGATATCATCATAAAAAATGGATTCTCCATCATCGATTTTGCCGGAAGGCGCACAATTATCAGCGAAAGCCTGACGAAACTCGGCGTGGTCAGCAGCGATTTTTTCGGCCCATCAACACCCAGGAAGGTTTTTCCTGCCGATATGGTGAATCTCAAGACTCTCTTCGAGAAGGTCCAATCGGGTGCTTCCGACTCAGGTGCCGTGGAAATCCGGTTTCATGGGAAAAAAGAGAAAACGATCTGGGTTTCGCTGTCGATCAATGTGATCGACAGGGACGAAAAGGGTGGAATAAAGCTCCTGGCCATGCACGATCGCGACATCACCGATCTGATAGCCGCGCAGGAGGAAATTCGCGAACGTCTCGTCGAAATTGAGTCGCTCAAGGACCTTCTGGCCTCGATAAATAAGAGCCTCGACTTCAACGACACGATCAGGCGGATCATCGAGCATCTCCATCGCGTCATCCCCTTCGACAGCGCGACTGTCCAGGCTTTGGACGGCAACTACCTGAGTGTTATCGGCAGTTATGGATATACGGCGGCCGAGACGAAGGAACTCAAATTCCTCATCGCCGGCATGGACAATCCTTCGGCCAGGGCTATCGCCTCTCGCCGACCCATCATCTGCAACGATGTCGAACATGATTTTGAAGGCTTTATCCAGGTGGAAGGCGATGTGATCGTCCGATCCTGGCTGGGCATCCCTCTCGTCTATGAGGGGAAATCCATCGGCCTTTTCGCCCTCGACAGCGCCGAGTTGGGGTTTTACACCGACCAGCATGTGCGAATCGCGTCCAACGTTGCCGAACATATTGCCATGGCCATAGAGCATGCGAGGCAACACACCATCGTCAAGGAAGAGGCGCGCACCGACAAGCTGACAGGTATAGCCAACCGTTACGGCCTTGAAACTCGAGGCCAGGAGATTTTCGGCAGGGCTGCCAAGGATGATCAGCCTCTCGGCGTCCTCATGGTCGACATCGATCATTTCAAGGTAGTGAACGACACCTTCGGACATTCCTTCGGCGACCAGGTGCTGAAAACCATCGCCGAGGGCATTCTTCAGAGCCTGAGGAACAAGGATTACCTCGTCCGCTATGGCGGCGAGGAATTCGTCATCCTCCTTCCCGATACCTCGACGCGAAAGGCTTTTATCGTCGCCGAACGCCTGCGCGAAAAAATCCCCCTCTTGGATGTGGATGGCAAAAATACCTGCCCAACCGTGAGCATCGGGGTTTTTTCAGGGGTTCCCGGGGTTCAGGATTTGATGCACGAGTTCATACGCCGAGCCGACCTGGCCCTCTACGAGGCCAAGGAAGCCGGTCGCAACCGCTGCCGCGTCTGGAGCCCCAAGCCTGATTATTTCGATCCTTTGCGCATCGTCCCCTAAAAAAGGCTCAGATATTCCTTGTATCCCCGCTTCGACATTTCCTGGAAGGGTATGAAATCCAGGGAGGCCGAGTTTATGCAGTAGCGCAGTCCGCTGGGCTTGGGTCCGTCCTCGAAGAGGTGGCCGAGATGGCCGCCCGATTTCTTCGCCCTCACTTCAATGCGGACCATTCCGTAGGATCTGTCTTCGACAAGGACGATGTTTTCCATGTCGATGGGCGCCCAGAAGCTTGGCCAGCCCGTGCCGGAATCGAATTTTGTCGACGAGGCGAAAAGCGGACTTCCGTCGATTTTATCCACGTAGATGCCCGGCTTGTGGTTGTTCCAGAAGGCGTTCTGAAAGGGAGGCTCGGTGGCGGCCTGGACGAGGACGGCATATTCTTCGGCGCTCAGCTTCTGCCTCAGCTCCTCGGTGGGTTCTATATAGCATACGGTTGCGGCCTGATCTTCGGTGAGAATCATCGGCATCCCTCCTTTCTGTTCTGCGTTTGCTGTTGAAGCCAGGATAAAGGCTCCAATTCCAAGGATAATCAAAGAAATGACACCCCATGGTTTGAGTTTCTTTAACATAGTGATTTGAATATAATAAAAAAAACGCATAGAGTGCGGATGTTTCGGAGCGCCGAATTGAAGCGAAGAGGCAGCCCGAAGGCCCCTTTCACGTTTTCCTTGAACCGGAGTTTCATGCTATATTTCAGGAAGTTCCGGAACATGAGGAGCGCACGATGATAAGCCTTGAAGAATTGTCCCGCCTCGACCAGGGTGGAGCCATGGACCTTCTCTTCGCCTACACAACCGACATTAAACGCCATGAAAAGGATATGGAAGCCTTGAAGAAGGATGCCGCCCTCTGGGCTTCGCGGGTGAGCCTGGCAGAATCCAGGGGAATGGCCGAGCTCGCTGCCGGCGCAAAGGCTCAGCTCGCTGGCCTGGAAGCCAGGCTCTCGGAGATTCAGGCCTCCAGGGCCGAGCTTGAGCGCGACGCGGCGAGGATCAAGGAAGCTCTGCCGGGCATAAAGGCCAGACAGAGGAGCATCGATCCCGATCAGCTCCAGGCCGAGCTGGCGATGATGACGGGCGAGGCTCTCGATCCCGAAAAAGCCAGGCTTGAACGCGAACTGAAGACGCTCGTCGATAGTCCATCGACCGATAATCCCTCGGCCGAAGATCCCCTTACCGCGCTGAAAAGGAAGATGGGCCTTGGTTCGGTGGCTGGCGGGGAAAGCGGCGAAGATACGACGGGGAAAGGCAATTGAGGCGGACAAGCCGGTTGCGCGTACCCTTGCTTCCGGATTTTCCCAAGCCTCTTCTTTTTGCACACCGGGGTCTTTCCTCGGTCTGTCCGGAAAATACGATGGCGGCCTTCAGAGCCGCGAGGGAAGCAGGCATACCGGGCATCGAGCTCGATGTGCATCTGACAAAAGACGGAAAGCTCGTCGTATTCCATGATGATACGACACAGCGTATTGTGGCCGGCTCAGGCGGCCCCACAGAGGCGATTTCCATCGAAGGTGCCGATTACGCCGCCCTGTCGGGCCTCGACATAGGTGTCTGGAAGGGGCCGGCCTTCGCCGGCGAGCGCATGCCCCTTCTTGGCGATGTGCTGGAGGAATTCGGCGCAACCCAGTATTTCGACATCGAGATAAAAAGCAGGACGGCTGGCGACACCGGACTCGAACGCCTCCTCGCCAAGGCCATCGCCGACCAACGCATGGAGGGGCGCTGCCTTGTTTCGTCCTTCAACCCCTTCGCGCTGCGCAGGTTCAAGGCTTTTTCGCCCGACATCCCCACTGCAGTCATATGGTCCAGATCGACAGAACTATACTGGTTTCTCAGGCACGGCGAAGGCCGATGGATTGGGAAGGTCGATGCCCTCAAGCCCGAGCAGGGGCTCCTGAGGCGGAAGCGGATTCTCGCATCCCTGCGTCCTCCCCTCCTGCCCTGGACGGTGGACAGCAGGGCTGACGCCCAAAAGCTCATCGCCTTCGGCGCCGCGGGCATCATCTCCAACCGTCCGCGGGACCTCGGCGTGGCGGGCCTGTCCTAGTCGTCCAGCTCGTGGATGTGGCGGGCGAGGGGCAGGCGGCGCCCTATGCCGAAAGCCCGTTTTGAAACCTTGATGACAGGCGCCGCCTGCCGTCGCTTGTACTCCGCCTTGGCGGTAAGCCCCAGCACCTTTCGTACCACGTCCTTGTCGAAGCCCCTGGCGATTATTGCTTCCAGGGAAGCGTTCTCCTCAATGTACAGGCGCAGGATGGCGTCCAGAATCTCATACTCGGGCAGGCTGTCCTGGTCTTTCTGGTTGTGCCGCAGTTCGGCGCTGGGCGCCTTTTCGATGATGGGGAGGGGGATGGGCTCGAGCCTTCCTGCGGCGGAAGCCTGCCTGTTGAAGAGGGTCGCCAGCCTGTACACCTCTGTCTTGTAGAGGTCGCCGATAGGGGCGAGGGCGCCGCACATGTCGCCATAGAGGGTGCAGTAGCCGGCCGCGATTTCGCTCTTGTTGCCCGTCGTGAGCAAAATAGCGTTGAATTTGTTCGACCAGGCCATGAGAAGGGCGCCCCGAATCCTCGCCTGGAGGTTTTCTTCGGCCAGGTCGAAGGGGCGGCCTGCGAAGGGCACGGCGAGTAGGTCCAGGTAGGCGCTGAAAGGCGCTTCGATGGAGAGGCGCTCGAGGTGGATGCCTGTGCGTCGGCAGAGTTCGATGGAATCGTCGAGCGAGCCCTGGCTCGAAAAGCGGCTCGGCATGGCTATGCAGGTGATGTTTTCGGCGCCCAGGGCTTCGGCCGCGAGGACGGCGACTATCGCCGAATCTATGCCGCCCGATAGCCCGAGACAGGCTTTGGAAAAGCCCGATTTTTTCATGTAGTCGCGGATGCCGACGACAAGGGCCTGGTGAATCTCCTCGACGGCGGCGTATGCCTCCGTTCCTCCCTCCGCGCTGCCGGCCGGCAACGCGCCGTCGGCCTCCTTGAGTTCCGAGGCCATGGACACCGTGTCTATGCTCAGGAATTCCTCTTCCCAGCCGCACATGGCCACCGTTCTTCCTTCCGGCGACACCGCGAAGGAGCGGCCGTCGAAGACGAGGGAATCGTTGGCGCCGACGGCGTTGCAGTAGAGGACGGGGATATGGCCCTCTCGAGCCCTTCCCCTGGCGAGGCGGAGCCTCGTCGCGAGCTTGCCTGCCACAAAGGGCGAGGCGGAGGGTACGATGAGGAGGTCGATGCCCGTATCGAGGAGTTCCTTGACGGGGTCTATGGCATATTTGAAGGAGGGGGAGGGCGGAGCCTCCCACCAGAAATCCTCGCAGATCGCGAAGCCTATGCGCCCGAAGGGCGGCGTGAAAACCTTTCTCGCTCGGCCCGGCTCGAAATAGCGCGCCTCATCGAAGACATCATAGGTGGGAAGGAGGGTTTTTTCCTGGGTGAAGACGATCTTGCCCCCGGTTATGACGGAGTAGGCGTTGACAAGAGCTCTGCCCGAACCGGTACGGTTTCGGTCGACATAGCCGACGGCGACGGCCGTCGATTCGGGAAGCTCCTTCTGGAGCAGGCGCAGGGCCGAAAGGCTGCCTTCCACGAAGGCGTCCTGGTCGAGGAGGTCCATGGGAGGATACCCACAGAGGGCCAACTCCGGAAAGACAAAGAGATCTGCGACGTGTGCCGCACTGCGCTCCGATGTCTTGCTTCGTTCCGAGGCACTGCTCGCGCCTGTCTTTTTCACCAGTTCGACGATCCTGCGGGCGTTGCCCGCAAAGTCGCCGATGATGGAGTCCATCTGGACGAGGGTAATAATCATGACAGCCCCCTTGGCCTCATTTGATTTTCTTTCGCAGCTTTCGCCCCGACATCCTGGAGGCGGCCTTCTGGGCCTCCTCGGAACGCTGTCCTTCCCGGCGCTTCATGAGCATCAGGAAAACCAGACCGCCCGCCACCATGAAAAAACAGAGGATCTGACCCATGGAAAAGTTGAGCAGGGTGGTGAAGCTGTAGGTCGGGGCTTCGGGATTGCCCAGCCGGATCACGTAGCCGAGCCCCGAATCGGGTTCGCGGAAATATTCGATAACGAAGCGTATGGCCCCGTAGCCGACAATGAAAACGCCAGATGCCAGGCCTTCGAAACTGCGTCGTTTCCGTACGATAAGCCAGAGAACCAGCCAGAGGACCAGTCCTTCGAAGATGGCTTCGTAGAGCTGGGAAGGATGGCGGGGAAGGTTGACGGCGTCGTTCATGGAATTGAGGGTGATGCCGACTCTGGCTGCGACTTCCTGAACCCATGCTTCCTTGGCCGAGAACCGCTCGGCATAGGGAAATACCATGCCCCAGGGCTTGTCGGTCACCTTGCCCCAGAGTTCGCCGTTGATAAAGTTGCCGAGGCGGCCAAAAGTATAGCCAAGAGGGGTGGCCATGGCGATGATGTCGGCCCAGGCGAGCCATCGTTCCTTGTGTACCTTGCACCAGATCAGGGTGGCGGCGATCACGCCCATCAGCCCGCCATGGAAGGACATGCCCTGGTAGCCAACAAAGCGTCCCGTCTCGTCGAAGGGCCACAGGATAAACCAGGGACGTTGCCAGTAGTAGTCGGTAGGCTCATAGATGAGGGTGCCGGCCAGTCTGCCGCCCAGAAGAACCCCGACGATGGCCCAGAGGAAAAAGTTGGCGGCCAGATCCTCCGACCAGGGCTTTCCCAGCCGCTTCGACTCCAGCCTGAAGAGAAACCAGGCTGTGCCGAAGGCCAGGACATACATCAAGCCGTACCATCTGAAGGGCAGGCCGGGAATGATCTCCGGCTTGAGCCAGGCAGGGAATTCCAACATGGCAGCCATCATGCCTCCTTGTTCGGGGCTTGGACGTTGCGGCCGGGGATGAGGGCGGCTCCGCAGAACAGATCGATCAGGAAAACAACAAGAAAGGCGACCGCCGTTCCAAACAGGCCCTGGAAACTGGTAGTGGACACCATGAGCTTCTGCAGGTTCTGCCCGGCCGACAGCAGCAGAAGGAGCAAGAAAAGCAGGGAGCCGATTTCGAAGACGGCTACCAGAGGCTTGAACGGATGATATTTCTCCTCGTCCAGGAAGAGGAAAAAGAGGCAGATCGCCGGCAGAAGCTGGGGAAAAATAAGGTAGCGCAAAAATGACGAGGAAAAGCCGCCTGAATCCGACAGGCCGAAACCTACGGCTATGCTGCCAACAAACAGGGGTTTGACCAGCGACGCTATGCTTCCAACCAAAAATCGTGCCCTTCTCATACGGCGATCAGTCTAGTGGGCTGCCCGCTTCCGGGTCAATAGACAGGGGATGTTCACAGGGAGGGCTGGCCGTACTATACTGATAATTCGGCACGATCGTGCGCTGTCAGGATTGACGCGCATGCCGTCGAACAAGGATATTTCAATCATGAACAGTTCAAGAACAGGTTCCCGCCGTTCCGCCCTCGCCTGGAGCCTTGCAGGCTTTATCGCGTTTTCGCTCTGCTTTTTTGTCATCTCCGTGCCCGAGGCCGTAGCCCAGAGCTCGAAGCAGTCGGCGGACGAAGCGAAGCGCTACTCCCAGCTCATCCAGACCATCTACCAGTTCATATTCCAGAACTATGTCGACGAGATCGATCCGGCCAAGCTCTACGAAGGAGCCATGAAGGGCATGCTGGATGCCGTGGGCGATCCGCACTCCACCTTCCTCAATGAAGCCATGCTATCCGACCTCATGCGCGACACGGACGGCAAGTATGCCGGCGTGGGCCTCTATATTTCGAAGGTTCCGGGGAATTCGGCCGATGGCAAGCCCAACTACGTCGAAGTGGTGTCGCCCATCGAGGATACGCCAGGATGGAAGCAAGGCATCCTTCCTGGCGACCTCATTCTGAAAATCGACGGCGAAAGCACGGCTGACATGACGGTCGACCAGGCTTCCGCCAAGATCAGGGGACCGGAGGGCAGCACGGTTCTCCTCAGCTTCAGGCGCGGAAGCACCTATGATTTTGAAGTCGAGTTCGTCCGCGCCACCATTGAGATTCCGGCGATCAAGTCGGCGGTCATACGGAAGGACGGAGCCGCCATCGGCTATCTTCGCATCATCGAATGGATCCCCCAGACCGCCGAACGGATGAAGGATGCCCTCGCCGCGATGGCAGGGCAGGGCATCGCCTATCTCATCGTCGACGTGCGCTCCAACCCGGGGGGTCTCCTCAGTTCCGTCGTCGATGTCAGCGACCTCTTTCTCGATTCGGGCATCATCGTTTCCACGAAGGGCCGCAACAGCAAGGAAAACTACGAATACAAATCGGATGCGGCCCTGTCCCTGCCCGCCTCCACGCGGATGATTGTCCTCGTCAACAAGGGTTCGGCCTCGGCCTCGGAGATTTTCGCGGGGGCGATGAAGGACCTCAGGCGTGCCCTGCTTCTCGGGGAAAAAACCTATGGCAAGGGATCGGTGCAGCAGATATTCCCCCTCGACACGACGGGGTTCAAGCTCACCATGGCGCGCTACTATACCCCCTCAGGCGTCAATATCGACAAGACGGGCATCGAACCCGACATCATCGTTTCCGACTGGGATTTCAGCGAGGCTCAATTCAAGGACCTGGAGAAACTGTATGATTCGGGGATCATCCAGGCCTTTGCCAAGGACAATCCGGGAGCGGATCGGAGCATGCGCACTGCGAAGGCGAAGGCGATCGTCGCATCGGGTTCTTCGCTCCCCGTGGAATACATCGACAGGCTTCTGCGCGATGAGCTCGAACGGGGCCAGCCATCGCGGATCTATGACCTGGAATTCGACAGCCAACTTAACAAGGCTATCGAAATTCTCCTTGAGCCCGATTTCGATGCCCTGCTCAGGAACAGCAAAACCCTGAGCCAGGCCGCGGCCGCTATTGCTACCCCGTAAACCCTGCCATGCGACAACTTGTGCTTCCGGGCGACAAGGCTGGAGAAAAGCGCCTTGTCCTGGACGATAGAACCTCGCGCTATCTGCTGCGCGTCCTGCGCATGGGCAGGGGCGATACCTTCCCCGCCATCGACGAAGCGGGCCACTCCTTCCTCTGCGCCATCGAATCGGTGGAGCCCGATCTCGGCGTCAGCCTTCGTGCCATGGCGGAGCCGCTTGCCCCCCTCCGTCTGGCGCTTGTACAGGCCTTGCCCAAAGGACCAAAACTGGACCTCATCGTGCGCCAGGCTGTGGAAGCAGGCGTGGAGGCGATATTCCCCCTGCAGACTCGCCATTGCGTCGTGCGCGAACTGGGCGAAAAGGACAGGCTCGACAAACTGGAGCGGCGGAGAAAAATCGTGAGGGAAGCCTTGCAGCAGTCGGGATCGACAACGACCACGAAGATATTCTCCACGGTGGCGATGGCCAATCTCGATGCCCGCCTGAGCTCCGAAGGCTACCCGGCAGAAGGATCGCTCCGGCTCATCTTCCATGAGCTTCCCCTGGGGACCTCGAGCCTCCATGAGTACTGTGCCGGCGCGGCATTGCCGACCGTCATCCTGATCGGGCCCGAGGGCGGTTTTGCGCCCGATGAAACCGAGGCTTTCCTCGCCATGGGATTCAAGCCCGTACATCTTGAAGGCAGCATATTGAGAACGGAGACCGCCGCGCTGTTCGCCCTGGCGGCGGTGAAGACCATACTGATGGAAAAGGCCACATGGACAGTATCGAAATAACGAGCGCCGTCGTCGACAAAGTGCGTCTGGATTTTCCTACCGAAAGGCAGATCGTCGCCCTGGCTTCAGCCTGGGATGATGACGTCAACCATCAGGTATGCTTTCTGCGAAGCGCCGATTTTCGCGCGGCCGGAAGCCCGGGCGAATATGCCTCCATGATCGCCAGCGCCGATCTCGCCTTGCCGGCCTCGATAACGCTCCTGAAACATGCGGCAGCCAGACAAGCCCGATACACCCGAATCTTCACCGCAGGCGAAAGACGACGGGAATACCTTTCCAGCCTTGATGCGCTTGAGGAAGGCACAATCCCTGACGCGGCGTACGGGCCTCTCAAAACCTTGGCCATGTTTCTTTCAGCCCTGGAACAGCGGAGGGGATCTGTTTTTCTTGTGGGAGGCAGCCTCCCCGTCCTTCAAAAGGCCGAACTGCATCTGCGATCTACCTTTCCCGAACTGCGCGTCGTAGGGCGTGCCGCCGGCGGCTACAAGGAAGATGACGAGATGGACATAATGAAGGCATTGCAGAAATCGTCGCCGGATATGATCGTCGTCGGCTCCTCGGTGAAGGATGGCGAACTCTGGATTCCGCGGCATATGGCGTATACAAAATCAGGCATCTTCCTCTACAACGCCGAAATCATGGAGATTTTGGCAGGCAGGCGCTGATTTGTAGATGATTGTCTATTGGCCTGGCAGCAGCCTGGCCTGTCGGGCTTTTTCATAGTCTTTAATAATGTGCCGATGAAAGCGATTGTCTATTGGGACGTAGACAGCCCCAGGATACGAAAAGTCCTTGCCGAACTGGAATCGGATTTTGAGATCAGGCTCGCTTCGACTCTGGGCGACCTGGCGGTGACCAGCGCCCGGGACAGCAGCATCTGCGCGGCCCTGATCGGCTATCCCTCAGCCGATACCGAGGCCGTTGCCAACCTCATCGATCAGCTGTCTTCCGTATCCCGCCTGCCTGTCTTCCTTCTCGCGGACAGGCCCGTGATCATGAGCGCTGACCCGCGGCATGCTTCCCTCTTCATCCATGCGGAAGAGCTTCCCCTTCTGCGTTTCAAGATACTGGCAGCCAATGAAATGCGTGTCCGCGAGGATGCGAACGCATCGCTTTTTGTGGGGAAAAGCAAGGCGATGCGGGATGTTTCGGCGCTGGTGAGAAAGTATGCCGATTCAAGCCATCCCGTCCTCATTCTGGGCGAAACGGGAACGGGCAAGGAGCTTGTTGCGAGAGCCCTGCATTCCTGCTCCTCGCGCAGAGATCGTGTGTTCATTGCGCTGAACTGCTCGGCGCTTCCCGAGGGGCTGGCCGAGAGCGAGATGTTCGGCGCCGAAAAAGGCGCCTTCACCGATGCCGTCCTCCACAGGGGAGCGCTCAAAAAAGCCGAGAGGAGTACGCTCTTTCTCGACGAGATCGCAAGCATGTCCCCTGCCGTACAGCCCAAGCTTCTCAGGGCGCTTGAATCGGGGGAGTACTGGAAACTCGGCGCGGATAAAGCCGAAAAATCCGACTTCAGGCTGGTCAGCGCGACCTGCGCCAACCTGGAGGCGCAGGTCGCGCGAGGGCTGTTCCGTGCCGACCTGTTTTACAGAATATCCGACCTGCCCATCGTGATACCTCCCTTGAGGAAAAGGATGGATGACGTAGCCGATCTTGCCCGGCACTTCTGTCTGCAGGCGGGAAAAGGCTGGTGCGAACTGTCGGAGGCGGCCATCGCCAAGCTCATGGGCTATCGATGGCCGGGAAATGTCCGCGAACTGAAGTCGGTTCTGAATCGCGCCTGCGTGAATGTGCAGCGAGGGCGGATCGAAGCCGAGGATATCGTTTTCATGTCCGGTCTGGAGGACGTCGTGCGCTGAAGGCGAAGGCTTTGGTAAAAAGCTTTTTAAGATATGCCACTTCCGCGGCGCTCGCTCCCGCTCTTTCGCACAGATCCCTCAGGAATCGTCGCGCATATATGTCGCCGCTCATCTTGAAAAAACCGGCCTCGGCGAGTGGGGCGGTGATCGCCGCAGCGGCTGAATCGACGCTTTCCCGCAAGGCCGGGTTCGAGGCTTTGCCGCGTCGGGGCTTGCCGGTTCCGCCTGCGGCGAAGAATTCATAGCAGGCTATCTGCACTGCCTGAGCGAGGTTGAGAGAGGGGCAGGCTTCGGATGAGGGAATATGGACGGCGAGGCTGCAGAGCCCCAGTTCCTCGTCGGTAAGGCCGTCCTTCTCGTTTCCGAACACCAGGGCTATGGGGGAGGGCGGCCGCGAATGCAGACTTGCAACAAAATCCCTGAGCGCCATCGATGACTCCTTTCGCCTCTCCCCTACACGCCGCGTGAAGCCTGCGGAAAGCGAGCTGTCGGCGAGGGCTTCCCCAAGGGTCGGAAAACGATGGGCATTTTCAAAGAGGTCATAGGCATGGACAGCCATCATGCGGACCTTGTCCTCCTCATAGCAGGGGCAGTCGGCAAGGCGGAGCCGGGTGATGCCCATGGTCTTCATGGCCCTGCAGATGGAGCCCACGTTGCCCGACTCCCTTGCGCGGCAGAGAACAACGGAAATAGTGGAACCAGTCGTTTCGCTCATCGTGCCATCCTGAATCACGCTTGCCTGCGCCTGGCGCGGCGTCCTATAGTAACGCCATGGAAACGATGCAACAAGACAGGGCTCCAGGCCCGGTTTTCGCCGGAAGGCGGGCTCTCGTCGTCGGGGGCTCGGGGGGCATCGGCAGGGCTGCGGCCCTTGATCTGGCAGCGCGCGGGGCTTCCCTCACCGTTCACGGAAAATCGGAGCGTAAGGTGGATGAGGCGGTGCGCGCGATCGTCGAGGCTGGAGGGCAGGCCGAGGGCTTCGCCACCGCGATAGACCGCCCCGGCGCCTTTATCGAAGCGCTTGAACGCTTCGATGCCTTCGACATCGTCGTCGTCGCCTTCGGGCCCTTTCTGCGCAAGCCCCTCGCCGCATGCTCCAGCGCCGAGTGGGAGGCGATGGCTCTTTTGAATCTGGCCCTTCCGGGGGCCCTCGCGAGCAGGTATCTGCCCGCGATGAGCGGCCGAGGCTTCGGGCGCTTCCTCTTCTTCGGCGGGACCCGAACCGACGCGATACGCGGTTTCAGCTCCAATGCTGCCTATGCTGCGGCGAAAACAGGGCTGGGCGTGCTGGCGAAATCGATAGCCATCGAAGGGGTGCCGCATAACGTCGCGGCAGTCGTCGTCTGCCCCGGCCTTGTCCGTACCGAATACCTGAGCCCTGCCGAAGAGGCCGCCCTTGTCCTGATGGCGCCCGGCGGCAGGCTTTTTGAACCCGAGGCGGTGGCGGCCGTCGCTCTCGATCTCATCGCCGGCGACCCCTGCCTGGCATCGGGCGCCATAATCTCCCTGGATTCAGGCTTGTCGCCTGCCTCGCGCCGTCCTAAGGTTTGACAAGGAAGGGCCGGGAAGGTAGGATGGCTCCATGCCTTCCCGACTGCTCGCGCGCGCCAAGCTTTCGTCCGCTGCCCCATATTCGCCGGGGGAGCCCGGCTTGAGCTGCGAAGCCCTCCCCGAGATCGAGGGTAGCCTCTGTTGCCATCCCCGCGGCAAGCTCGATGCGGAAAGGGTGAAAGACCTCAACGGCCACATCGTTTCGGCCCTCGGCGAAGGCGGCAAAATCCTGTTCCTCGATTTTGCGCATATCGACGATATCACCGCAGCCGGAGTCGGCTTCCTCGTGGCCCTGCAGAAGCGGATGCGCGGCAAAAACGGCGACCTCATCCTCTACGGCCTGCGTCCAAAACAGCAGCGTTTTATCGAAACCCTCGGTTTTCGCGATTTTTTTTCCACAGCCTTGGATCTGCGATATGCGGTTGAGTATATTCTTGGGATAAAGCGCGACATCTTCCCCTTGTCCGCGGTATGTCCGGCATGTTCTTCGCCCCTCGGCATCGGGGAACCAGGAAGGAGCCGCTGCCGCGCCTGCAAGGCCGTCGTCACGGTGTTGCCCGATGGCTCGATAGAGCTGGGCTGAAAAGCGCTCCACAAGGAGGGAGAACCATGCAAGGCTTGTCCAAAGTTGAAGTGTTCCTCATCGATCTGGGCATTTCCTATCAGGAAGTGTCGAAGGGGGCCTGGCTCATCGAAGATGAAGCCAAAGGCCTGCCCAAGATGGTGGTGAGCCATACCGATCCCATCGTCGTCCTGCGCGCCAATGTGATGCCTGTGCCCGCGAAGAAGCGTGAAGAGCTTTTTTCGACCCTGCTTCGCCTCAACGGCAGCGACTTTCTCCATGGAGCCTACGCGCTCGACGGCGACGAGGTTGTCGCCCTCGATACGCTTGAATACGAGACTATGGACAAGAACGAACTCAGAGCTTCCATCGAAGCGATGGCCTTCGCCTTGAGCCAGCACTATCCTTTGCTTTCGCAGTTCGCAGCCAAGAAGGAGGAATAACATATGGGTATCTTCGACAGGTTGAAGACAGTCATCTCTTCGAATATGAATGACCTCATAGCGAAGGCGGAAAATCCCGAAAAGATGCTCAATCAGATGATCATCGACATGAACGAGCAGCTCATCGAGTCCAAGAAGGCCGTGGCCATGGCCATTGCCGACGAGAAGCGGCTCGAACGCGATGTCGTTGAAAACAAGGCCAAGGCCGATGAGTGGGAAAAGAAGGCCATGCTCGCCGTCCGCGCGGGCAGGGACGATCTCGCCAAGGAAGCCCTCCTCCGCAAGCAGGAACATGAATCCTATGTCGGCCAGCTGGGCACCCAGTGGCAGGCTCAGAAGGAATCCGTCGAGAAGCTCAAGGTATCCCTGCGCGACGTGCAGACGAAGATCGAAGAGGCTTCCCGCAAGAAAAACATTCTCATAGCCCGTGCCAAGCGCGCCGAAGCCCAGGACAAGATCAACAAGACGATGTCCTCCCTCCAGGGCAACAAGAGCGCCTTCGATACCTTCGACCGCATGGCGAAGAAGATCGATGAGCTCGAGGCTCGAACCGAAGCCCAGAAGGAGCTCGAGGACGCCTCGAGCGGGGCGAGCCTGGAGAAGCAGTTCGCGGCGCTCGAGTCATCGCCCATGGCGGCCGATTCGCTTCTCGAGGACCTCAAGCGAAAGATGCTCACCGCCGACGCAGGATCCGCTGGCGGTTCCCAGGGCGCCGCCCAATGAGCGCGGTGCTCTGAAGCCGGCTTTTGCGGCTTTAGGCCGCTGGAAGCGCGGTCATGAATGTTCTGCCCATGAAGGTTCTCCTCGTTCAGCGGGGAGAACCTTCTTTTTTGAGGCTTTTCGGCGATGCGGGCGGAACAGCCTCCGTCTCATCCCCGTTTTTCAGCATGGAGATGGCTGAAGATTTGTCTGCCCTGGCATCCTTCCGGCCTGGCGCAGAAACGTACCCCTATGAAGCCTGTGTCCTGCCGGCATCGCTCTTCCTGGAACTGCAGCCGTTTTCGCTGCCGGTTCCGGCTATCGTGTACGGAGGCATCGATCTGGCCTGGCCTTGTTTTGAAGCGGGGGCTTTCGATTTCATGCGTGAAGGCTGGACCATGCTGGAGCTGGAAGCCCGGCTGTACCGCCTGTACAGCCCCCTCGCCGAGTGTCCGGATGGCTTCCTCTTCCTCCAGGGGCAGACGCTGCTGTGGCGGAGCAGGAGTGGCGATACCCTGGCGACATCGATATCCTTGAGGCAGGGAGAGGCGGAATTGCTTCGCCGACTGCTGGCGGGGCGAGGGAGGGTCGTGGCCACCGGCATCAGGGCTGGTGGAGCGAGGGCTCTTACGATGCAGGTGTCCAGGCTGAAAGCCAAGCTTTCGGCCCTCCACATGGGTCTGGATACGAATATCGAGACGATACGGGGCGCGGGTTACCGCTGGGTCAGCAGTCCTCGCTGCGCTCGATATGGGCGCCAAGCTTCTTCAGACGCTCCGTGATCTTCTCGTAGCCCCTCTCGATCTGGTAGACATTCTGGATCGTGCTCACACCGTCGGCGCAGAGGGCGGCAATCACCATCGCCATGCCCGCGCGCACGTCGGGCGAAACCAAAAGAGCGCCGGAGAGGCGCGCTGGCCCCGAAACGACAGCCCTGTGCGGGTCGCAGAGAACGATGCGCGCTCCCATGCCTATGAGCTTATCCACGAAGAACATGCGCGATTCGAACATCTTCTCGTGGATGAGAGCCGTGCCCTCGGTTTGGGTGGCGACGACAACCATGATCGAGGTGAGGTCGGGGGGAAAACCCGGCCAGGGGGAATCGTCGATCTTGGGGATCTGGCCGCCAAGATCGGGCGATACCTTCATGAGCTGGTTGGAGGGAACGAAGAGGCTGTCGCCCTTCACTTCCCAGGAGATGCCCAGCCTGCCGAAGCCTACCTTCAAAGGCGGCAGATCGTCCTGGTCGATGCCGTCGATCGTTATTTCGCCATGGGTGACGGCCGCCAGGCCGATGAAGGAGCCTATTTCCATATAGTCGGGGCCGATCCTGTAATCGACGCCCCTGAGTTCGGAAACGCCCTCTATGCTGAGCATGTTGGAGCCCACGCCCTGGATGCGGGCGCCCATGGCGTTCAGCATGAGGCAGAGGTCCTCCACGTGGGGCTCCGAGGCGGCGTTCCTCAAGACCGTTTTGCCTTCGGCGAGGACGGCGGCCATGATGGCGTTTTCCGTGCCCGTTACCGATGCCTCGTCGAGGAAGATGTGGGCTCCCACCAGCTTGGGCGCGGAAAAGCGAAGCACGCCGTCCATGGTGATTCGGGCGCCCAGTTCCTGGAGGGCGAGGAGGTGGGTGTCGATCCGTCTCCTGCCTATCGTGTCACCGCCCGGGGGTGGCAGGATGGCCTGTCCGTATCGGGCGAGGAGGGGACCGGCGAAGAGAATGGAAGCCCTGACCTTGCGCGACTGCTCGGCGGGAACATCCTGACGCGATATGGTGGAAGGATCGATCAGCCATTCATTGGGACCGAGGTGCTCTACCTTGGCTCCGAGGTGCTTGAGCACCTCGATCATCACCGCCACATCCTCGATCTCGGGTATGTTCCTGAGGGTGACAGGACCGCTTGCCAGTACCGATGCGGCGAGACAGGGAAGGGCCGCGTTTTTATTGCCTGATGCGACGACTCTGCCCTTTACCGGGTGGCCGCCTTCGATGATGTACTTGTACATAATGTCAATGTAGGGTCTGTCTTTCTTTTGGTCAACCGATATTTTGGCACTTACAAGCGCACTACCTATTCGTTATAGTTACAGTCATGAATCCTGAGGAAAGACAAGGGCAAAAAGGTTCGGAGCTGGAATCTGCCATCCCTGAGATTTCGGATCGGCTGGCAGCCCTTTCAAAGCTGATCGACCCAGGATTAGTGCCTGTATCCTTCGAAGCCATCGAAAAAACCAGACTTCTCGCCGCCGAACTTGCGGAGACTGCCGTCAACAGGCAGCCTCCATCCCTCCTCACTCCAGCGCGGATCCTCTCCCTCATCGGAAGAGCGATAAAGGCCTTCGATGATACAGCCTCAGCGACGGCAGGACAGGCAGCCTCCGCGGCCGCGGAGGCTGTCAGAACCTTAATCGTCGCCATGGGCGAGTCGAACGTTCGCGCCAACTCCATGACCAACCTCGCATCGGGCGAGATACTCCCCCCCGAAAGGCTTTCCCAGGCCAAGCCGGGCAGGATACTTCTCGCGCTCGCACCGGAGATCGCCGAAAAAGTTGCCCCGATCCTGAGCCGCTTCGGGCATAGCGTCATCATCGCCCGATCGGCGGACGACATCTTTTCGTCCTTCGGCTTTTACGCGGATCGGGATTCCGCCGGAAAAGGGGAGAAGCCGGTTCTGGTCGTTCGGCGTGCTTCAGATAAGGGTCTTGCAACATATTCGCTTTCGCGACAATCGGCCCATGCGTCGACCGCTCGAGCGTCCCTTCCCGATGTCCTCGTCGGCGACATGTTTTCGGCCGGTTTCGCCGGCTTCGAACTCCAGGAATTTCTCAAATCCTGCGCCGAATTCATCGATACGCGAATGATCGTCCTCGCGCCCTTCGCGGAATCGAAATGCACGGCCCGCGTCATCCAGATGGGCGCCGACGGTTACTTCAGCCTGGATGTCGAGCCATCGGTTCTCCTTGCGAGAATTGAGTCGAGCATCGAAAGGAGAAGACTCAGGGCAAAGCGGCAGCTCTATGTGGCGGCGCTCGCCCGCGCGAGGGAGGCTCTCGAGGACGAACTGCGGCGCGGCGCCGACTACGTGCGCTGCCTCCTCCCCGGAAAAATCTCGAGCGCCACCCTGTCGACCGATTGGGCCTTTATACCCTCGGCCAGCCTGGGAGGCGATCTCTTCGGGTACCATAGGCTGGGCGATGGCCGGATGGCGATTTTCATGATAGATGTCAGCGGTCATGGCGTGCAGTCAGCCCTCTATTCCGTGACAATCTTCGATGTGCTCCGTACCGAGGGGCTCAAGGATGTCGATTTCGGCGATCCTGCCTCGGTAATGCGCGGCCTCAACCACGCTTTCCGCATGGAAGAGCGAAACAATATGCTCTTTACGCTCTGGTACGGTGTCTGGGATGAGTCGGCGCGCATCCTCTCCCACGCGTCGGCGGGAAGCCCTCCGGCAGTGCTGATCGTTGAAGGCGGAGGAGCCGTGGAACTCAAGGCAGAGGGGACGGTGGGCGGCGCCGACCCCGACGCACTCTATCAAAAACTCGACATCAGGGTTCCCAGGAATTCCCGACTCTTCCTTTTTTCCGATGGGATCTACGAATTTCCGACCGCCGAGGGGCGCATACTGGGATTGGAAGCCTTTATTCAGATGCTGGAGCGGACGGCTTCGGATGTTCCCCGCGACAGGGCTTGCGTCGAGCCTGTGCTGGAGCGGTTGAGCCAGTTTTCCGTGACGGATCATTTTCAGGATGATGTCTCGCTGCTGGAGGTTCGCTTTGACTTATGATATCTTCGCCCTGCCCAGGCCCGACGATTTCCATGTCCATCTGCGGCAGGGACAGTCACTTCCGCTTTACGCCCGGCGTCATGCTGCCTGCTTTGGCAGGGCTCTTGTCATGCCCAACACCCTGCCGCCCGTCGCCAGCGCCCCTTCTCTTGTCAGGTATAGGGATGAGATTCTCGGCTGCATACAGGGCAGCGGATTCCTGCCCCTCATGGCCTTCAAGCTCCTGCCCGGCATGGAGGCGAAAACCGTGGAAGCCTGCGTCGCTGCAGGGGCTTTCGCCGGAAAATACTATCCGGCGGGGGCGACGACGAACGCGTCTGACGGGCCCTCGGATCCGGAAGCCGTGGCCGATGCCCTGGATGCCATGGAAGAAGCCGATATCGTGCTGTCCATCCACGGGGAGGCTCCGGAAGCGCCTTCCCTCGAGAGGGAAGGCGCTTTCCTCGGCACTGTCGAAAAGATTCTGAGCCGCTGGCCTCGCCTCAGGATTGTTCTCGAACATCTTTCGACGAAGGAGTCCGTCGATTTTGTACGCTCGGGACCGGATCGCCTCGGCGCCACCCTCACGGCGCATCACCTGCTTTTCACGCTGGACGACATGCTGGGTTCCGGGCTTAACCCCCATCTTTTCTGCAAGCCCATCCTGAAATCGGCCCGCGACAGGGATGCGCTCAGGGATGCGGCATTTTCGGCGAATCAGGGCTCTTTGAAATCCAGGTTTTTCTTCGGCAGCGACTCGGCTCCTCATGAGGTGGCGGCCAAGCAGCGAGCCTCGGCTCCCGGCGGCGTATACTCCGCCCCGACGGCGATTCCCGCCCTCGCCGGACTCTTCGAAGCGGAAGGCGCGCTGGAGGCCCTTGCGCCTTTTGTGGCGGGCAATGGAGCGGGCTTCTACCGCCTGGATCCGCCGTCGGGAATCCTGCGCCTTCGCCGCGAATCCTGGTCGGTGCCGGATACGATCGATGGCGTCGTCCCCATGTGCGCGGGTACTGTCCTCGATTGGCGGCTGACCTGAAGAGCGCAGGCGTTATAGAGCCTATACTCTACAGCGCATAGGCTTCCAGCGCGGATTGGATGAGGCGATGGCCTTCCCTGTTCGGATGAATCCCGTCCTGGCACATATACTCCCCGTAGTCGCGCTTCTCGAGGAAAGCTTTTCGTATATCCAGCAGCGGGCATGATGTGGCAGCCGCTACCCGCCTCACCGCCTCGTCGTATCCTTCGTGCCAGCGAAAAATCTGCTGTACATCGCCCAGCCAACTCAGGATCGCTGCCCGATCCAGTCCGTTGCGCGTTATCCAGTCGAAATAGCGATCGGCGACGAGAGGCGGGAGGCTCATTATAGCGGGCTTGAGCCCATTGGAGCGCAGGGTGCCTATCATCTCGCCGTAAACACGCGAGAAGGTATCGAGGGGCGTCAGGGGAAGGTGGTCGGATTCGGGGCTGGCGGCCACCTCGTTCCAGAGAAAATCGCAGTCATTGCCGCCGAATTCAAGGAGGGCGAGGCCTTCGCCATTCCCCGTGGGAGCAGGCGCCCGTTCGCCGGAGATGTAGCGGCGAAGTATATCGAAGCCCTTGGTGATAGTGCAGCCGAACCGGGCCTTGTTGACGAGATTGATGCCCAGGTTTTCGGCTACCAGGCTGCTGAAACAATCTTTTATAGGTAAATATTTCCCTTGTTCATCCACAATTATGCCGCGAGCGACGGAATCGCCGAAAAGATATATATCGTCATATATCACGAAAGTCCTCCGATGGAATTCTTATATGGTAATAATAACCATATAATCAAGTTGTTAATATAATATTATATGTTTTTGATTGCGTCAATATAGTTAAGACCATATCTTGTGGCTTCGATTACCATGTGGTACCATTTCCCCATGGATGAATCTATGACGATGGCCTTGCGCCAGTACTGCGACGCTCTTGCCCATAAGACTCCGGCCGATTGGTCCCAGCTTCCCGACCTCGGACTCTACATGGATCAGGTGATCACCTACCTGGAGCGGCAGCTCGATATCTTCATCAAGCCCGGCGACGAAAACTTCATGACGCCCTCAATGATCAACAACTATGCCAAGGCGCGCATTGTCCCCCGAACGGAGGGGAAGAAATATGGGCAGGAACATATTGCCCTTCTCCTGGCAGTATTCACGTTGAAGAGGGTGCTGTCGGTGCAGGATATGAGCCTGCTCCTGGGCGTCGTCGACGGCAAAAATGAAAAGGAAGGCCTGGGAAAGGGGCGGGGCGTCGATAATGCGGAGGAATTCTATCAGCGCTTCAGGCAGAGCATGGCAATGGCAGCCAAGGCGACAGCCGAGTCGATGGAAAAAGCCCTGGGCTCTGCTCTGGATAAGGGGCAGGGCTCCGATGTGGAGATGCTCCGCGAACTCGCTCTCGAGTTTTCGGTCGAGGCGAGCATGAAAAGCTATGCCGCGGAGATGCTCCTCGCCATCGCCAATCCCGAGGACAGCTCGGCTGCCCTCGAGATGAAGGCACAGAAGAAAAAGGAAAAGCCGGAACGGCGGAAAGGGAAGAAAAACTCGGCCTGAAGCCTGGGCTTCAGCCCTGCTAGAGTTCGACGATCCTCGACGATGTCAGCACCCTGTGGCCGGTTTCGGTTATAAGAATATCGTCCTCGAGGCGGACGCCTCCGAAGTCGGGATGGTAGAGCCCCGGTTCGATGGTGACGATAGTGCCGGGCTTCAGAATGGCTTCATTCCCTTCCCTCATGTTGATGCCGGGCATCTCGTGGGCCTCGAGCCCTATGCCGTGGCCGAGTGCGTGGGGCATGGAAAAGCCTGCCGAGGCGAAAAGCTCGTCGACAATGGCGGCCACATCGTGCGCGGCTACGCCGGGTGCACATGCCGCTATCGCCTTGGCGTGGGCTTCCCTCACGAGCCGAATCATCGCTTCCTGCTCTTTCGCCAGGGGGCCGCGTGCAAAGCTCATCGTCACGTCGGAAGTGTAGCCGTCGATGACGATGCCGAAATCGAGGATGGAGAGGCCTTTCGTGGCGAAAGGCCCGGCGCCGTAATTGGGGAATGCATGGATGCCGAAGCTGCGCGCCGGGCCTGCGGCCAGGGTGTCGAAGCCCGTGCCTTCGGCGCCGGCCCCTCTCGCTTCCTTTTCTATGAAGAGGGCAACATCGAGCTCGGTGGCAAACCTGCCTTCGCGCACGCCTTCCTCGATGAGGCCGATGAGCCTGTCGGTGAGGGCCGATACACGCCCGTAGATGGCGAGCTCGCCCGGATCCTTGAGCGAGCGCATCTCGAGCACTGTCGCGTCGATGCCGCCTGATTCGCAGACGAGATCCCATTCATCCAGGGCTCCGACATAGTCGACGAAGGCGGGGTAGGGCGTCGCGGCGGGCAGCTCCAGCTTATGGCCTGCCTGAATGCCCATTTCGCCGAGGACAAAGCGCACGGCTTCGGCCGAATTCCGGCCAAAATCCGTATATGAGTAGACTTTATCGACAGAGGCCATCCTGTCCGCCATGGTGCGGTCCCAGGCGACAAGGGCGGATCCGGCCTCGGCCGTGACGATGAGGAAGGCGTCGCCCGGCTGTCCGCAAAGATAGCGTACCGAAGGGCTTCGCATATGCTCGAAATCCTCGAAGCGCGCCGCCGCTATGCCCCTTTCTTTCAGCGCCTTTGCGACTTTTTCTCTTCGGGCGCGGTAGATGTCCTTCATGGTGTTCACGGTTATGCCTCCGGCAGCCATTCTCTCAGGTCTTCGCCATTTCGTCGAGGACCGACTTCAGGATTTCAAGGCCGCGGTCGATCTCCCCGTCCGTGATGACGAGAGGCGGAAGGAGGCGAACCGTGTCCTCGCCCGCGGTGAGGACGAGGAGGTTTTTCGCCCGGCAGGCCGTCACGACATCGCCGGGAGGAAGGGTCATGCCAAGGCCGATCATGAGGCCCATGCCCCGAACTTCCTTGACGAGGGGATTCTTCCAGGAGCGGACGGCTGTCCTGATCTTCTCGCCTTTCCGCTCGACCTCGGCCATGAAGCCTGGCTTGGACAGTTCGCCGAGAACGACGCGGGCTGCGGCCGCCGCGAGGGGATTGCCGCCGAAGGTGGTGCCGTGGTCGCCCGGCTGGAGAACGTCGGCGCAGGGGCCCCGGGCCAGGACGGCTCCTATGGGCACGCCGCCCGCGAGACCCTTGGCGAGACCCACCATGTCGGGATTGACGCCCATTTTCATGCAGGCGAGGAAGGCGCCCGACCTTCCGATGCCTGTCTGCACTTCGTCAGCGACGAAAAGTATGTCGCGCTCCCTGCAGAGTGTTTCGGCAGCCTCGAGATAGGCCTGGTCCAGTGGGTTTACGCCGCCCTCGCCCTGAATGGGCTCGAAGATGAAGGCGCATACCTTGTCGGTCAGGGCGGCGTCGAGAGCGTTCAAGTCGTTGGCTTCGACGTAGATAAAGCCCGGCGTGAAGGGGCCGAAGAATTTGTGGAACTTGTCTTGCCCGGTGGCCGTCACCGTCGTCACTGTCCGTCCGTGGAAGGAACCTTTCAGCGTGACGATGTGGTTCTTGTCGGGATTCTTCGAGGAGCCGTATTTGCGGGCTATCTTGATGAGGCCTTCGTTGGCCTCGGCGCCCGAGTTGCAGAAGAATACCTTGTCGAAACCGGCCATGGAGCAAAGCTGTTCGGCCACCTGGATCGAAATGTCGGTGAGAAAATAATTCGAAACATGGATGAGCTTGGCCGCCTGTGCCGCGATCGCCGCCGCCAGGGCTGGATGGGCGTGGCCGAGGGAGTTGACGCCGATGCCGGCAGTGAAGTCGATATAAGCTTCCCCGTCGTCGGCGTAGAGTGTGGCGCCCTTTCCATGGTCAAAAACGAGGCCTGTCCGCTTGTAGGTGTTCATGAATCTGTCGTTCATATGATCATCGTCCCCATGCCTCTGTCGCTGAAAAGCTCTATGAGGAGCGAATGCGGCGACCGGCCGTCCAGAATATGTGTCGTCTTGACACCCAGAGAGAGAGCCTGCACGCAGCATTCAACTTTTGGGATCATGCCGCCCGAGACGATTCCCTGATTGATGAGGGCAGGGACGTCCTCGCGCTTGAGCACGGAGATGAGGGTAGCCATGTCGGCGACGTCTTTCAGAAGCCCGGGTACGTCGGTGAGGAGGATGAGTTTTTCGGCGCCGAGGGCGCCCGCCAGCTCGGCGGCGGCAGTGTCGGCGTTGATGTTGTAGTAGCCCGTCTCGTCGTTGGGCCTGAGCGCTATCGTGGACACGACGGGGATGTAGCCTGCGTCAAGCGCATGCCGGACGATGTCGGGCTGAACGGAGGAAATCTCGCCCACCATGCCGAGATCCTTGCCGTTTTTCTGCAGCCGCTCGGCGCGGAAAAGCCCTCCGTCGCCGCCGCAGATGCCCATCGCCGACCCGCCCTGGCGCTCAATGTGGGCCACGAGGTCCTTGTTCACCTTGCCGGAGAGCACCATCTGCACGACTTCCATGGTTTCGTCGTCCGTATAGCGCAGTCCGTCGACGAAGACGCGCTCCTTGCCCAGCTTTTTCAGCATTCGGTCGATTTCCGGCCCGCCTCCGTGGACGAGGACGGGCTTTATGCCCACCTGCTGCATCATGATCAGGTCCTGGAGCACGGCCGCGCGCACTCCCTCGTTGATCATCGCGGCGCCGCCGTATTTGACGACGACGATCTTGCCCGCGAAGGATTTGAAATAGGGCATAGCCTGTATGAGAATGTCGGCCCTTACATTGTCAGCGATCATCGTTTCCTCCTGATCAGGTCCGGTAGTCCCCGTTGATCCTCACATATTCGTAGGTGAGGTCGCAACCCCAGGCTGTGGCCTGGGCATCGCCTTCGTTCATCGTGACGTAGATCGTCACTTCCTGGTAACTCAGGATTTTCTTCGCCTTCTCTTCGCTGAAGGGGAGGGGAACGCCGTTCTTGCATACCTCTATGTAGCCCGAGGCACTCTCGAAGGCGATATCCACCTTGTTGGGGTCGAAGTCCTTGCGCGTATAGCCGAGGGCGCAGAGTATCCTTCCCCAGTTGGCGTCCGCCCCGAAGATGGCCGTCTTGACGAGGCTGGAGCAGATGACGCCCTTGGCGAGTTCCTCGGCCTTGGCTTCGTCGGCCGCGCTCTCGACCGTACATTCGATGAGCTTGGTGGCACCCTCGCCATCACGGGCTATCATGCGCGCGAGCTGGGTGTTGAGCCAGTTGAGGCCTTCGTAGAAAGCCCTGTAGTCGGCGCCTTCCGATTCGATGTAGGAGTTGCCGGCCATGCCGTTGGCGAGAACGACGACCATGTCGTTGGTCGAGGTGTCCCCATCGACGCTGACGCGGTTGTAGGTCTTCGTCACCGAAGCGGAGATGGCCTTCTGGAGCATGGCCGGACTGATGGCGCAGTCGGTGGTGACGAAGGAGAGCATCGTGGCCATGTTGGGATGGATCATGCCCGAACCCTTGGCCATGGCGCCTATCGTCACCGTGTGCTCGCCTATCTCGAACTGCACGGCTATTTCCTTCTTCACGGTATCGGTGGTCATGATGGCTTCGCGGGCGTCGATGTTGCCTGTCTTGGACAGCCCCGCCACGAGCTGTTCCATGCCCGCCTCGATGACGCTCACGTCCAACTGCTGGCCGATGACGCCTGTGGAAGCCACCACGACATCGGTGGCGGGGATGGGGAGGCGTTCGGCGACAAGGGCTGCCATGCGCCGCGCCGCCGCAATGCCCGCTTCGCCCGTGCAGGTGTTGGCGTTGCCTGAGTTGACGATGATGGCCTGGGCCCTGCCGTCGGCGAGATGTTCCATCGTGACGAGGAGGGGCTGGCCCTTTACCTGGTTCGTCGTATAGGCGGCCGCGGCGCTGCAGGGCTTTTCGGACCATACCAATGCCAGGTCCTTTTTCTCCTTGTTCTTGCGTATGCCCACGTGGATGCCTGAAGCCGTAAAACCTTTTGCAGCGGTTACTCCGCCTCGAATCTGTATCATCATAATCCTCTTTTCATGCCGCGCGTTGGCGCGGCGGCTTGGTCGAATTCGCTTCGGCGTCCCTAGAACGCCGGGGGAACCATCGCAAGACCCGCGGTCTCATCGAGGCCGAGGGCCAGATTCATGTTCTGCACGGCCTGTCCTGCCGCGCCCTTCACCATATTGTCGATCGTGGAGACGACGATTCCCGTTTTCCCGTTGGACGAGAGGTGGACGGAAATATCGCAGAAATTCGAGTACTTCACGTTCCTGCTGCTCGCTGTCGATCCTTGGGGGAGGACTCGCACGAAGGGCTCCTTTTCGTAGAAAGAAGCGTAGAGAGCATGGAGTGCCTTCACATCCATGGTTTTTTCCAATCTGAAATAGATCGTGCTGACGATGCCGCGGTTCATCGGCGCCAGATGAGGCGTGAAGACTGAGGATATGGATTCCCCCGCCATGATGGAGAGGTAGCGGTCGATCTCGGGCTGGTGCCTGTGCCCGCCAACCTTGTAGGGCGAGATCGCGTCGGCGCAATCCGCGTAATGGCTGGACTGGGCCGGCTCGCGGCCGGCGCCTGTAAGGCCCGATGCCGAATCGATGACGATGCTTTCAGGATCGGCAATCCCGGCCTTGAGGGCAGGGTAGAGGCCGATTTCCGCCGAGGTGGGATAGCAGCCGGGATTGCCGATTATGCGCGCCTTCCTGATCGCCTCCCTGTTGAGTTCGGGCAGGCCGTACACGGCAGCGGCGTGGAGGGCGGGCTGGGCGTAGCTTTTGCCATACCAGGCCCTGTAGGTGGCTTCATCGTCGCCGAAGCGGAAGTCGGCCGAAATGTCGATGAAAAGCCCGCCCTTCGCGAGGCAGCGTTCGGCCGCGGCCTCGGCATGTCCATGGGGCAGGCAGGAGAAGAGGACATCGGATGCCTCTGTCACGGCGTCGGCGTCCTCGAGGATCAAGCCTGGGGCAGGCCTGCCCCAATCGCCCGGAGCGCGGAAGGAGGGATATATTGAATCGAGGCTCTGGCCTTCGAAGCTGACCGATGAGAGATGGAGCAGCTTCGGCTCCGGGTGGCTCAGCAGGATTCTGGTCAATTCAGCCCCGGCATAGCCGGAGGCTCCAAGAATGCCCGTCTGGATCATCCGCATCCTCCTGGATACAGCGAACGCCGCGGAAGATAAAATCCCCCTCAGGCTTTTCGCTATGGATAGTCGCCCTCCCTAAAGGGGGGGCTGGCTCGTAATGTTTGTTGTTGTGGAAGGTGGCGGTCGACGCCTTACCTACGAACGGGGTAGAAACGCGGCGCTGGCATTTCGGACCCGAAGGAGAGAAGGATGGGAAGGTAGACTGGATAAGAGCGTTTCATGTGCTCCTCCCATGGTGGAATAAGACTATGAAAATATAATTGCCAAAAACTGTCAACCGGGCTGATGAATAATTATGCAAAATAATGAAAAAATGTCTGCCGGTTTTCTTTTCCTTGCCGGTTGTGAAAAGCGACCCTATACTGGCGAAGGAGGTGGGCATGATCGGCCAGAGACATCTGTATCTCATACTGCATCCCAATCACTCCCTCATCGCGTCCCAGTTGGCGCCCGAGCCTTTTATCCGTCATTATGTCCAGGGTTCCACGCGTTTTTTTGAGGGAAGGCTGATGTTCGCCGAAGTGGACCAGGGATTCAGAAATGACTATTTCGACATCGAGGGCGCCTATGCCGACTTGGTTCCCCACGAGGACGGCAGGCTCAAAGCCACGAAATTCATCAAGAGCTATCGCGTCCTCGAGCATATGGATTTCGATGCCCTGGGCAAGCTTTACCTCTGCAATCAGACCGGCGATTACCTCGAGCTCGAAAGCGCCGGATTTTTGCCCGAGAATGAAGCCGAAGAATTCCGCATCATGCTCGAGATCAACCCGGTCAAATTTATGGTTGTTACAAAACACGATTTTCTGGAATTCGGCCGTTATGTCACCGATCCGCACAATGCCAAGGGAGCACCCCATCTTTTTTTCTCGCGGCTCGATTTCGGCACCGATGAGTTTCTGCGTGCGTACGAGGAGAATCCCCTGCTCCGTTGCCACGTGCCCGGCATCCATTCAGCCAGACTCTGGAGCGCCATCGAAGAGATCCGCACAACACCAGGCAAGCTGGTGAAGGGGCTCGCTCTTGACTGTCCCATCGACAGAATTTCCTACAAGCTCCTCAAGGGGGGATTCATGTTCGCGGGTGGGGGGAAATACAAGTACTATCCCCTCCTGAGCCTCGATGAGGTTGAAAAAAAGTACTACCGCTACTGGAAGTCGATGTAGGGGGGCAGCGCGGCGGGCTTGATGTGTGGACGCTTTCTCGCTATCGTTCTTTTTTCCTATGGCAAGAACATACCTAGACGCGGGGCGCCCTGTGGCAGCCCTCGCCACGCAGCCCGGGCGCTCGGCCCTGGCTGTCATCCGAACCTCCGGAGCAGGGGCTGTCAGCCTCTGTTCCGGCTGTTTTTCCCCGCGGCAAGCCCTTCTCGATGCGCAAGGCTACACCATGGTCCATGGCTATATCGTCGACCCCTCATCGGGCGAGCGTATCGACGAAGTGGTGGCGGCGGTGTACAGGGGACCTCGTTCCTTCACGGGCGAAGATTCCGTTGAGTTTTCCTGCCATGGATCGACGGCCGTTACGCGTCGCGCCCTTGCCGCACTCGAAGCAGTCGGATTTTCGCCAGCCCTGCCCGGCGAATTCAGCTTTCGTGCCTTTATCAATGGAAAGGCCGACCTCGTACAGGCCGAAGCGATCAACGAACTATCCGGAGCCCACTGCGAATCGGCACGTGAAGATGCACTTCTCCGCCTCGGCGGCGCCTTGTCCGCCGAGTTTTCCGCCCTCCGCGATGCCATGCTCGACCTTCTTGCGGAAATTGAAGCCCGCCTCGATTACCCCGCCGAAGAAGGTCCCGATGAAAAAGGTCCCGATGGGGAAGGCTCCGAAGCGGCTGTGGACAGAGGCAATCCCTGGCTAAGCCGTCTTGTGTCCTGCGAGTCCCGGCTTGTCAGGCTTTTGGGCAGCTTTGTCGGCGGCAGGCTCAGGGCTGAAGGCGCCCTCGTCGTCGTGGCGGGGCGGCCCAACGCGGGCAAATCCAGCCTCTTCAATCTCATCGTCAGGGAAGAGAGGGCTATCGTCAGCCCCGAGCCGGGAACGACGCGCGACTGGCTTGAATCATGGATAGAAATCGCTGGCTATGCCCTGCGCCTCGTCGATACCGCCGGGCTGCGCAAGGCCGAGGCGGAGATCGAAGCCGAAGGCGTCAGGCGAAGCCTGGATATGAGCGGCAAGGCCGATATCGTCGTCTATCTTGTGGATGGAAGGCTGGGACTGGGAGCCGAGGACGAAGATTTCCTCACACGACATCCCCAGGCCCTCAGGCTGTGGAACAAGATCGACGCAGCCGACTGCAAGCCCATCCCCCCGGGGTGGCTTGGCCTGAGCGCCAAAAAGGGCTTGCATCTCGATGCCCTCGAAGCGGCTATAACCCGAATTCTGCGGGCTTCCTCGGCTGTGGATGGCGAGCCTGCAAGGAAGGAAGAGGCAGGAAGGAAGGAAGAGGCCGTGCGCGTGGCCAGCGCCCGACAGAAAGCCCTTCTGGATCTCTGTCTCGGATCGGTACGCAGAGCCCGGGCGGGAGCTGAATCGGGCGCAACCCTCGATGCCGTCTCCCTCGACATTCGGGAAGCCGCCGATTTCCTCGGCGAGATAACGGGGGAAATCGCAGGCGAGGAAGTCTTCAACAGGATTTTCGGCTCTTTCTGTCTGGGAAAGTGAGGGAAAGCAGTGAGCGATTTCGAAGCCATCGTCATAGGCGGAGGACACGCGGGGATCGAGGCCGCCCTCGCCCTATCGCGCCTGGGCACCCAGACCCTCCTCATCACGCAGAATCCGGATTCCATCGGAAGAATGTCCTGCAATCCGGCTATCGGCGGCCTCGCCAAGGGCAACCTCGTGCGCGAAATCGATGCCCTCGGTGGCCAGATGGGCATCCTCGCCGATGCCTCTGCCCTGCAGGTGCGCATGCTCAATCAATCGCGCGGTCCGGCTGTCCAGGCTCCCCGCGCCCAATCCGACAAGGCCCTCTATGCCGGCCTTGCCCGCAAGGCTCTCGAAACCCAGCCCGGCCTCTCCATCATGATGGATACGGTCGTCGATCTCCTCACCGACCAATCAGGAAAAAACATCGAAGGCGTACTGACCGAACGCGGCAGCCGCATCGGGGCGAAGGTTGTCGTTCTCACGACGGGAACCTTCATGGAAGCCGAGCTTTTCATAGGGCAGTGGAGGGGTTCGGGCGGCAGGCTGGGCGAGCCGGCCGCAGTTGGTTTGGGCAAGGCCCTTCGCGCCAAAGGGTTTCCTGTAGGGCGTATGAAGACCGGCACGCCTGCGCGCATCAAGGCTTCCAGCATCGATTTTTCAAGGCTGGAAATCCAGCATGGCGATCCCGCCCTCTCATTTTTTTCCTTTCAGGAAATCGACTACGGGCGCCCCGACCTGCCCTGCCACATTGTCTGGACGAATGCCTCCACCCATGAGGCCATCAGGGCAGGCCTGGACCGCTCCCCGCTCTACTCGGGCGTCATAACCGGCAAGGGGCCGCGTTACTGCCCTTCCATAGAGGACAAGGTCGTGCGCTTTCCCGACCGCGAACGTCACCAGGTTTTTATAGAACCCGAAGGCGAATATACCGACGAAGTGTACCTGAATGGCCTTTCCAGCTCATTGCCCGAGGATGTTCAGCTGGCTTTCTACAGAAGTCTTCCAGGGTTCGAAAATGCTGAAATCGTCAGGCCAGCCTATGCCGTTGAATACGACTACCTCGCTCCCTCCGCCCTCTATGCCTCCCTCGAATCCCAGCTTCTGGCTGGCCTCTTTATCGCCGGCCAGACCAACGGCACATCGGGCTACGAGGAGGCAGCCGCCCAGGGACTCATGGCCGGCATCAACGCCCGCCGCGCCCTGGACGACACCGAACCCGTCATCCTCGGTCGCGACGAAGCCT
>CAYXUF010000029.1:0-30385 GCA_964468155.1 uncultured Treponemataceae bacterium
GGATCCAGGGGCGAATTTCGGCGTTGCCGAGCTTGTTCTTGGTCTGGCTTTCGAAGAGGGGATTCTTGAGCTTCACCGACACGGCCGCCGCCACGCCCTCGCGGATGTCCTCGCCCTTCCATGAAGCCTGGTAGAACTCGTTGATAGCCTTGAGGAGGCCTTCGCGGAAGGCGGAGAGATGGGTTCCGCCGTCGGAGGTGTACTGGCCGTTGACGAAGGAAAAGTGCTCCTCGCCGTAGTTGTTCGTATGGGTGAAGGAGAATTCGATCTTGTCGCCCACATACCAGCCGATGTCGTAGAGGGCAGAGGCGCCCACTTCGGAGCCGAGGAGGTCGAAAAGGCCCTTGTCGGCCTTGAATTCCTTGCCGTTGAGGACGAGGGTGAGGCCCGAGTTGAGGCAGGCATAGCTCCACATCCGCTTTTCGAGGAACTCCATGTTGAAGGAATATTCGGGGAATATCTCGGGGTCGGGCGTGAACTCCACGAGGAGGCCGTTCTTCTCGCGGCCGGCCGAGTCCTCTCGCGAGCCTGTGAGTACCCCGCGCTCGAAGGTGGCTTCGAAGAGGCGCCCGTCGCGGTAGGACACGACGCGGAAATTCTTCGAGAGGGCGTTGACGGCCTTGGTGCCCACGCCGTTCAAGCCTACGGAGAACTGGAAGACGTCGTCGTTGTACTTGGCTCCCGTGTTGATGATGGACACGCAGTCGATCACCTTTCCGAGGGGGATGCCCCGTCCGTAGTCGCGGATTCGGATCTTCTCGTCGGACACCTGGGCGACGATGCGGCTGCCTGAGCCCATGATGAACTCGTCCACGGAGTTGTCGATCACTTCCTTGATGAGGATGTAAATGCCGTCGTCGGGGTTGGATCCGTCGCCGAGGCGGCCGATATACATGCCCGTCCTCAGGCGTATGTGCTCGAGCGACGACAGTGTCTTTATCTTCGATTCGTCATAGACCGGTTTGCTTGTTTTTCTGGAATCTGCCACGGGATAATAGTATCACAACGGGGCTGTCGGGTACAGGGCGCAAACGCGAATCGGCGCGGCCTGGAAGGCTCAGGACGCCGATCCTGCCTTGCTCGCGATAGCGGCGATTCCGTCGAGGACGAGGTTCGGAAGGAAGCTGCCTCGGCCGAGCCGGGTGAGGAATTCCAGTCCGACCGCGTCCCCCGTGCCGAAGAGCTGGATCGCATCGGCGCCCTTTTGCCGCAGCTCCTCCTCCATCGTCTCGATGAGGTGGAGGATGAGGCCTTCGTAGCCGATGAGGATTCCGGCGCGCACCGATTCTCCCGTCGATCGGCCGATGGCGCGGCTCGGGAACTCCAGCTTCACCTCGGGGATCTGGACCGCCTGAAGCCTCAAGGTTTCTGCGCAGGCCTCAGGTCCCGGAACGATGGCGGCGCCGAGAAATTCACCCGCCTGGTTGATGGCGGAAAAGGTGAGGGCGATGCCAAAGTCCGCCACAATAAAGGCCGATCGCGTGAGCTCCCTGCCGGCGGCGGCGGCGCAGACGAGGTCGCTGCCCACTTCCGAGGGCATATCGGTGCGAATCTTGAGGCCGGTTTTCACTCCGGGGCCGATAATGTGCGCATCGAGGCCCAGAAGCGTCTTCACCGAGGCGGCGAGGAGGGGGGTCAGCGATGGCACCACACTCGATATCCAGACAGAATCCACGGCGAGGGGGTCAGCCGCCTGAGCCTCGGCCAGAAACTGCCCCATGAGGAGAGCGTACTCGTCGGCAGTGCGCCCCGGGAGAGCGCCGAAGCTCCAGATCTTTTTCCAGGCCGCGCCTTCCTTGAGCCCAAACCTGAGGACCTTGTTTCGAATGTCGATCGCGAGAAGCATCTTATTTTTCCTCGTCTTCGGCGAGCCTTGCTCTGCCGCTCTTCGATCCGATGCCCTTCCAGGCGGCGACGACGCTGGCGGTGAGTATGGCGGCGAGGATAGCCTCGACGATGCTGTTGGCGGCGAATACGGAGGCCGCCGCGGCGAGGGGCAGAGCCCCGAGGAGGACGAGGGAGCCCAGAACGAGAAGGGAATTGGCGAGGGACGCGGCGATGGCGGCCGCGGCGGCGCCCATAGCGGCTTTTTTCCTTCCCAGCAGCCTGAAGACGCCCCAGGCGACGAGGCCGACGACGATGCGCGGCAGCACCGATACGATGGGATTCGTGAAGAAGACGTCGATCGGCCCCTGCGGAGCCGTCGCCGCCTTGATGACGCTCGTTACGCCGAAGATGCCGCCGATGATGGCGCCTGCGATGGGGCCTTCCAGCACGGCGCCCAGGATGGCGGGCACATGCATGACGGTGAGGGATGCTCCCGCCAGCCAGGGAATGTAGCCGAAGGGGGTGAGGAAGAGGGCTATCGAGACGGCGCTCAGTGCTCCCGTCACGATGGTCGCGCGGATCATGGATGATGAACCCTTGGTATTGCGTTTCGTTTCAGACATTGCGTCCTCCCGCCCGGTATCCGCCTAAAAAGGTCGAATCCAGGCTTTGATATAGATAGTGTCCGTGATCAGGACAAGGATCGAAAAAATGGCGGCGGCGGCCAAAGCCGCGGTTTCGCCTTTTAAAGCCGGCCTTCTCGGGGGAAGCGTCCTGCCCTCCCCCGTGTAGCATCGCGACTCCATAGCCTCTGCCAGGAGTTCGGCCCTCTCCAGGGCCCGTATGGTCACCGGCACGAAAAGGGGAGCGTAGGCCTTCGCCTTGGCGATGATGCCCTTTTTCCCTGAACCGAAGTCGGCTCCCCTCGAAGCCTGAGCCTTCACGATAGCCTCGAGTTCGCCCGCCACAATGGGCACGAAGCGGATGGCCGTGGCGGCGGCGAGGGAAAGGCGGTGGACGAAGAGAACGTGGCCGCTCAGGGGGCGAAGGAGGTCCTCGATGCCTCGCGCGGCGTCGGCCTCCGTCGTCACCGAGGTGAACCAGCCCACGATGATCATCATCGCGGAGGAGCGAAGCAGAATAAGGGCGACAAGCCAGAGTTCACGGAGCGTAAAGGCGAAGGGGCCGAAGGCGAGGAGCTCCCTGGACAGGTCCCCGGGCCAGCGGAAGAGGAACTGGAGGGCCGCGGTGAGGATGAGGACGGGGAAAATAGGCTTCAGGGAGCCTGCAAGAAAAGCGATGGGAATAAGGGAGACGACGGCCAGCCCCATCGCGGCCGCGAGGATTATGGCAACTCCTGCAAGAGTCGGCGTCGCGATAGCCACGATAGAGAGGGCGAGAAGAATGCCGTATTTAGTCGAGGGGCGGAGGCTGTGGAACCAGGAGCCCGAATCGATATACTGGCCAATCCCGATATTCCCGAAGAATTCGAGGTTTTTCATGCCATGTCCCCCAGCGCTTCGCGCAGGGCATCGAGGTTGAGGGGCTCTCCCGCGACGGCGATGCCCCGCGAACGGAGCTCCAGGACGAGTTCGACAGCGTATGGCCGCGCGATTCCCCAGCCGGGATCATAGCGGTCGTGGAATATCTCCCAGGGCCTGCCGAAATCCGCCAGCCTGCCTTCGAAAAAGACGGCGACGAGATCGGCCCGGGCTGCTTCCTCCATCGAATGGGTGGCGAAGGCAACGGTTCTGCCTCGGCCAGCGAGATCGGCAACCAGCGTGAAAACGGCGGCCTGGGAGGCGGGATCGAGGGCGGCCGAAGGTTCGTCGAGAAGGATGGCTTCGGATTCCAAGGCCAGCACGCCCGCCAGGGCCAGTTTGCGCTTCTCGCCTCCCGAAAGGCTGCGCGTCATGCGGTCGCGGAACGATGCGTAGGGAATGCCCGAAGCGTCCATCCAGGTCTTCACCCTACCGGCGAGTTCCTTTCCGGCTAAACCCATGTTTTTTGGTCCGAAGGCCACATCGTCGGCAGCGTAAAGCTCGAAGAGGGCCGACTCGGGACGCTGTATGGAGAGGGGAGCCCTCAGCCTCAAGCCTCGGGCGTCGAGGGTCGTAGAGGCTGTATCCTGCCCGAAACTGACGACGGATCCGGGCGAAGGCTGGATGAGGGAATTGAGGAGCTGAAGGGCCGTGGACTTGCCCGAACCCGTCCTTCCGACAAAGGCGACAAGCCTGCCCTCGGGGATTTCCATGGAGATATCGTCCAGAGCCCTCACCTCGCCCGACCTGCCGCGGAGGTAGGAAAAAGAGGCTTTCCTGAAGGAAAAAACCGAAACCGGCCCCTCGGACCCCCGACTGGCGCTCTCCGGCCTGCGCGATTGTCCAGGTTTCCGCGATGAGGCTATCAGCTCGGCCACTTTTCCGGGGCTGTCGCCGAACTCGACGCTCAGGCCGAATGCCTCTGCCGCTTTCAGGGTCCTGGGAAGTCCGAAGCCCATGCCGAGCGCCCGAGCAGGCCTTCCCTCCTGCGCGGGCAGGAAAAAATCCTCAGGCCGCCCATCGAAGGCGAGCCTACCAGCATCGAGGGCGAGAAGCCTGCCCGCCCGGGCGGCGTCATCCATGTCGTGCGTCACATGGACGACGGTCATCCCGCGCCTCGTCAATTCATCCATGAGCTCGAGAACTTCAGCCTTGGTGAGGGGATCGAGCATGGACGTCGCCTCGTCGAAGACGAGACATTCGGGCTCCATCGCCAGGGCTCCGGCTATGGCCAGCTTCTGCTGCTGGCCTCCCGAAAGCGAGCGCGTCGGCCTTTTCCGCAGGTCGGACAGGCCGACCCTGTTCAGGGCCGAGGCTACGCGCGCCTCGATCGCCGCGCCGGAAAGGCCCAGATTGGAGGGGCCGAAGGCCACATCCTCCTCCACGACGCTGGAGACTATCTGGTCGACGGGGGATTGAAACACGAGGGCGACAGCCGAGCGCACGGCGAACATGGAGGCTGGGAGCGAAGGATCGAGGTCCTTGACACGCACCGTGCCGGAACCAGGCTCTCGCAGGCCATTGAAGAGCCTCACCAGGGTGCTTTTCCCCGAGCCGTTGCTCCCGATGATCGCGATGTATTCGCCTTTTCCGATGGAGATTGACAGGTCCCGCAAGGCGAGCGTGGAGGCGTCAGGGTAGGTAAAGGATACGGAATCGAGCTGTATCAAAGGCAGGGGCTTCCCCATGTTCACCTCACGTCTCGGCGACAATAGCGTCCAAGCGTATGCGTGAATAATGCTGTCTTAACCCGCCCGGAGTCAAGCCGGCGGGAGCGGGGCGCCAGGACTGAAGCCGACTCCTTCGCTCACGTGATGGAATCGCTCGCGCCAGGCCTCCTTCAGGGCCTCGGCGTGGAGGGCGTCGCCCATGACGATGCCCGAGGTTCCCTGGACGATGATGCCGGAAACCCTGCACTCGACCCAGCCCGCGACCCCTGTGGGGATCCGCAGATCCAGGCGCTTGCCTGCGAAGGAGGCGATGCCGAATTCCTTGAACTTGTCGACATCGAAGCCGGAGACAGAGCCGCAGTTCGTGATGAGTTCTCTCTGCGCGGCCGTGGGCAGGGCTATGGCGAATTCCTTCGAGGCTTCGAGATCCTTGAAGGTCTTGTGGCCCGTGTCGAGGACGCAGAGAAACCGCGAGACGGGATCGTAGTCCAGGGGGCAGCACCAGGCCACGGGAGCACAGTCGTATCGCCCTTCGGGACCCTTGGTGCAGACGAGGGTGAGGCCGCCGGCGTTCTGCAGCTGATAGGCTGCCTTGAGCCCAATTTCGGAGTATTTCATGGCTCCATTGTAGCCTGTTTCCGTTTGCCGCGCATCCTGGACAAAGCGGGGCTCAGGCTATGATAATGCTTCCATGGAATTACTCTCGCCCGCGGGCAGCATCGAAAAACTCAAGTATGCCTATCGTTACGGCGCCGACGCGGCCTACATAGGCCTTCCCGCCTTCAGCCTCCGTGCCCAGGCCGAGAACATCGACGACAAGGACGAATCGGCCCCGGGAAAAATAAGGGCGATCAAGGAGGATTTTAGCCTGCCCGGCAAGCCCAGGAAGCTCTACTGCACGGCCAACATCTTTTTTCACGACGACGATCTTTCCGCCCTCGAGCGCGAGCTCCCGCGGATTGAGGAATACCCTTTCGACGGCTTCCTCGTGAGCGACCTTGGCGCCTATGAAATCCTGCGCAAAGCCTTCCCCGAAAGGGAATTCCACCTGAGCACCCAGGCGAACTGCACGAACTGGCGGGCAGCCAAAGCCTGCCATGACATGGGCTTCAGCCGCATCGTGCCCGCCCGCGAGCTCAGCCTGGACGCCGTCAAGGCCATCAAGGACAGGGTGCCCGGCCTCGAGGTGGAAGTCTTCGCCCACGGGGCGATGTGCATGGCATACTCGGGCCGCTGCTTTATCTCCTCCTGGATGACGGGAAGATCGGCCAACAAGGGCGACTGCACCCATTCCTGCCGCTGGCACTACAGGCTCTATCTGGAGGAGGAGAAAAGGCCGGGTCAGCTCCTGCCCGTCGAAACAGGCGAAACAAGCCATGGCGGCTATTCCCTCCTCATGTCTTCCCGCGACCTCTGCATGATCGATCATCTCGCCGAACTGAAAGAGGCGGGGGTCGACTCCATAAAGCTGGAAGGGAGGATGAAAAGCCTCTATTACGTGGCCCTTGTCACCCGCGCCTACCGCTGGGCTCTCGACCACTCAGGCGGGGCGAATCCCTTCCGCGGCGACCTCGATGCCATAAGCCACAGGGAATACGATACGGGCTTCTTCTTCGGCCGCGAAGGCATGGACATGTCGGCCGTGAGCTCCTGCGAGCAGCCCCATCTCTTCGCGGGGAGCCTTGAGGCAACCCCTCCCCTTCTCGACAGCCTCGGCGATCCATTGGATATCGATGAGCTTTTTTCGCGCTTCGATGATGGGCAGTGGACGAAGCCCGTCTACATAAACCTGAAGAACACCATACCCGAGGGAATACGTATCGAACTCATACCGCCCGAGGCCAAGGCTATCAGCCTCGAGCCGGGCGACTACAGGTTGTTCGACTCGAGCGGGCTTTCGGAAAGAAAGTTTCGGCAGGGCAAGGCCTGGTTTTTCCAGGCGAGGCGCGAGGCTTTAGGCGGGCTTGAGCCTCAGCCCTGGTGGCTCGCGAGGATATCGCAGACCAGACCATAGAGCCTCGCGCAGTCGGAAGGCTTTGTCGCGTAGCCCGTGCCCGAGGTGGACTGCCGAACGACGATGCTTCCGTAGGCATCATCCCCGCCAGCCTCCACCTCATAGCCGTCGATCGACAGCCCCCTGAATCTTCGGTAGCTCTCACCCTTCCCCTTCGTCAGGATGACGGCGTAGAGATAGGGCAGCTCGGCGCTCGGCCCCTTGTTGATGGCGGCCTGCATCTGGATGCCCACGAAATCCTCGCTCTTGCGCTTCGGCTCCACCATGAGGCGTATATCCTCGGGCACATCGCCGCCCTTTTCATCCTTGTCGAAGCGCAGATAGGGCGTCACCACGATGGATTCCGGGGTTTTTTCGGCGAAGACCGCCTGAAAGCAGGGCATCTTGAGGGCCAGTATCTTGGGGACAAAAGCCTTGACTCTGCCAAAAAACATGGCGGGTACGGCGAAAAGGAGGCCGTCGGCGATGATGAGGGAGACGGAGGGGTTGACGGCGATGAAAAGGGCGGCGAACACCGCCACGGCGGCGAAGATCATGGCCATGAGGGCACTTCCCCCTGCCGATCTGCCGAAGGCTGCCTTGGACTCCCGCAGGGTGTCGGCCAGTTTGTCCACCTCGGCCATCGAGACGGCGCGCCACTCCTCGAGTCCCTGGTCGGCGGGCTTGTTCGTGATCGGCTTCAGGAGGAGGGGGATATAGCCGAGAACGATGGCGACAAAGCCGGGAACAAGACCCCATCCCGTGAGCAGCTGAAGGAGGGCTCCCAGCGCGAAAAGTCCGGCAGCGAGAACCAGCCTCGCCGGAGTGCTCAGTTTTAGCGCTGAAAATTCATGATCCATAGCTTTACCTCGCTTTGTCGAGCTCGCCATAGCCCGCGTAGTCCCAATAGAGGGGACAGGCGGCCTGGCAGGCGTTGAACGAATCGCAGCCCTCGCAGGATTGAGGCGCGTAACGCTTGTTCTTGAAGTACGACGCTCGCTCCGAAAACCAGAGTTTTGAAAAATCCTCGAGGAGAATATTTCCCAGCGATTCGGGGTAGGAAGAACAGGGCAGGATGTTGCCCTCGGGATCGACGCTCAGGAGGCCATCGGCGGCGGCGCAGCTCTTGTTCCCCAGGCCGCGGGCGATCGGATTGTAGATGCAGAGGGGCGTCGGCGAGTACCAGAAAAACGTGAGCCCTTCCAGGTTCGCCTTCCTGCGCACTTCATCCACGAAGGTCCCCGTTTCGGAATAGGAGACGAAGAGTTCGGGGGCGGTTTCGGCGTCGACGGAGGGGATGTACAGGTTCATCGAAAAGCGTTCGACCCCGATGCTCTTGAGGAAAGCGGGCATTAAAAGAAGGCTCTCCCTGTTGGGCCGGGTGAGGGTCGAATTCGTCTGGACGCGGATGCCCGCGTTGCGCAGAGCCTCGATGCCGGCCAGCGTCCGCGCGTGGGAGCCTGGGGCTCCGCAGAGCCTGTCGTGGATCGCCGCATCGGGGCTCTCCAGGCTCACCTGGGCTGTGCGCAGGCCGGCGCGGTAGAGGGCCAGGGCGCGATCCTTCGTCACGAGGGTGCCGTTCGTTATCAGGTTGACGCGGAGCTTCTTTTCGCCCGCGTAGGCTATGAGTTCCTCCAGGTCCTCCCTCAGGAGGGGCTCACCCCCCGTGAAGGAGAAAAAGGGAATCTTCGCCTTTTCCTTGAAAATATCGATGATGCGCTTCAAGCCCGCCGTGTCGGTTTCGCGGTTCTGCAGGAGCCTGGCGCGGCCGCCTGCGCCGCCGGAACCGCCACAGGACCCGCCGCCGCAGCCGGCATAACAGAAAAGACAGCGGTTGTTGCAGCGGTAGGTGACGGCTATCTCGCCCAGGATGGGCAGCCTCGTGAAATCGAAACCATAGGGCACCTGACCCGTCGTCACAGGGCGGCCTTCGCAGATGTCCCTGATATCGGAGAGGAAGGCCGTCACATCCTTCAGCTTCCCGGGATCGAGCCTTTTCAGCGCGTCGAAGCCGCCAGGCGAATTGAGCAGCGTGAGGATTGCTATCCCCGTCGCATTGGTCTTGTAGACCAGGTTGGGCGGGAGGATGACGACAACATCCTCCTCCCTCGCGAAGACGTAATCGCGCACCGACTTCCAGAAGTCAGGCAGCCATCCCAGATCGGGCGATGGGGCATGCTGTTTCGAACGGATGCCGATCAATGGCCGCCCCCCGACACGCAGGCCGAGTGGCAAGCCGAATGGCAGGCGGAGTGACAGGCTGAATGGCAGGCCGAATGACAGGCATCGTGGCAGGCGTTGTGGCAGGCAGCGTAGCAGCTTCCAGCCTCTCCGCCCTGGCCGGCAGGCGCGAAGCAGCCCGAGAAGCAGGCCGATGAGCGCATGAACTCGCCATACCCCGTCGAGAGAGCCTCGGGCAGCCCCATGTGGGCATAGCGCGCGGGATAGGCGTGGACGTAGCAGTAACCGTGCCAGTAATGCCAGTATCGGTTTCGGGCCCGCCATTCCTCATTCGCGCTTTTCTCCGACTCCATCATCTCCGCCTCGGCCAGGATCGCGCGATAATAGGTCTTCGTCGCTTCCATGTCGCAGTCCCAAATCTTCTCCTGCAGACCGCGGATCATCGTTTCGAAGAAATCCGTCATGAGGCCGGAAAGAGCCCTGCCATCGGCATCGAAGCAGGCCAGAAAAGCTTCCTCCAGCGCATCGCGGGCCTTGTTCGCGCTCGCGATGACAATGCGAAGGGGATCCTCGTCCACCACATCGATCATGCCTTGGGCCCGCAGGCCTTCAAGCATGAGAGCGGCCACTCTCGCGAGGGGAAGCTCGAAAAGGAGGGCCACTTCCGCGGGATGGAGGTCTTTGGCGATCTTGCCTTCCACCTGATAGGTCCCCGTGAAGAGCTTGGGAGGAACCCAGGAATCTCCGGCCCAGGCAATGCCCTTGAGGAGGGCGGCTCGCTTGCCGTATCGCCGCAGGTTGAGAATATAGAGGTAGAGGGCCAAGGCGATGAGAAAGGCTATGGCCGGCAGGGCTACGAGAGGATTCGAGGCAAGCTTGAAGCCGCGGCGCCATCCGCTCCCGCCCCCATCCGTTCCGCTCCCTGCCCCGGGCGCCGCGGCCGCGCCCTGCCCCCCTGCCTCAAGCCTCGCCGTCATCGGCAGATAGCCTGAGGGAAAGTAGAGCCGTAATCTCTGGGTTTGGCGGGCTCCAGGCTTCTCCTGAAAGAATCGGATCGTGAGCCACCAGGTACCGTCCTCGCCCTTGGATCCATAGTAATCGATCTTGTTTTCGGCGTTGACCGATGATTCCGTGCGCAAGGGGACGGCCTTCCTTTCAGCCTCCGAAAGCGCCTCTCCGGCGACTTTTACGGGAAGGACGAGGCGTACGGTCCGCGAATCCATGGCCGCATCCCACTCGACAGGCGCCCAGTCGAAATACACAAGCTCGCCCAGCTCCGGGCTTGTCGTTTTTCCGATGAGCTGTGAGGCCGCGAAATCGCCCGCGTAATGAAGAAAATAGAGGGCTCTGCCCGAAAAACCCCTGCCCCCGGAAAGAATGACGTCGAATTTGCCGGAACCCATGGGCCTTATCGAAAGCGGCTGACGCATCCCTCCGGGGATGTCGGCATAGCATCCCGCCGGATCCCATACGGGATCGAAGGCTTCGCCCTGGAAATAGAATCCGTGCATCTCGCCGCCCGAGGCTCGCCAGTCAAGGCTGTAGTAGACATCGGCCTTCCCGTCGGTCCTCATAACCAGGGTTATGTCGGCCGAATCGAGGGATGTGGACAGGGCAAAGGCATTGCCTATAAAGGCAAAGCAGGCGAAAAAAACGGCGACGGCGAAGACCGCCTTAAAACGCGAAGGCTTCATTCGATTTCCTCCATGACGGACATGCGATCCCGAGCGCTCAAACCGCCGTCGATCTGAATGCGGCGCTCCCTCAGGATCGAGGCTTTTTCACGCAGGGCGGCGGCGACGCGGGCCTCGGCGTCGGCAAAAGGATCCTTGTCGTCAAGGCCGAAACGCTTTTCGGTGGCGGCTTCGTCCTTTTCCTTCAGAAAAATGTTGACGATGTCCACGGCTTCATTCAGGGCTGCCTCGGCGAGAGGATCCTGCCGGCCTTCTTTTTTGCAGGCTTCCAGATATTCCCCCGAGGCGAGAACAACGAGGCTGAGGGCCGCCCCGGCCTCTCCTTCGCCCAGGCGGAGGCGCGCGAGCTTTTCTCTCGTGCCGGCGGCCAGCTTCAGCTTCCCTTCCCGCTCGCGCGCCTCTGCGGCATCCAGCGCAGCGATGGCCGATTTGGGCCCCCATCCCGAGACGAGGGCCGTGAGGCCGACTAAGGCGACGATGGCCGGCACAGCGAGAATGCCCATGGCCGCGGGCACGCCGGCAGAGACTATCGCTATCATGGCGATGAGACCTGCGAAACCCGAGCCAATGCCCAAAGGCGATCGGGCATACCATTTCAGATAGTCTTTTGCGAGCATGGCACCTCCGCCTTCGGTAATTATGCACAAAACGAGGTGCGTTTCCAGATCCGTTCGGCTATACTGCCCTCATCCATCCCGATCTGGAGCAAGCGTGCTGACTGTTTTAATCCTCGCTTTTTCCCTCCTCGCCTTGGGCGCGGGCGAAAATTTCCTCCACCGGCGCAAGCTGCGAAGGCTGCCCATCCGCGTACTCGTCAACGGCACGAGGGGGAAGTCCTCTGTGACCCGCCTGATAGCGGGCGCGCTTCGCGAGGCAGGAGTAAGGACAATCGCCAAGACGACGGGTTCGGCGGCCTCTATAATCCTCGAGGACGGGACGGAAATGCCGGTCCCGAGGAAACATGGAGCCCGGATTACCGAACAGAAGGCCTTCACCCGCCTCGCCGTCGCGCGAGGAGCGAAGGCTGTCGTCGTGGAGTGCATGGCCGTTAGACCTGAGTCGCAGAAAGCCTTTTCGAGCCAGCTTGTAAGGCCCTCCTTGAGCGTCATCACCAACGCGAGGGTGGATCATATAGAGGAAATGGGCGCAGCCGAGTCGGACACGGTGGCGGCCCTCGCCCTTTCCATTCCGCGAAACGGCGTTCTCGTGAGCGCCGACAGGCGATTCAAGGGCTTTTCGAACCGATTTGTCGAAGCCGATCCTTCCCTGATCGATGCCGATACTCTCGCCGGTTTCGCCTATCCTCTATTCGCCGAAAACCTGGCATTGGCGCTCGCGGTCTCGGGCGAACTGGGGATAGACAGGGCGACGGCTCTGCGCGGAATGGCGGCGGCCAGACCCGATATCGGCGTGATGAGGATTTACAGGATCGAAGCCAGCCCCTTCCCCTCGATCGTCGTCAGCGGATTCGCCGCCAACGATCGCCGATCCACCGAACTCGTCTGGGAAAAGGCAGCCGAATCCCTGCCCTCAGGCCTTCCGGTCATTCTTCTCTATAACAACCGCGCCGACCGCGAGTACAGGATCGCCGAATTCCTGAGCCTGCCTTCCGTCCTTGCACATATCAGCCTCGTGGCCGTGACGGGCGATCACGCCAAGAAGGTGGCCCGGCTTTTCTCCCGGCGCGGGGCAAAGACGCTTGCCGTCGAAAAGAGCATGGACTGCGAAGTCCTCCTCGCTTCTTTGGGAAGGCGCAGCGGGGGCGAGTACATCCTCTTCGGGGTGGGCAACATCCATGGCATGGGCAGGGATCTCGTGGAATACTGCGACAGCATGACAAGGGAGGGGTGATGCTTCGGGAATCGATAGGCCTCAGCATAGTACTAAGCTTTCTTTCGAGCGAATTCCTCGGGATTTCGGCCGGCGGCCTCGTTTCCCCCGGCTACCTCGCCTTCTTCCTGGAACAGCCCCTCCGCGTCCTCTCGACGATCCTGCTGTCCCTCCTAATCTGGCTCGTCGTTCGCCTCCTCGAGCGATTCCTGATCATCTTCGGCCGACGAAGGTTTATGGCCGCCGTTCTTCTCGGCCTCATAGGCGCATGGGCCTTCGAGCAGCTTTTCTTCCTCGCCGACCCCATTGGCCGGGATCTCCGCATCGTCGGCTACATCATCCCTGGCCTCATCGCCAACGATATGCTGAAGCAGGGCATCGTCAAAACCACAGCCATGACCATCATCGTCGCCGTTCTCGTGCGGCTCATCCTTATGCTGGTCGCTTTCTGATGGCACGACGCTGCTGGCTCCTGGCCGCCTTCGCCGCAGCCTGCCTCGGCTTTACCCTCGTCATGGCGACGAGGAGGAGCGAAGCCTATCCCCTGAAAGATACCCAGCTTCGCGCCGCCCTGCTGATGGCCGATGCCGAAACCCTCCTCAAGCAAGCCCTGCTGGCCGAAAACATCCCCATCGAAGCCGAGCTCGATCCCAACGCAACCGGCCTCATCGGCCCCGAATGGACAGCCCTCACCACGACCCTGGGCGCTCTCGAAGCCAAGCGCACGAGCCTCAATCCCAACTTTGCGGCCCTCCTCGTACGCTATTTCCACGAGGCGGGATTGGCGGAGGGCGACCTCATCGCCGTCGGCGCGAGCGGCTCCTTTCCGGGGCTGACGATAGCCACACTCTGCGCCGCGCGCGCCATGGGACTCAAAGCGATGACGATAGCCTCCTTTGGTTCATCCACCTTCGGAGCCACCCGGCCCGAATTCACGACGCCGAAGATGATGGGCATCCTCGCCGAAGCTTCCCTCATCCCCTCCTCCCTCATCGCCGTTTCGCCGGGCTCCGATTTGGATCACGGCGAAAACCTCATGTTCGATGACGCCAGAGCCATTATCGCCCGGCTCGCAGAGGAAGCCGCGGTGGAGTTCATCGATTTCGCCGAGCCCGATCTGAAGGCCAGCATCGCGCGGCGTCTGGAGCTGTTCGATGAAAAATCCGACGGCAGGGACATCAGGTGCTTCGTCAACATAGGCGGCGCCAGCCCCAACTCAGGAATCACTTCCTATACCCTCGATTTCCCCCAAGGCCTTGTTCTGAATCCCCCGCGCATACCTGCGGGCGCAGACCGTGGCCTCATCTACGAATTCGCCTCGCGGGGAGTGCCCGTCATCAATCTGCTGAACGTCAGGCTCCTTGCCGCCAGCAACGGCCTTCCCTGGGATCCCCTACCCCTCCCTTCAGCCGGGGAAGGCGGAGTATACAAAGCCCTGCGATACAATAAGACTCTGGTCGTTCTCGCGATCTGCGCTATCGCAGGTATTTTATTCATGTCACGAAGGAGGCACGATTCATGAAAAGCAAAATTGGCCAGATGGTCCTGTTCGCGGCAACCCTGATCCTCGCCGCCGGATGCGCCATTCCCTTCGATGTCGAGACAGTCAAAAAGACCATCGATCTGCCGAACACGGGAGGAACCTATTTCGATAAGGTAGTGGATATTCCCGAGGAAGCCCGCAAGGCGGGCGTCAGTTTCGAAACGGTCAGCCTCAGCTACACGATACGCAAGGACAGCGGCTTCGCAGCTAAGGTCAAGCTGTACGCCTCTCCCGACCAGGCCACGCACGCCGTAAAGCCTGACAACGCCGAGGAATTGTTGGACGAGAACCTCGCTCTCGCCGATACCGAAAAGAGCGGAACCGTTGAATCGCTGACGATCAGGGATGTTCTCAACGCCAAGCAGGAGAGCTTCGTCATAGGTGCCGAAAACTTCTCTATCTCGCCGCTCTCCACTATCTCCATCGACATAACCCTCCGGCTCAAAGGCAAATTTGGGTTATTCTGAAATACTGTCCCTTGGAGGAGATGAACCCATGAAGGAAGCGCCTCGAATCAGGTTCGCCCACCTGCCCACCCCGATCGAAGAAATGAAGACCCTGTCGGCCGAGCTGGGAGGCCCCCGCATTTTCGTCAAGCGCGACGACGCCACGGGCCTCGCCCTGGGCGGCAACAAGACCCGAAAACTGGAGTTCCTCGTCGCCGACGCGCTCGGGAAGGGAGCGAAAACCCTCATCACGGCGGGAGCCGCCCAGTCCAACCACTGCCGACAGACAGCAGCCGCGGCCGCCAGGTTCGGCCTGGAGTGCACCCTCGTGCTCAACGGACAAGCGCCGGAACGCCTGAGCGCCAACCTCCTTCTCGACAGGCTTTTTGGCGCCCATATCGTCTGGGTGAGCGAGCGATCCGACAGGGAGAAGGTCCAAAAGGAAAGCTTCAGGGCGTTGAAAATCGAGGGAAAGGCTCCCTGTTTCATCCCCTATGGGGGCTCCAGTCCGATCGGGGCTTTGGGCTACGCCTACGCCGTGCGCGAGACAATGGAGCAGTGCCGGGTTCTCGGCATCGATCCGGCCTCCTATGTTTTCGGCACTTCATCCGGAGGCACACACGCAGGCCTCGTCCTCGGCTCACGCGTATTCGGTTACAAGGGAAAGGTGTTGGGCATCAGCATCGACGAGTCGGCGGAATGGCTTAAATCCAGGGTTTCGGAGCTCGCCTCCGACGCTTCCGAGCTGCTGGGTTCCCGCATCGACTTCCTCCCAGAGGAGATACTGGCCGACGATTCCTACTGCAGGGCGGGATACGGCGTCCTCACCGAGGCGGAGAAATCGGCTATCCGGCTTTTCGCCTCCAGGGAAGGCCTTCTTCTCGACCCCGTCTATACGGGGCGAGCCGCCGCGGGACTCATCGATCTCGTCAGGAAAGGCACCTTCGGAAAAGAGGAAACCCTGCTTTTCTGGAACACGGGAGGCCAGCCCTCCCTCTTCGCCGAGGCTTATCAGAGCTATCTGATCTGATCCGAGCCTTCATCGATGACGTAGCGGTTGCGGCCCGTATTCTTGGCTTCGTAGAGGCAGGCGTCGGCGCGGGCGACGATGGATTCCAGGCTGTCGCCCTTTCGCGCCCTCGTCGCGCCCAGGGAGATCGTCACCGAGAGTATGGCCTTATCCTCCAGCTCGATCCAGCTGTGCTCCACCATCATGCGCAGGCGCTCGGCGATTTCGGCCAGGGATCCCGATGCCGCGTTGGGGCAGATGAGGATGAACTCCTCGCCTCCCCAGCGGGCCGCGGCATCCAGAGGCCTCACCGCGGAACCCAGGGTTGCGGCTACCATCTTGAGGACCCTGTCCCCCACATTGTGGCCATGGACATCGTTCACCTTCTTGAAGTGATCGATATCCGCCATGATGAGACCAAAATCGTCGGAACCCTTTTCCACAGCCTCCATGCGGGTTTCGGTGATGATATGGAGAAATCGCCTGTTGCCGAGGCCCGTGAGGGGATCGGTGAGCACTTCGTGGCGGAGTTTTTCCAATTCTTTCAGAAGGACAGTGCGGTCGCCCTGATCGGAAAACATCTCGATGGCGCCTATCGTCGCGCCGCTCTCGTCGGTGAGGGGGGCCGCCCACACGGTGATGGGAAGACGGTGCCCATCCCTGTGGTGCATATACACCTGGGTCTGGCGCACCTTGCCGTCCTGGATCGTCCCCGCGAGGGGGCAGCCGTGAAGGCAAAGCTCTACTCCATCGGCCGTAATATGCCTCAGGAGGTTTTCCGAACAAGAGGAGCCTATGGCCCTTTCGCTGGAATAGCCGGTGAGGAGCTCGGCTGCCTTGTTCCAAAAGGTTATCTTTCGTCGGGGATCGACAAAATAAACACCGCTGTCCAGGCTCGACATGAGCTGTACAAGACTTTTATCGTATACCATTGCCGCAAGTATAAGCGGTTTTTGCCCTCGCGGCAATGATAGATCAAAACTCAGAGGTTCAGGATATACCTGTTGACGATATTCTCGAGGCGTTCCTGCTTTCCCGAAACATTGCCCTGCTTGCCGTAGACCTTGGCCATGGCGGCAAGTTCTTCCAGGCCGAGGCCGCCTTTTTCGAAGCGCGCTCCCTCGCCTGAGTCGAAGGATGAATAGCGCTCCTTGACGAAGGAAGAAAGGGCCTTGTCCTCGATGATCCGCGAGGCCGCCACAAGGCCGGCGGCGAAAGCGTCCATGCCGCCGATGTGGGCCTCGAAGAGATCGGCCGGATCGACGGAGTTGCGCCGTATCTTGGCGTCGAAATTGAGGCCGCCGGTGGTAAAACCGCCCGCCTTGAGGATGGCGACCATGGCCAGGGTTGTCTCGTAGAGGTTCAAGGGAAACTGATCCGTGTCCCAACCATTGCGGGGATCGCCGCGGTTGGCGTCCACCGAGCCGAAGAGGCCCATGGCGGCGGCCGTCTCCAGTTCGTGCTGGAAGTCGTGGCCCGCCAGTTCCGCGTGGTTCGCCTCGATGTTGACGCGGAAATCCTTGTCGAGCCCATAGGCGCGCAGGAAACCGGCCACCGTCTCCACATCGAAATCGTACTGGTGCTTTGTCGGCTCCATGGGCTTGGGCTCGATGTAGAACATGCCCTTGAAGCCCTGTTTTCGGCCGTAATCCCGTGCCATGGCCAGGAATCGGGCGAGATGATCTTTCTCCCGCTTCAGGTCGGTGTTGAGGAGGCTCATGTAGCCTTCGCGGCCGCCCCAGAAGGTATAGCCCTGGCCGCCGAGGGCTATCGTGGCGTCGAGGGCAGCCTTCACTTGGGAGGCCGCCTGGGCCACAACCGAAAACTCGGGATTGGTGGCCGCCCCGTTCATGAAGCGGGGATTATTGAAGACATTGGCCGTGCCCCAGAGAAGCTTGACGCCGGTGGCAGCCTGCCTTTCGGCCGCGAGCCCGACCATGTGGCGCAGATTCTTCTCGCTTTCCGCTGGCGTCGCGCCCTCAGGGGCTATGTCGCGGTCATGGAAGCAGTAGTATTCGGCGCCCATCTTGGTGAAAAACTCGAAGGCTGCGTCCAGCTTGCGCTCAGCTTTCTCCAAGGCAGATCCACCACCTTCCGACCAGGGATGGAAGAGGGTGGCGGCGCCAAAAGGATCGGTACCGTCAGCGCAGAAGGAATGCCAGTAGGCTATCGAAAAGCGCAGGTGATCCTTCATCGTCTTTCCGCCTATCTTCCGGCCGGCATCGTAGTACTTGAAAGCCAGGGGGTTGTCGCTTTTAGGCCCCTCGTAGGGGACGCGCCCCAGGCCGGGAAAATATTCCTTGTCTCCGACAAAATAATCTTTCATCCTTCGCTCCTTGCTTATCGATAGAGGGGACTCAAGGCCCCGAGATATTTCGAGTATTCCGCATACGCCCCTGCCCAGCGCCCGGCCTGGGCGGGATCAGGTTCGATGACATCGCCCTCCATGGCGATGTGGCGATCGACGAGCTCGCCGATACCGGTCGCTCTCCCGGCAGCGTGTTCGGCGCAGTACAGAGCCTGGACGGCTGCCCCCATGGCCGCTGCCTCCTGGCCCGCAGGCACGCGGACGGGCAGTCCCGTGAGGTTGGCCGCCATCGAGCGCCACAGCCTGCTTTTCGCCCCGCCGCCGATGAGCCGGATCTCGCGGGCATGGAAACCGAGGGCATTGAAGGAATCGAGGCCGATTTTCATGCCGAAGACGGCCGATTCCATCGCCGCCCTCGCCAGGTTTCCGGAATTGAAGTTGGATGCCGTCATCCCGTTGACGCTCGCCCTGCCTTCGGGAAGGTTGGGTATGCGTTCGCCGTTGAAAAAGGGAAGGACGACCAGGCCCTCGGCCCCTATGGGAGAGGCTTCGGCCAGGGCATTGAGGCGAGCCAGGTCGAGGCCGAGGAGGGATCGCACCTGCTCGCTCGCTACCGTGCAGTTCATGGTGCACAGGAGGGGCAGCCAGCCGCCCGTCGAGGAGCAGAAGGCCGCGAGATTCCCCGCCGGGTCGACGATGGGGGTATCGGAATAGCCGAAGAGGGTGCCCGATGTGCCGAGGCTCATCGTCAGAAAGCCGTCGCGCACGCAGCCTGTACCGACGGCGCCCATCATGTTGTCGCCGCCGCCCGCCGCCACGATTGCCCCTCGCGGAATTCCGAATTCGCGGGCGGCGGCTTCGCTCACAGAGCCTGCGGCTTCTTCCGGCCTTAAAAGAGGGGGCAGACAGCCTTCCACCTTGGGATCGACAAGACTGCAGATCCAGGACGACCAGGATCGGCTGCGAACATCGAAAAGCGCCGTCCCCGACGCGTCGCCAAACTCGGCTGTGTAGTCGCCCGTGAGGAGAAAATTGACATAGTCGTGGGGAAGGAGAATGTGCGCGAGGCGGGAAAAAGCCTCGGGTTCGTGTCTCTTGAGCCAGAGCAGCTTGGGCACCGTGTAGCCAGGCAGCATGAGCATGCCCGTCTCTGCGAGGAGGGCGGCCTTTCCTCCGGCGGCCTGGGTGAGTTCGGCGCACTCCTCTGCCGTCGCCGTGTCGCACCAGAGCTTTACGGGGCGCAGGGGCTGGCCGGCTTCATCCAGGGCCACAAGCCCATGCTGCTGCCCCGATACGCCTATTGCCTGAATCGTCGCCCGTATCGCCGAATCGATCGCCGAAAAGCAGGCCAGTACTGCGTCATGGTACCAGGAAGCTTCCTGTTCGCGTGTTCCGTCGTTGCGCGCTATCATGTCGAGAGAAGCCTGGGACTGAGCCACTATCGAAAGCCTCTCGTAGTCGTAAACGAGGATTTTACAGCTCTGCGTCCCCAGGTCGATGCCGCATACAGTCTTCATGGCTTGCTCCAGCGTAGGTATTACAGGAACAAGCCTAAGGCGCTATCGATAAAACGACAATGCGGATTATTAGCGAAATATGTCAATAATTGACATTTGGCCTTATAAACGCTCGTCCTCCCGCCCCGTTCCGCGTACCCAGTAGGCGCTCCCGTCGGGCTTGCGCTCCAGAAAGCGATAGTCGATGAGGTAGCGGCGCAGGGCGGCATAGTCGGTGTCAGCCTTGAGGAGGATGCTATCCACCTCCCTCTGGCCATAGATGCGCCCCGGTTCGAAGCGCTCCGCGATCCTCCTGAGAACGACGAGTTTCTCCTTCTCCTTGCGAGGGATTCTTAGAAGGCTTCCGTCGGCCAGGAGATATTTCTTCTCGATCGCGGCGGCCTCCCCCTCGGTGACGACGGCGCGGTCGTCCTGCATGGGCATCGCCGCCGGGTAGGCTACAAAACGGCCCACCTCCTTGCCCGATGCATCCAGCATCGCCATGAGGGCGAGGAGTATCTTCGCCTCAGATTCGCGCTTGCGCAGGGCTCTGCGCTGGTTGCGCACCGTCGAGGGCGATTTGCCTCCGAGGGCGGCGGCGATCTCCCTGTCGGATTTGCCTTTGTGAAGAAGGCGCAGCACCTGGGCCATGGCGTCGGGGATGCCCGTCACCTCTTTCCCGGCGTCGAGGATTTCCTCGAACAGGTCGCCATGGGCTTCATCGGAATGTTCCCTGGCCGCCCGTTCGGCCGTGGAGTACCCGCCGGCCGAAGGATAGACCCTCCCCTCTTCGAATCGGGACCCGCAGCGGAGGCAGGCAAAGGACTTCCCATCATCGCCGCGACGGTAGCCTCTGGCCAAATCTTCGATTGAAATAGATTCTACGATGTTTTCGTCTATCATTTGATCATCATAACACACACTTTGTCTATTTTTCAAGTGTTGTCGGTCGTTATTGCCATCACATAGAGTTAATTTTATTTATCGATGCAATAATATTTGAACGATTCATTGTATTGAGCTACAATGCAAGCAGGAGGATCTCATGAAAAAAATCGTAGCTTTCGCCGCTGCCGTTCTTATGTTCGCTAGCTTGTCAGGGTGCGCCTCGATGCTCAAGTCGATGGGCGGCGTCAGCAAGGCTGATCTCGAAGCCCAGCGTTCGGCTATCGATACGAAGATCAACTCGCTCGGCATCGATCTTACCGACACAAAATCCGACCTCAACAGCAAAATAGCGACGATAAGCGAAGCCCAGGCCAAGACCGAGACGGCGCTCAAGGAAGTAGAGGGCATCAAGGCTTCGATCGCCAGGCTCTCGGCCGATCTCGAGGCCATGAAGCTCACCACCGAGGAATTGAAAAAAGCCAAGGCTGACCTGGATGTCCTCTCGGATCGGGTTGAAAATCTCTCCGACGAAACCCTGCTGAATCTGGCCCAGCTGATACAGAACGCGATCGCGGCGCAGCCTGCCGTTGTAGCGCCTGCAGGCGCGCCTGTTGGAGCTCCGGTCGCGGCACCCGCCGTGCAAGCGCCAGCCGAACAGGCTCCTGCCGTCGTCGAGACGAAATAGTTCCTATATTTTTCTGGGTTCTGGATCCTGTCGCGCCCTCATTTGAGCAACAAGGCGAATACGGGTATCGTGAGCGCCGAGAGAATTGTCGTCATGAAGACAAGCTTGGAGGCGAGCCCTACGTTCGAGTCGTAGCGCTCGGCGAAAATAACGCTCTGGGCTGCCGCGGGCATGGCGGTGAGGAAGGCCGCGATTCGGGCGGGAAGGCCGTCGATGCCCGCGAGCCTCATGAGGCCGTAGACAAAGACCGGAACGAGAACAATCCTCATGACGGTTCCAATCCACAGGCTTTTTCCCTTCAGAAGCCCGGCGATTGGCACATCGGCCAGGGTCGCCCCCACCACAATCATCGAAAATGGGGTGGTGAGATTGGCCATCGTCGCGATCGTGAAATCTATGGATTCAGGCATTCTGAAAGGAAGAAGCCACAGGATGAGGCCGATGACAACGCTGGCGTTGCCTGTGTTGAGGAGGGCAGCCCTCAACTGGCTTTTCGAGGAAGTGCCGGCGAAGAGGCTCACCCCATAGGTCCATATGAAAGTCTGAAAAATAATGACGTAGATGGAGGCGTACATGACGCCGATCTTGCCGAAAACGCTTTCGGCGACGGGAAATCCCATAAAGCCGCAGTTCGAGAAAACCGTGATGTAGGACAGAACCTTCCTGTCGCCCTCGGGAAATTTTCTGTACGCGAAGGTGGAGAAGGCTATAAAGAATCCATGGAGCCCGACAGCCCAGAGGGCTACCCTCCCCAGATCGGGCAGGACCGAGGAGGGAATATTCCTGTCAAAGCCGGCGATGATCGTGAATGGTATGGCCACGTTCAGGATAAAGCCGGAAAGCCCCCTCGTGAGGCCCTGGTCCAGAATCCTTGTCTTGCGGGCCGTGTAGCCGATGACCATGAGAATGAATATCGAGAAGACTCTGGAGACGACAGCCATCCTTCTACCGCACGGGATTGACGAGCCGGCCTATGCCGTCGATCTCGATGACGATCTCGTCCCCCGATTTCATGGGTCCGACGCCCGAGGGCGTCCCCGTCATGATGATGTCGCCCGCTTCCAGGGTCATCACCGAGGACAGGAATTCCACGAGTTCGGGAACGCCGAAGATGAGGTTGGAGGTGTTGGAGGACTGCTTCAATTCGCCGTTGAGGAAGGCCCTGACGCCGAGGGAGGAGGTATCCAGCTCCGTCTCGATCCAGGGGCCGAAGGGGAGGAAGCTGTCGAAGGATTTGGAGATCGTCCACTGCCCGTCCTTGGGCTGGAGATCGCGGGCGGTGACGTCGTTGCCGCAGGTGTAGCCGAGGATATAGCCGGCCGCGTCGCGAGCCTTGACGTTTTTCGCTTTCTTCCCGATAACGACCACGAGTTCAGCCTCGAAATCCACGCGCTTGGATACGGCGGGCCGCAGTATCGGCTCCAGGGGGGCTATCACGCAGGTGGAGGGCTTGATGAAGACGACAGGCTTTTCCGGAATGGCGAATCCGAATTCCTCCGCATGGTCGCGGTAGTTGAGGCCGATGCAGAGGGCCTTGCCGGGCATGGAGGGCGAGAGGAGCTTCAATCCCGAATAGGGCAGCATCGTGTCGCTGAGCTCGAAATCGCCGAAGGGCGTACCCTTTGCGAGGCGTACTTCTGTGCCCTCGATGACCCCGAAACGCTCCATGCCCTCGTGCTGAAAACGGACAATCTTCATTGGGTACTCCTTCTCAACGCAGGGAAGCGAAGGCCACAGCGATAGCCGCCGCGAGTGACGCGTTGTGCTTGACGAGGGCTATGTTGGAATCGAGGCTGTCGCCGCCCGTCAGTTCGACGATGCGTGAAAGGAGGAAGGGGGTGAGCCTCTTGCCCTGGATGTTCTGCCGCGCCGCGTCGGCGACGGCCGTGTCGATGGCGGGGCCGATGATCTCGGGATCCATCGAATAGGCTTCGGGTATGGGGTTGGCGACAACGACGCCGCCGCCCAGACCCGAGTTCCATTTGGCGTGAAGGATGGCCGCCACCTCGCCGGGGCTGTCGGCCCTCTCCTCGAGGCTCAGGCCCGAATGGCTCGTATAGAAGGCGGGAAGCTCGAGGGTGCCGTAGCCGATGACGGGCACGCCCTTCGTCTCGAGGTATTCCATGGTCTTGGGCAGATCGAGGATGGATTTGGCGCCGGCGCAGACGACGGCCACGCCCGTGCGCGCCAGTTCCTCCAGGTCAGCCGAGACGTCCCAGGTATTCTCGGCTCCCCTGTGGATGCCGCCCATTCCGCCCGTGGCGAAAATCCTGATTCCCGCCATTTCGGCGACGATCATCGTGCCCGCCACGGTGGTGGCGCCCATGCCACCCTGGGCGAGGAGACGGGGAAAATCGCGGCGGGAGGCCTTCGTCACCGAGTGGCCGGCCTGCGCGAGCCGCTCCAGGTCGGCGCGGGAGAGACCGGCCTTGAGCCTGCCTCCTATGATGGCTACCGTGGCGGGCACCGCTCCCGCGGCTCTCACCACTTCTTCCACCTCGAGGGCTGTGTCGAGGTTTTTGGGCCAGGGCATGCCATGGCTGATTATGGTGGATTCAAGGGCAACGATGGGTCTGCCTTCATGCAGGGCGGCTCCCACTTCTTCGGTACAATCCAGGTATTTGTTCATTCTGTCACTCCTTGGGGAACATTCGGCGCATCTGCGCCTTCAGTTTTATTTCGTTCATGTCGGGAACCACGGGTTCGGAGGATGCCGTCGTCAACATAGCCGCGGCGAGGGCGCTCTGCGCCTTGTCCTCCATTCCGAGGCCCCGAACATGGGCCCAGACTAAGGCGGCGAGGGCGGCGTCGCCCGCTCCGGAACGGTTAACGGGCTTCAGTCTCAGTTCGGGCGGGGGAAGAGCGACGCGGCCGCTGGCTCCCTCTGCGTCGCGATAATAGATTCCCTTCTCTCCAAGGGAGATGAAGAGCTCGGCGGGGAGAGAATCCCGCGAAGCCAGGGCCTCGCCGAGGACCTCAGGCTCCATGTCACCGGCTCCCGAGAGTCCGGCCAGGACAGCTGCCTCGGCCCTGTTCGGCTTTATGCAGTCGAACTCAGCCGACAGGCCGACCGCCCGCTGAGCCTTTGTCGCCGACACGGGATCGAGGAAGAGAAGCGGGCCCCGATGGCGCCTGCTTCTGCCGTAGTGCGAGGCCAGCCAGGCGAGGCTCGAGGCGGGCAGATTGGCGTCGGCGACGATGATGTCGGCGGCATCGAGGATTTCTTTCCGCGTTTCGAGAAACCCGGGATTCAAGGATTCCATTATTTCCATGTCGGCAACGGCTGCCACGAGGGCGCCCGAAGGGTCCAGCGCGCAGAGATAGCGGGCCGTGGCTCCGTGGACGATGAGGCTGCCTTCGGTATCGATGTAATCGCTTTCGCAGCCGCTGCGCAGCCATGCCCCATCCTCGTCATCGCCCAATGCTGTCAGAAGCCGGGTGGGGAGTCCGAGGCGAGCGCAGTTTTCCGCTATGTTGCGCCCAACCCCGCCGCGGCTCCGCATGATAGTGCCTGGATTGGAGTCGGCGGGGACGAAGGCCGCGAAGGATCTGCCCTGCAGATCGATGTTGGCCCCTCCCACAACGACAACCCCAGCCCCGTCGTATTTAGCGTCAATCATATATATGATTCATAATACAGGCAGTTGGAGCGATTGAAAAGCCTTCCGGCCTGGGGTAGAGTGATTTTGAAGCCTGATCAAGGAGCAATGGGGTGGATCAAATTTTCGAGCGTCTGGAAAAACTGGTGAAGGCATGGGTCAACGCGGGAAGCTCGCCCTCTCCTTCTTATGAAAAACCCGGGCAGAGGCGAGGCTACGGCGATCCCGACCTGGATGCCGCCATGGCTGAGCTGGACGATTTTCTCGATCCGGGCAAGACGGAGACGGAAAGGCGGGAAGCCGATGAACGACGGGCCCAGGCCGCCCGCGAGGAGCGCGCGCGCCAGGAACAGGGCGGTCGACAGGCATATTCGCGGGATGGCACAGCCGCCGTCATCGAGGACGCCTACCGCTACCTCGGGCTCTCGCCCTACGCCCCCTTCGCCGAGGTGAAGAGCGCCTACAAGAAGCTCCTCTTCAAGTATCATCCCGACAGGAACTCGGCCACCCCCGATGCCCTTAAAAAAGCCACCGAGTCGAGCACGCGCATCAACGCGGCCTACCAGATCATCGAAGCCTACGAGGAATCGAGGAAGGCTCGATGAGCGAAGCCGAAAAGAAGCCTTCCCTCTACCTCCTCGACGTCTACGCCATCGTCTACCGCTCCTACTTCGCCTTCCTTTCGCGCCCCTTGAGGAATCCTTCAGGACAGAACGTGTCGGCCGTCTATGGCTTCTTCAAGTTTCTATTTTCACTTTTCGAGCAGAGGAAGCCGGACGCCTTCGCCGCCGTCTTCGATTCGAAGGGGAAAACCTTCCGCCACGACATGTACGACGCCTACAAGGCGACGCGGCAGAAGACGCCCGAGGATCTCATCGCCCAGGTACCCCTTGTGGAGGAGATACTCACGGCGCTCAAGGTGCCCATGCTCCGCGCCGAAGGCTACGAGGCCGACGATGTCATCGCCACACTGGCGCGGTGGAGCCGCCGCGAAAACCGCGAATGCTATGTCGTCTCCGGCGACAAGGACCTTCTGCAGCTGGTGGGGGGAAGCGTACGGGCCCTGCGCCCCCAGGAAGGCTTCGGCTTCAAGGAACTGGACGCGGCCGAAGTGGAGGCCGAATGGGGCGTCGGTCCCGACAGGATCCTCGATTACCTCTCCCTCACCGGCGACGCCTCCGACAACGTTCCCGGCGTGCGCGGCATCGGCGACAAGACGGCGATCAAGCTCCTCTCCCAGTTCAGGACGGTCGATGAGATCTACGCTTCCATCGACAGCGTCAAGCCCGATTCGCTCAAGGCGAAACTCGAGGCCGGCAGGGAGGAGGCCGCCCTTTCGCGCAGGCTCATCACCCTCTCCGACGAGCTGCCCCTGGGGCTTTTGTCGCTGGACGAACTCCGTATTGTTGCCCTCGACAGGGCAGCCGCTTCGCCGCTTTTCCAGAAGGAGGGCATGCGGAGCCTCATCCAGGGCTGGACCGCCCAGCCTGAAGCCGAGACAAAAAAGAGCGCGGCGTATCCGTCGGCGATACCTAACCCTAGGCATATCCCCGGAGGGCTTTTCGACGAAGAGGATGTTCCGGCATTGGATGCTGTCGCCGAGGAAGAAGCAAATATCGCGACGACCGATCTATCCGGCGAGGGAAGCTATACGGCGATAACGACGGAGGAGGCGCTCTCGGCCCTCGTGGACGAGTGCATTGCCGCCGGCGCCTTCGCCTTCGACACCGAGACCGACAGCCTCGACGCCATGGAAGCCAATCTCGTAGGCTTCTCGCTCGCCAAGGCGCCCAGGGAAGCCTTTTACATTCCCGTGAAATCCCCCGACTCGTCAACTCTCTCTATCGATGTCGCACAACGTCATCTTAGTCGGCTTTTCGCATCGGCATCGCACATCGTCGGCCACAACATAAAATACGATTACCACGTGATGAGGCGCATCGGCCTCACTATAAAAAACGTGATCTTCGACACGATGGTCGCGGCATGGATTCTCGACGCCGAATCCAATTCATTCTCCCTTGAAAGCCTCTCCGAAAGGCTGCTGGGAATTTCAGGCCTCTCCTTCGACGCGATCGTCAAGAAGGGAGAGACTTTCGATTCCGTGCCGATCGCGACGGCACTGCGTTATGCGGCCGAGGATGCCGACTTCACGTTGCGCCTGCACCTTCTTTTAAAAGAAGAGCTCGAACGGAAAAACCTGGACGGAATATTTGGCTCCCTCGAGATGCCCCTCGTGCCCATCCTCGCCGAGATGGAAGAAAAAGGCATCATTGTCAATGCAGCCGAACTGAGAAAGTACGGCGTCGAACTGGAATCCGGGCTCGCCGATATAGAGAAAAAAGTCTTCGCCCTCGTCGGCCACGAGTTCAATCTCGCCTCGACAAAACAGCTCCAGGAAGTGCTCTTTGTCGAGCGCCGGCTGCCCACGATAAAGCGGACGAAAACCGGATTTTCCACCGACACGGCCGTCCTCGAGGAACTGGCCCCCCTCGACCCCGTGCCCGACCTCATCCTGCGCCAGAGAACCCTCGCCAAGCTCAAGAATACCTATGTCGACACTCTTGCCGAGCTCGCCGAGCGCTCTCCTGCCGGTCGCGTCCATACCACCTATATCCAGACGGGAGCGGCGACGGGCAGGCTCTCGAGCAAGGATCCCAATCTCCAGAACATACCGATACGCGACGAGGAAGGCAGACGCATACGCGGATCCTTCACAGCCGCGCCCGGATTCCGCCTCATTTCCGCCGACTATTCGCAGATCGAACTCGTCGTCATGGCCCATCTCTCGGGCGACGAGAACCTTCTCGCGGCCTTCAGGGAAGGGGTCGACATACACAGGCGCACCGCTGCCTTCATTTTCGGCATCCCCGAGGCCGAAGTGACGCCCGAGCATCGCCGCGTCGCCAAGACGATCAACTTCGGCGTCATCTACGGCATGAGCGCCTTCAGGCTGGCCAGGGACCTGGGCATTCCGAACGCGAAGGCCCAGGGGTTTATCGACGCCTATTTCACCACCTATTCGGGGGTTGCCCACTTTATCCAGAAGACAATAGCCGAGACCGAAGCCTCGGGCTATTCCACGACCATGTTCGGCCGCAGGCGAAAAATCGAGGCGATCAACTCCCGGAACAAGACGGAACGCCAGGCCGCCCAGCGCGTCGCGATCAACACGCCCATACAGGGCACGGCAGCCGACATCGTCAAGCGGGCCATGCTTCGGGTCGACAAGGCTCTGCGCGAAAAACTGCCTGGGGTGACCATGCTCCTCCAGGTCCACGATGAGCTCGTCTTCGAGGCGCCCGAGGCTATGGTCGAGGCAGCCTGCGCCCTCATCAAGGGGGAGATGGAAGAAGCGGCCGAGCTCTCGGTGCCTCTCCGGGTGAGCATCGAAACGGCCTATTCCTGGGGTGACATTCACTAAATGAAAACGATCATCGGGCTGACGGGCGGCTACTGCTCGGGAAAAAGCCAGGCCGCCGCCATCCTCGAATCCCTGGGTTTCGCCAACGTGGACGCCGACAGGCTCGCCCACAAGGCCCTGGAACTCTGCTCCGAAAAGCTCGTGGCCGTCTTCGGGAAGGGCATTCTCGCCTCCGACGGCTCGATTGACCGAAAGGCCCTCGGCAGGATCGTCTTCGCCGATCCCGAGCGCCTCAGCCTCCACGAATCGATCGTCCACCCCGTCATCCTCGACAGCATGGAAAAGGAGATAGCGTCGAGCGACAGGGTTTGCATCAACGCGCCTCTTCTCTACCGCACCGACTTCACGAAACGATGCGATCTGGTCATCGAGATTCAGGCTCCCCTCTGGCTGCGCATCAGGCGCGGCAGGGATCGCGACGGTATGGGCACTATCGACATACTCAGGCGTATCGCCAGCCAGCGCTCGCTCTGGAAGCTGCGGCCTGCCGAGAATCCTCCTGTCATTTTCGTGGACAACTCTGGAGGGCTGGAGGCCTTGCGGCACGCCATCGTCTCGGCCCTGCGCGAAAAACTCAAGTCCGCCTGAGCGCCGAATCGCAAAAATCCCTCTACTTTCGCGCACAGGCTTCCGATATTCATGAATGTTGGGAACTAGAATCGGTTCAACCTCGCCACAGCCTGGCCTGGAAACCCTACCCTTCATGGAGTTGCAGCGATGTCCGAAGATCAAAAACCCGAAAACTCAAGAAAGTTCCTCTGGCTTGCGGCCGCGGTCAGCCTTTTCGTCCTCATCGTGGTAGGCGCGGCCTTCCTCATCTTCTCGCCCGGAAAGTCAGCCAGCAAGGAGCCCTTCGACCTCGGCGGCAAGACCGAAGAGCGTCAGGAAAACCCCCAGGATTATCTCGCGAACGCGCCTTCGGATCCTTCCACAACCCAGACGACAAGCTCGGGCGATATCATAATTGTCTATGGCAACGACCAGAACGGCGCTGCGCCGACTCAGGCACCATCGGCCCAGCCTGCGACAACGACGATCTATGTTGAACCAGCGGCGCCCGCGGCGGCCCTTGCACCCACAACGCCCACAACGGTCAAGCCGGCGTCCGCGGCTCAGGCGGTACCTGCCGCGAAGCCCGCGGCTGCCCCGGCGTCCAAGGTAACGACGACGACAAAGGCCCCTGCGGCAAAGGCTCCCGTCACCAAAGCCGCCCCGGCATCTCAGCCGGCGACCGGCGATTACTGGATACAGGCGGGAAGCTTTTCAGTGAAGAACAACGCCGACGCCCTCAAATCGACGATGGCGGGGAGCAGCCTGCCCGCCGTGATCACGGTCAAGGACATCGACGGAAAAAGCCGCTATATCGTGAAAGTCGGGCCCTACCCCACCCGCGCGGAAGCGACAAAATGGCTCCCGAAAGTCAAGTCCGTCAAAGGTGCCGAGCAGTCCTGGATAACCCAATAAGGAACTGCCGTCCTTGGCGGTCGCCTTCCTGTGGAATTAAATTGACAGCTCCCTGAAGGGAAGGATAGTATGGCTTCTGCGCATTCCCCTGCGCGGCGGACTATTCGGTCCGCATGCCATTCCTGCCTGCACAAGGAGCTGTCGATGAAAAAGCTGATCCTAGGTCTCATGGCCCTCACCATGATTTTCTCCCTGGTCGCCCCTGTCGCTTCCCAGGCGAAAAAACCCCTGAAGATTGCCTTCGTGTACATTGGCCCTCCAGGCGACATGGGATGGACCTACGAGCAGGATCGCGGCCGCCTCGCCATCGAAAAGCAGTTTGGCAGCCAGATCGAGACGAAATACATCGAAAACGTCCCCGAAGGCCCCGACGCGGAGCGCGTCATCCGCCAGTACGCGGCCGCCGGCTTCGACATGATCTTCACCACCAGCTTCGGCTACATGGATCCGACCCTCGCCGTGGCCAAGGAATTCCCGAAAGTCATTTTCGAGCACTGCTCGGGCTACAAGACGGCTCCCAACATGGCCACCTACTTCGGCCGCATCGAGGAAGCACGATATCTGACCGGCATCATCGCCGGCCGCATGACCAAATCCAACACGATCGGCTACGTAGCCGCCTTCCCCATCCCTGAAGTCGTCCGCGGCATCAACGGCTTTACCCTCGGCGTCCGCTCTGTGAACCCCAAGGCACAGGTCAAGGTCGTCTGGACCAACACATGGTACGATCCCGTCAAGGAACGCGAAGCTGCCGTCGCCCTCCTCGATTCCGGCGCCGACATCATCG
>CAYXUF010000030.1:0-29806 GCA_964468155.1 uncultured Treponemataceae bacterium
CGAGGATTCAGGGCCGTAGATTTCCACTATCCTTCCCCTCGGGTAGCCGCCGATGCCCAGCGCTTCATCGAGAAGGATGGAGCCGGAGGGGATGGCCTCGATGCCCTGTGCGCTCTGGTGAGCGCCCAGCTTCATGAGCGAACCCTGACCGAACTGCTTTTCAATCTGAAGCCGCGCTGCTTCAAGCGCCTTCTGCTTTTCTTCATTTTCATGGGGTTTGCCGGATTTCGCCGCTGCCATTCCCTTTTCGTCAGCGCCAAGGGCCGCCAACTGCTCGCCCACCATGTCCGCCGAACGCCCGGCTGCTTTTCTCGCCATTGTATCCTCCACTGGTCACTACGCATGAAATCATACCATGCGCTTCAAATAAATGATAGAAATGAGCTCAGCTTTTTCTGATGAGTTCCTGGACCGATACCCTCGAGGCCTTCCTGGCCGGGATCAGGGATGCCACCAGGCTCAGCGCCAGGCTGAGCGCGGCGATGAGGGCGATCTGCAGGAAGTTTATGGAAACCGGTATCGTTTCGAGATAATAGCCGGGATCGAGCAATTTCAGGGGGATTGATGGCTGCCCCCCGAGAAAGGCGACAAAGCTGTCGGCCAGGTTGGCCAGCCATTCGACGCCGGCGATAAGCGCATTCACATTCCACGAAATCAGCAGCCCGAGAAGAAGGCCCAGCAGGGTGCCTATGCTCCCCGTGATGAAGCCCGCGCCGACAAAGACTCTTCGAAGGAGGGAATCCGAAGCCCCCATGCCGCGGAGCACCGCAATATCCATGGAGTGCTCAATGACAAAGGTGGAGAGTGAGGAACCGAGGTTCAATGCCGCCACGACCAGGGCAATGCCCATGATGAAGAGGAGCATGGATTTTGTTGTTCCGAAGGACCTGTATAGGGCTCGTTCAATTTCAGGCCAGCTCCTGACGAGATAGGGAGAAAACCATTCGGGATACAGAGGCAGGAGAGCATCGCCTATAGCGGTTTTCTGGCTGCCTATGCTGTTCGCATAGGGTTCTTTAACCTTTATGCCAAAAAAGGAATACACCGAAGAATAATCCAGGAGGCGTTCGCCAGCCTCGGGGCGGACGAACGCCCAGATTGCATCGAGATCGCGGTATCCGGCGTTCACTATCCCGACAACCTTGAAGAATGAAAGCCTGGGCGTATACCCGGAGAGCCTGTCTCCGGGGGCTGAATTGCCGGAATGGGCTGGGTCCTTGTCCGAGCCTTCTTCATTTTCCTGGACGGGCGTGACGAGGGTGAGGGAATCGCCTATCCTGACCTTGAGAGCCAAAGCCAGCGAGGAGCCAAGCACGATCTCCCGCCTTCCTTCAGGAATAGCCTTGCCTTCAAGGAGGCGAAGGTATCGCGCCGTGCCTTGGCTGGCGAAAAAGCCGGGATCAACTGCCCTGATCATGACGGCACTGGTCGCTGCAGCCGAAACGGCGATGCCTCCCCCATTCTTTTCAAGATATGCGGACTCGATGCCGGGCAGCGCGGCGATCGCGGTCAATCCGGCAGCGGCCTCAACCCTCGAAATCCTGTCGGGGGCCGAAACCTGGATATGATAGGTCTTCGTCTCCATGTAACGGGCGGTGATGCCCTCTATCATCCCGTCCGAGACGATGAGGACAAGGACGAGGGGCACGAGGCTGATGCCAATGCCGAGAATCGCTCCCGCCATGCCGCCGCCGCTGCCCCTTAGACTCCCCTTCCTATTCCCGCCCTTGGTGCGTCCGAGGAGAGACCGCGCGGCGATAAAGAGCGAGGGGCTGGATCTCATAGCCTTTGAAGCCTTCCGTCGACGAGAAGAAATCGCAAGTCCGCGGCTTCGGCGAGCCCTGAATCGTGGGTGGCCAGGATGACGGTCGCCCCCGCAAGCGCAGGAAGGCTGAATATGAGGTCCTTGATGGAGGCTGCGTTGGCCGCGTCGAGATTGCCCGTCGGCTCATCGGCCAGAATGAGGGCGGGAGCGTTGATGAGAGCGCGGGCTATGGCCGTCCTCTGGCGCTCCCCGCCAGAGAGCTGCGATGGAAAGTGGTCCTTCCTGTCCGCCAAGCCCACCTTCTCGAGGAGGGACTCGGCCCTGGCCCAGGCTTCCTTGCGCGATGTTCCCTGCATATAGGCGGGAAGCGCGACATTCTCCACGGCGCTGAAATCCTTGAGCAGATAATGGAACTGGAACACGAAACCCACTAGGGCGCCGCGGTACTGTGGCAGTGCCTTTTCCGTCATTGCATGCAGGGCGTAGGATCCTACCGTCACCTCGCCTTCGTCGAAACCCTCGAGTCCTCCGAGGATGGACAGGAGGGTGCTCTTGCCTGACCCGCTCGAACCCATGATCGAGCAGGAGCTCCCCTTCCCGATATCCATATCGATACCTTTCAGGACATGGAGGGTTTCAGCTTGGCTTTTAAAACTCTTCACGAGCCCCCTGCAGCGGACGATGGCGCCCGGGTCCATGGACGGATAAACTTTGCTGTCATTCATTCCTGAATACCTCTGAAGGCTTGGCCTCCGAAACCTTCCGCGCCGCGAAAAAGGCCGCCAGGCTGGTGGATGCGATCGCTGTTGCGGCAATAAAGAGAATTTCCGCCATCGTAATCGATACAGGTATGGCGTCTATATAAAAATAGGATGGCGAAAAGAGCCTGAAATCCTCAACGGAGGGAGATGCGCCGAATTTCTGGATAAGCGATTGGAACAAGCGCATGATGCCGGCGGCGAAATCCAGGATCCTGTTGATATTGCCGCCAAGGAGAAGTCCCAGCCCCGTCCCTGCGAGGGCTCCCAGCGTCCCGATCGCAAGCCCCTCCATGACGAAAATGCTCCGGATATCGCGATCCGAGGCGCCGCAAGCCTTGAGCAGGGCAATGTCCGCAGTTTTGGAAGCGATGACGCGGCGCAGGGCGTGGAAGATATTGATGCCGACGACGTCGAAGATAAGGCTGACGAGGAGCATCATCATGGATTTTTCCGTCCGGAGCGCACCAAAGAAGCTCCTGTTGTAGTCGCGCCACGATACGATCGTGCCTGCCTTGTCGGGAAGCAGTTCCCGTATCGCCTCGATCGCCCTGTAATCCGCATAGCGATCGCGGAGCTTGATTCCGGCAACAAGGGGGGCGCTTGAGAAAAGAGCCTCGAGGACGCCTTCCTTGTCGAGGAGAACAAAGCCCATGGAAGCGTCAAATTCGTAGTAGCCCGAACTGAAGGTAGAACCCAGAGCGATGCTGCCCTGAACAGGCTGTATTCCCTCGTCGACGCTCTGCCTCATGCCGAAAAGCTCAACGGGAAAGCCCGGATCGATGCCGAGAGCGGTGGCGGCTTCCTTCCCGAGCATAAGCTGCCGAGCCTGAGGCATCGCCGAACCTTCGGGAAGGCCAAGGGCCTTGACGAGGGAAGGATCAAAGCGCTCGGTTCCTTCCTCGAAGGCGCGGAGATTCAGGGTAAGGGTCTGCCCGGAAGGTCCGATAGCGAGGGCATGGGTCTCCTTGAAGGCAACGGCCGATAAAATGCCCGGAACCGCCCTGAACCTCGCAAGCTCGGCGACATCGAAATCGCCGGGAAGTTCGACGCGCAGGTGAAAGCTGGAAATCTCGAGGATGGAGTCGATGTAGCCCTGCTGAAGGCCGCCCATCACACCGATGACGACGATCAGCGCCGTTACGCCGGCGGCGATACCAGCTCCCGCCAGGATCGCCCTGCTGAGCGACATTCTGCGGCGCCCGGAAAAGCCCCATCGGGTCGCGGTAAAAAAAAGCGCTCTCGCTGTCACCGGCTTACAGACCTATGAACTCATCGAGGAAGCTGTCGGGATCAAAGGGCGCGAAATCCTTGTATCCTTCGCCTGTTCCAACAAAGAGCGTGGCCAGACCGAAGTCGCGCGCAAGGCTTAAGACCATCCCGCCTTTGGCCGTGGAGTCGTGTTTGCTGAGGATGACACCGTCGAGGGAAACCGCGCCATGGAAGGTTTCGGCCTGGCGCATGCCGTTCTGGCCTGTCGTCGAGTCCAGAACGAGGACCTTGCTGTACCTCGCGCCCGGCGCCCGCTGCGTGATGATTCTGTCCATCTTCTCGAGTTCCTTGAGAAGATCCTGCCGGGTGTGCATCCGGCCCGCCGTATCGGCGATGACGAGGCCGGGGCGCCCCGCTCCGGCAGCCTCGATGCTGTCCCACAGCACAGCCGCCGCATCGGCGCCCTGGTGCTGGGCTACCACCCTCACGCCGGTGCGCTCCCCATGGATCTTGAGCTGGTTCACCGCCGCTGCGCGGAAGGTGTCGCCCGCAGCCAGTATGATGTTTTCTGCGCCCTCAGCCCTCGCCCAGAACGCGAGCTTGGCGCAGGATGTCGTTTTTCCCACTCCGTTGACGCCAAGGAGAAGAACGATGTTGAGAATGCCCGGTTCTATCGCAAAGGATTTTCGCAGCGCATAGGGCCTGAGCAGCTCCTTGAGCGCTTTTCTGGCGGCATCGAGGTCCGAGATCTTTTCCTTCCTGCAGGTTTCCTTGAGCCTATCCACAATTTCAAAGGCGAAAGCAGCCCCGATGTCGCCTTCCACAAGGAGGTCGGCCAGGTCTTCGAAAACTGAATCGTCGAGGCTCGATTTTCTGAAAAGCGCCCGTATCTTGTCGGCAAAGCTCATAAGGTCTCCATTATTGGATTTTATCGCGAAGCATGTAATACATCCACGAGTCGCAGCGCGCTGTCAACGATGAAGGCGGCGCTGAGAGAGACGGAGAGGAGAGCCCCTGCTCCGCTCCAGGACAGGGTCTCGGGGCTCACCGCCGACCGGGAAAACGCCTCGCTGAAGGAAAAATAGCCGCCCAAGGCCAAGGCGCTTATGGGGATGCTGATGACAAAACGGCCCAGGGCAGCGCTGAACTTTCTCTCTGCCTCGATGAACCGGGATTTTTCTGTCCAGCCCAGCGCCTCGGCCGCGCTGAATATGGCTTCGCCTGAAGCGGGGCTGCCATCCTTGCCGAGAGGCTCCAATGTCACGGGCAGGGACCTGTAGGATCCCAGCGTTGAAACCAGGCTGCGCCGGGCATCGGCGAAGCCTTTTTTTTTCAGCACGATGCCGTATTCTCCATCCTCGTAGACAAATACCCTCAAGCCTTCGAGGCCTATGCCAGATTGAGGCGGGCTGCCCTCCAGAGCGAGCGTGACGCCCTGTCCAGGCTCAGGCTTTACATCCACAATGCCTATTTCGCTTCCCGCCACCCAGGCAAGGATCCCGGGGAGAAGCTTGCCTGCGAAAGTGTCCAGATCGGGGATTGTGCCGCTGAAACTGAGGCTCGATGGCTGGATGGCGGCCTCCTCCTCCCCTCTCGCGAAAAGCAGTACGCGGCACTCGATCCTCCCATCGACGAGAGAATAAAATCCCGCCACCAGAGCGTCGAGGCCTTTCAAGGCATCCGATCCGGTCTGGATTTCTGCAAAACGCAGGTCATTGCCGCTCTGATCGAGCCGGGCGGTGACCTTAAGAGGCTTGCCATCCCTGTCCTTCGCCGCCCGCTTTGGCAGGGGTTCCAGCGCCGAAGCGAGCAAGGCGGGGAAGGTCCTGTCCAGGACGCCTTGTGCCGATGCAGCCGCGAGCTCTCCCACCCTTTCGAGCGTCAGGCTCGCAGCATCGAGGCCGGCAAGGGTAGCAGGAGGCAGCTGTATAAACCTGGACAGGCCCAGAATCCAGGCTGAAGGCGCGGAATTCTTCGTCAGGTCCTGGGCAGCAAGATTGTTCGACATCGCAAGGAGGGCCAGCGCGAAGGCCAGCCCTGCCCTTTTACGTCTCATCCTCTCACACTTCCTCATCGTCTTCTTCGGCGACCGGCACCCCGCCCTTCCATTTCCAGCGAAGGTAGGTTTCGATGAAGGGGTCGAGGCCTCCGTCCATGACCTCATGAACGTTTCCGACAAAAAACTTGGTCCTGTGGTCCTTGACCATCGTATAGGGCTGAAAGACATAGGAGCGTATCTGGGATCCCCAGGCAATATCCTTCTTGTCATTCTGGAACTTGGCGTTTTCCTTCTCCTTCTCCAGCCTGTAGTATTCATACAGCCTCGAGCGGAGGACACTGAAGGCCACGTCCTTGTTCTTGTACTGGCTTCGCTCGTTCTGGCAGGTGACGACGATGCCAGTCTCAAGGTGGGTGATGCGCACGGCCGAGTCGGTCTTGTTGACCTTCTGTCCGCCCGCCCCCCCGGATCGGTAGGTGTCGATGCGTATATCCTCAGGCTTGATATCGATCGTAATCGAATCGTCGAGAACAGGGAGGACATAGACCGAGGCGAAGGATGTATGGCGCCTGGCGTTGGCATCGAAGGGCGAAATGCGCACGAGCCGGTGCACGCCGCTCTCGCCGCGCAGATAACCGTAGGCATAGGGGCCGCTGATCTGTATGGTGGCCGACTTGATGCCGCCTTCGCTCTCCAGGATGTCGACAACCTCGGTCTTGAAATTCCGCCTTTCAGCCCAGCGGGTATAGGTTCTGAGGAGCATGCCTGCCCAATCGCAGGCCTCGGTGCCCCCCGATCCCGCATGGATGGCGAGATAGGCGTCGGACGAATCGGCTTCGCCTGAAAGGAGCTCAAGGATAACGGCGTCGTCGAAGCGCTTGCGGATATCGTCGAGGGTATTCTTCAGATCGGCTTCAAAATCCCTCTGATCCTCGGCCAGGGCGAGCTCGTAGAATTCCCGCAGGGACTCCACGTCCGCGGTGAGGCGACGCCAGGTTTCGAGCCTTTCCTTTATCTGCTTGATCTGGGCAAAAATCTTGCCCGCCCTGGCCGAATCATTCCAGAAATCCGGCTCGGCCGTCAGTTTTTCCTTGTCTCGTATGCTGTTCTCGAGGGCTTCGGCGTCAAAGACGCCCCCATATATCGGTGATCTCGGCCTGCAGGTCGGCAATCGGTTTGGCTAGCTCTTCCAACATCGTCTGGCTCCTTATGCTGTAATAAATATAATACTATCTAAAGTACGGAGAAATGGTATCGCGTCTCATGCTTCCATGCTTCCCCTGGACAAAGCCAGCAGGAAGGAAAATCCGGCCTGTTGGGCGAGTCGGGACAGTACTGCGTTTCGAGACAGAAGCCGGCGTGCTTGCCGTAAACGGAACCATGCTTGCCCATTATGGCATTCAAGGAATTCCCTGTATAGAACTGCACGGCCGGAGAGCTCGTGCTTACGTCGAGTCTTCTCCTGCTTTCAGGCTCGATCACCGTGGCGAAGGGCGCGAGGGAAAGCTTTGCATCATCGTTACCTTCAGCCCTGTCCACCATGTAACAATGATCGTAGCCATCGAACGAAGCATCCAGGTCGGCGCCTATGCGCTTGGCATTCCTGAAATCAAAGGCCGTTCCCCCCACATCACGGGGCGGGCCCGCCAGGGGTATCAGGCGCGAATCCACGGGCAGGTAGCGGCTGCAACCAAGCCTCAGCTCATGATCCAGAATCGTCCCCGAGCCCTCTCCTCCAAGGTTGAAATAGGCGTGGTTGGTAAGGTTGACCGGCGTGAGGCTGTCCGATCGGGCATCATAGGCGATACGCAGTTCGCCCTCGGAGCTCAAGACGACGAGGACGGAAACCATCAGGCTGCCCGGATAGCCCTCGTCGCCGTCGGGGCTGCGAAGGGTGAACATCAGGGCCGGGCTCCCCCCAATGCTGTCGATCTCGGCGTCCCAGAGCTTTCGGCTGAAACCTCGCCTGCCTCCATGGAGGTGGTTGGACCCGTTGTTCGCGAAGAGCTTGTACTCTTTCGGGCCGACCGAAAACCTGGCATCGGCGATTCTGTTGGCAAAACGCCCCACCGTCGCCCCGAAGAATGGATGAACCTGCGTGTAGGGCGAAAGGCTCGAAAACCCCAGAAGCAGGTCGTCCATCTTCCCCTGGATGTCGGGCATCACGAAACTCAGCCATGAAGCTCCATAATCGCTCCATCCAGCCTTGAATTCGCCCGCTTCCATGAGAAAAAACGATACCTCTTCACCTGTCGCCAAGGTTCCAAAGTGCTTTTTGATGATTGTCATATCACACCTTATAGTAGAGACGTAGTGCCCATTCCGTCATGCGGTTAGGCAGGAGGCGCTTGAGAACCGGAACCGTCTTCTGGAAAGCCTGGCCGAAGGTATAGCGGGAACGGGGCCTCGGGTTGTTCAGAATTTTCAGCACGAGGGGGCCGAATTTTTCGGGCGGATATCCCTTTTCCTCGTCCGCCCAGGCGATTTTCATCACCCTTTCGCAGGAATCCTTGTAGTCGGCGCTCGCTGCAACATCCTTTCTGCAGTCCTGGTGCCGGATATCGCTGGGCTGAATGAGGGATACAGCGATCCCGAAAGGCATCACTTCTGCCCTAAGGGATTCCGTCATGCCCTCCAGCGCGTATTTCGAGCCCGAATAGGCGCCCTGGAAAGGAAGCCCTACCACACCCCCTACCGAGCTGATGTTCACGATGTGGCCGTTCCCTTGACGGCGCATGATAGGCAGCACTTCCCTGCACACCAGCATGGCGCCCAGGCAGTTCGTGCGCCAGCAGCGCTCGATTTCCTCAGGCGGGGTGCACTCGATGGGGCCGACGACATGAAGACCGGCATTGTTGATGACGGCATCCAGCCTTCCTTCCCTTTCCATGATCAGGCCTATGGCGAGGGCTATGGATTCGCTGTCGGTGACATCCATCCTCACCATCGTGACAGTGCCAGCCTTGGTCGTGGCGCCTGCATCAGTGCCAGCGCCGGCCGCGGAACGGCTTGTTCCATAGACGATCCAGCCATTGTCGGCGAGAAACGAGGCGCAGGCCTTGCCGAGCCCCCCGGAAGCCCCGGTAACCAATGCCACCTTTGATGAAGACATCACGATCAGCTCCTTGTCGCCCGATAAGCCTCGGCGATGAGACGGGCAATGTTCTCGGCATCCCAGATTTCCGTATCTATGACGAGGTGAGCCGAGGAAACATCATCCGTATCGATGCCATAGGTTTCCCTGTACCGCCGGTGATCGCGGCGATCGCGCTCCGCGGTAAACCGGGCTATCTCCTCCCTCGTGCCGCCTTCCCTTCTGTGTATCCTGTCCACGCGGACATCGGGGCTGGCCTTCAGATACACCTTGAGGGCCGCATCGGGGAGGAGCCACATGGCCAGGCGGGAACCGATGACACAGTCCTGCCTTCGTGCGAGCTCAACCTGACGCGCGTCGAGGAGGCGGTCCCATGAGGCGTCGGCTTCGGCCAAGGCCAGTATCTCGGCCAGGCCCTTGCCTTCTTCCTCAGCCATTTTCCTGAAGGTGTAGTTGATGAACTCGCAGCCCAGGAGGGCGGCAACACGCCGGGAAACGGTCGTATTGCCGCAGCCTGATTTTCCAGAAATCGCGATGATGGAAACATTCTTTTCGTTCATTCCACGTTCCTCAGCTGTTCCCTGATGTTCTCGAGGGCATCCTTCATCTCCACGACCGCGTGGGCAACAGGGACGAGGGTATTCTTGGATCCGATGGTATTGACTTCCCTGTTCATCTCCTGGCAGAGGAAATCCAGCTTCTTGGCGGGCGATTCCTCGCCGCTCATGGACCTGAATGCGCCGATATGGGCATCCAGGCGGGAGATTTCTTCGGCGATGGTGAGCCGAACCAGCTGGACGGCTACTTCCTGAAGGAGGCGCTGCTCATCATAGCCCTTGGGCAATAGCTCCTCGAAGCGCGTTTGAAGCTGTGTCCTTATCGCCCTGTCCATATCGACCGCGTTTTCCCTCACGAGGGCGAGGCTCGCTTCGAACCGGGACAGTTCCGCGAAAATATTCGATTCTGTCGCCTGCCCTTCCCTGGATCGCGATGCCTCAACCTCGTCGAGGGCTGCCTTGATTTCATCGGCGATAGGCGGCCAGAGGCTCTCGCTGTCCACATCCTTTTCGTAGACAAGCACACCTTCGAAGGAAGCGATCATCTGCAGCGAGGGCTTTTCGTCGATCCCGCAGGATGCCGCTATCTGTGACATGGCTTTGTGCACAGCCGCTGCGGCGGCCAGGTCGGGGCTGATGCGTAGCGGCGATTCAATTTTCTTGAGCCTCAGGGAGCACTCCACCTTGCCCCGGCTGAGCCGCTCGCCTATCATCGCAAGGATTCTGGGCTCGAAGGATGAAGCCTGAGGAGGAAGGGAAACGGAAGCCTCCAGGTATCGGTTGTTGTAGGACTTGATCTGTATGCTGCCCGAGATCCCCTCTCTGTCAAAGTCCCTCTGGGCAAAGCCTGTCATGCTTTTAAACATCGTTCGCTTCCTTGCGCTTCAGCTGGTCGAGGAGCTTTCTGCCCAGCTTCCAGTTGTCACCCGCCCCCATGGTGATGAATAGGTCACCCTTGCCGACAAGGGAAAGGATGCTGTCCGTGCAGTCGTCATGGCGAGCCGCGTACATGATGAAATTTTTTCTTGAGCCCTTAGCCGCCCCGGCGGCCTCTGTCTCGGCGGCGGCTGTCTCGGCACCAAGCTCGAGGAGGTCGGGCCGGCGCGCCACAACCTTCCGGTAGAGATCCAGTCCGCTCACCCCTTCCATTTTTTTCTCGCGGGCTGAGGCGTAGATGTCATGGAGGATGAGGCAGTCGGCTTCATCGAGGCTTTCGGCGAACTCATCCATGAGGGCTATCGTGCGCGAATAGGTATGGGACATGAAGTCGACAATGAGGCGGCGTGAAGGCCAAAACGCCTTGACGCCGGCGATGGTCGCCTTGAGCGCCGTGGGATGGTGGGCGTAATCATCCATAACGAGGACATCGCCCGCTTCCCCAACGATCTCGCTTCTGCGGCGCGAACCGCGAAACTGCCTCAAGGCTTCCATCGCCTTTTGCCACTGGCTTTCGGTCAGCGCCGAGCCATCCTGCCAATCCGCGACAATGTCGCTGACGAGGGCGAGGGCTCCGACGGCATCCAGAACGAGGTGCCGGCCGGGAACCTTCAATTCAAAGACCTGTTCGACAGCCCCAATCCTGAAGCTCGTACTCCCCTCAGCCGTCTCGCAGCCGAGGATTTTCCAGGGTCCATCGGCTGCGAATCCGTAAGGAGCGAAACGCAGGTCGGGCCGCCTTTCCATCGCGAAGCGAGACACTTCCACGGCTCCCGAATCGTCGGCGCAATAGACGAGGAGCCCCTTCCGGGGAAGGGTCTCAACATAATCGAAGAACGCCCTTCTGATGGATTCATAGGTGGGATAGAAATCCTGGTGATCACTTTCCACGCTGGTGAGAAGAATCCTGCGGGGAGAAAAATGCATGAAATGGCGTTTGTATTCGTCCGTTTCGGCAACGAAATAGCGGTCGCCTGCTATCAGCGTGCAGCGGTCGCCGAAAGAGGCCACAGCCGACCCTGTGAGCACCGTCATCGGGGCTCCGAGGGCGGCGAGGAGGCTTCCTGCCATCGCCGTCGTCGTCGTCTTGCCGTGGACACCGGCTATCCCTGACGCATCATAGAGCCTGGAAAGAGCGCCCAGGGCTTGAGCGAAACTGAGCATCGGCAGCTTTCTTCGCTCTGCCTCGGCCATCTCGGAATTCGACCCGGAGTTGTAGGCATCGGAGAATATGACGAGGTCGGTATCGGGGCTCAGATGGGAGGCTTCAAAGGATTCGTATACCTTCATGTTGATCGATCGCAGGATAGCGTCGGTATAAAAGGTATCGGAGACGTCGCTTCCCGAAAGCCTCGCCCCGCGCGCGGCGAATATCTCGGCGAGGGCGGCCATGCCCGTACCCTTGGCCCCGATAAAGTGAACCTTTTTTCCCGCTACTGTTTCTGGAAATGGCTGCATCGACATAGCCTATTGTAGGAGAAAAACGCCTGTCGGGGCAAGCTGGCTAATTCCGCCGTCCGGCAGCCTCGGAATGACGATCCTCAAAGGTGAAGGGACAGGGAGAATGCGGCCGTCGCGTCGGCCGCGAGGTCCAGATCCCAGCCAAAGAGCAGACGGGTTCCCTGGTAGAAAAGCTCGTCTTTCCCCGGCGACAGATCCAAACGCGGAAGATGCTCTGCCTCATGCCTGTCGATCCTGTGCTGAACCTGCAGCTGGAAGGCCTTGTCCGACCGCAGTTCCATGGTCTCCTTGCCCTGAAGCGTCTGTATGGAGACAGCATCAGCCCGAAGGATCCGGGTTTCCTGGGGCATGTCGAGCTTGACCTTTTCCCTGCCTTCCGTAGCGAAGAACTCCACTTCCTCCCTGCCGGCGGAGGGCTGGACATTCAGTTCGCAGACATAGCGCAGGCCGACCTGGTGCTGGGACCGGTTGACAAGCTCGATGTCGACGCTCACGCAGTATTTCTGGAATAAGTATGACTTCCTGATGGTGAACGAATGCAAGGAGGCGCCGTATTTAAGGGAGAAGTCCTTCGTGAAAACTACCTTTGACGGGCTTTTTTCCTTCTCGCCGCACGAATAAACTTGATCGGCCAGAGAGATGAGTTCCTCATCGAAGGAACCCTGCCTGAAAATGCTGTCCATAAAGCTGTTCGTGGATCGCCCGGGTTCGGCGTTGTAGACGCAGCAGTAGTTCTGCTTGCTTCGGAATGAATCGAGCTCGAAGACCGCCCCGCCCCTTCCATGAACATAGCAGTTCATGTCGGCAGCCTGATAGAGCACTTCTTTGTCCCCGTCGCAGTCGATATCGTCCATCACGATGCCAGGGCTGAAGCTTCCGTGCACCCGCGTTGCCTTTTCAGCCTCGATGAGCGACCTGTAGGCGCTCATGCGCACCTCGGGCCGCTTGAGGCCGCCTGCGCAGCCCTCCCAGTAGGCATCGCCGTTCTGGGCCTTCCAGAGGTCTTCCTGAGCGCTTTTCTTGCGCGCCTTGTCGCCGCGCAGCAGGGTCATCAATGAGTGGACATGGTACATCCTGTCGTAGAGATGCTTGCTGGTCGGATTCTGGAGGATCAGCTGCTTGGCCAGAGAGGGAGCCCCGTGGAGGCAAGATTCGGCAAAAAGACCATCAAAACCCTTGCTTAAGCGTGTGGAGGAACAGGATGAAAGATAGAAGAGCTTTCCGTTCTTCAGCGAACGGGCATAGGTTTGGGCCGACACCGTCTCGATTTCGAGACAGTTCTTCTGAAACCAGGCGAAGGACTTTTCGAACATGACGTCGGGCGACTCAAGCCCCGAAGCTTCCCACATTCCAGGCACCGAATGGCCATCGACCATGATCGTGTAGAGGCGGCAGGAGGGATGAGCAGTCATCAGGCGCTCGAGGGCTGTCTCGAATGGCAGGGGCGAATCGAAAATCTCGCCTATGTCAAAAACCGGAAAGATATACAGAAGCTTTCTCTGGTCTTCGGTGATGAGGGGATCGTAGCGGCCAGGCTCGATAAACCCCGTCTTCTCGAGAATGTTGGCTGGTAGGAACGAGTAGACGAGCCCGGAGTTGCGGAAGATGACGGGAAGGCCGGCATCCCATGAGTACTCATAGAGCCAGCCGCCCGAAGGGCGGCGGCCGAAGGTTTTGCGCAGATAGGTGGTCAGCATTTCGATCTGCCCCACCTTGTCCGAGGGCTGGAGGACGGGAAAGAGGGGATTGAAGTAGCCTCCGCCCAGAAGCTCTATCTGTTTGCGGCCAGCCATCTCCTCCAGGAGAAGGATGAACTCGGGGTGATTCTCCTCAATCCATTGATAGACGATTCCTGAATAATAGAGGACGGCGGAAATGTTCTGGAACTTGTACAGACTCGAGAGGAAGGGGCGCCATGAGCGCTGGTAGGTTGTCTCGAAAACCTTTCCCGAGGCGCCCTCCGGCATAGTGTTGTATGTCCCCAGAATGACTTTCGTGCCCTGCATCGATCCTGTACCTTTGCTATGATGGGTGGATTCTATACCACAATCCAGGATAGGTAAAAGGGCAATCCTGTCAAAACCGGCTTTTTGTCCGCTTTGCCTGGTTTTTTGGCTTTGCCATACATCCATTCATACAATGATTATTGTATGGCACGACCTTTCGCTGGATGCGTATTTAAAGCTTGCAGAAAGCATAGGCGATAAAAAAGCCCATGATTGTGCCGGTGAGAACTTCAGGCCAGGTATGGCCATGAACTTCCTTGACGGCGTCATAATCGATGTCGAATCGCAGGGAAAGGTCGTTTCCAAGACGGTTGAGGGTTGTAGCCTGCAGGCCGGCAGAGCGCCTTACGCCGAGCGCATCGCGGATAACGATGAGGGAAAGGAAGAGCGAGACGATGAAGAGATTGGAAAAACCCTCGGTGAGGGCGATGGCGGCGCTTATCGATATGGCGACGGCAGAATGGCTGGAAGGCATACCGCCCGTGCGCCAGAAGAAGATGAACATGGCTTCCCTGAGATCTTCGCTGCGTCGTGCCTTTATCAGGGCGATGACAGTCTTGATGAACTGCGCTATGAGGAGGCTGAAAAATGCCGAAAGGAATATCGGGTTTTCAAGGAGGGTTCGGAGTTCTGTGGCATCGGTTTTCATCGCTCCCGAATTTTCACGTTCCGGCCCTCCCCTGTCAAGTCTTCCGCGAGCCTTTATCCGGGCACTTCATTGACGGCCCCGGGGCAGCCCCGCTATCATTGCCTGATGAAAGCAGCCATCAGCCAGGTCGTTTCCACCGATGACGAAGGCCGAAGGCTCGACAGGCTTTTACGGATCATATTGAAGGATATACCCCTTTCGGCTCTGCATAAGGCTCTCCGCAAAGGCGACATCCGCGTCGATGGAATCAGGCGCAAGCCGGATTACCGTTGCCATGCAGGCGACACGATTGAGTACAGCCGCTTTTTTCTGCCCGCCGCGGTTCCTGAAACCGGTTCCGGCAGCAAGCCGGAACTGAGCGGTCTCTCGGTTGTGCTCGAAACCCCGGATCTCCTCTTCGTCGATAAACCTGCAGGGATCCTCGTTCATGACGGTTCGGGTAGCCTCGAAGCCCTGACTAGAGCCTATCTGGCAGACAAGCTGGAGCCCTCGCTCGCCTTCAGGCCAGGGCCCCTGCACAGGCTGGACAGGAACACCTCGGGCCTTATTGCCTTTTCGAAAAGTCTCGCCGGCGCGACAGTCTTCAGCAAAGCCCTCAGGCAAGGCAGGGTGTGTAAAACCTACCTCGCTCTTCTCGAAGGCTTTCTGGAAAAGGATGAACGCTGGGAAGATACTCTTTCGAGGGATACATACTTGCGTCGAAGTTTCGTGGATTCAGCCGGAAGCTCACCCGAAGAACCGAGCCCCGGCGGAAGCGGAAGGCAAGCCGTCACCGAGGTCTTTCCTATAGCTTCCGATGGAACCATAACCCTCGCGGCGATGCGGCTCCTTACGGGGAGGACGCACCAGATCAGGGCTCAAGGAGCCCATCACGGCCTCCCCCTTCTCGGTGACACAAAATACGGCGGATCCCGAGCCTCCCTGCCCTATTACCTCCATGCATGGAGAATCTCTTTCGGCGAACGGCTCTTCATCGACCTGCCACAGGAGATTTCGACTCCTTTACCCTTGCAATTCGATAAAAAAATCCTCTCGTCCTTTTCCAACCCGGAAAAAGAAGTATATTCAGTACTTAGGAAATTTCGATTCCAGGAGGGGACATAGATGCCCGATCCGGTTTTCACTCCCAAGATGCCCAGGATGCCCAAAATGCCCAAGCTCAACCTCAAGGGTCCTGTCATCGTCATCGTTGTCATCGCCGTGGCGGTGATCGTCTTCCTGTCCACAAGCTTCATCGTCGTCGACCAGACGGAAAACGCCGTCATCACGACCCTGGGCAAGTATTCCAAGACCCTCGGCGCGGGGCTTCACTACAAGCTCCCCTTCGGCCTCCAGAAGTCCTACATCGTAAAATCGAAGGTTATACAGACCGAAACCTTCGGTTTCAGGACAGTGAAGAGCGGCGCCACCACCCAGTATTCGGACGAAAAATTCCCCAACGAATCCACGATGCTGACGGGCGACCTCAACATCGTCGATGTCGAATGGATCATCCAATACAGGATCACCGACCCGCGAGCCTGGCTGTTCAACGTATCCGACAGGCAGAAGACTATCAGGGACATATCCCAGTCCGTCCTGAACAGTCTCGTCGGCGACCGCCTCATTCTGGGCGTCATCGGGCCCGACCGCCAGACAATCCAGGACCAGGCCGTGATCATGATGAACGACATCTTCTCGAAATATGAACTCGGCATCGTGATCACCCAGGTCCAGCTGCAGAACATCGTGCCGCCGGCAGGCGTTCAGGACGCCTTCGAGGATGTCAACAAGGCTATCCAGGACATGAACCGCCTCATCAACGAGGGCAAGGAGGCGTACAACTCCGAGATCCCGAAGGTGAAGGGCCAGGCCGACCAGATCCTCGAAATCGCCCAGGGCTATTCGACCGAAAGGGTCAACAAGGCCAAGGGCGACGTAGCCCGCTTCGTCTCCGTCCTTGACGAATACAGGAAGTCGCCCGACGTTACGCGGAAGCGTCTCTACTACGAGATGGTGGATGCCGTCTTCGCGGGCAGCAAGGATGTCGAACTCCTCGACAAGTCCTTCACCAATCTCCTGCCTCTCAAGATACTCGATTCGTCCAAGGAGGCGGCCAAATGAAAAAGTCCCTCATATTCCTGGCCATCCTCGCCGTCCTCGCCGCTGCCATCCTCATCGTCGGCCCCTTCTTCATCCTCAACGAGGGCGAGCAGGCCGTCGTCGTGCGCTTCGGAAAGATCGTGAAGGAGCACAGCGAGGCTGGCCTGAAACTCCGCAGCCCCTTTGTCGACGATGTCATCAAGTTCCCCAAGAAGCTCCTCTCCTGGGACGGTGAAAAGCAGCGCATTCCCACAAAGGAAAACCAGTTCATCTGGGTGGATACTACGGCGCGGTGGAGAATCGTCAACCCTGTGAAGTTCTATGAATCGGTGAGCAGCCTCGAAAACGCCTACGGGCGCCTGGACGACGTGATAGACTCGGCAGTGAGAACCGTCATCTCCTCCAATTACCTGAGGGAGGCCGTGCGCAGCACCGACGAGATCATGAATTCGAGCGCGGCCGAAACCTTCCAGACCGGTGAATCCGTGGGCTCATCCTCTCTCGACGAACTCACCAAATCCGAAACCCAGTTCGAAAAAATCGAGAAAGGTCGCGAGATGCTTTCCAGCGAGATGATCAAGATCGTTTCGACGATAGCCCCCGAGTACGGGATAGAGGTTCTGGACATCGTGCCCCGGCAGATCAAGTATTCCGAAGAGCTCACGGACTCGGTGTACCAGCGCATGATCAAGGAGAGAAACCAGATAGCCCAGGCTTTCCGCTCCTACGGCGAGGGCAAGAAAGCCGAATGGCTGGGCAAGCTGGAGAACGAGCAGCGTTCCATCCTCTCCTCGGCCTACGCAAAGTCCGAAACCCTGAAAGGCAAGGCCGACGCCGAGGCTACGAAGATTTTCGCCGACGCCTACGGCAGGGACCCCTCCTTCTTCGAGTTCTGGAAGGCCATGGAGTCGTACAAGGCCACAGTGCCCAATTTCAAGAAAACGCTGTCCACCAGCATGGATTACTTCAAGTATCTGTACAGCCCATCAGGGCGCTAGGCTTCAAGCCGGCGTTTCATCGGGACAGGAAGGCCCTGACGGAAGATTTTCCGCCGGGGCCTTCCTGTATCTCGAGGATGCCGTAGCAGCCTGCGCCGCAGGGACCTGGATTTACGACGAGGCTGCCGTCCTCCAGGGACACGCAGCGCGATTCGTGGATATGGCCGCAGATCCAGACATCAGGTTTGAATTCGCTTATGAGTCGCGCGAAGGATGAAGAGCCGACATGAGCTTCGCCATGCTTGTCGGCGTTGGTGCCGTAGGGCGGCGAATGGGTCAGCACGATGAGAGGCTTGTTAGACAATGGTTTTATCGAGGCCAGCTGAGGTCGAAGCGCCGTCTCGAGTTCGGCCTCGGTACGCTCGAAGCTGGTGAGTCCGGCGCGCTTGAGCCCCCCGCCCGCTCCCGCCAGGGTGGCGAAGGCCAAATGTCTGAGCGAAGCCTCGACATCCAAGGCTTCGCTCTTCAGATACTTTCGGACGGCAAGAGGGTCGCAATTGCCCGCCACGACGAAAATCGCGCGAGGCTTGCCATCGGCGACAAGCTTGGTTTTCACCGCCTTTGCCTCATCGACGTCGCCGAAATTCGTGATATCACCCGCGATCAGGATCGTATCGATATCGGGGTGAAGCGCGACGATGCGCGCGGCTATGTCCCCCCGTCCGTGAATATCGGAAAGCACCAGAATTTTCTGCACAAGCCCACCTTAGCTATATGTAGCCTCGCTGGTTTCCCGCGTCAACGGCATCAGCGCGGCAGGCCTGCATACCCCTTGAAATTAAGGGCGTTTACGGGGAGTATTATTCCCGTGATATCAGTCAATGAACTCGCCTTGGGCTTCGGCGAAAGAAGCCTTTTCAAGGATGTCAGCCTGAAATTCACGGCCGGCAACTGCTACGGCGTCATAGGCGCCAACGGATCGGGGAAGACTACCTTCCTGCGCATTCTTTCGGGCGAGCTGCAGCACGACAAGGGGGAGATCGTCATCTCCTCGGGATCCCGGATGGCCACCCTCAAACAGGACCACTTCGCCTTCGAGGAATCCGGGGTGCTCGAAACGGTCATCATGGGCTATGAGAAGCTCCATGACATCGCCCGCGAGAGGGATCTCATCTACGCCAAGGAAGACTTCACCGAGGCCGACGGCATAAGGGCGAGCGAGCTGGAGGCTGAATTCGCCGAGATGGGCGGGTGGGAGGCCGAATCGCAGGCCGCCGTCCTCCTTTCCGGCCTCGGCGTTCCCGAAACCCTTCACGATAAGCTTATGAAAGAAGTGGGCGAAACCTTCAAGGTGCGCATCCTCCTCGCCCAGGCTCTTTTCGGCAATCCCGACATCCTCCTCCTCGACGAGCCCACCAACGGACTGGATCTCGATTCCATCACCTGGCTCGAGGAATTCCTCATCGAATTCCCCAACATCGTGATCGTCGTGTCCCACGACAGGCATTTCCTGAACTCGGTCTGCACCCACGTATGCGATATCGACTTCGGCCACATCCGCATGTACTCGGGCAACTACGATTTCTGGTACAGGATGAACAAGATCCTCGTCCAGCAGCAGAAGGATCTCAAGCGCCGGCGCGAGGACAAGGTGAAGGACCTGAAGGAATTCATCCAGCGCTTTGCCTCGAACGCATCCAAATCCAGGCAGGCCACCTCGCGCAAGAAAATCCTCGAGAAGCTGGAACTGGGCGACATCGTCCCCTCCTCGAGGCGCTTCCCCTACGTGAGCTTCAAGCCCTCGCGCGACATAGGCAACAACGTTCTGCGCATTGTCAACATAAGCCTCGAGGCTGATGGCAAGAGCCTCCTGAAGGATTTTTCGCTCAACGTGAACAGGACGGACAAGATAGCCTTTGTCGGCAGGGAATACATCGCGAAGTCGGCCCTCTTTTCGGCCCTGGGCGGGGAGACCGAGCTGTCAGCCGGCGATTTCTACTGGGGACAGACGGTCGAGAAGGCCTATTTTCCCAAGGATGCCGCTCCCCTCTTCCAGTCCGACGACAGCATCGTCGACTGGCTCAAGCGCTATACCGATTCCGATGACGACACCTACATCCGCTCCTTCCTCGGCAGGATGCTCTTCTCCGGCGACGAGGCCCTGAAACCGGTGAACGTGCTTTCGGGCGGCGAAAGGGTTCGCTGCATGCTCTCGCGGATGATGCTCGCAGCGCCCAACTGCCTCATCATGGACGAACCGACCAACCACCTCGACCTCGAGGCTATTACGGCCCTGAACGACGGCCTCATCGAGTTCCCAGGCGTCCTCTTTTTCGCCAGCCACGACCATGAGTTCGTCACCTCCATCGCCAACAGGATCGTCGAAATCTGCCCGGGCGGCATCATCGACCGGTACATGAGCTTCGACGATTACCTTAAGGACAGCCAGGTGAAGGAACTGCGCGACCAGTACTACGATGGCCACGTGATAGCGGAAATATAAAACATTGACGGTGGGCGGCCTCCGGCCGTATAATTTGGTCATGCGCCGAGCGCCCTGTCGCGGCGCCAGGTATAAAGTCCGGACGCCTTTCGGCGTCACGATCCAGATTGGAGGAACCCAATGAAACGTATTCTCGTCATGCTTCTCGTCGCCGGCCTCGCCTTAGGCGCTCTGGCCTCAGTCACTGCCCAGCCCACGAGCCGGCTGCTCACCGATGCCACCGGCATCGACGACAAGTCCTTCAACGCGGCCGCCTGGCGCGGCATCCTCGACTTCTACGGTGACAGCTGGACCAAGACGACCAAGCGCGGCAAGTTCTACGACGTCCTCACCGCCCAGACCCAGGACATGTACATCCCCAACCTGATGCAGGCATCGGACGAAAAGTACGACCTCGTCATTGTAACGGGATTCACCTGGGCCGACGCCCTCTCCGAAGTGGCAGCCAAGTACCCAATGCAGAAATATCTCATCGTCGACGTGGACTGGATCGGCAAGCCCAACGTCATGGAAGCCACCTACTCCGAGCATGAGGGTTCCTACCTCGTCGGCGTAGCGGCGGCGCTCAAGGCCAAGGAAGACAAGATCGCCAATCCCAAGTTCGGCTTTATCGGCGGCGTTCCCGGTCCCGTCATCACCAAGTTCGAGATGGGATGGGTCCAGGGCATCAAGGCTGTGCTCCCGAACGCCCAGCTCGTCGACTACTACGCCAATGACTGGGGCAAGCCCGAGCTGGCCAAGGCCCAGGCCAAGAACTGGTACGATTCGGGCGTCTACGCCATCTTCTCCGCGGCGGGCGGCACCGGCAACGGCACCATAGCCCAGGCCAAGGAATACAGGTCCCAGGGCAAGAACGTCTGGGCTATCGGCGTCGATTCCGACCAGTATCAGGACGGCGTCTATTCCGGCACGAAGTCGGCAGTCCTCACCTCGATGCTCAAGCGCGTCGAAACCTCCACGAAGGTGGCCCTCGATGCCGTAAAGGCCGGCAAATTCAAGGCCGGCGTCATCGTGTTCGACACCAAGGGCGACGGCGTAGGATTCTCGGCCGCCAATCCCGAGCTGAGCAAGGCGATCGTCAACCAGGTGAACGCCGTGCGCAAGGACATCATATCAGGCAAGGTGAAGGTTATCCCCACCTATGCCGAGGCCAAGGCCAAGGGTCTCGCCCCCGCCAACCTCCAGGCCAGCGACAACTGACATTCTGAGTCTTCAAGGGGGCAAGGCAGGAGGCTAGCACTTCCCCGCCAGCCCCCGATTTTTTTTGAACTCGTATGAGACTGCCAGTACCCTCCCCCTTCAAAGGAGCTGCGATGCGCGGCTACGCGATCGAAATGATGGGCATCACGAAGGCTTTCCCCGGCGTGGTGGCCAACGATGACGTTACCCTGCGGGTTTTCGACAATGAAGTCCATGCCATCCTCGGCGAGAACGGCGCTGGAAAGTCCACCCTTATGTCCATTCTCTTCGGCCTCTACGACGCCGACTCAGGCTCCATCCTCGTACGGGGCAAGGAAGTACGGATCAGGGACCCCAACGACGCGACCGAGCTTGGCATAGGCATGGTCCACCAGCACTTCAAGCTTGTCCACAACTACAGCGTCACCGAGAACATCATCCTGGGCAAGGAGCCGCGGACCAGATCGGGCGACGTGGACATGCGCAAGGCCGAGAAAAAAGTCGCCGAACTCTCGGCCCGCTATGGGTTGGACGTCGATCCCAAGGCCCGGATCGAGGCGATCTCCGTCGGCATGCAGCAGCGCGTCGAGATCCTGAAAATCCTCTACCGCAACGCCGATATCCTCATATTCGACGAGCCTACGGCCGTCCTGACGCCGCAGGAGGTGGACGAACTCCTCGACATCTTCAAGCGGCTCAAGGCCGAGGGCAAGACGATCATCCTCATCACCCACAAGCTGAAGGAAATAAAGCAGGCGGCCGAACGCTGCACCGTCCTGCGCCGGGGAAAGTACATCGGCACCGTCGAGGTGGCCGATACTTCCGAGGAGAAGATGGCCGAGATGATGGTCGGCCGATCGGTGCGGTTCCGCACCGAAAAGGCTCCCGCCCATCCGGGCGAGGTGGTGCTGGATATCCGCAACCTCTTCGTCCGCAGCGCCAAGGGCCTCCATGCCGTCAGGGATCTTTCCCTCAGCGTCAGGGCGGGGGAAATCCTGGGTGTTGCCGGTGTGGACGGGAACGGCCAGAGCGAACTCGTGGCCGCCATCACCGGGCTTCTCCCCGTCGACAAGGGATCAATCTTCATTTCCGGAAAGGAAATAACGCGCTCGAGCACCCATGAGAAGATTGAGGCTGGCGTGGGCCATGTTCCCGAGGACAGGCAGCGCTATGGTCTTGTGTCCGATTTCAGGCTGGATGAAAACCTCGTCCTGAAAAGCTACATGAAGCCGCCTTTTTCAGGCTCGGGCGGCGTCCTCAACATGGGCGCCATCGCCGATTACGGACGGAAGCTTATCGGCAGCTATGATATCAGGGCTGGCGAAGGGCCGGCGACGCGCGCGGGATCAATGTCCGGCGGCAACCAGCAGAAGGTCATCATCGCCAGGGAAATCGAGCTGTCCCCCGCCCTCCTCGTGGTAGCCCAGCCCACCCGGGGCCTCGACGTCGGCGCCATCGAAACCATCCATTCGCGCATCATCCAGGAAAGGGACAAGGGGCGGGCCGTCCTCGTCGTTTCCTTCGAACTGGACGAGATACTCAATCTCTGCGACAGGATAGCGGCCATATCGAAGGGCGAGATCATCGGCATCGTCGAGGGGAAGGACGCGGACGAGCGCGAGATCGGCGCGATGATGGCGGGGATGCGGCGTTCGCAGGCTCCCGAAGGGGTTGGGGCATGAAAAAAAGAAAAAGCCTGGAAGCCGGCCTCCTGGACAGGCTGCTCGCCTCGGATTCGGCCATCTCCCTCGCCGTCGTATTCCTGGGCATCCTCTGCGGCACCCTCCTCATCATCGTGGTGGGAAGGGATCCGCGCGGGATGTACTCGGCCATGCTCCAGACCCTCACCGGTCTCGATCTCACCCGCGGCACCTGGAACATCCGCTATGTGGGGGAATGGCTCAACGCCAGTCTTCCCCTCATTCTCTGCGGCCTCTCCATGGGCTTCGCCGCGCGCACCGGGCTTTTCAACATCGGCGCCGAAGGCCAATACATCGTCGGCCTGACGGCGGCCCAGTTCGTCGCCCTCTACGCTCCGCCCATCCCCGTCCTGCACTGGATCCTCGCCCTTGTGGCAGCAGGCATAGCGGGCGGACTCTGGGGCGGCATCGTCGGCTGGCTCAAGGCACGATTCAAGGTTTCGGAAGTGGTGGCCACGATCATGCTCAACTATATAGCCTTCTTCTTCTCCCGATGGCTTACTATGCTCATACCCGGCGCCAATACCTACAAGACGCCCAACCTTCCCGAGACGGCCCGGCTGAGCAATCCCCTCATCGACCGCCTCACCAACGGATCGCGGCTGAATCTGGGCATTTTCGTCGCCCTCGCCGCCTGCCTCGTCTTCTGGTTTCTGATCGAGAAGACAAGGCTGGGCTTCGAACTCCGCGCCACGGGGCTCAACAGGGAGGCGGCGCGCTACGCGGGCATCGGCGTCACGAAGAGCATCACGACATCGATGCTCGTCGCGGGAGCCTTCGCGGGCCTCGCGGGAGCCGTCGTGGCCCTCGGCTCATTCAGCTATGGCCGCGTCCTCGGCGGCTACGACAACTACGGTTTCAACGGCATAGCCGTCGCCCTCGTGGGCAACTCGAGGGCGGGAGGCACCCTCATATCAGGGCTCTTCTTCGGCATGCTTGCCTCTGCCCAGCCCCTCATGCAATCGCGGCAGATACCCAAGGAAGTGACCTGGCTCATATCGGGACTCGTGGTCATCTTCATCTCGCTGCGCGCAGGATTCCGCATCCTCCTCGACTGGAGGGCCAGGCGACGCGCCGCATTGCTCAAGGAGACCCGCGATGAATAACCTTCTGAACATGCTGCCTTCGGTGCTCATGATAGTGTCGCCCATCCTCATAGCCGCCATCGGCGGGATGATCTGCGAGAAGGCGGGCATCGTCAACATAGCCCTCGAGGGGCTCCTGGGCATCGGCGCTTTCACGGCCGCAACCGTCCACTACTTCCTCGAGCCTTCCACCTCCCTTTCTGTATGGATCGCGATTCTCTCAGGTGGCGCCGCCAGCCTCGTCGTATCCCTCATCCACGCCTACGCTTCCATCTCCCTGAACGCCAATCAGACCGTCTCGGGAACGGGGATCAACCTCCTCGCCACGGGGGGAACGACCTTCCTCGCCCAGGTGATTTTCAGGATGGAACGCACCGAGCCTTTCAAGCTCGGCATGATGCCCGGCCTGGGAGGGATCTACCCGACGGCATGGATAGCCCTGGCCGTCGTCTTCGCGGCCTGGTACATTCTCTACAGGCGCCCCTTCGGCCTGCGGCTGAGATCCTGCGGCGAGCACCCCCAGGCCGCGGCCTCGGCGGGCATCGACGTGCGGAAAATGCGCTACATCGCCGTCATGGCCTCGGGTCTCCTCGGCGGCGTGGCCGGAGGCTGTCTCGTCCTCACCCAGACTATCCAGTACACCGTGAACACGATAAACGGCGCCGGTTTCATCGCCCTCGCCGCCGTCTCGTTCGGACGCTGGCTGCCCAAGGGCGTCATGGGAGCCTCCCTCCTCTTCGGCACGGCTGTCGCCCTCTCCATCTACATGGTGAATATCGAAAGCCTGAGATTTCTGCCTTCCGAATTTTTCAGCGTGATGCCCTATATCATCACCCTCGTCACCCTCGTCCTGTTTTCGGGCAAGGATTATGCCCCCAAGGCCGCGGGGCAGCCTTACGAAAGAAGCGGCAGCTGACCGCGAGAATTGCATAAAGCCTATCCAAGGAGCGACAAATGAAAGGATCAGCCATGCACGACCGCCATCTGGGGCATTTTTCCTCGGGTACGCCCCATAACGCCGCCGTAAAAGGGGATTTCGCTCCCCTCGTCCTCATGCCAGGCGACCCCCTTCGCGCCCAGTACATAGCCGAAACCCGCCTTAAAAACCCCCGAAAAGTGACGGGCGTGCGGAACATGCTCGGCTTTACGGGTACCTGGGAAGGCAGGGAGGTGAGCGTGATGAGTTCGGGGATGGGCGCCCCCTCGATGGGCATCTACTCCTTCGAGCTTTTTTCCTTTTACGGGGTGGAGAAGATCGTCAGGATAGGCACCTGCGGCGGAATGACGGCCGCCATCGACGTAGGCGACATCGTCATCGCCATGACGGCCTCGACCGACTCCAATTACGCCCACCAGTACGGCCTCAATGGCTCCTTTTCGCCCTGCGCCGACTACGGGCTCCTCGAGAAGGCCGTAGCTTCGGCGAGGAAGCGAGGCACGAGGCATTGGGTGGGGGGCATTTTCTCCTCCGACGTATTCTCCCTCTACAGCGCCCTCCCCGACGAGGATGGATGGAAGAAGTGGGCTGAAATGGGCTGCGCCGCCACCGACATGGAGTGCTACGCCCTCTACTGCAACGCCGCCTACCTCGGAAAGAAGGCGCTTACCCTCCTCACCTGCTCGGATTCCAACATCACGCGCAAGGAGATGACGCCCGAGGAGAGGCAGACCTCGCTCAACGCCATGTTCGACATAGCCCTGGATCTGGCGTAAACGCGCAGAGCAAGCGATGGCATTTTTGATGGATGAGGACAAGGCCAGCGGCTTCCTGAAAATTATGGAGCGGCGCTTCGCCTGCAAGCGCTTCAATAAAAGCGAAAGCCTGCCGGATTCGGCGATAGAATTCCTCCTGAACTGCGGAAGGCTTTCCCCTTCTTCCTTCGGCCTCGAGCCCTGGCGCTTTATTGTCGTCACAAGCCCTAAAGCCATAGCGGCGCTGGGCGATGCCTGCTTCGCCCAGGATGCCGTCTACACCAGCCCCTGCGTCATCGCCATTCTCGCCAGGAAGGAAGCCGCCTTCGATCTGGGCTCTCCCTTCCTGAAGCAGAGAGCCGAACGCTTTCCGGGAGGCTATCCCGTCTTCGAGGCCGACTATCGGGGCTACCACGAGTTTCTGCTGAGGGAAGGACGAATCCTCCACTGGGCGCGGGCCCAAACCTACATCGCCTGCGCCGCGATGATGACGGGCGCGGCCGCGGTCGGCATCGATTCCTGCCCCATAGAAGGCTTCGACGAAAGCCAGGTTCTGGCCGCGCTTGACAAAGACCGCGAGGAATGGACGGTCGGCATCGTCGTCGCTTTCGGGGTAAGGGATGAGGAGATCCGCCCCAAAATTCGCGAAAACCTCGAAAATTTGTATGATATTATATAACAATAGAAGCTAAAGAGACTGGAAAGAAGGAGTTATTGAATGATTCCCAACCAATGGTATGTCGTGCTCGAGTCGCGCGAACTGGGGAAAAAGCCCATCGGCGTGACGCGTCTGGGCGAAAAGCTCGTCTTCTTCCGCTCCGAAAGCGGCAAAGCGATCTGCCTCGCCGATAAATGCGCGCATCGGGGAGTGGCGCTCTCCTTCGGCCGAACCTGCGACGACGACACGATACTCTGCCCCTTTCACGGGCTGCGCTACGACGCCTCGGGCAAATGCAGGCTGATCCCCGCCAACGGCAAAGCTGCGGTCGTTCCGCCCAATTTCAAGGTACGAAGCTATCCCACCCATGAGGATCAGGGCTTTATCTGGATATGGTGGGGAGAAGCCCAGCCCTCCCCCCCGGTTCCGGAGTTTTTCGACGATATCCCCGGGAACGCCCAATACGCCACCGTCATCGATCCCTGGGACGCGCACTACTCGCGCGTGATCGAGAACCAGATCGACTGCGTCCATCTTCCCTTTGTCCACCACAACACCATAGGCCGCGGCAACAAGACCCTCGTCAACGGCCCGGGCTTCGAATGGGCAGGCCCCAACAAGTTCTTCGTCTATGTCTATAACGAAGTCGATTCGGGCCAGAAGCCCAAAACCCCGACGCAGGTACCAATCCCCAATCCAAACGGATTCAAGCTCGAATTCATCTACCCCAATCTGTGGGAAAACCGGATCGCCGACAAGGTGAGGGTTGTGGGCGCCTTCGTTCCCGTGGACGGCGAACATACCCTGCTCTATCTTCGGTTTTACCAGGCATTCGCCCTCATTCCCGTCATTGGCAGCCTGATCGCGCAAGCCGCCATGGCCTTCAATCGTATCGTCGCTCACCAGGACAGGGTGGTGGTACAAACGCAGATGCCCAAAGCATCGGGGCTCGGCATAGGGGAGAATCTCTTTCAGGGCGACAAACCCATCATGGAATACCGCAAGCGCAGGAACGAACTGCAGAAAAAGGCCGAAGACAAGGCCTTATAATTTCAGGAAGAGCCCCGCGGCGCCCCTTTTAAGGCCTCAGGGCCTATTCCCTCACTACCCTGCACACGCGCTTTTTCCCCGCGCGCAGGAAGAGGGCACCATCCTCAAGGTCCTTCGTCGAGAAGAGCGCCGCTTCGTCAGTCACCTTCACGCCGTTCACCGAAGCGCCGCCCTGCTGGACGAGGCGCCTGGCCTCGCTCTTGGAGCTTGCGAGCTTCGCCTCGAGGAAAAGATCGAGTACGCCGATGCCAGAGGCCAGCCTTGCGTTTTCCAGGGCGATCGAGGGAATTTCATCGATGTCGCCGCCCGAGCCCCCGCCAAAGGCCGCCTTGGCGGCCTGGAGGGCTTTATCGGCTTCGTCCTTGCCATGAATGATCGCCGTGACTTCCCAGGCCAGCTTTTCCTTGGCCTTGTTGATCTCGGAATCCGCGCCCTTCGCCAGCCGCCTGCATTCCTCCGCGGGGAGGAAGGTGAACATCAGAAGGAAGCGTTCGACATCGGCGTCCTGGACGTTGCGCCAGTACTGGAAGAATTCGTAGGGGCTCGTCATCTCGGGATCGAGGAAGAGGGCGCCTTTCTCCGTCTTGCCCATCTTCTTGCCGTCGCTCGTCGTGACGAGGGGAAAGGTGAGGCCGAAGCATTCGGCGCCTTCCACACGGCGGATGAGTTCGATGCCCGCGACGATATTGCCCCACTGATCGTCCCCGCCCACCTGGAGGCGGCAGCCGTGGCGCTTGTAGAGCTGGAGAAAATCGTAGCTCTGTAAAAGCTGATAGTTGAACTCGATGAAGGAGAGGCCCGTTTCGAGCCTCATCTTATAGGCCTCGAACGAGAGCATTCTGTTGACGGAAAAATGCCTTCCGATATCGCGGAGGAAATCGATGTAGTTGAGATCGGCCAGCCAGTGCTTGTTGTTGTCGGAGTACATGGTCCTGCCGTCGAAGGACATAAAACTATCGAGCTGAGCCAGGAAACGCGAGGCGTTGGCATCGATCTCCTCATAGCTGATGATCTGGCGCATGGTCGTCTTGCCTGAGGGGTCGCCGATGCGCGCGGTTCCGCCCCCCATGAGGACGATAGTGTTGTTGCCCGCCTCGTGGAGATGGCGCATCGCGAAATAGGGGACCATGTGGCCGATGTGGAGGGAAGGCCCCGTGGGATCGCAGCCTTCGTAGAGGGTGACGGGACCCTCGTCCATGAGCCTGGACAGCCCTTCGATATCGGTGCACTGCTGGATAAAACCCCGTTCTTTCAGTGTTTCAAGCGCCTTGTTCATGAAATCTCCTTGCGATGAGAGCAGTATATAGATTCTTGCTCCTTATTCTCAATAAGCGCAGCATAAAATTCACCTGCAATGCAATTATTATTTTATTTTTTTGTCATCATGTGCTATTATTGCATTGAGAGACCATAAAAGCCCTGTCATTGCGCAAAGTGCAATGACGAGGCCGGTTTCGATCGAAGCGATTCCTTAAGGAGAAGAACCATGGCAACGACTGTAACAGCGATGACCAAAGCCCAGCTCGTGACCTCTCTCGCGGAAAAGACCAGCATGACGAAAAAAGACGTGAAGGGCTTCCTCGAGGCGCTGGCCGAAGTAGCCTACAAGGAAGTGAAGAAAAACAAGAAATTCACCCTCCCCGGCTTCGGCATCCTGAAGCTTGCCAAGCGCAAGGCCCGCACCGGCAGGAACCCCGCCACCGGCGAAACAATCAAGATTCCGGCCAAGACGGCGGTTAAGTTCACTGTGTCGAAGGCCTGCAAGGAAGGCGTTCTCGGCAAATAAGCTGGCCTTCTCTGAGGGGCTGTCTACCAAGTTCAAGTAGACAGCCCCTTTTCCAAGGTATGAAATCCCCTCTTCAATCGGCATGCATGCCTTCAGGTATTTATACCCTCTTGTAAGCCTTGATGCTGCTTCTGATAAATCCCGACAGCTCTGATCGCAGGACACGGACCTGCTGCATCGTGTCGCGGTCACGCACCGTGACCGTACCGTCTTCCTTCGTCTGGTAGTCGATGGTAACGCAGTAGGGTGTTCCAATCTCATCCTGGCGCCTGTAGCGGCGTCCGATGGCTCCGCCCTGATCGTAGTCGGTGGCGTAGTCTTCGGCCAGTTCGCCTCGGATCTCCTTCGCGAGCTCGGCGAGCCCATCCTTCTTCATAAGGGGGAGGATTGCCACAGTGACGGGCGCGAGAATGGGATGGAAGTGGAGAACGGTGCGCCAGTCGTCATCATTACCCTTGTCGGCCACCTTCTGCTCTTCGTAGGCGTCGCATAGGACCATGAGGAGCTGTCGCGTGAGCCCGGCGCTCGTCTCGATGATAAAGGGTATGTAGCGCGCGTTGCCGTCGTCCTGGTCGATGTACTGAAGGTCTTTGCCCGAGAATTCCTGGTGGCGGTTCAGGTCGAAGTTTGTCCTGTTGTGGACGCCCTCGAGCTCCTTGAAGCCCATGGGGAACTCGTACTCGATGTCGTAGGCGT
>CAYXUF010000031.1:0-29219 GCA_964468155.1 uncultured Treponemataceae bacterium
AGGCAGTCGATCCAGGCGGTTTTTTCCTTCTCCGATATCCGGGTTTTTCCGAGAAGGAGGGGGAATTCGATATTTTCCCACACGTTGAGGACGGGAATGAGGTTGAAGCTCTGGAAGATGAAGCCTAAAACCTCATGGCGGAACCGCGTCAGTTCCTTGTCCGAAAGGCCGGAAGTAGCCTTGCCATCGATGAAAACCTCGCCTTCGGTGGGTTTGTCGATGAGGCCTATCATGTTGAGGATGGTCGACTTGCCCGAGCCCGAAGGCCCGGCGATGGAGATAAAATCGCCCTTTTCGATGGAAAAGGTCACTCCCTTCACGGCGTGCACTTCGACCTTGCCGAGTGGATACACCTTCTTCACGTTGTTGATTTCGATGATTGCCATGCATTTCTCCTTGCCTGATCCCTTGCCCCGATATTGTCGTCTGCGGCCTCTTGTTGAGCGTCGCACGTGATACCGAGCAGCCTTCGGCCGCGGGACAGCGTTTTTGTAAAAATACTTATGAGTGGCGGCGATAATCAACTGCTGCGAAGGAAAAAGTACAAAAAGGCCCCATATCGGGCGCGTATTGCCCTTCGGCCGCCTTTCTATAATAATGAAGGCACCGAACGAAATCATCAAAGAGGTCATATATGGCATTGAACTGCGGCATCGTCGGACTTCCCAACGTGGGCAAGTCCACGATTTTCTCGGCCTTGACGAGCGCGAAGGCGGAGGCGGCCAACTATCCTTTCTGCACCATCGACCCGAACCTGGGCATCGTGGCCGTGCCGGATGGCAGGCTGAACAAGCTTGTGTCGATGTTCAAACCCAAGAAGAGAGTTCCCGCCATCGTGGAATTCGTCGATATCGCGGGGCTCGTGAAAGGGGCATCGCAGGGCGAGGGCTTGGGCAACCAGTTCCTCTCCCACATCCGCGAGGTGGGCATGATAGCCCATGTCGTGCGCTGTTTCGACGATCCCGACATCATCCACGTGGCCAACAGGGTGGATCCCATAGACGACATCGAAGTCATCCACACCGAACTGGCTCTGGCCGACCTCGATACGTTGGACAAAAGGCTTGAAAAGCTCCAGAAGCAGCTCAAGGGCCAGGATCCGGCGGTAAAAAAAGAGACCGAAAAGGAAATCGCCACGCTCCAGAAGATTAGGCCGGCGCTCCAGGAGGGAAGGCCGGCCCGTTCCGTCCTCCTCGAGGACGATGAACTCGAATCCGTGCGGGGCGCCTTTCTCATCACGATGAAAAAGGAGATCTTCGTCTGCAACGTGGACGAGACGGGCGTGGGTGGAAACGCCCACGTGGAGGCCGTGCGCAGAATCGCCGAGGGCATGGGATCGGAAGCCGTTGTCATATGCGGCAAATTCGAAGCCGAGCTGGCCGATATCCAGGACCCGGAGGAGAAGGCGGAATTCCTGTCCGATATCGGGCTGAAGGAATCGGGCCTCGCCAGTCTCATCCACGCGGCGTACAGGCTCCTTGGCCTCCGGACTTTCTTCACGGCCGGCGAGGATGAGTGCCGTGCCTGGACCATAAGGGCAGGGGACAAGGCCCCCCAGGCGGCCGGCGTTATCCATACCGACTTCGAACGCGGCTTCATCAAGGCGGAAGTCTATCACTACGACGATCTCGTCACCCTCGGTTCAGAGCCGGCCGTCAAGGCGGCGGGCAAGCTTCGCCAGGAAGGGCGCGAATATATTGTCCAGGATGGAGATGTAGTCTTTTTCAAATTCAATGTCTGAGCATGTCCCGCACGAGGGCTTTCCCCCGGCGGGGGCTGTAGAGATAAACGAGACCCCGCTCTTTCTGATTCTCGGCTCCTTTCCCTCGGTGCGCTCTCTCGAGAAGCGCGAATACTATGGAAATCCGCAGAATCATTTCTGGCGAATCGTCGCATCCTGCTTCGGGGTACTTGAACCCCAATCGTATGCGGTAAAAATCGAAATGCTGAAAGAGGCGCGGATTGCCCTCTGGGATATTTTTTCCACCTGTGAAAGGCAGGGAAGCCTGGACAAAAACATTTCCCTGGCACAGCCCAATCCGATAGCGGAATTCCTGTGCCAACACCCATCCATCGTCGCCATTGGCGCGAACGGAGGAGTCGCTGCCCTGGGATGTGTGGATGAATTCATCAGGGGAGGAAAGAGGCTGTCCAGAACCGGCGATAGTCTTGAATGGATGCCCGGCTTTTCGCTCATTTCGCCGGAACGGCGCATCCTCGTGACGCGATTGCCTTCGACAAGCCCTGTTCCCTCCGCAGGTTTCAGGACAGCCAGCGACAAAATCCCGCTATGGAAAGCGTTTTTTACTATACGGATGTAGGCCTCTACTTGCCTTGAACCGGCGTTCGGCGTATCCTTGTGGCAACCTATGGACAAGCTGATAATAAAAGGTGCCCGCGAGCACAATCTCAAGAATATCGATCTGGAACTTCCGCGCAACAAGCTCATCGTGATATCCGGACTCTCCGGCTCGGGCAAGAGCTCCCTCGCCTTCGACACGATATTCGCCGAAGGCCAGCGACGCTACGTCGAATCCCTCTCCTCCTACGCCCGGATGTTCCTCGGCCGCATGGACAAGCCCGATGTGGACTACATCGAAGGCCTCTCGCCGGCTATCTCCATAGAGCAGAAGACGACACACAAGAATCCCCGCTCCACGGTGGGCACGGTCACCGAAATACATGACTACTTCAGGCTCCTTTTCGCCAGGGCGGGCACCCCCCATTGCCCCTCCTGCGGCCGCGTCATAAAGGAACAGAGCGTCGATCAGATCCTCGATGTGATCATGTCCTGGCCTTCGGGCATGAAGCTGCAGATTCTCGCGCCCGTCGTGCGCGCCATGAAGGGCGAGCACAAGAAATGGTTTGAGGACGCGCGCAGGCAGGGCTTCGCGCGCGTTCGCGTCGATGGAGCGATGCGGGAGCTTGAGGAAGAGATAAGCCTTGAGAAGCAGAAAAAACACAGCATCGACGTGGTGGTGGACAGGATCAAGCTCGGATCCGACATGAGGCGGCGCATCGCCGAAGCCGTCGAGACTTCGCTCCAGATTGCCGACGGCGTCGTCATTGTCTTGCGGGAGAACGACAGGATAAGCTCGGAGGAATTTTTCAGCCAGAAGGGCGCCTGCCCTGAGTGCGGCATTTCCCTGCCCGAGATGGAACCCCGCCTTTTTTCCTTCAACGCTCCGCAGGGGGCATGTCCCGCATGCACCGGCCTCGGCCTCAACCTCGAATTCCAGCCCGAACTCTGCATTCCCGACGACAGTCTTTCCTTCGATGAGGGCGGATGTCCGCCCTACAATCCCTCGTCGGCCTGGAACCGCTCGCGTTTCGAAGCCCTGGCTTCGCACTTTCATTTCAGTCTCGGCACCCCGTTCCGGGATCTTCCTCCGGAGGTGATGAAAGCCATCCTCTATGGCACGAGCGATCCCATCAAATATCACTATGACAACAAAGAGAAAACCGGGCATTTCGAATACAACACGAAATTCCCCGGCATCCTTGCCGACCTCAAGCGTCGCTACAGGGAAACGACGAGCGAAGGGGTCAAGCAGTGGCTGGAAACCTTCATGACGGAAAAACCCTGCACGGTGTGCGGGGGCAAACGCCTACGCCCTGAGGCTCTCGCCGTCACCGTGGGCGGAAGCAATATCAACGAGGTTTCGTCGATGTCGGTGGAGGAAGCGCTCAGGTTTTTTACCTCCGTGAACCTCACCGATGTCGAGAAGCAGATATCCAGGCAGATAGTGAAGGAGATCAAGGCCCGTCTCACGTTCATGAAGAATGTCGGCCTGGAGTACCTCACCCTGGAGCGCAAGGCGGCCACCCTTTCCGGCGGCGAAGCCCAGCGCATAAGGCTCGCCACACAGATCGGTTCCTCCCTCGTGGGCGTCCTCTACATACTGGATGAGCCTTCCATCGGCCTCCATCAGCGCGACAACCAGAAGCTCATCGACACACTCCTCTACCTTCGCGATATCGGGAACACCCTCATCGTCGTTGAGCACGACGAACAGACCCTGCGAACCGCCGACTATATCGTGGATTTGGGACCGGGCGCGGGCGAACATGGCGGCAAAATCGTCGCCCAAGGCACGCCCTCCGAAGTCATGAAGTCGAGTAAAAGCGTCACGGGGCAATACCTCGCGGGGAAACTCTCCATCGATCTCCCCGCCGCCCGAAGGGAAGGGAACGGGCTCGATATCGTCGTCAAAGGCGCCCGCGAGCATAACCTCAAGAGCATCGATGTCCGGATCCCCCTGGGTATGTTTGTCTGCATCACCGGCGTATCCGGATCGGGCAAGAGCACCCTTCTTACCGACCTTCTCTATCCCTCCATTTCGAACCGTGTCATGCGTTCGCACCTCCCCGAGGGCGAGCTCGACGGTATCGAAGGTATCGGCAACATCGACAAGATCATCAATATCGACCAGAGCCCCATCGGCAGGACGCCGCGCTCGAACCCCGCCACCTATGCGGGTGTCTTCACCGCCATCAGGGAGCTCTACGCCAACATGCCCGAATCGAAGGCGAGGGGATGGAAGTCGGGCCGCTACAGCTTCAACGTCAAAGGTGGACGCTGCGAGAATTGCCAGGGCGACGGCACACTCAAGATCGAGATGAATTTCCTGCCCGACGTCTACATCGAATGCGATGTGTGCCACGGCAAAAGGTTCAATGCCGATACCCTCGACGTGCGGTACAAAGGCAAAAACATCGCCGATGTCCTCGCCATGACCATCGAGGAGGCCGCCCTCTTTTTCAGGCACATTCCCTCCATCGCCCACAAGTTCGAAACCTTGCTGTCGGTAGGCCTGGGCTACGTGAAAGTCGGGCAGTCAGCCCTCACGCTCTCGGGAGGCGAAGCCCAGAGAGTCAAGCTGGCCTTTGAATTGTCGAAGCGATCCACGGGTAAGACCCTCTATTTTATGGATGAACCCACGACAGGCCTCCATTTCGCCGACGTAAAGCAGTTGATGGACGTCATCCATCGCCTCGTGGATACAGGCAACAGCGTCGTGATGATCGAGCACAACCTCGATGTCATCAAGCTGGCCGACTGGATCATCGATCTGGGTCCGGAAGGCGGTACAAAGGGCGGGGAGATTGTGGTTCAGGGCCGCCCCGAGGATGTCGCCCGGTGCAGGGCTTCCTATACGGGCAAGTATCTTCGCGAGTACCTGAAATAGCGGGCTTTCGCCGGCGAGGCTTCAACCAAGGTTGCGACCAAGGTTGCGGCTTCCTGCCGCGCGGTGTACTATCGCCTTGATGTTCCGCAGAATTCTGGCCCTCGGGATTATTCTCCTCCTGTCATTCTGCGCCTTTGCCCAGACCGCCCTTTCGTCCCTGCCGCCCGAAAACAAGGCGCAGGATAGCATGTCGGTCCTGGAGGGGAAAACCCTCGCTCTCGATATCGCCATATCCACCTACTATGAACTCAAGGCCATGGCGCTTCGCCTGGGACTATCGACCGAAGGCGACAGCGAGGCGCTGCGGTCGAGGCTTTACGAGGCATTGAAACTTCAGCCGCCCCAGGCCCCTGCCCCGGCTTCCAGCGTGACCATTGAAAAGGCTTCCGGTGCCGAGTATTTCAGCATTGAAGGCTCTGGTGACAACTTCATCCGCCTCTCCGGCCCTATCACGATGACGATTTTGACGGAAGATGATTTCAGGCATTCCATTAAGGCCGATGAGATAATATTCAACAGGGACAAGAACATCATCGAGGCCAAAGGCAATGCGCTCTATGTACGCTCCGGGGGAGGGCGGGCTGACGAATTTGCCGGATCGACCATCCTCGTCGATCTGAATTCCTATTCGGGCATTTTTATCGACGGTGCATACAATCTCGAGCCCTCGGCCTCCATCAAGCGCAGCCTTTCTTTTGCCTTCGAAAAGCTGACAAGGCGGGGAAGCGACATTAGTGTCCTTGAAAGGGCTATCATCACCGCCTGCGACGAGGACGATCCGCACTACTATATAAGGGCAAAAAAAGTATGGCTTTTCGAGAACGGCGATTGGGCCCTGTCGGGCGCCACCCTCTATCTCGGCGTGGTTCCCGTCCTGTGGCTTCCCTTCTTCTATTACCCCAATGACGAGATCCTCTTCCATCCCGTCTTCGGCTATCGCTCGAGGGAAGGCGCCTTCGTTCAGACAACAACCTACCTTCTCGGCGAAAAGAAGAAGGAAGCCGAAGCTTCGAGCAGCCTCTCAATGTTCAGCCGGCAGGAAGAGGGAGGGGCAAAGACCGTCTCCGGCATCTTCATCAAGCGTCTCCAGTCGAAAGCAGGAGAGGAGGCCTCGGCTTCGGATGCCGCCGCTTCGGATGCCACGCTCAGGCTCCTGGCCGACATCTACTCGGCACTGGGCATACATGTCGGCCTTTCTGGCAGCTATCCCCGCTTCGCTTCAGGTTCGCTCGACTTCAGTCTGGGGCTGGGATTGAGCCGCTCCCTTTTCCTCCAGTCGAATGGCTATTATTCCCCCTTCGACCTTTCGAATGATAATGCCTCCCAATGGAACGATTCCAATTTTTTGGGCATGGACCTGCCTTTCAGGTTCGGATTCAGCGGGAAATACTCATACAAAAAAACCTCAGGCTCCTTGCGTTTTTCGATAGCCCTTGAAGCCCCCCTCTATTCCGACCCCTTTTTCGAGCAGGACTTCTACCAGCGCAGCGAATCCTCGAACATTTTGTCGATGATCGATTCCAATAAAACTGCCCTTTCCAAGCGCACGACGATGACCCAGAGCCTTCTGTCGAATCTGTCCTGGACGGCGGGGAATGCGAATGCCTCTCCCTTCCTGAAGAGCGTCAATGTTTCAAGGCTGGCTGCGCAGATGGTGTGGAAATCGAAATCACAGCCGACAACGGGCTTAAGCAGCCCGCAGAAGCGCCGCCTTGCCGCCGATCCGCGCAGGGAGTTTTTTTACCCCGAAAGCCTCAAGCCGATCGATGCCGCCTTCGCCCTCTCCGGCAGCCTCCTTTCATACGAATCGAAGGCCGAAAAGAAAGAACCTCCCGTGGCCGACCTTCCAGGCGCGGAAAAAAAGGAGGGCAGAGATTTCGGCAGGCAGTCGTTGAACATTGGCTGGACGGCATCGGGCACCGCTGTTCTGGAAGAAAAATTCAACAGCTCTGCCTGGCTCTACCCTGAGGACATCGACGCCTCGCCCTCATATCTCCTGGCTGGCTGGAGGGGTTCAGCCGGCATCGATTCGAGCGCTACATGGGCCGACAGGCTGATTTCGGTGCAGGCGGGAATCGGGATGACATCGCAGGATCAATGGCGGCCTTACCTCCTGGATGAGAGGATAGCCCCCACGAGCATTCATCCGTACAGGCTTTCCGACTTTTCCTACCGCTCGACAGCCGTCAATGGGAACGCGAGCCTTTCCCTTTCACCCTTCGCCTCGGGTTCGCCATGGTCTGCTTCCTCCCTCAGGTACGCCATCGGTGGAACGCTCTACAGGCTGCACTATACGGGACTCGTGGGTTCGGGCCTCGATGCTTCGCCCGGTTACGGCGAAACCTGGATTGGATGGAACAGCGAAACATTGTCATCCCACGCCCTCACAGCCACGCTGGCTCTTGCCTCCCCAAAGGCTCTTGCCCACTCCTTGAGTTTCTCCGCTTCATTGCCGCCCCTGCTTGAAAAGTATTCTTCCACCTATACCCTGAATCACAAATACTTCAGGGCGAGCCTGAATGGCGCGGTATCGAAGGCCAGCCTTTCGGCCGAGCTTCTGCCCTCCAGTCTTGGGGCGGATCTCACTGTAGGGGCAAAACCGTACCCTGTTCTGCGTTCCAGTTTTTCCTGGGATTTTGACGCGGCGGCACCGCTTTCGAGCATAAGCTCCATCGAGTATGGCTGGGCCAAGGCCTCTTTCATCGCGAGAAAATCGAAAGGCTACAGCTTTGCGGGTGGGGTCTGGAGCACCGACGGCACGGAAGAGTTCAGGCCGTATGAAACATCATTTACTCTGACGCCGGCAGCGGGCAGCGAAGCCGGCGCTGGCGGAAAGCAAACGGAGGCAGCGCTGCGTTTCAGCCTTCGCCCGACGCTTTCCTATACGCAGAACCTCATCCGATTCACGGAGTCGACCATGGGCGTGGCGATCGACCTTTCCCTGAACAGCGCCGATGGCACATCGGTCAGCTTCGCGAGCTCCTCGGCGAACAAATCGACCTGGCGATACTGGCCTGGTCTTTTCCCTGCCAGCCCAGGCTTCGATCCCGCCGATTTTCACAGAAGTTTCCTCACCGATATCGCCGAATCCCTGAGCCTCTGGGATAGCGCCCTGCTCAAGCACAGCCTTTTCAAGCTCCAGAGCCTCAGCATAAAGCTGGCTCAGGATCTCCACGACTGGAACCTTGAGGCAGCCCTCGGCATGAGCCCCAAGCTCCTTACTCCCGATTCGGGCAGGCCCTATTATCAGCTCGATTTTTCATTCAGCCTCGCGGTCACGTGGAAAGATATTCCCGATATCAAGGCATCCACCGCCTACAGGGACGGCAGCTTCATCGAATGATCCCGCCAGGAAACCCTGTCAAGCCAGTGAATAATGTACAAAGGGGACGAGGGTCGATATAATCAGTGACTGAACATGAATAATGCCATAGGCAGAGGAGCGGAATTGAATTCGGAGAGCATAGTGCTGGAGAATTCCGAAATGCTTTCGGAACTCTGTGGGCCCAACGACTACAACCTGTCCATTGTCGGCGATCTTTTGGGAACCAGGGTGCTGAGCAGGGGCAATGAACTGTCGATAGAGAGCCGTGACGATGAAAAGTGCAGGCTGTTTTCCAGTCTCATCGACGCACTCGTCACCTCGATCGAAGGCGGATTGCCGGCGACACCCGATCTCATCATCGCCCTCCATGCGGAGCTCACGCCGCTAGGATTCAGGCCTTCGGGACAGGATGGCGAAACCTCCTCCTGCACAGAGTTCATGGATTCCTGCGTACAGATTCCAGGCAGCCGCATCAAGGTATATCCGCGGAGCAAGGGCCAGGGGCTCTACCTTAAAGGCTTGGCTACCCACGACCTCGTTTTCTCCGTCGGTCCGGCGGGCACGGGCAAGACCTATCTGGCCATGGCCTGGGCTCTGAAGGAACTTCTCGTCAAGACGCGGAGGAAGCTGATTCTCACCCGGCCCATCGTCGAGGCCGGCGAAAGCCTCGGCTACCTGCCCGGCGATCTGGTACAGAAAATCAATCCTTACCTACGCCCTCTCTACGATGCCATGGAAACCCTCATCCCCTACGAGGTCATCCGTCGGCTCGAGGAATCCCGGTCCATCGAAGTCGCACCTTTAGCCTATATGCGGGGAAGAAGCCTGAGCAATTGCGTCGTCATCCTGGATGAAGCCCAGAACACAACGAAGGAACAGATGAAGATGTTCCTGACCCGCCTCGGCGAAAACACCAAGGCTATCGTCACAGGGGATATCACCCAGATCGATCTGCCCAAAAGGACGGAATCGGGCCTTGTGCACGCTATCCAGATACTCTCCGACATCGACGGCATACTTGTCAGCCGGCTCGATTCGCGCGATGTAGTTCGCAGCCCCCTCGTTCGGAAAATCATTGAAGCCTATGAAAGCGAATGAACAGATCGGCGGCAGTCGGCGTGGACTGTTTTCCGCCGATCCGGCGAGGGACAGATTCTATGCCCTGCATTTCTTCCTCTGTCTGGCACTCGCCGCCGTTTCTCTCTTCTTCTTCGGCCCTGGCGCCGTCGAAGTCAAACGTGATTTTTTGGGATTAAAACCCGGAAGCATTGCCGAAAGGGACGTCATCGCCAGGAAGGACGTCGTCTATGTCGATATCGAAGCCACAAGGCTCCGTCTCGACGCCGAGGAAAGGCTTGTACTTCCCGTCTTCCAGTTCGACAGCGGCATCACAAAGCGGATGCTCGACCAGTATGGAGCTTTTCAGGCCGCATTCAGGGAAGTCATGAGCCAGGATATTGCCCTCGATACGGCTGTCCTCATGCTGCAGAGCAGGTTTCCTGGCAAACTCACGAGAGAGACGCTCTCGGCCCTGGCCACCACTTCGCTGAAAGCCCAGGCGCTGGTGTATGCCGAGGACATCCTCGCCTCCCTGCTCCAGAACGGGGTTTTTTCACTTCCGACCCAGGGCCTCAGCCGTTTCAATCACGATTACTTCGAGCTCAGACGCCTGGTCAATGACAAAATGGAAGTTGTGCAGCGTTCACGCTCATCCATGATCACCAAAAACGAACTGCCCAATGTCATCGGAAAGGCCATTTCGGCCAAACACCTCGCGGGACAGCTTTCAGTGATAGTGGAAGGACTCGTGGGAGGTTTTGTCGCCGAAAACGCGTTTTTCGATGAGGCTGCATCGGCCGACCGATTGAGCAAGGTGAGAGCCAAGGTAGACCCTGTCATGCGCGCCGTGGGCAAAAACGAACTGCTCATTCGCCAGGGCGAAATCGTCAGCGAGGAGAGCTATGCCCGGCTCCAGGCTATACGCAGCGCCGTTTCGAGGGCTGATATCGGCCTGTCGCTGAGGAGCTTTGCCATCCTCCTCGCTTCGGCAGCCCTCGGATTCTTTCTGCTCCGCAAGAAAGAGGAAGAATACGCCAACGCCGGCACGAGCGGAACCCTCATGTGCATCTATTCCAGCCTCGTCTTCTATATCATCGTCCTCCTGGCGAGCCGCGCGAGCGAAGGACAGCTTCAGTTCGAGGGCGCCTACTTCATTCCAATTGCTCTTTTTACCGGCATCGGGGCAGCCCTGGCCGGACAGCGCTTCGCATTTTCCTATACAACCATACTGGGAATACTGGCCGCTTCAGCCTCCAATCTCAATCCTTACTACATGATATTTATCGTTCTGGCCGGGCTTTTTGCCACCTTCATGATCAGCACTGCCAAGACCCGTCTCAACCTCGTGCTCGCCGGGCTGTTTCAGGCCGGCATACAGCTTCTCATCGGGTTCAGCCTCCTTGTCCAGCAGGGGCTAGGATTCAAAAACCTCTTTGCGCTCTCCGGCTCCCTGGCGCTCAACGGTTTTGTCAGCTGTGCCCTCATCCTGGCCATCCTCCCCATCCTTGAGCAATCCTTCAATCTTCCCACGCGCTTTCGCCTTCTCGAACTCTCGGACGTGAACGCGCCCGCCCTCAAGGAACTCCTTACGCAGGCTCCCGGCACCTACTCGCATTCCATGAATGTCGCTCACCTTGCCGAGGCTGCTGCCGAGGATATCGGCGCGAATCCCCTGTTGGCGCGGGTAGGTGCGTATTATCACGATATCGGGAAAACGGAGCAGGCGGAATACTTTGTGGAAAACCAGCGCGGCACGAACAAACACGACGAGATGAACCCGCGCCTCTCCGCCACTGTGATTCGCAGCCATGTAAAAATCGGCGCGGAGAAGGCCAAGGAACTCAATCTTCCCAAGGCTGTCGTCGACATCATCGCCCAACATCACGGCAATTCGGTGATCGCCTGGTTCTACGACAAGGCAAAAAAAGCGGACGACTCCATCAGGAGGGAGGATTTCTCCTATCCCGGTTCTCCCCCCGCAAACAAGGAAGCCGGCATCGTCATGCTCGCCGATGCCGTCGAGGCATCGGCGCGTGTATTGAAAAAGCCCTCCCTGCCTCGCCTCGATGCCCACGTGCATCAGCTCATCCTGAGCAAGATTCAGGAAGGACAGCTGGATGACTGCGCGCTCACCCTGCGCGACCTGGAAGTGATCCGCCACTCGTTCGTCCGCATCATGGCTGGCCAGTTCCATTCCAGAATCGAATACCCTAAGCAGAGAGAAGCCGGCTCATGAACATCATCAACATCGACTGGCGCGACATGGACGATCCTCCCTGGATTTCGAAGGCCGAATCCTTCGCCCTGAAGGTTCTTGAACATCGCGGCAAGGACAACTGGGTTCTTTCCCTGGTTTTTTGCGGAGACGATTTCATACGAACCCTCAACCGGGACTACAGAAAAAAGGACGAGGCGACCGATGTCCTTTCCTTTGCGATGGGTGAGACAGTGGAGGAAGAAGGGCGCAGTCTCTTCATTGCCGGCGATATTGTCATCAGCATTCCCGCTTTGCAACGAAATGCCGCGGAATTCGGCGTGAAGGTCGACGAGGAGATGAAACGTCTTATAATTCATGGTATTCTCCACCTCTCGGGCATGGATCACTCGGACAACGATCCGATCCAGCCGATGCTTGTGGAACAGGAAACCATCATCAGGTCATTGGAGGGAGAACAAATACTGTGAGCCCCTTTCTAGGCTTTTTTGGCAAAAAAGGCAGCGAACCGGAGGAAAACGAGGAACCGGAGGCAATTGAGCAGCAGGAGATGATAGAGGGGGTGGAACAACTCTCGGAAACCACTGTCAAGGAAGTTATGGTGCCACGCACCGATACGGTCTTCATCTCGGTGGATGACCCCCTCGAGGAGATTTTCCGTACCATGGTCGATTCCGGCCATTCGCGGATTCCCGTCTATAAGGAATCGATAGACAATGTTGTCGGCATTCTGTACGCCAAGGATGTCCTGGCTGCCCTCATCAGCAAACAGGAAATACACATCGCTTCCATAACGCGCAAGCCATTCTTCGTGCCCGAAACCAAGCGGATCGACAGCCTTTTGCGGGAATTCAAACGCAGAAGAGTTCATATTGCAGTGGCATTGGACGAATACGGCGGGACATCGGGCATTGTCTGCATGGAGGATATAATCGAGGAAATCGTCGGTGAAATTCAGGATGAATACGACGATGAAGCCGAAGATTGCGTTCAGATAGGACCACAATCATGGCTCTGCAACGCCCGTGTTCACCTCGACGAGATTGGCGAAAAATTGGGCATTGAACTTCCGGGCGGCGATTTCGACAGCTTGGCCGGCTACGTCTTCGACCTCTTCGGACGCATCCCGTCCGAAAATGAAAGCATCGCTACAGGGGATGCCGTATTCACCGTGCAGGAGATGGAAGCCTACAGGATACTCTCGGTGAAGGTGGAAAAACTCATCAGGACCGAGGGTGAAACCGATGAGGAAGACCTTGCCGAAAAGTCCTGATATTATGCAGTGAACGCATGAAAATGCAGGAAATTTCAATATTCAGAACATCGTTTCACAATGTAATTTTACTTGCCGGATTCGATAAGTCGGTATAGAATACTGGTATTGAAGCAACACCAGCGAAACTACATTTTCCCTAAAAACCCATAAGGAGGGTCACATGAATTCCTACATAAAGCAGGTGCTCGATGATCTGCGAGCCCGCTATCCCTGGGAGAGCGAGTTTCTTCAGGCTGCCGAGGAAGTGCTCGAGTCTATTTCGCCAATAATCGAAGCCGAGCCGAAATACAAGGCCCAGAAGATACTCGAGAGACTCGTTGAGCCCGAACGCACTATCATGTTCAGGGTGCCCTGGATCGACGACAAGGGCGAGTACCATGTCAACCGCGGGTACAGGGTTCAGTTCAACTCGGCCATCGGTCCCTACAAGGGCGGCCTGCGTTTCCATCCGAAAGTCACTCTCTCGACGCTGAAATTCCTCGGTTTCGAGCAGACCTTCAAGAACAGCCTCACCAGCCTTCCCATGGGTGGCGGCAAGGGCGGCTCGGACTTCGATCCCAACGGCAAGAGCGATAATGAGATCATGCGCTTCTGCCAGAGCTTCATGACCGAACTCTTCCGCCATATCGGCCCCGACACCGACGTTCCCGCAGGGGATATCGGCGTTGGAGGCAGGGAAGTCGGCTACCTCTTTGGCCAGTACAAGCGGCTGGTCAATGAATTCACCGGCGTTCTCACAGGTAAAGGCCTTTCCTTCGGCGGATCCCTGGTCCGTCCCGAGGCCACGGGCTTCGGAGCCACCTATTTCGCCAACGAGATGCTCAAGCTCAAGAAGGACAGTCTGAAAGGCAAGACAGTCTCCGTATCGGGCTTCGGCAACGTCGCCTGGGGCGTCTGCGTCAAGGCCAGCCAGCTGGGCGCCAAGGTGGTCACGATCTCCGGTCCCGATGGCTACATTTTCGATCCCGACGGCATCGGCACCGAGGAAAAGTGGGAATACCTCAAGGAAATGCTCGTCATCGACAGGAACAAGTGCGAAACCTATGCGAAGAAGTTCCCCAAGGCCCAGTTCTTCGCCGGGAAAAAGCCCTGGCTACAGAAGGTTGACATCGCGATGCCATGCGCCATCCAGAATGAGCTGAACGGCGAAGATGCCGCAACGCTGGTTGCGAACGGAGTATCGACGGTCGTGGAAGTCAGCAACATGGGCTGCACCCCTGAGGCATGGAAGCTCTTCATCGAGAAGAAGATCCCCTTCGCGCCCGGGAAGGCTGCCAACGCCGGCGGCGTCGCCACCTCGGGCATCGAGATGAGCCAGAACTCCATGCGCCTCGCCTGGACAGCCGAGGAAGTGGATCAGCGCCTCCACCAGATCATGATCAACATCCACGAGGCATGCGTCGTCACCGCGGCCAAATATGGGTTTGAAGGCAACTACGTTGTCGGCGCCAACATCGCCGGCTTCAAGAAGGTAGCCGATGCCATGCTCGCGCAGGGACTCGTCTGATCTGAGCTGAGAGAAATCTGCCGTACCGGGGCCAGCCGCATTCGCGGCTGGCCCCTTTCATGATACTATCCTGATCCTATAAGGAAGGAACCGGACAATGACCACGCAAAGCTGCCGAGCTACGGTAGCGGGAAGCATCGATGCTCCCGCCTCCAAAAGCTCGATGCAAAGAGCTATCGCCTGCGCCACGCTCGCACAGGGCAAAAGCCGCCTCATAGGCGGCGAGCTCTGCGCCGACTCGGAAGCGGCCCTCGCTCTGGCGGTGAGCCTTGGCGCCTCAGTACAGGTCGGCGGAACGGTGGTCGAAATCGAAGGCTCTCCGCTCTTTTCGCCTGCATCACTGCGTAGCGCCGGCCTTTCGGGCGATGCGCGGCACGTAGCGCCTTTCGTACTGGACTGTGGGGAGTCGGGGCTCTGCATGCGCATGTTTTCGCCTGTGGCGGCCTTGCTCGAACGAAGGACGAGGATGATCGGCCACGGCTCCCTCCTCCGGCGTCCCATGGGCATGGTGGAAAAACCTCTCAAGGCTCTCGGAGCCTTCTGCGCTTCTTCGGAAGGATTCGCTCCTCTCGACATCCAGGGCCCCTTGAGAGGGGGAAAGCTGAGCATCGACGCAGGCGAGAGTTCCCAGCTTCTCACAGGCCTCCTTATCGCCTTGCCGCTCTGTGCGGAAGATTCCGAGCTTCGGGTGGAGAATGCCGTAAGCAAGGGCTATCTCGATCTCACAATCGATACCTGCCGAGCCTTTGGCGTTGCGGTTGAGAGGAATGCCGATTTTTCCAGATTTTTTATCCGGGGGCGGCAGAAATACGCTCCCGCCAGCTTCCATGTCGAGGGCGATTGGAGCGGGGCTGCATTCCTCGTGGTTTCGGCGGCCATGGCGGCTGGGGAGGGCGGGCTTCAGATTCGGGGACTTAATCCTGACTCGAGTCAGCCCGACGGGGCAATACTGCAGGCTGCCCTTTCGGCAGGCGCGCCATTGCGTTTCGAAGGTTCCAGCCTCCTGGTCGGACGCGGCCGCCTTCATGCCTTCGAATTCGACGCCACCGACTGCCCAGACCTCTTCCCTCCTCTCGTTGCCCTGGCTTCAGCCTGCCCTGGCGTCTCGACCATAGGCGGCATCCACAGGCTCCGCGGCAAGGAAAGCGACCGTGCGGCGAGCCTGAAGGCGGCCTTCGAGGCTCTGGGCGTCCCTGTAAGCCTCGAAGGGGATGCGATGAAGGTGAGGGGAGGGGAGGTGAAAGGCGGAAATGTGGATGCCTGCGGCGATCACCGCATCGCCATGGCCGCCAGCACAGCGTCGCTCGCTGCACAGAACTGCGTCGTCATCCGGGGCAGCGAATGTGTTTCCAAATCGTGGCCCCGCTTCTTCGAGGATATGGCTTCCATCAGGCGCTAGTCGGCGATGTTGGCTCTCAGGCTATCGAGGAACTTTATCATCTCCTCGTAGTCGCGCTGGCGTATGATATGGGTCAGATAGGCCAGCTTCGAATTGATGAGCTCCAGCTGACGAATCGTATGGGTGTTGAACATTATCTCGGTGAGGAGCCTGTTGTCCTCGGAGAGCATGCCTTTGGCCACAGCCATATGCTTCTTGAAATTGGTGCCCGGCGCGTCCTGCTTCTTCATACAGGCAGCGAAGACCATGCTTGAGGCGAAAGGCGTCGCGAGGGAGTAGGCAACCGTTTTGTCGTGTTCCTCGAAGCTGTAGTCGAAGATGCGGATCTTCAGCCTGCGGTAGAGATCCCTGAAAAATTCCTTGCCCTTCTCGCAGGACTCGGTGATGATGATGGCGCTCTCATCGTGGAGGTCGCGGATGTTGGCTCCCGTGGGGCCGAACATGGGATGGCTGGATACGAATGGTCTGCCTTTCCCCTTATAGTAATCCTCCAGGCCGTTCTTGACCGAGGCGATATCGGCGAGCATGCATGTTCCCGGAATATGGGGAAGCACCATTTCGAAAGCCTCGATCGTATGACCCAGCGGAACGCAGTTGATGAAGAGTTCGGGTTTTACGGCATCGAGTTCGTCGAGGTTCAGGATCCTGTGCACCTTCATGAAATACTTCATCTTGTAGGGATCGGCGTCATGCACCCAGACCTCGTGATCCCAGCAGAGTTCCTCGCTGAGCCAGGCGCCCATTCTTCCGGTTCCGAGTATAAAAATTTTCATGCCTGCAGCCTCGTTTCCTTATAGCAGCCGAGAACCCTGAAATCCTCGGCCATGTTTTCCGCTTTCGCGATGACGGATGCCACTTTCTCGTCCTTTATCGAGCCCTGGAAGTCGATGAAGATGGCATATTTCCCCGGAGTGTCGGGCACGGATTCTATCCGCGTCAGGTTGATGGAGGCTTCAGCGAAAAGCTTGAGTATGGCGAAAAGGGAGCCTGCCTTGTCGCCAGCGGTAAAGACGGCCGAGCAGGTGTCACCGTCTCCGTTGCCCGCATTCATCGCGACGACAAAGAAGCGGGTACGGTTATGGACGGAATCCTGAATGTCTTCCTTAATGATCTCGAGGCCGTAGAGGTCAGCGCAGAACTTGCTCGCGATGACAGCCACGCCCTTGGGCCGGGTTTCGGCGATGGTTCGGGCTGCTCCCGCCGTATCATAATAGGGAATAGGCTCAAGATTGTTGCGGGCGATGAAATTCCTGCACTGGGCAAGGGCCTGGGAGTGCGACCAGACATGTCTGAGCTCTCTGTGGTCGGTGCCAGGCACGCAGAGAAGACAGTGTTTTACGGGCATATCGATTGCGGCGATGATTTTCAGATTGGTGTAGATGAGGATGGAGTTCACCGGCCCCACGAGGCCGCCCAGCGTGTTTTCGACGGGGACGATGCCGCAGTCGAAAACGCCCGACTCAACCGATTCGAAAACATCGCTGAACTCCCTGCAGGGCATCATCGCGCTCTGGGGGAGGAGGGAACGAGCCGCCACTTCGCTGTAGGCTCCGTGCTCGCCCTGGAAGCCGATAGTCTGCAAGCCCATGGCCTGCAGGCGCTTGCTCTCGGACATGATAAAGGAGTAGATGTCTACGGCGAACTTGGGTTCGACGAGGCAATGGCTGGAGCGTCGTATTTTGTCCAGGACTACCTGCTCCCTGGATGTATCCACAATCGAAGTCTTGAATTTCTTCGTGAGTATGGCTTTTTCCATCCTCTCGTTGAGCAGGGACAGAATTCGGGCATCGATCTTGTCGATGTCGGTGCGCAGGTCATCGAGGGTCATGTATTCCTCCGTTCTGATTGGTTGCCTGTCCGGCAATGGCGGCAAGGGCAAGGGCGCGGTTGACAAGGGCCAGGTCGGCGAGGGCGAGGGCGATCGCGGCCTCGATGACGACGGCACTTCTCAAAGCTATGCAGGCATCGTGGCGCCCTTCGATGCGCAACTCGGTCATCTCGCCCTTTTCGAAATCGAAGGTTCTCTGCGCGGTGGCTATCGAGGATGTCGGCTTGACCGCCACGCGAATCACCAGTTCGTTGCCGTTGGTTATTCCGCCGTTTATCCCGCCAGCCCCGTTCCTGAGCGTTCTCCCCTCGGCGTCCTGAAAAGGATCATTATGAAGGCTTCCGCGCATGGAGGCAGCCTTGAAACCGTCTCCGAATTCCAGGCCCCGTATTCCCGGCACCGCGAAAACGGCATGGGCTATGACGCTTTCGCAGGCATCGAAAAAGGGTTCGCCCAAGCCGGGGGGCAAGCCCGATACCCTGATTTCCACCAGTGCGCCGACAGAATCCTGGGCCGCCGAGGCTTCGGCGATGGCAGCGTCTATGTCCTGCCTGCCTCCTGCCGAGAGGAGCTTCGTCTGGAACGATGCCGAGCCGAGGATTTTCTTGGCGATGACGCCGGCCGCCACAAGTCCGGCGGTGATGCGGCCGGAAAAATGGCCTGAACCGCGCGGATCGGAATATCCCCGGTACTTCTTCCAGGAGGTGAAATCCGCATGACCCGGCCTGGGTATGGCGGTAAAGCGCTCATAGTCGGCCGATCGCGTGTCCTCGTTGGAGAAGGTAAGGCAGATGGGGGCTCCCGTGCTAGAGCCCCTGTAAATGCCCGACACTATGGTCGGCACATCGCTCTCCCTTCTGGGAGTCGTGCCTGAAAGCCCGGAACGCCTGCGCGAGAGATCGGCCTCAAAATCCTCGGGCGAAAGGGCTATGCCCGCGGGACAGCCATCGATGATGGCTCCGATCTTCGGGCCATGGGACTCGCCAAAAAGCTCGACGCAGAGAATCCTGCCAAATCTGTTCATGCCACAGCCTCATCCAAAAAACTCTCGAGCTCGCCTAAGGCTACCTTTTCAACCACAACGCTTCCAATATCCTTCGGGATGACGAGGTTCATCCACGGGCCTTCCCGCTTTTTATCCATAAACAAGGTTTCCGCTATCGGGTCTTTGTCCCTTCGCAGGGATCCTGTATCGACGGGAAGTCCATAGCCGGAGAGAAGACTGCTGATGCGCCTGGCAGTGGAGGGAGCCATATAGCCTCGCCGCACTGAAAACGAACAGGCAAGAACGATGCCGAGGGCGACACAATAACCGTGGGGCATGCCCCTTACCACTTCTATGGCATGGCCAAAGCTGTGACCGAGGTTGAGAAGCCTGCGTTCGCCCGCTTCCCGGAAGTCGCCCTGGACGATGTCAAGCTTGACGCGCTGGGATTCCGCGACGATGTGCCGCAGCGTTTCGCCCGGGCAAGCGGCATAATCGAGGCTGCCGTTTCCGGCCCATAAGGCCAGGGTCTTTTCGAGGAATGCGAAGTATCCTTCCCCGTCGATGATGGCGTGTTTTATCACCTCGGCCATGCCTGAGGCGAATTGCCGGCCGTCAAGGTACCTCAGCGTCCCGATGTCGCAAAAAATCGCTTCAGGAAGCTGGAAGGAGCCCACCACATTCTTGTAGCCCTGGAAGTCGATGCCGTTTTTCCCTCCCAGGGAGGCATCCGCCATCGCCAGCAGGGTAGTGGGGGCGAACATGACGCCGATGCCGCGAAGCCAGCTGTGGGCCGCATACCCGCCAAGATCGCTGACCGTCCCGCCGCCAATGGCGAGAATTTTCCAGTCTCTGTCCAGTTCATAGGCGATACACTGCCTGTACAGGCCGGCCAGAACCTCCAGGGATTTCGCGCTCTCGCCTTCCGGTACGAAGGCGCAGGGGCAATCCGGAAAACTGCCGCCGAAGAGGGAATGGATGTTCCGGTCCGTGAGAATGAGGGTCTTCCTCGGATCGATCTGTCCGGCGATGTCGCCGATTCCGCAGAAATGTATGGTTTCGAGCATCCGGCTGCCTTCAGTCCACCGCATCGATAAAAGGACTCGGTTCCTTAATGCCTTCAACGTTTTTCCGGTCGCTCAAGGCCGCATCATACGCATCGTCCCGGTCCTCGCCCTTCAGGGACTCACAGAAGATCTTCGTTCTGCCCAGTTTCTTCATGAGTTTTTCAAACTGCCCCACGGTGAGCTGCTGGTCCTTGTCGCTCAAGGCCGAGGGCGGATCGATGTGCACTTCGATTTCGAGCCCGTCGGCGCCTGCTATCATGGCGGCGAGACTCATGGGCTCTATCATGGAAAGGATTCCTGTGCCATGGCTGGGATCGACGATGATGGGAAGATGGCTCTCCTTCAGCACTGCCGGCACCATGGAGAGATCAAGCGTATTCCTGGTGTAGGTTTCAAAGGTACGGATTCCCCGCTCGCAGAGAATCACGTTGGGATTGCCTTCGGCGAGTATGTATTCGGCGCAGTTGAGCCACTCTTCGAGGGTTGAATACATGCCACGCTTCAGCAGGATGGGCTTTCCCGATTTACCGGCTTCTCGCAGAAGCGAAAAATTCTGCATGTTGCGCGCGCCAATCTGCAGGACATCGGCATATTCGCCAACCCATGAGACGTCGCGCGTATCCACGACCTCGGTTACAATGGGCAGCCCGGTTTCCTTCTTGGCCTTGTCGAGTATCTTTAGACCCTTGAGCCCCAGGCCCTGAAAGGCATAGGGCGAAGTTCTTGGCTTGAATGCCCCGCCGCGGAGCATGTTGGCCCCTGCCTTTTTTACGGCTATCGCCGTCTCGATCGTCTGCGCTTCGGTTTCCACCGAACAGGGACCTGCTATGACAACAAAATCCTTTCCGAATTTAACGCCCATGACATCGATGATGCTGCGGCTTGCATCGGGTCGTGCGGCTACAAGCTTGAGATTCTTCATTGAAATCGACTCCGGTTCCGGGATGCCAGAATTCCCGGCTGTGGAACATGCTCCTGCAAAGAGTAACAACGATACTACACGGTCGCGACGCCGCGGTCAAGGAAGTTTGGCCCCTGCTGTGAGCCTCACTTTCGTTCCGCCTTCATCTGCATTATCATGCCCTCATGTATTTCAACGAACTGGTGGCTGCCTACGACCAGCAGCGCAGGGAACGGAACGTCTATCACGATCTCATGCGATTCAGGGTGCGCGAGGTTCTGCTCGTGGGAAGCCTCTACGATTCCTTCGTCGTGGAATCGGACGGTGTCCTCACGGAACAGATCTACGGGGAATACTTCAAGCTCAATCTCAACACCATTCCCAGGGTCACCTGCGCCTATACCGACGATTCTGCCCTCGATCTCTTCCGGGGCGGAACCTTCGACCTCGTGATTCTCATGGCGGGCATCGACTTCGATGAACCTCTCAGGCTGGCTCAGTCCATGAAAAACATCTGGCCCGATATCCCCATCCTCCTCATGGCCACCAACAACTCGAGCCTGGAAAACCTCGACATGAAAGCCCCCGGCCTCCAGTCCATCGACAGGATTTTTGTCTGGAACGGCTACTCCAAGCTCTTCGTCGGCATGATCAAATACATCGAGGATGTGAGGAACGTGCAGGCTGACACGATGGCTGCAAGAGTGAGGGTCATACTCCTCATCGAGGATTCCGTTCGTTACTATTCCCGTTTCCTTCCCGTCCTCTACAAGGTTGTCCTGCGGCAGACGCAGAACCTCATCGAGGAGGAAAAAGTCACCGAAACATATAAACTTCTTTCCATACGCGCCAGGCCGAAAATCCTCCTCGCTTCGAGCTTTGAGGAGGCCCAGGAAATATTCGACACCTACGAGTCCAGCCTCCTCACGGTGATCACCGATCTCCGCTTCCCCCACAATGGGGTGGCCGACGAGGATGCGGGTTTCGCCTTCCTCCGCATGGCCAAGGCCAGGATTCCCGACCTGCCCATCCTCGTCCAGTCCAGCGAACCGCGCATACGGCAGAAAGCGTATTCCATGGGAGCCGCCTTCGCCGACAAGAATTCCGAATCTCTCGAAATGGAGCTCGCCAGCTATCTGCAGGAAAACCTGGGCTTTGGAGCCTTCCGGTTCTCAATGCCCGACGGAAGCGAGCTGTACAGGGCGAAAAATATGAAGGAATTCATAGAAATTCTCCATGTGCTTCCGCCCGAAAGCCTCGCCTACCACGCCGAACGGAATCACTTTTCCGCCTGGCTTATGGCGAGAGGCGAAATCCAGATGTCTAAGGTTCTTCGCCCCTACCAGATCAATGATTTTCCCAGCCTCACCGCGATGCGCGATTTCATTGTCAGAATCCTCGACAATGTCAAGAAGGAAAAATCGCGCGGGATAGTCGCCAATTTCGACGAGGCAATGATGGACGAGGAGAATTACGTCAGCCGCCTCGTCGACGGATCTGTCGGAGGAAAGGGACGCGGCATCGTCTTCATCCACTCGCTTCTGGAAAACCTCGATTTTTCACGCTATATCGACGGTATCGTTATAAAAATACCCCGTACCGCGTTTATCGGCATCGATGAGTTCGAAAACTTTTTGGAATCGCACAACTTGTGGTCGGCAGCGTTTTATGGTCCATATTCTGAAGAGATGAAACGCGTATTCCTTTCGATCCCCCTTTCCCGCCAGCTTGTTTCGAGGCTCAGGACATTTTTGGGAGCCACGGGAAAGCCTCTCGCCGTCCGCTCGTCGGGGCTTTTCGAAGACATGCTCATGGTGCCATTTTCCGGAATCTACGATACCTACATAATTCCCAACAACCATCCCGATATCGAAGTGAGGCTGACCCAGCTCTGCGATGCGATACGCCTCATCTACGCGAGCCTTTTCTCGAAAGATGCCCGTTCATATTTTGAAGTTGCGCGCTATAACCTCGAAGAGGAAAGGATGGCCGTCGTCATACAGGAGCTCGTAGGCTCCAGGCATGGCGATTACTACTATCCTCATATTTCCGGCGTCGCCCAGTCCTACAATTATTATCCCATTTCCTACACGAAGCCCGAAGACGGGCTCTGTATCGCCGGTCTGGGCCTGGGAACATGGGTAGTGGGAGGCGGTGCCGCGCATCGTTTCTGCCCTCGTTATCCCAAGCTCGATATCCTTTCGCCCGACCAGTCGCTTGAGAACACGCAGCGCTATTTTCATGCCCTCGACATGCGCAGTTCTATGCCCGACCTCTCCTCCGGAGAGATGGCGAGCCTGTCGGAGTTGCCCATAGCGCAGGCCGCCGGCGACCGAAAGTTTTCCATGATCGCATCGACCTGGGATGCCGAGGATCTTCGTTATGTACCAGGCGATTCGGGCCGAGGGCCCAAGGTAATCGACCTCGCCAATATCCTCAAGCATGAAGCCCTGCCATTTGCCGACGCGATAGCCATGATTCTCGGCATCGGATCGCGCTCCATGGGAACGCCCGTGGAAATAGAATATGCATTCAACCTCGATGAGGCATCGGGTAGGCCGGCGCTCTACATCCTCCAGTTGAAGCCGCTTATCCATCAGCAGGACAGGATCGATATAGACCTCACGTCCATTGCGGAGAGCGATGCCTTCATTCGTTCCGGCAAGACGATGGGCAACGGGCGGGAAGCTGCGTTGAGCGACATTGTCTGGGTTGACCCGTCGAGTTTCGATAGGTCGAAGACCTTCGAAATGACCGCGGAAATAGAAGCGATCGATGCCCGCATGAAGAAGGAGGGCAGACGGTATATTCTCATAGGTCCAGGGCGATGGGGCACGAGGGATCGATGGCTTGGAATACCCGTCACCTTCGCCCAGATTTCCTTCGCCAAGCTGATCGTCGAGGTGGATCTGCCCGGTTTTGTCGTGGATTCCTCGCTGGGCTCCCACTTTTTCCACAATCTCACCAGCATGAATATCGGATACATCAAGGTTTCACGGGACCAGGACGATTTTATCGATTGGGACTGGCTGCGGTCGCTTCCTGTTCAGATGTCGACAGCTCACTGTCGCTGGACGAGGATGATCGATCCCGTGGAAGTGCTCATGGACGGAAGAAGCAGCAAGGCTGTCATCCGCAAGCGGGTGCCAGCTCCTGCCCATAATTCCTTCGATCAGCCGAGCGGTATAATTGACGGTTAGACGGGTTTTGGGCGATACTCAAGCCCACCAGGCACGATCGTTTTCCTCCAAGGCCAACGATGTACCCCAATCTCCGCAAATGGAGCTGATCACATGGATCCTATAAGCGTTGCAAAAACACTTCATCCTCTCGAAGTCCGGATTCTCCTCAGATATGACAGGATGGCCGAATTTGACGCGCGCAAGGTGCGCGAGGAACTCGGCTATCGCGAAGGTCAGGAAAATCAGGCGTTTTCCTGGTTGACGGGCAAGGGTCTTATCGAGGAAACCGCGCGTAAAACCACCCTGTATTATGAGATTACACCGCTTGGCCTGGAATATGCCGACAAGGGCACGCCTGAGGAGAGAATATTCGCCCTGATCTCGGCCTCAGGGCCTGCCCGCCTCCCTGAGTTGGCCGAAAAGCTGGGGTTTGAGCAGAAGACCATCGGATCGGCCTTCGGGCTCCTCTCCAAGGAGGGCGTCCTGCGGATGGACGCCGAGAAAAAGGCCGCCCTCGTGGAAGGGGCGAAACTCCCTGACTCCGTGCTAAGGCTAAAAGCCCTGCTTGCGACCGCCGCCTCGTCGGAAGGAATGCTCGATGAGAGCAGCCTCGAGGCGCAGGACCTGGTTATCCTTCAGTCGGTTGCGAAGAAACGCGGGGCAGGCGACGCCCCGTTCAGAATAGCCGAGCGCGAGCGCGTCCTCTACCGCCTGGCGGCTTCAACCGAAGAAGTGAAGGCAGCCCTCGTTGCCCTTGGTGTGAACGGTGAGGAATTGGGCTCCCTGACCCCCGCCATCCTGGAAAAAGGCAGCTGGAAAAATGCTGCCTTCAGGCCCTATAACATCGGCGTCAGCGCGGCCAGGACAATACCGGGGCGCAAGAATCCCTATGTGGAGTTCCTGGAGAGCGTCAAGGACAAGCTGGTTTCCCTCGGCTTCGAGGAATTTGACGGCAATATGGTGGAAACCGAGTTCTGGAATTCCGATGCCCTCTTCATGCCTCAGTTCCATTCGGCGCGCGACATCCACGATGTCTACCATATCGATGAGCCCAAGCTGGCCAAGTTCATCGAGGAACCCCACCTCTCCAATATCGCCGCAGCCCATGAGAATGGCGGGGATACGGGAAGCCGCGGCTGGAACTACAGTTTCGACCGCGATTTCACCAGACGTCTCATCCTCCGCAGCCAGGGCACGGTGCTTTCGGCCCGGCAGCTGCCGAAGGCCAGGATTCCGGGCAAGTATTTCGGCATAGCCCGATGTTTCCGCTACGACAAGGTCGACGCCACCCATCTTTCCGACTTCTACCAGACGGAAGGGATCGTTCTTGGCGAGGACGTCAACCTCAGGACACTTCTAGGCTTTCTGGAGATGTTCGCCGTGGAAGTGGCAGGCGCCAAGGAAGTGAAGTACGTTCCGGGATATTTCCCCTTCACCGAGCCTTCGGTGGAAGTGCACATCAAGCATCCCGTCCTCGGCTGGTTTGAACTCGGCGGCTCGGGGATTTTCAGGCCAGAGGTGACGAAATCCCTCGGCATCGACGTGCCCGTTCTCGCCTGGGGCATCGGCATCGACAGGATGGCCTTGATGGCCTTGGGCTTGAACGATCTCAGGGAACTCTTCAGTTCCGATCTGGAGAGCGTACGCCTGCGCCGCGCCTTGAACAAAACACGCTGAGGGAGTTGCTGTATGCCTAAAATAGACGTCAATGAAAAGCTGTTCTTCTCGCTTCTGGGCGATTCTCCCGATGCCGTCCGCCTGGAGTCGGTCCTGCCGACGGCCAAGGCCGAACTGGATGGCTGGGACAGGGAAGCCTCTCTGGCCGAAGACAGGATAATCAAGATCGAGCTCAACGACACGAACCGCCCCGATCTGTGGACAACGGCTGGCCTGGCGCGGCAGCTCAAGACCCACAGGACGAAGAAATGCCCTGATTACCCATTCTTTGTGCCTCTTGGGGAATCGCGCCCTGCGAAGTACTCGGTCGAAGTGGACGAGAGCGTCCGCGTGGTGAGACCTTTTCTTGCCGGATTCGTGGCCAGGGGCGTCTCAATAACCGATTCCATGCTCAAGGAGCTCATCCAGGCCCAGGAAAAACTCACCTGGAACTATGGCCGCAAGCGCAAGACCGTTTCCATCGGCCTCTATCGCACGTCCATAATTTCCTGGCCGGTGCACTACAGGGGAGCCGATCCCGACAAGGCTGCCTTTGTTCCCCTCCAGGAAACGCGCACCATGACCCTGCGCCAGATCCTCGCCGAGCATCCGAAAGGCAAGGAATACGGCTGGATCCTCCAGAACGAGCCTGTCCATCCCCTCCTCCTGGACAGCAGGGAGAGGGTTCTTTCCTATCCGCCCATCATAAATTCTGCGGATCTGGGAGCCGTCCTCGTAGGCGACAACGAGCTTTTTATCGAAGTGACGGGCAGCGACTACCCATCGGTGACGATCACTTCCTCCATTCTGGCCTGCGACCTCGCCGACATGGGCTTCACCATCGAAAACGTCGCGGTGAAGTATCCCTATGATACGCCCTTCGGCAGGAATATCGTCTTTCCCGCGTACTTTCAGGAATCCCTCAAGGTCAGGATTGACCAGGTGAGGAAACTCCTCGGCCTTGACATGAGCGTTGAGGAGGCGAGGGCCGCCGTCGAGAGCATGGGTTCCCGTGCCGAGGCCGAAGGTGATTACATCGTCGTCAGGCCTGCCGGCTACAGGAACGATTTTCTTCACCCCGTCGATATAATCGAGGATGTGCTGATCGGCATCGGCATGGAAAATTTCCCGCCCGAAAAGCCGCGCGACTTCACGATCGGGCGACTTTCGCCCATCGAGCAATTCTCGCGAAAAGCCAAACTCACCCTCGTCGGCATCGGCTATCAGGAGATGATCTACAATTACCTCGGCAGCAGGCGCGACTATGTCGACAAGATGAATATTCCCGCATCCGCGGTGGTTAAAATCACCAATCCGATGAGCGAGAATTTCGAGTATCTCAGGAACTCCCCTCTTCCCGGCCTCCTGGGCACTGAGTCTGTTTCCGTAAAGGCTCCCTATCCGCACAGAACCTTCGAGGTAGGCAAGGTAGCCGTGAAGGATGAATCGGAGAACTACGGCATTGCCACGAGACAATACCTCGGTTTCCTCAACACCCATGCCCAGGCCGACTATAATGAATCGGCTTCGCATCTCGCGACGCTCATGTACTATCTGGGCAAGGAATACAGCGTGAAGGAAGCCTCCGACCCCCGTTTCATCCCCGGCCGCCAGGCTGAGGTGTGGAGCGAGGGCAGGAAGATCGGCGTCTTCGGCGAGCTTCACCCTGTCGTTCTCGAAGCCTTCGGTCTGGCCATGCCCTGCGCCGGAGGGGAAATAGACCTGGATATTCTGCTCGGAACGATGTGATCCTTGCCTTTCGCTGAATCAAGGAGCCCTCCCGAGGGCGTTGATGGAGCGGAAGGTGTTGCATGGATGTTTTTGCCTATGAACCCCTCGGCTTCGAGGGGTTTCTTGTCAAAATAGAGGTGGATATTCGACGGGGCATACCGGCCGTCGATGTCGTTGGGCTTGCGGCCGCCTCGGTGAGGGAGTCGCGCGAGCGCGTTCGGGCAGCCATCCGTAACTCGCATTTCGAATTTCCCCAGGACAGGCTCCTCATCAATCTATCTCCCGCCGACCTTCCCAAAGAAGGTTCCCTCTACGATCTGCCCATAGCGGCCAAAATACTCTCGGCCTCAGGGGCCGTTCCCGACTGCGGAAGGAGTCTTCTTGTGATCGGGGAACTGACCCTGGATGGCCAGGTCTGCCCTGTGCGGGGTACGCTTCCCGCCCTCCTCCAGGCTTCGAGGAAGGGTATTCGCAACTTCGTCGTGCCTGAGTCGAATTTCAGGGAGGCGGGACGTCTCCGTGAAGGGAATCTCTTTCCCATACGCCATATCGCCGAACTGTCGAACATTTTCCTCGCGATACGCGAAGGACGGGCTTATTCTCCAAACCCCGTCATCCAGGAGTCAGGCAGGGTGCATTATATAGAAGGCGGCGCATCAGTCCCTCCTCTCGATTTTTCCGATTATAGGGGAAACGAAGCGGTCATGAGAGCCCTCGTCATCGCCGCCGCAGGGCGGCACAATCTCCTCCTCTTCGGCCCCCCGGGGTCGGGCAAAACCATGGCCGCCCTTCGCTTTCCTTCCCTCCTGCCCGCGTTGAGCGAAACCGAAGCCCTGGAGGTTGCCGCCATCTGGTCGCTGCGGGGGCGCGATTACGGCGAGACGTCATCCGGTTCCAGACCGCCCTTCTGCAGCCCCCATCATTCGGCTTCCCTTGAAGGGCTGGTAGGCGGGGGCAGGCCCCCACGCCCTGGGGAGATAAGCCTCGCCCATCGAGGCCTCCTTTTTTTGGATGAAACGCCCGAGTTCAACCATGACGTCCTGCAGTCCTTGCGCGAGCCTCTGGAAAGGGGCTGTATATCGGTAGTACGGGCGGGGAGGGTGCTCCGATATCCCGCGGATTTCCAACTTCTTCTGGCGGCCAATTCCTGCCCCTGCGGCAATCTGGGCAGCAGCTCCAAAACCTGCGTCTGCTCGCCGGTGGAAATTCAGCGGTACTGGAAAAAGCTGGGAGGCGCTCTCCTGGACCGCATCGACATGAGAATTCCCCTCCTTGTGCCCGACGCAGCCTCTGCGCTGGAAGCTCCAGGACAGTGCCAGGCCAGCCTGACACGGCGCGTTGAGGCGGCGGCAGCGCTGCAGCTTGAAAGGACAGCGGCTGAAGGGGGGCTGTACAACAGCAGACTGCAGCCGGAGATGGTCAAGAAGTACTGTCTGCTCGACAGGGATGCCGAGAGGCTTTTCCACGCCAAGTCGGAGGAGCTTTCGCTTTCCATGCGTGCCTGCAGCGCCGTATTGAAGGTTGCGAGAACAGTCGCCGATCTCGAGGCATCGGATCTCATAACGGAGCCGATCCTCGCCGAAGCGGCGAGCTACAGGGAGTATGGCGATGGCGACTGTTACTGGCCGTTCTGATGGGGCAGTTCCGATTTCGGCCCCTTAGTCAGGCCGTAACGGCGGTAGAATCCGGCGCCGTGCTGAACTTTCGCTCAAAATTCCTCAAAACCCGTTGACAAGAGGTTCAATAAAAAGTAAGTTCCTCTCCGCGATTTGAAGGTATGGAATTGCACCGCAGGAATCCATCCGCCACAAGCGGAAATTGGAAAAAGCGCGGAAATACCGAAAAGCACTTGACATGAACTGAACAAGTTTGCTACCTTCATCGAGCGCTCCAAGGCAT
>CAYXUF010000032.1:0-28883 GCA_964468155.1 uncultured Treponemataceae bacterium
GTGCAGAACTTGCAGACCTTCTTCTTGAAGAATCCCTTGCCCTTGCGGGGTCCGCCGGAGCGGTCGTCGTCCCTGCGGCCTTCACCCTGATCGTCGGAGCGGCCGCCCCTTGAGTCATTGCTATTGTTCATATCTGACATTGTATTCTCCTATTGTCGCTTGGTATCAAAAAGGAATATCGTCGTCGAAATTGTCGACGGGTCTTGCGGACTGGCTGGCTTCGGATGGAGTGGCGCCGCGCTGTTCACTGGAACCTTCATAGGCAGCGGACTGTGGCTGCGGTTTCTGATAGCTGCCGCCCGATCCCGAAGGAGCGCTCCCCAGAAGGCGGACATTGCTGGCGTTGACGACAACCTTGGCTCTCGGCTGCCCATCCTGCTCCCAGCGGTCCTGCCTCAGTTCGCCCTCGACGCCGACCTGCTGGCCCTTGATCAGGTAGCGGTTCACCGCCTCGGCACCCTTGCCCCAAAAATCGATCTCGAAAAAGCTGGTTTCATCCACCCATTCCTCGCCCTGCTTCCGTGAGCGGTTGACCGCTATGGAAAAGCGGGCGATAGGCATTCCCGATTTCGTGTATTTGAGTTCCGAATCCCGCGTGAGTCTTCCAACCAGAACCACGACGTTTATGTCGCGCATCAAGGCCTCCCCGGCTTAGGCTTCCGCTTTTACCAGAAGATATTTCAAAATGCTGGTATTGAGCTTGAACGCTCTTTCCAGAGGTATGACGCTCTGGGGATCGAGGTTCGCGCGGTACAGAATGTAGTGGCCGCGGTCCTTTTTCTTGATGGTATACGCCAGGAGGCGATCTCCCATATCCTCTTCCTTCACATCCGCGGCGTTGAACTGTGTCAGGTCGGCCGCTACCGCTTCCTTGCCCTTCCGGAACGCTTCTTCCTCCGAAGGCAGGACTACGACAATCTCATATGGTCTCATGCTTTTTCTTTCCTCCTTGTGGACCTGTCCCTCCATACGGAGGGCATCTGATTCAACCGAGGCCCGATGGGCCTGCGATTGGATAAAGAGGGAGCATTTTTATACCATGCCTGGCCATTCTTATGCAATACTTGCAATTGCTTGCGCAATTCCACATAATTGGACGCAACTATTTCCGGAGGAAGAATGTCCGACATCATAGAACCCCGCGTACTGAAAGGCTTCCGCGATTACCTTCCGGAGGCTGAAAATGCCCGTTCGTCCCTCGTCAAAAAGCTGGAAAAAACCTTCCGCTCCTTCGGCTTTGTGCCCATCGACACGCCCAGCCTGGAGTATGCCGAAATACTCCTCGGCAAGGGCGGAGGCGAGACGGACAAGCAGGTTTACCGCTTCCTCGACAACGGAGGGCGCGATGTAGCTCTGCGCTTCGACCTCACCGTCCCCTTCGCGCGCTTCATGGCCGAACATGTCGAGGAGCTCTACCTCCCCTTCCGCCGTTTCCATATCGCCAAAGTGTGGCGGGGCGAGAATACCCAGCGTGGTCGATACAGGGAGTTCATGCAGTGCGACTTCGACATTGTCGGAACCGACTCGGCCTCGGCCGACGCCGACATCGTCCTCGTCATCGCGAGCGCGATGGAGGCGCTTAATGTCGGGGAAGTCCGGATCCGGATCAATCATCGGGGTCTCTTCAACCGCTTTCTCGCCGCAGCCGGCTGCGCGGAAAAGTCGGTAGCCATTCTCCGCACGGTCGACAAACTGGAGAAAATGGGCAGGGATGCAACCCTGGTCCAGCTCACCGCCGAGGTCGGCGCCGGGAATGCGGCTCATATCCTCGACTTCATCGCACCCGCCGAGAATTTTGAGGCTACCCTGCAAAAGATGTTCGCCTACTGCCCTTCGGACGATGCCGTGGCTATCGCCGCCCGCAAGCGACTTTCTGATGTATACGAAATAGCACAGTCTGCGGGCTTCGCAGGCTTCATAGTCCTCGATCCGAGCATAACGCGAGGCCTGGATTACTATACGGGCATCGTCTTCGAAACCTCGCTGCAGGCGATGCCTGCCATAGGTTCCATCTGCTCGGGAGGCCGCTACAACGAGCTCGCCAGCCTCTATACAGCAAAAAAGCTCCCGGGGGTCGGCGCCTCTGTCGGCCTCGACAGGCTCCTCGCCGCACTCGACGCTCTGGGGATGGCTTCCTTCGGCGATAGCGCTCCCAGGGTCATGGTGATCTGTCAGGACGAGGCCATCGTGAAATCCCTGCACGCCATCGCCTCAAGACTTCGTGGGCGCGGCATAGCCGCAGAGGTTTTTCCCGAGGCCAAAAAGCTCGCTGCCCAATACGGTTACGCGGAAAAAAAAGGCATTCCCTATGCCCTTCTCGTCGATAAAGCAAGCCTTGCCGCAGGAGAATATTCCCTGCGCGATCTGAAAAAAAGATCAACACAGGTTTTTTCCAGCCTTGAGACCTTGGCGGAATGTCTGGAGTCGCCCTCTGACGGAGACGATGCGTGAACGAAGCAGCACCTCGCGCAACTTCAACCCATATCCGCAGCTATGTTATACGGGCCGGCAGGATGACCGAAGCCCAGCGGGGAGCCATAGAAATCCATGGCTCAGCCTATATTCTTTCCTCCATCGAGAACAACCTCGATCTGGAGGCCATATTTCCTGAAAAACGCCCCGTGGTTATGGAAATCGGCTTCGGAATGGGCAAGGCGACATGGCAGATAGCCAGGGACAGACCCCAGTACAACTACCTGGGCGTGGAGGTCCACAGCCCTGGCGTCGGCAAGCTCATCATGGAGCTGCGCGAGAAGAACATTACGAATCTCAGGATTATCCAGCACGATGCCGTCGAAGTGCTCGCAAGAATGGTACCCGAGGGAAGCCTGGCAGGCCTTCACATTTTCTATCCCGACCCCTGGCCCAAAAAGCGCCATCACAAGCGCAGGCTCATGCGCCAGCCAATCATCGACCTCATGATCTCCAGGCTCGCTCCCGGCGGCTATCTCTATTTTGTCACCGACATAGAGGAGTATAGCCAATCGACACTTGAACTCCTCGCTTCCTGCCCCGAGATCCACAACGAGTACGAGGGATTTGCCCCCCGGATAGCATGGCGCCCCGAGACAAAGTTCGAGGCCAAGGCAGGGAAAGCAGGCAGGCAAGCCTATGAGCTCTATTACTCGAAGAAGGCGCTCAGCTTACGGTAGAGGGCGCCTATCGTTTCTTTGACTGCCGCCGGAACCGTCTCGCCGGCAGCGGCGTCGGCCAGGCTTTCCAGGCTCGCTATGCTTTCGTTGAGCGCGGTATGGAAGCCCTTTGAAACCCTGAACCAGAAGGTGCCTGCCCCGTCGGAATAGAGGGTCACAAAACCCAGCCTCCTGTCCTTTCCCTTGGGCAGGGCCACCTGGAGCACATGGTCAAGATTGTCGACAAGCCTTGCCAAACCATCAAGATTTACGGAGGGGCTGGCCTCCTGTCCCATGACCTCGAAGTTGGCGCTTCGAGGCCACTCGCGGTCAAGGTCAGCCTCCAGATCGAGCCAGTCCTGTATCCTGATGACGGTTTCGAGCTTTTCGCCCTCGAGGAGCCTGAAGTTCCTGTACCGAATGGAGGCGAGCAGGCCCTTGTAGGCTGAACCGCCGTCCCTGTCGATGTTCTTCCGGGCGAGGCTGAAGGTTTCCCAGGGCAGAACGACGATCTTCTTTTTTCCCGCACCTTTTTCCAGATCGAAAATATGGCCGCCAAGCTTGATCTTGTCTGTAAAATCGCGGGTTTCGCGCCGTCCCTCGGCTTCTGTGCGGGGGCTTTGGCTTGCCCTTCCCTTCCTGCCATCTTCTCTGGCTTCGCCCTTGCGGCTATCGACGATGGAAAGGAGGCGGTCGGCGACGATGGGCGAAATCTTCGATAGAAGTTCGCGTGGCAGGGGGGAGACCGACATGGCGTACATCCGCGTCGTGCGGACGATTTCCCCGGCGACGATGAAGTCGGGATTTTCCCTGAACATCACCGATCCCGGATGGATGGAGATCTTCTCGGCGGTGAGGGAACGGAAAAGGCCCCGTTCCTGGCGAGAGCAGATAAACTGGATGAGGCCGCGTGCCACCGCACAGAGGTAGTCGTAAGGCGATCCGCCCTTGAGAATCGGTATTCCCATGTCGGAGACAATGAGACCGAGCTGCTCGTGGATGCGAACGATCTCGCGCATCGTTCGCTCGTCGAGGTAGTTCTTCTCGCAGAATCTTGTCTTGTCGGGGGCTGCCTCAAAGGCCTGGAAGATACGCAGATACGAGACAAAGTCGCCCATGGGATCCCTGAAGGCATGATGGGCGCGCCGGGCTTCCATCTCCTCGCCGGGCGGAAGTATGTAAGGGCTCATCGTCGAAAGGAATGAGGCTGCAACGAGGGTTTCGTGGAGGACATCGGGATAGCGCATGATCGATTCGACAATCATGCGCGAGAGCCTGGGCAGGAGGGGGAAGAGGCACATCATCTCGCCGATCTTGGACAGGGTGCGGTCGCCCGAGAGGGAATCGAGGAGGTTGAGAATGTCGATGGCTCCGGCTATGCCGCTTTTGGGCGGCTTGGAGATGAAGTCGAAGCTCTCGAAATCGGAGATTCCCAGCTCGGCCATGCGGAGGACGACTTCGGAGAGATCGGTTCTGTAGATTTCCTCCGTCGTAAACAGTGGGCGGTTTTCAAACTCCTTGCGCGGGTAGAGGCGATAGCAGACACCTGGTCGGGTTCGCCCCGCCCTGCCCTTCCTCTGGTTGCAGGATGCCTTGGATATGGGAGTCTCGATGAGGCTGGCGGTGAAGGTGCGCGGATTGTAATAGTTGAGCTTCGCGAGGCCCGAATCGATGACGACGGTGATGCCGTCGATCGTGACGCTGGTTTCGGCGATGTTGGTGGCGATGACGATCTTCGTCTTGCCCTCGGGGGCAGGATCGAACACCTTTTCCTGCTCATCCTTGCCGAGCCGGGCGTAGAGCGGCACGAGGTGAATGCTCGCTGCCATGCTGCTTCCTGCAAGCCTGAGAGCGCATTCCTTGATCGTCTTCTCGCCGGGAAGGAAGATGAGGATATCGCCCGTCTCTCCTTCCTCCCTCTGCCCCAAGGTGCGCGTCACAATCGACATGATCTTGTCGTGGAGTGCCTCGTCGCTGTAGCGCAGGGCTGAGGTCGGCGCCGAGGATGTGCCCGGACTGCGTCCCCCGCGACGCGTATCCTCGCGACGTGTCGCATATCCTCGCGCATCGTCCGGCTGGGCAGGAGGCTCGGCGATGGGATCGTAGATGAGGGTGACAGGATAAGTCTGGGTATCGATCTTCACCACCGGGCATTCGCCGAAATACTCGGAAAACACTTCCGCGTTTATGGTGGCAGAGGAGACGATGACTTTGAAGCCGGGACGCACATCCAGGACATTCTTCAGAAGGCCGAGGATGAAGTCGATGTTGAGGCTTCGTTCGTGGGCTTCATCCACCATGAGAACATCGTATTTTGAGAGGTAAGGATCGAGCTTCATCTCCTGGAGGAGAATGCCGTCCGTCATGATTTTTATCTTCGTGGCGCCGGTCGTACGGTCTTCAAAGCGCATCTTGTAGCCGACGAGGCTCTTTTTCTCGGGTCCGAGCTGTCGGCCAATAAAATCGCTCACCGAGAGGACGGCGATGCGCCTGGGCTGGGTGACGCCGATGATACCATGCTCGGCGTAGCCAGCCTCCTCGAGTATTATGGGGAGCTGTGTCGTCTTTCCCGAGCCCGTGGGGCTCTCGACGACGATCACCTGATTGTTCTTAAGCGCTTCGAGTATCTTGTCTTTTTGCTGATATACTGGCAAATCATGAGGATTCATCGTTCGATGATACACGAAAAGACCGAACTATTCCACCTGCCGCGGTTCAAACGCGGCCCCAGCCTGTGCTATACTTCGCTCCCATGGCTCCATACCCCATCATCGCCTATTGCCTCATAGGCCTTGCCTTCGTCGGCATCGCAGCGGGCCGGCTTCCGCGCCTTGCCATGAACAGGGCCACCATAGCCCTCGCCTCAGCAATTCTTCTCATCCTGGCGGGAGGCATAGGGACAGAGGAGGCCTTCAAGGCGATAGATACGGAGACTATCGCCCTCCTCCTCGCGATGATGATACTCGTCGCAAACCTGAGGATATCAGGTTTCTTCCATCTGGCTGGAACGAGGATACTTTCCCTTGCCCATTCGCCCAAAACCTTGCTGGCTGTCGTCATTCTCTCCTCAGGCTTTCTGTCGGCGCTTTTCCTCAACGACACGATCTGCATCATGCTCACCCCCCTCGTGGCTGAAATTGCCCGACGGTCGGGACGCGACGGAAAGCCCTACCTGATCGGCCTCGCCACGGCCGCAAACGCCGGTTCCTGCGCTACCGCCATCGGAAATCCGCAGAACATGCTCATCGCATCGCAGTCGGGCATCCCTTTTTTCGACTTTATCGTCTGGCTGGGGCCTCCCTCCCTTTTCGCCCTGCTGGCCTGCTATCTGGCAACCCTCCTAATGTTCAGGAAGGAGTTTTCCAGAAAGACTTCGTCGGCCTCACAAGCCCTCCTTGCGGCAGAAAGCCATGAGGCGCGATCGGCCACTCCCCACGTCGAGATCGATCGGAAACTTCTCGTAAAAAGCATTGTCGCGGCAGCAATCCTCCTTGTCCTTCTCGCCTGCGGAATGCGAACCAGCGTTGCAGCCCTCGCGGCTGCCTGCTTTCTAATGATCACTCGGCGGATACATCCGGAAAGGGTGTTCGCCGAGGTGGATTTCAGCCTCCTCGTGTTCTTTTCAGGTCTTTTTATCCTGACAAGCGCTGTCGCAGGCACGCCGCTTTTCAGCCGGCTCATGAATATCGTGCTCCCCTGGCTGCGTAGGCCTGATGCCGTCTTCGCCGGAACGATAGCCCTTGCCTCGAATCTCGTGTCCAATGTTCCCGCCGTCATGCTCCTGTCTCCGCTGGCCCGCGGTTTCGAAAACAGCGGTACCGCCTGGCTGATGCTCGCCATGGCCAGCACCTTCGCCGGCAACCTCACCCTTCTGGGTTCGGTTGCCAATCTCATCGTCGCCGATCAGGGCGAAAAGGTCGGCATCAGGATCGGTTTTTTAGACTATCTCAAGGTTGGCCTGCCCGTCACTGTCGCATCCATAGCGGCTGGCACGGCCTGGCTCATGCTGTTCCGGCATTGAGCCAGAAAGGGATGGCGATATGGCGGTGTTGAGCGTTGGCGCCCTGACAAATCTCATCAAGAACAGCCTGGAGACCTCGTTTTCCTCCCTGTCGGTCGAGGGCGAGGTGACGGGGGCCAAGATTTCCTCCTCAGGCCACCTTTATTTCTCGCTCAAGGACAGGGAGGCCCTCATACAGGCGGTGATGTTCAAATTCCGCCTTTCAGCCCTGGATTTCGAGTTGTCCGACGGCATGAAAGTCATCGCCCGCGGAGGTGTCTCCGTCTATGCCGCCCGCGGCCAGTACCAGCTTATCGTCCAATCGATGAAAAAGTCGGGCGTTGGAGACATACTCGCCATGCTTGAGGAACGCAAACAGCGCCTCGCCGCTGAAGGCCTCTTCGACCAGGCGAGAAAAAAAGCCCTGCCCCAGTTCCCCTCGCGCGTGGCAGTCGTGACAAGCCCCACGGGAGCTGCGATTCGCGACATACTGAACGTGCTCAGGCGTAGAAATGCGGGCATCGATATCCTCGTCCTGCCGGCGCCGGTACAAGGCGACGAGGCGGCGGGCCTCATCGCCGCGCGCATCAGGCAGGCGAACCGTCTCAAGCTTGGCGATGTGCTCATCGTCGGCAGGGGGGGCGGCTCGCCCGAGGATCTTCTCGCCTTTTCGGACGAAGAGGTGGTGCGCGCCATCGCTGCCTCCAACATTCCCGTCATAAGCGCCGTGGGGCACGAGATCGATTGGGCTCTCTCGGACTTTGCCGCCGACCTCAGGGCTCCCACGCCATCGGCGGCTGCCGAGCTTGTGGCCGAGAGCAGGGAAACCCTCTTAAGCGAAGTGCGGCAGTTCAGCGGAGCCCTCGAATCTTCGGTGCGCGCGCGGATCGAATACGCCCGGCTCTCCCTGTCGGCTTTTTCACCCGACGATGTCGAAACGCGCTTCATGCGCATCTATATGCCCGTAGCGCGCCGTGCCGATGACGCCGGAGACGGACTGACGGCAAGCATGAGCAGTCGACTGCGTGAAACGGAACATCGCATAGCGTTCTGCGACTCGAACATGGAGCTTGCGAGCCCTCAGGCTGTGCTGAGGCGGGGCTATTCCATCGTCCGCAGGAAGGTGCCGGAAGCAAGCTGGGCTTCGACAGCAGGTGAATCGCCGCTGGGCTCGGGCGAAATCGTCAGATCGGCTTCGGTTTTGGCTGCCGATGAAACGCTCCAGCTCGTATTCTCCGAAGGCAGGGTTCGCGTTGAAGTGAGGGAGGTACGACAATGAAGGATTTTGAGTCTCGATTGAAACGCCTGGAATTCCTGGCCGAGAGGATAAAGGATCAGGATCTCCCCCTCGAAGAAGCCATAAAGGTTTTCGAAGAGGGCATCAAGCTCTCAAAGAGCCTTAAAAAGGAACTCGAAAAAATCCAGGGCAAGGTGGAACTTCTTGTCAACGCTCCGGAATCCGATGAAAAACCCGAAGTTTCGCTTTTCGATGCGGCAAAGGAAGATTAGTACTTTCCCTCGATGAGGGGAAGGAGGCTTCTGTCGCTGTCGGCCAGATCCAGCAAGGCCAGCTCTTCCCAGGTAACCCAGGCGATATCGCTATGCTCCCGCAGTTCCAGAATGGATTCGAGCGGAATTTCCACCTTCCACGCAGCCAGTTCCCTCAGCCCCGAGCGGCTGTGAAACTGGCCCTGGCCGATGAGCGAAACCGGGATGACATCGATTCCCAACTCCTCGTCGAATTCCCGCCTGAGCGCCGCCTCATCGCTTTCGCCGGCTTCCACCTTGCCTCCAGGAAACTCCCAGCGCAGCCCGATAGCTCCACCTTCCTTTCGTTTGGCGACAAGAAACCTTCCATTCCGCACCGCTATGCCGGCGATTGACCGCTTCACCATGTCTTCTCCATCCTCTGCACAGCGGTTCGCTGTCCGGCTCCATCGGCGCTGAGGACGCGCGATGCTTCAGCCGCTATATCCGATGCCTCGAACCAGCCTTTGGTTCGGGCGAGATTCCTGCCCGCACAGCCATGGGCTATCACGCCTCCCTTGCATGCCTCATGCAGTGTGGAACGCTGATCAGGCTTTTCCGCTCCATGCTTCAGCTGGGCCAGCTTTCGTGCTGCCAGGCCGGCGATCAGCCCGGCGAGCACATCACCCGATCCGGCCGTTCCCAGCTCCGGGCACATTCCGTCCCATACCGCGAACTGCCCGTCGGGTGAACAAATCCATGTGACATAGCTCTTCAGCACCAAAATGGACGAGTAGCCTTTGCAGACTTTCTCAATCGCTTCGCTGAAGGGCATCGCGGTGCTGCTGCCGCATCCGAGACCGGCAAGCAGGGCCTCGAATTCTCCGGGATGCGGGGTCATGACGCGCGGAGCCTGTCCCGGACGAGCCAGTTCAGGGTGGGCCGCAACGAGCCTGAGAGCGGCAGCGTCCAGAACAAGGGGGATCCCCGATTCCATCAGCCTTTTCAGGGCAGGCAGCCTTTCGGTGCCGCCTCCCCAGCCAGGTCCGGCCAGTATGGCGTCGCAGCTTCCGATGTCGTCGTCTACCTGCCACAGTTTCACAATGACGGCATCGAGGCTTGGGGCAATCATTGGATAGAGGGCATCATCGACGCAGAGGGTGACATAGCCTGCCCCTGACAATAGCCCCGCCCTGGCGCAGAGCTGGGCAGCCCCCATCGCTCCCATCGAGCCTGCGAATATGGCGAGCCTTCCCCTCTTCATTTTGTAGTCGTCGGGTTTTTTTTCAGGCAGGAGCTTGGGCAGATCCCCATCCTCCAGGAGGGACAGGCCGCTCGGGCGGCGCGCAAGAAGCGCGGGAAAAACATCGGCGACAGGTACGATCGTGCCGCAGAGGGTGCGGGATCGGGGGAGGAAGCAGGCTGATTTCATTGGCTCGAGGCATAGGGTTATGTCGGCCTTCACGCAAGGAAATTCCGGCATCCAGCCGTCGCCGAGGCCAGAGGGCAGGTCGATCGAAACGAGAAGCATGCCAGGCTTCAGCTCCTTCGCTCTATTGAGGCGCATGATCATGGATTCGGCTTCCCCGGAGGCTCTGCCGCGGAGTCCCGTTCCCAGAATGCCGTCGAGGAGAATATCAGCTCCTTCGAGAATCCCAGCCTCAGCCTCAGTTTCCGGCCCATGCCCATTGCCCTGCTCGGGCCAGGCCACCAAGGGCAGGCCGGCCGCCCTCAGACTCTCCGCCTGTTTTGCGGTATTCTCGCCTGGCTCGCGGGCGGAGAGAATGGCTGTCAGGTTCAGAAATCCGGCACTGAAGGCATGGCGCAGAACGGCGAGAGCATCGGCTCCGTTGTCGCCCTTGCCGCAGAGGGCGACGATCCTCAGGCGCTCGCCTTTTTCGTTCAGCTCGGACCGGCGCGCTATCTCTGCCCGAAGCGCATCCCACATCCTTAGAGAGGCTTTTTCAATGAGCTGCAGAGAACTCAAGGCCAGGATCCGGCGCGTGGAGTCGTCGAGGGTCAAAGCATCTTTGCACCTGAGGAGATTTTTCATGCCTTGTCATCCTTCCCTTTTACAACCGGCAATGGCTTCCGCCACCTTGATCCCATCGATCGCGGCTGACATTATGCCCCCAGCGTAGCCGCAACCCTCGCCGCAGGGATAGATGCCCTGCAGGCTGCTCTGCATGGATTCATCTCTCAGTATGCGGATGGGGGAGGAAGTACGCGTCTCAACGCCGCTCAGCACGGCATCGGGATGGGAGAAGCCCCGTATTTTTCTTTCAAACGCGGCAATTCCTTCCTTTATCGATTCGCGTACAAAGAGGGGCAGACAGGCATTCAGGTCGGCAAGGCTCCAGGCTCCCTTCGGGCAGGGGATCACCGAGCCCAGGGCCTTGGAAGGCTCTTCATCCAGAAAATCCTGGAGCCTCTGGACGGGCAAGGCCGACCCGGACTTCCCCGCCGTGGCGGCAGCGAAAGCTGCCTTCTCCCAGGTTCTCTGGAATTCCACGCCGGCGAGTACCTCGGAGCCTGAAAAATCCTCTGTCCTCACGGCAGCCACGATAGCCGAGTTGGCATTGCGCCCGTCGCGCGCGAAATTGCTCATGCCGTTGCAGGCCACCATGCCCGGCTCGGAACTGGCATTGACCACAAAGCCCCCTGGACACATGCAGAAGCTGTAGACCCCCCGCCCTCCCGAAGCCTGGTGGGTAAGCTTGTAGTCAGCCACCGGCAGGTTCGGGTCATTCCATGAGGATCCGAACTGACTTTTCTGTATCATCTCCTGGGGATGTTCAATCCTGAGCCCTATGGCAAAAGGTTTCTGTTCCATCGGAATGCGGCTTTGCGCCAGCATTTCAAACGTGTCCCTTGCGGAGTGGCCGATCGCGACTACGACTCTGGAGGCCTCGAGCTTCTCCCCTCCGGCGAGGCTTACTGACCGTACCCTGCCGCCCGAGAGGTCGAGGGAAGTGACGCGGGCGTTGAAGCGTATGCTCCCGCCCAATGCCTCTATCTTCGTTCGTATGTTTTTGACAACCTCGACGAGGTAGTCTGTTCCGATGTGGGGCTTGTTGACAAAGGCGATTTCGGGCGGCGCTCCAGCCTCCAGGAATTCATCGATCACCTTTCTGTTGCGGTGAAGCCTGTCGCCGACCGATGTGTTGAGCTTTCCATCGGAGAAAGTCCCTGCCCCACCCTCGCCGAACTGCATATTGGAATTCAGGTCGAGTACGCCTGTATCCCAGAATCGGTTGACCGCGACGATGCGTGCATCGACATCCTGTCCTCTTTCGAGGACGATGGGTTTGAATCCATTTTCGGCGAGGAGGAGGGCGCAGAAAAGGCCGGCGGGTCCTGCCCCGACGATGATGACAGGATCTCCCCTGTCCAGGCTCACGGCTTTGCCGGAGGGAAACGCGTATTCGTCATATGTCCCCGGAGGCGGGGTGAATTGGGCGGCGGAAGCCTTGTTTTTCAGGGGTTTCTTAAGCTCGGCATCGATGGTGTATATTACGCGTATGGCCGATTTTTCCCTGGCGTCGTATGATTTCTTGGCTATGCGCCAGGATGAAATATTCTCGGCCGAACTGCCCAAGATGGCGCATATCGCCTTCTGGAGTTCGGCCTCGTCATGGCCAGGCCGCATTTTCAGCTGTTGAATCCTGTATTTCATCTGAAGTTCCACAGAGAAACCTGAACTTTATCATCCATTTTGAACATGGCGTAGACCTGTCCTTCTTCCGATACCCGTATCGTGATCATCTCCCTCATGCCTTCGGGCGCCAGAATTTTGAGGCGACGATGAACCTTCCCTTTGTCATCCATAAGCTGCACAATCCAGGATCCAAAGCCGTCGCCATCGCCCGGCGCATAGAGCATATAGTACTGTCCTGAACTTGTTCCGATAAGCTCCGGAGACGGCGTTTCCAGTCCACCGGCAGCGACGCGCATGCTGCTCTCTATTCGGCCGGTCCACCCGTCCATGCTGATGATCCATGAGCCTGCGAACTCGTTCCGCGCGATGACGAGGCTGACCGGATCGTAGAATTCCCTGTAATAGTCGAGCTTGAGAATCACGCCAAAGGATTCGCCTTCTGATCTCATGAGCAGGCTGTCCAGATTCGTGTGTATCCTTGAGGCTGAGCCCGAGGCTTCCGTCCTTCCGCCATCGGAGGTTTTGCCGCCGGCTTCGGCCAGCTCCTGGGGTTGGGGCAAGGCATCGCGGCCCATGCGCAGGCTGGACAGGAGACTGCCCTCCTTGCCGAAATGATGCACGAGAAAACCCGACTCATTCGCTGAAACGACGCCAAGCGTGTCGTCCTCCAAAATCTCCATCGACAGGACGGCAGGAAAGGGCGATCCGCCAGGGCCTTCCTGGCCGAGATAGGCCTTCTCGACGCCCATGGCACCGAATCGCCGCACAATCCAATCGGAGGATGCCGTGTCTCTATCGGCCAGGTATACGGTTTGGTCCTTTCCAACGGCCATTTTCCTTGGCTGCACAAGGCTGACGGGTACGGCATATCGCCCCGCAAGGACATTCTCCGTATCTTCCGGCGTTTCGGATCCTTGTGTGGCAAGAGGCTGGACGATGCGTGGAACCGGGGAAACCGAAGGATCATAGATGAGGGCGAGGAGGTCTCCATAGGATGAGAATCGCATGACCTTCCTGCTTCTGCCGTCGAGCAGGTGGAAAATGCCCTGGCCCATCGTGAGATCGACCCCGTCCCGCCCCTGCGAGGAAAGGTCGATCTGGTTCTCGGCCATGCCATAGCCCAGCGAAAAAAGATCATTGCGCTGGACTTTCCCCGTCAGTGAGGCTGGACTGCAGGCAATCAAAAGAAGGGACTGCACCAGGAGAAGGAGGGCAGCGCGGATGTGACTCATGTCAGGGCTTCGCATGGCAGCATTCATCCTTATCCGCGAAGGAAAGAAATGTCAACGCCGAAGGCCCGGATTGGGGCCGAAGCCAAGCCCTCTTCCTTGACCCTTTCACCGGCGGGAAGTATTCTTACCATCATGGCAATAAATCTTCTCACCGCCTTCATCGGATCAAAAAAGGAACGCGATGTCAAAAATCTCCTTCCTGTGCTCCATACGATAAATGCCAGGGAATCCTGGGCGCTTGGCCTCGCTGACAGCGATTTTCCCGCACGGACAGAGGCTTTCAGGGCAGGCTTGGCCCGAGGAGGCAGCCTGGACGAAATCCTCCCCGAGGCTTTTGCCCTCGCCCGCGAAGCGGCGCGAAGAGTGCTCGGCGAGCGGCCTTTTGACGTGCAGATCATGGGCAGCCTCGTCCTCCATCAGGGCAAAATCGTGGAAATGAAGACCGGCGAAGGAAAAACCCTATCATCGGTGAGCGCCGCCTATGTGAACGCCCTCTCCGGCAGGGGCGTCCACATCGTCACGGTCAACGATTACCTCGCCGAGCGCGACAGCCAGTGGATGGGCAGGATATTCACCTTTCTCGGCCTCAGCGTCGGCTGCATCCTCTCGAATATGGACAACGATGCGCGGCGGAAAGCCTACGCCTGCGATATCACCTACGGCACGAACAACGAATTCGGTTTTGACTACCTCCGCGACAACATGACATGGTCGCCTGAATCGCGGGTTCAGCGAGGACATCACTACTGCATCGTCGACGAGATAGACTCCATCCTCATCGATGAAGCCAGGACACCGCTCATCATCTCCGGCGCGGCCGAGGACGACACCTACAAGGTGAACGAGGTAAACCGCCTGGCTTTATCCCTCACCGAGGTGAAGAAGAATCCCGAGACCGGCGAGTACCCGGACGAAGCGAACGGCGAAGTGGCCGATGGCGACTATCGCATCGATGAGAAATCCAAACGAGTCATGTTCACGAGTCAGGGGCTCAACCATGCCGAGGAAATGCTCCAGAGGCGCGGACTCATCAAAGGCAGCCTCTTCGAGGAAGGAAATTTCGAGTTTGCCCACTACTTCACCCAGTCGGTGCGCGCCCAGGTTCTCTTCAACAAGGATGTGGATTATGTCGTGCAGGATGGTCTTGTGCAGATCGTCGATGAATTCACGGGGCGAATCCTCCATGGCCGACGCTACTCCGATGGCCTCCACGAGGCGATAGAAGCCAAGGAAAGAATTAAAATCGCGCGCAGGAACCGCACCCTTGCCACGATAACCTTTCAAAATTACTTCCGTATGTATGAAAAAATATGCGGTATGACGGGAACGGCCGACACCGAGGCTCCGGAATTCAATAAAATATACAATCTTGACGTTGTCGTTATCCCCTCGAACCGCCCTATCGTTCGCAACGATGAGGATGATCTCGTATTCCTCAACGAGGAAGAAAAATTCCAGGCTATCAGCGAGGAAATCGAGAAAGCCCACAAGAAAGGCCAGCCCATACTCGTGGGTACCGTTTCCATCGAAAAATCCGAAAAGCTCTCGGCCCTCCTTTCGCGCAGGGGCGTTCCTCACGAAGTGCTCAACGCCAAGAACCATGCGCGGGAAGCCCTCATCATAGCCGAGGCGGGAGCCAAGGGATCGGTGACGATAGCCACGAACATGGCGGGACGAGGCACCGACATCAAGCTGGGCGGCAACCCCGAATTCAGGGCGCGGCGCAAGGCCGGCACCGAGGCGAGCGATGAGGAGTTCGCCAGCGCAATGGCTCTGGAATATGAGACCTGGCGAAAAGACTTCGACGAGGTCCGAAGTCTCGGCGGCCTCTGCGTCATCGGCACGGAACGCCACGAATCGCGGCGTATCGACAACCAGCTCCGCGGAAGGTCGGGGCGGCAGGGAGATCCCGGACGTTCTGCCTTTTTCATCTCCCTCGATGACGACCTCATGCGCCTCTTCGGAGGGGAAAACTTCAAGAACATGATGAGCAAGGTGGGCATGAAACCGGGAGAACCGATCTACCACCCCCTCCTCAATCGGACTATCGAGGGCGCCCAGAAAAAAGTTGAGGAACGCAACTTCGAAATACGAAAGCACCTTCTGGAATACGATGATGTGCTCAATCGCCAGCGGGCCTTCATCTACGATCAGCGCGATGCCATCATCAGGGATACGGATCTTGTCGGCAGAGTGCGCTCCAGCGCGTCGGAGATGCTCGAATCTGCTGTAGGCGATGCCATGAGCCGCCAGAAATCGGGCGACAAGGCCGTAGCGTCGGAGCTGCCACTCATCCTTAGGGACACCTTCGGCGTGGAGATGTCGGCAGCCCAGGTTGCCCCTCTCCTCGCCGCCTCGGTCGGTCAGGCGCCCGCTTCATCGCCCCTCTATATCGATCTCCAGAAAAAACTGACTGCCGACCTCGACGCCAAGCTGGCCATGGCCGGCGAAAACAACCTCAACAACTTTATCCGCTACCAGTACCTCCAGGAAATCGACAACAAGTGGCTGGACCATCTTGATACGATGGAAGGCCTCCGCGAGGCTGTTTACCTGCGCTCCTACGCCCAGAAGAATCCTCTTCTGGAATACAAGCTCGAGGGTTCCGATATCTTCGAGCATCTGATCGACGCCATCAGGCGAAACATCGCTTCAAGGGTGCTCCGGGTACAGATCAAGGCCGAGGAGGAACGCAGGATTCCCGCCAAGGAGCCGGCCGCGACAGCCCACCACGAGAGTTCGGGGCAGTTTGGCGCCTCGGGTGCGCAGAGCCGGCAGGGCCAGCAAGGCCAGGGCAGGCAGGAACTCCGTCAGGATGCTTCCATTGCCCGCTCCCCACAGGGTTCGCAGATTTCGGAGGCTTCGCGGCCGGAAAACGTCACCGTGATGCGCTCGGGCGAAAAAGTCGGCCGCAACGATCCCTGCCCCTGCGGCTCGGGGAAAAAATACAAGCACTGTCACGGACGATAGGGAATGTCGCTCAATTTCAGGGAGATAGACCTCGTCCTCTCCGAGCTCAGGCTGCCGGGCAGCCGAATACAGAGAATCCTCCAGCCCTCCTATGATACGATAATCCTTGAAACCTTCGGCGCCGAGGAAGGCAAAAAGGCCATTCTGATCAGCGTGGCGTCGGGTGCCTGCAGGATACACGGACTCTCCATGGTTCCTGCCAGGAACGAGCGCCCCTTGCGCTTCATGGAATGTCTCAAGTCCAGAATCAAGGGCGGCCGGATAGAGTCGGCCACCCAGCTCGCCTCCGACAGGATTGTAAAGATCGCCATCACGATGCCGAGGGACCTGGAAGCGGAGGAGTTCGATGGCGATCCCGTCGACCTGGGCAGGACATCGAGCGGCATACCGCGAGCCGTCTCCAGAAGCTACAGCCTCTACGCCCGACTCTGGAGCGGCGCATCGGGCAACATAATCCTCGCCGATGAGAATGGGCTCATCGTGGACGCCTTGTTCCGGAAGCCGGAAAAGGGCGAAGCCTCTGGGCTTCCCTGTCGCATCGAAGAAACCTTGTCCATCCCCGACAGCGCCGAAATGGCTCTGAAAAACGATAAATTCCGGATACGCGACCTCGAAGGCGAAGGAAGCTTCTCCGGGCGCGTCGAAGCGCATTACGGCAGCAAGGCGGGAGAGCTTTCGAAGGATAATCTCCTCATGCGCGCCGGAGAGAGGTACGAGAAGAGGTCCGCGCTCCTGGCGGCCCGGGAAGCGGAGCTCGGCCTTCTTCTCGAGGACTGCAGGGACGCCGAACGCTACAGGCAGATTGGCGACATCCTCATGGCAGGAGGCTTCGAATATCCTCAGACAAGGGGAAAGGGTGCCGGAAAACACGGCTTTGTTCTGGCTCATGATTTCTATGCAGATAAAACCGTAACGATACAGATCGATCCTTCGCTCGGCAACGTGGAGAACGCGCAGAAGTATTATGAGAAATACAAAAAAGCCCTCTCGGGAATGGAGGACATCCGGGCCGAACTGGACAAGGTGAGGCAGGCTCGGGCCGAGCTTCAGCAATGGTATGCCGGCCTTCAGGAAGAACCCGATCCCTTCGCCATAGCGCGAGCCCTCGAGAAGGCGGGGACGGTGCGCGAAAAGCCCCTCAGGAAATTCCCCTGCATCTGGCTGGAATACAAGGGATGGACGATGCTCGTGGGAAGATCGGCCAAGGAAAATGACGAACTCCTGAGGCATCATGTCAGGGGTTCCGATCTATGGCTTCATGCCCGCGATTATTCCGGTTCCTATGTGTTCGTCAAAGCGCAGCGATCCAAGACCTTTCCCCTCGAAATAATGCTGGACGCAGCCAATCTGGCGATCTATTATTCAAAGGCTCGCAAGAACAGGGAAGGCAATGTCTACTACACGCAGGCCAAACACCTTCGGCGCGTGAAAGATGGCCCCAAGGGCCTTGTCATACCGGGTCTTGAGAAGAACCTCTTCGTACGGCTGGATGAGGTCCGAATCAAGGAACTGCTCGCCTGCTCTTCCGGAGGAGAATCATGAAATCGCGTCTGGGAACGATCTGCTTCACCGCCCTTGTCCTTGCCTCCTCCTTCCTGTCGGGAGCAGCAGCCGAGCAGGGCGCCGAGAAGGTTTTCATCTCCATTCTGAAAGGCCCTTCGGGAATCGGCAGCGCCTGGATGATGTCCAATCCGCCACCAAGCCCCGGCGTAGAGCTGCGCTTCACGACGGCAGCCAGCGCCGATCTTGTCACAGCCAAGCTCGTATCGGGAGAAATCCAGGGCGGCGTACTGCCCGTCAACGTCGCGGCCAAGCTCTTCAATGCCGGCGTCCCCCTGCAGGCTCTCGCCGTCGTCGGCAATGGCATGGTGAAGTTCCTCAGCAGCGATCCCTCCATACGGCAGCTTGGCGACATCAGAGGACGGGACATCCACATAGCCGGCCAGAAAGCCACCCCCGACTACCTGTTCCGCTTCCTTGCCGACAAGGAAGGCCTGAGGCAAGGCACCGACTACAGAGCCCTCTACAACCTGGCATACCCAGAAATGGCAGCCCAGCTGGCAGCCGGGAAAATTGACTGCGCCGTCCTCCCCGAACCCTTCGCCACCCAGGCCTTGCTGTTGAACCCCTCGATACGGGTAGCCTTCGATCTGGATGCGCTCTGGACGAAAAGTACGGGCCTCGAAAGCTATCCGATGTCGCTTTTTGTCCTTTCAAGGAGTTTTTCCGCCGCCCATCCGCAGCTGGTTGAAGCCATAGCTGCTTCCTATGCCGCCTCTATCGAGAGGATCAATGCCGATCCCGAGGCCAGTTCCAGGCTCGTGGAAACCCTCGACCTCGGCATGAAAGCCCAGGTTGCCCTCGCCGCCATCCCCCGATCCAATTACGTCTACATCCAGAGTTCGAAGGCTCGGGCGAACATCGAGGCCCTCCTTGAGCTCTTCCTGGCCTTTGATCCCCAATCCATCGGCGGAAAGCTGCCCGTCAACGCTTTTTACCGCATGTAGAAGAGCGGATGAGCGATGAAGCCTAAAAAACCGTCCATGTATGCATCAGGAAGGCCCGGCCTTCCGCAGAGCCTGGCAGCAGGCCTTCTTGGCCTGGCTGCAGCCCTTGTGGCATGGCAGTTTCTCTCGGCGCTCACCGGATCCTCCCTCATCCTGCCCTACCCCAGGGAGGTTCTTTCGAGCCTGGGCAGGCTTCTTGGCTCGGCGGCTTTCTGGAAGGCGGTAGCGGGAACCTTCGTGCGCGTCCTTGCAGCCTTTTTCCTTTCCACCGCCCTTGGCGCGGCGACCGGTGCTGCAGCCGGCCTGAGCCCGGCATTCAAGGATTTTCTCTCGCCTCTTCTGACAATAATCCGCGCCACACCCGTGCTTGCCCTCATTCTTGTCGCCATGTTCTGGATGCCCTCCGCAACCGTGCCCGTTTTTTCCGCCTTCCTCATGGCATATCCCATCATGCACACCTCCACCTGCTCGGGATTCCTCTCCGTCGACATAGATCTGCTGGAAATGTCCTCGGTCTTCAAGGTGCCTGCCCCTGTCGTCTTTCTCAGGCTTCGCCTTCCCTCGGCACGTGGGCATTTTCTTTCCGGGATGAAGAATTCCCTGGGATTGTGCTGGAAGGTTGTCGTCGCCGGCGAGGTTCTGACCCAGCCAGCCTTCGCCCTGGGTACAGGCCTCCAGGATGCCCGGCTTTCTCTCGAGACGGCAGGGGTGTTGGCATGGGCCGTCGCAACCGTTTTTCTCTGCGGAATGAGCGAGTATATCCTCGGCCTGGCGGTTAGGCGACATGGTGCTCCCATGGCGGGAGTTTCAGCATGAAGGGCTATGAGCTGCAGGGCATCACAAAAAGCTTCGGCAGCCTCGAAGTTATCGCCGGGATCGACGCCGGTTTCAAGGCTGCTTCGGTCACCGCCATTGTGGGTCCTTCAGGCTGCGGCAAGACGACGCTTCTCAACCTCATCGCGGGGATCATCCGGGCTGACAGCGGTTCCCTTGGGAACTTTTCAGGCGCGAGCTTTTCCTATTCCTTCCAGGAGCCAAGGCTCCTGCCCTGGCTCTCGGCCATCGACAACATCAGATTTGCTCTATCCGGAACGGCGGAAATGGGACGAGAGGGGCGATGCAGACGATTCCTCGAGGAGGCGGGGCTTGGCGACTTCGCCGACGCCAAGCCCCCCGCGCTCTCGGGAGGCATGAAGCGGCGCCTTTCCCTGGCACGGGCCTTCGCCTATCCCTCCGATGTCCTGCTTCTCGACGAGGCCTTCTCGGCCGTCGATCTGAAGCTGCGGATTGAAATCATGGATCTTTTTTCCCTTCTGTGGCGCGAGGAACGTCGGACCGCCATACTGGTGACTCACGACATCCAGGACGCCCTCTACCTGGCCGACGAGATTCTGGTGCTCTCCTCGAGGCCGGCACGGCTTCTCGACATTCTCTCAATCGGCATACCGAGGGAAGATCGCCGCTATGGATCGCGGCAGCTCATCGACATGGAAGAGCGGCTCTACAGCCTCATCCTTTCATGAAGCCAGTTCCTGTCTGATGGCGGCGACGAGTTCTGCAGGCCCAAAAGGCTTTTCGAGGACTTGTTTGCCGTCAGGGATTATCAAGGCAGATTCCAGCCTGCCCGAAATGAACACGCACTTCCTTTTCTCGCCCGCAGAAAGCCTGGCATAGAGTTCAAGTCCATTCAGCCCTGGAAGATGAATGTCGATCAGGAAAAGATCGCAATGGTTTTTTTCCGTCCGGAGGAAGGCCTCGCCGGCGTTCCGGGTTGCGAACACCGTAGCTCCCGCCTTGAAGAGAGCGTAGGACAGGAATTCCAGCAGGGCTTCGTCGTCATCCACGATGAGAATAGCCGGATTTCCGCCCAGAGCAATATCCTGTTTTACCCAGGCCGTCGCTATGGGCTTTTCGGGAAGGGAGCTTGCGTTTTCGGCCTTTTTTCCCGTGGCAGGCAGCCAGAGCGTGAAGACGCTCCCCTTCCCCGCCTCGCTCGAGAGGCTCACTGCCCCGCTGGACTGGAGCGCGATGGCTGAAACGATGGCCAGTCCCAGCCCCGTGCCCTTGCCCGACTCCTTCGTCGTGAAGAAAGGCTCAAAGACTCTCTGTCGCAAAGCGGGAGGAATGCCGGTGCCGTTATCCCTCACCTGGATCGTGGCATAGGTTCCAGGACCGAGGAGAGCGGTTCCGACCTTCTGCGCCTCAGGAATGGTTTTCTCTTCCACCATGATGTCGATCCGAGCGTCAGGATTTCCCGCCACGGCATCCCGCGCATTGACCACCAGGTTTATAAGAGCCTGCTCGATCTGCACAGGATCGACAAAGCAGACTGGATCCGTTTCGGGAAGGAGGAATGACAGGGCTATCGACTCGCTCGCCAGCTTGCGAAGGATGCTGGCTGAGTCGCGCACGATGTAGGCTATGCCGAGGGATTTGGGAGAATAGGCCTGCTTGCGCGAGAAGCCCAGGAGTTGGCGTGTGAGCTGGACAGCCCTTCCTGCCGTCCTTGAGATGCCCTCGACATCCTCATGGAAGGGAGATGAGGGACCGATATCCAGCTTCAGCATGTCGGAATGGCCGATGATCGCCGTAAGAATGTTGTTGAAATCATGGGCTATCCCGCCGGCCAGCCTTCCCATGGCTTCCATTTTCTGGGCTTGCTGAAGTTCATCCCTCAGTCTTCGGGCTTCGGTCTGATCGAAAAATTCTGCGGAAATGAGAGTCTGCCCCGATCCGGCATCCTGGAAAGCCGAAAAGGAGGCTACAACGCTCAGCCTCCCGCCCCGGACATCGGTCATCTCGTACTCCTGTCCGAGGATATTCGTGCCGGCAAGGATCGACGTCAGAAGGCTTTCATACGCGGGAAATGTGGAGAAGAGCGATGAAAGGCGCGGCATGGCATCAGCGATCAGGAAGCTTTTGCGAAAAGCCGCGTTGGCTTCGATAATCGTGCCGTCGAGTCTCGTGACGCAGCGCGGGGAAAGGCTCAGGTCGAAAAGCTCCCTGAAGCGCTTTTCGCTGTACAGGAGACGCGTTTCCATTCCGGCACGAAAAAGCGCGATCTCCACCGTATTCAGCAATTCTGTTTCGGAGAAGGGTTTCACGAGGATGCCCAGAGCCTCGGCGTCTTTCGCGCCGGCTGCATCCGTGGAATCGGCAAGAGCGGTGATGAAGACGGAAGGTATGCCGTAAGTCTTTCTGGAGGTGGAGGCTGCCATCTTTCCCGATACAGGGCCTTCCAGGGCCACATCCATCAGGACGAGGTCATGTCGGTGGCCTCGGCGAAGGGCGTCGATATAGTCGCGACCTGTCAGGAAGGGGTTTTCGACGTCATACCCTGCCCGTTTCAGCGTGGTGGCGATATCGAGTGCGATGAGAGCATCCTGTTCGACAATCGCAATCCTTGACATCGACAACTCCCCAGGGAACCTGCTGCATCGGCAGCTTTGCGGGAATGATACTATATAAAGTTATCCGTTTCCAGCGTGAGATTCAGCCTCAACCTGCGTTCCAGGTACCCGGAACTCAATGATTTGACGCTGACATCGAAAGAGAAGGTGTTTTTGCGCGTATCCACGGTGTATTTCAGGAATTTCAGGACATCGTACTGCCCGAACCCGGACTCGTCGGCGGCGAGTCCGGGCCAGGTGCGCATAATCTTGTAGGTGCCGCCAAGGCTCCGTGGGGCGTTGAGAGGCTCGAGAATCATGCCGGTAGCGCCGGCGAGGAGGCGTTCAGGCAGGTCGCGGAAGGCTGCCTTCTTGAATGGCAGCAAAGGCTGGCTTGTCGTCTTTCTCAGCTGGACTCGGGTCTTTCCTTCGCGCTCCGTCGCAATGGCGCAGAGGGATCCGATGGGTTTTGTGGCCATATAAAGCTGTGCGGCCTCGACATCAGTGACGCGCTCCCCATCGATCGAAACAAGCCTGTCGCCCGCTTCGATGCCGCTCTTGCCGGGGAAGGCGTAGATGATGTCGCAGGCAGCATCGAGGCTTTTGGCGAGGCCTAAACCCAGCCAGGATGCCTCGCGCCGGCCGGCCTCGAAGAGCTCGGCAAACACCTTTGAAACCCAGGATATGGGGAGGGCGAAATTGAGGCCCTGAAAGCCCGAAAGCCCGGCGAACACCACGGCGATGAGTTCCCCGCGCTCGTCGAAAAGCGGGCCGCCCGAATTGCCCGGGTTTACCGGCGCGTCGATCTGGATTGCCTCGCCCCTGGGCAGTATCCTGCGTCCCGTCGCGCTCACGATGCCTGCGGTGACGCTGCTCTCGAGGCCGACAGGGCTGCCGATGACATAGACTCTCTGCCCTTTGAAGACCTGGCCTGTGCCAAAGGGGAAAAGGCTGCCTGTGGACTTCTCCTGGCTTTTAAGGATGGCCAGATCGAGTTCCTCATCCCATCCGACAACCTTTGCAGGAATCCTCGCTTCCGGATTCGAGGCGGGACGAACCGAAAGGCGGGAATACCCGTTATACTCCGGGTCGACCTCGCTGGCTATGACATGATAGTTCGTAAGGTAGTATCCATGGGGATCGACCTGAAATGCCGAGCCTAGAACCCTGTCGGGGTAACCGACACCATTCTCGATTCTCAATCCCTTGTCCACATGGACGGTGACGACGGCTCCGGCATTTTCGGCTATGGTCTTTCCCGCCTGGGCTGGCATCGTGTACGCCGAGGCTCCTTCGGGCCACAGGGCTGAGATTCTGGCCGCCGTGAAGGCGTCGCCGGCGGCGCAGGCTCTTTGAAGCCAATCTTCCAGGAAAGGAAGGCCGATAGCCTCCCTGTCGATCGAGTTTTCGACGGATGAGAGATCCAGGATCCTGTGAAGCGTCGCGGCTGCGGGAGCATAAAGGTTTCGCCGAGCGTATTCGGCAATTTTTCCCTTATAAATCCTGAGCAGCGAGCTTCCCCTCGCCTTACCTGCCGCGATCCCTGCCGCTTCCCTGAAAACGCCGCCCCTGTCGGGAAGGAATTCCTTGAGCGCGGCGACAGCCTTGAGAGAGGCCAGGCTGCGTTCGGCAGCGCTCCAGTTTTCGGCAGACAGCTCGTCGTCGAGGCGTTGGGCCAACCGGCCGGCGGCTGCCGAAGCCATGGCCGAGATGGTGGCGGCATCGAAGCCGGGATCGGGATTTTCAGACTGGGCAATGATGGACAGGGCTTCGATGCAGGCTTCCTGGTCGGATACTGCAAGAGCCTCCAGTTCATCGCGCTTCAGGGCGGAGTAATCGACAGGGAAAGGTTCAGGCCTCCCCGTGCTGGTGCAGGCCTGAAGGAAGGGCGAAAAAATGCAGAGAAGGAGGATCAGCCTCACAGCTTTTCGTTTCACGGCCCATCCTCCGGTTCCCGGCTCTGTCAGGCTTCGGCTGGCTGCGGCGGGTCACTGAGCGGCGCAAAGCCCAGGAGGGTTCGCACATCGGCATCCTCAAGGGTTTCCTTCTGCATCAGTTCGGCGGCCAGAGCCTCCAGTTTGGCTCTCTCCCTGCCGAGTATGTCGGAAGCCTGCTCTCGGGCATTGTCCAGGATCGTCCTCACGGCCTCGTCGATCCGCTTGGCTGTCTCCTCGGAGTAATCCTTGTGCTGGGCGATTTCCTTGCCGAGAAAAATCGGTTCATCTTCCTGACCGTAGGCGATGGGGCCGAGGCTTTCCGCCATCCCCCATTCGCAGACCATGCGCCGGGCGATCTCCGTAGCCTGCTTGAGGTCCTGTGCCGTGCCCGTCGTCGTTTCGCCGTAGACGAGCTTTTCGGCAACAAAACCGCCATAGGCAATGATGAGGCGGGCAAAGAGCCAGCCATAGGTGTATGAATAGGAATCCTTGGCCGGAAGCGAAAGGGCGAGGCCCAGGGCCCTTCCCCGCGGAACAATCGTCACCTTGTGGAGAGGGTCGGCTTTCGGCAGATAGTAATGCAGAAGAGCATGCCCCGATTCGTGGATGGCCGTCGCCTTCTTCTCTTCCTCGGCGATGACGAGGCTCTTGCGGGCTACGCCCATGAGGATCTTGTCCCTCGAATCCTCGAAGTCTTCCATCTCCACCGATGTTTTGTTCTTGCGGATGGCAAAGAGTGCCGCTTCATTGACCATGTTGGCGAGATCGGCGCCCGAAGTGCCCGGCGTCGCCTTGGCGAGCCTCAGCACGTCGACATCGGGGTGAACCGGTATTTTGGCCATGTGAATCTTCAGAATCGCCTCGCGCTCCCTCACGTCGGGCATGGCGACGACGACCTGACGGTCGAAGCGCCCGGGACGAAGCAGGGCCGGGTCGAGAACATCGGGCCTGTTGGTGGCAGCCAGTATGATGACGCCGTCCTTCGTGTCGAAACCGTCCATCTCCACAAGCATCTGGTTGAGGGTCTGTTCCCTTTCATCATGACCGCCGCCATAGCCTGCGCCTCGGGTACGGCCCACGGCATCCAGCTCATCGATGAAAAGAATGCAGGGAGCGTTCTTCCTGCCCTGCTCGAAAAGATCCCTCACGCGGCTTGCGCCGACGCCGACAAACATTTCCACGAAGTCGGAACCGGACATGTGGAAGAAGGGTACGTTAGCCTCGCCGGCAGTCGCCTTCGCGATGAGGGTCTTGCCGGTGCCAGGCATACCCACGAGGAGGACGCCCTTGGGTATCTTGGCGCCCATCTTCGAAAATTTCTGGGGATTCTTGAGGTAGTCGACAACTTCCATCAGCTCATACTTGGCTTCCTTCTGCCCGGCCACATCCTCGAAGGTGAACTTTTTGTCGGCCTCCGTGTAGCGCTTGGCTCGGCTCTTGCCGAACTGGAAAGCCTTGTTGTTGCCCTGCATCTGCCGCATCATGATCCAGATGAGGAAGAAGCCGAAAAACCAGGGCGCAAGCTCGAAGAGAATCTGCAAGGGGCTGGAACTGCCGACCGCGCCCGAAACCTTCACGCCCTTTCCCTTGAGCTGGGCGAGAAGCTCGGGATCCACGTAGGGTATGGCTGTCCTGAATGCCACCTGCGTGCCGTCAGCCGACTTCAGGAATCCATCGATCTGCTTCTGATCGACGATTTGCACGGAATCGACCTCGCCCAGCTCCAGGTATGAGATAAATGCGGAGTAGGGAATGGAATTCGTCTGCGATTTGTCATTGAACAGGAAGAAGGTCGCAAAAAGGACGGCAAGGGAAAGGAAAACGGCGAACGCGGCCCTATTGGCCTTGGGAGGAATCCCCTTGGGGAGGTCGGGACGCTTCGGTGTCTCATCGTTCTTGTTATCTTCAGGCATCGAGTTTTATGCTCCTTTTATACGTATGTAGAGCCTGCGGTCATTCTTCGGTCCCGCATAGTCCCTGAATTTCTCGCATTCGCTATGGGCTGAATCGATGGCCGAGAGGAGAAGGGCAACGATTCCATCCCTGTCCTCCACGACGAGCGCCATGTTCCGCAGCCTCCCCTCCAGGTGCCAGGACTTCATGACATCATCCAGTCGTCTCATCTCGCCGGCTGTCTTTATCGCGTCGCCGGGTTTTCTGCTTCGAAGCCTCAGCGGAAAGCTAAAAGATCCTTCCGCAAGCCCGCTTCCCGGCATTGAGTTCCTGTCTTCGGCATCGCCCTGCGTTTCGCCCGGACTTCCCCAGTCGAGGGTCAGCTCGATGGGTCCGGCCTTATAGCTGCCTTCCGCGGGTATCATGAAAAAATACCCGTCTTCGCCCCGAAAATCAAGTACGGGCATGATTTCCAGCCTGTCTTCGCGCCGTCTCAGCCGGGTTCCGAGAACATCGACACCGGTCGCTCCACCCTCGAGGGCAAGGAGGGCCGACAGGAGGGCCTTCGCCGAAATGCGCTCTTCCGCGGCGATCCTTGAGATCCATCGGGCGAGCAGCCTCATGCGGATGGAAAGAGGAAGCCCTGCGAAGAACTCCATGGGCATCGATATCGTCCGGCTTGAACTTTCGAGGCTGCAGGCAGCCAGGGCGTTTTTTAGAATTGCATCGATGGCTTCCCTGTCCTCAGCCATCCTTTTCGCTGTCCCGAGGAGACCTTTTCTCCAGCCCAGAAACTCCCGGTCCAGAAGAGGGATGATACTGTGCCGAATCCGGTTTCGCCTGAAATTGAGGTTGAGGTTGCTGGAATCGGTGGAGAAAGGCAGATTTCTGCTTGTGGCATAGCGCTCGATTGCGGAACGCGATACCGAAAGCATGGGTCTCAGAAGGCTGATGCCCATGCCGATTGTCCTTGTCGGCTGCATCCCAACAAGCCCATCGACGCTGGATGAAGAAAGAAACCGGCTCATGAGTGTTTCGAGCTGGTCGTCGGCGTTATGGGCGGTGCAGATGGCATCGATGCCCAAACGATGCGCGCAGCGCTCCAGGATTCCATAACGGATTTCGCGGGCAGCCGCTTCGATGCCGATTTTTTTTCTGCGAGCCAGTTTTTCGATGGCGCCAGCCCGCACGGTGGCGATGGTGAGAGGCGCATGGAGTTCCCTGCAGCGGGCGATGATGGCCTGACGCTCCTTTGCCAATTCCTCGGCAGGCCTCAGATTGTGTACGACATGGACAACATGGAGGGGACAGATCGCGGTTTCGGCGAGCACCGTGAGCAGGGTTGAAGAATCAATGCCCCCCGAATAGGCGACGAGGAGCCTGCGCCCCTTCATCGATGGAAAACCTGAGAAAAAGGCTTCAATATGGCTTTCAAGGGCCTTGGATCTTTCCACCTTTTTTCCTCAATGCTCCATACATGCTTTTTTAGCGTATCCGGTATCAGAGGCGCGCCAAGCTCCAAAAAAAACAGTTTTGCGGGAGATCCCGCAAAACTGTATCTGCTGTGCACAAAGACAATTCGGGATCAGGCTTTGGCCTTCGCCTCCGGCTTGGCGGGGGCATCCGCTGCGGGTGCGGCTTCGCCCGAAGGAGCGGCTCCGGCTGCGGGTTCGGCTGCAGCCTCCTCGGCCGGCTTTTCCTCAACTTCTTCACGGGCATACTTCACGCTGGCAATCACCATGTCGGGGCTGGTGAGTATCTTCACATCCTTCATCTCCGCCAGATCGCGTACATGGAAGGCGTGATTGACGCCGAGGCCGGAAATATCAACCTCAATCCTCTCGGGAAGAACCGAGGGATCGCATTCGACTTCAATATCGTGGGCAGGATTCTCGAGGATGCCGCCTTCGATGACCCCGACAGGGGTGCCTTTCAGGATGATCCTAACGTGGGCATGCAGTTTCTTGCCTTCCTGAACCTCAAGAAAATCGATGTGGAGTATGTTCTTGTCGACGGCATGGCGCTGATGAGCCTTCACGAAGGCATTGATTTTCTTGCCTTCGACGTCGAGGGTGATGATCGTACTCTCTGTGATGCTCTTGAGCGCCTTTTCATATTCCTGCGCGTTGACGAGCAGATTTGCGGCATCCTTACCGCCGCCGTATACGACCGCGGGAATCCTGCCCTCTGCCCTGAATTGGCCCAGCTGGCCCTTGTTCGTTTTCTCTCTATTGAATGCCTGAATTACAAAGTGCTCCATCTCATTCTCCTTACATTTGGCCTTGCTGGCCGTACTGGGACGGCAGGATTCGAACCTGCGAATACCGGGACCAAAACCCGGGGGCTTACCGCTTGCCGACGTCCCAAATCGTGAGTTTCCGTTTCAGCGCCCGGTACGATTGATCAATCGAATTGCGGCAATGTCTCGTCGACTCCAGCGTCCGAAGCGTAGGCTGCCAGGATTTTATCCTGAAGGCGCGTTCTGAAATCCGGACAGATGGGGTGTGCAATATCCTTGTACTCCCCGGTGTTCGTCCTTCTGCTGGGCATGGCGATAAAGACGCCATTCTTCCCCTCGATGATCTTCACATTGTGCACCACGAAGCATTCATCGAAGGTCACGGTGACATAGGCCTTCAACTTCCCCTCAGTCGGAACTTTGCGGATTCGGATGTCCGTAATTTCCATAGTAAGGACGC
>CAYXUF010000033.1:0-27597 GCA_964468155.1 uncultured Treponemataceae bacterium
GCCACGGCATCCAGGCCCACCGCTACGACGTCCTCCTCGGCATGGTCGCCTCGGGTACTCTCCACCCCGAACGCCTCGTCACCGACCGCTACACCCTGGCCGAAGGCATCGACTTCCTCCAGCGGATGGACCAGTTTCCGGGCATGGGGATACGGGTGATCGACAGAATGTAATTTTCCCGCTCGGTAATAGTTAGCTTTTCCGGGCTTGTTTTTCCCGTTCGGGAATACTACACTGATGGCATGGACCCGATATACGATGTATCAGTTTTCGGAAACATGATCAAACAGCGCCGCAAGGCGCTTGGTTATACCCAGGCGCAGGTCGCGAATCTCTGCGGTACCGGGACAAGATTCATATCCGACCTCGAGAACGGAAAGCCTACAATCGAATTGGGCAAGGCAATAACCGTAGCATCTACCCTCGGCATCGACCTGGTGCCCCAGACGAGAGGTGATGCATGAGGCTTGCGGTACGGCAGTTTGGCGAATTGGTTGGTTGGCTCGAATCCACCGTCGATCGGGGCGTCATCTTCACGTACGATCATGAATATGTGCAGCGCCCGGAAGCTCGTGCCCTCTCTTTTTCGCTTCCGCTCCGCGCGGCACCGTTCCCGCAAGCGCAGGCATTGCCATTCTTTGCAGGACTCCTTCCCGATGGCGATCTGCGACGCAGGGTAGCCGACTGGCTTCACATTTCCGAAAGCTCAACCCTTCGACTCCTCGAAGCCCTTGGCGGTGAATGCGCGGGAACCGTGAGCCTCATGCCTGTTGATCCCGAAGACAGAACGATTTCGACCCCTTCTGAACGATATGAAGAGATTTCGGAAGAACAGCTTGCGGCAATGATCCAGGATATGGAACGGCTTCCGCTGCTTTTATCAGGAGCTGGATCGCGGCTGTCCCTTGCCGGCGCTCAGGAAAAGATACCCTTGTTCAGGCGGAACGGCCGTTGGTATCGGCCCCAGGGAGGCGCGCCCTCAAGCCATATACTGAAACCGGCATCACCCGTATTTCATGATATCGTGGCCAACGAATACATCTGCCTGAGACTCGCCGAGACCTTGGGCCTTCCCGTTCCCAGGGCGGAAATTGTCGACATGGGAAGACCAGTGCTAATTCTCGAGCGTTTTGATCGCGCGCGCGATTTGGATGGCAGCGTTATGCGACTTCATCAAGAAGACTTTTGCCAGGCGCTGGGGATAATGCCGGACAGGAAGTACCAGGCTGATGGAGGCCCAGGCTTCGCGGATCTTGCTCGGGTGATACGAAGAGCCTGTACCGCTCCGATAATCGATATCGAAATTCTTGTCGGCATCGCCCTGTTCAATCTTCTTGTCGGCAATTGCGACGCCCATGGGAAAAACTTTTCTCTTCTCCATCGTGAAAACAGGAAAGGACTTTCTCCCTTCTACGATCTCGTCTCGACGACAATGTGGCCGGAACTCGATACCAAGCTTTCCATGCGTTTTGGGAAGGAATACAGGCTCGAAAAAATTGAGCGCTCGGATCTCGCTCTGTTTGCTGCGGATCTGGGAGTAAAAGCGGCTTTGGTAACACAACGGCTAGACTCCTTGATTGAGGGCGCGTCAACCGCTTGGGAAACAGTCTTCTCCCTCAAAGAACTGGAGCCGCAACACGACCTGATCCAGCGAATGCGCGATGATTGGGAAAAAAGAGCCGCGCGTCTCTATTGAGAATGATCGCCGCGTTGTCGGGCTTGCCATGGCATGCAAACTTGGTGAAGTACTCAATGTGGACTATCAAAAGTTGCTTGCGTAAGAGTGAATACATCTAAGGCCTTCAGCACGCCATCAACAAACTCCTGATTTCGTTTGTGCTATTGTTATTAAATACTTGACGCATCGACAATAACCAGCATCTTCCCCTTCCACACATCCCAAAGCCGCGGCACGGTCACTAGTTCGCACATAAAATGCGCGACATTCGCCATGGCGGTGGTTTTCGGCTTGAAAAGACTGGTCACGAGGCCCTCGTGTACCTTGTACTCGCTCACGTCGCCCTCCACGAGGCTGTCCGGGCGCACGACCACCCACTGGATTGCGGGATCGACGAGGCCGATCTTGTCGCTAAGATAATCGGCGGCGTTCTGGTTATCTGCGGCGGGGGGCACGAGGCCGCGAAGAACCCAGAGAAAAACCTTTTCAAAAGCCCCCCGCCGCTCGTCGGCAGCCCCGGGATCGTTGACCGAGACACTGCTCATGAGCACGAACTTGACCGCTTTTTCGGGCTTGAGAGCCTGGACTGCCGCGCAAGCCCTGGCAACAGCCTTCGTGACAAGATCCCTGGGCGGACCAAAAATGCTCTTAATTGTTGTCGTTGTGTGGCCGAGGCAGGAAATGATCGCGTCACATCCGACTACGTGCCGCTTTAATTCCTCGTCGCCTAACGATAAAAGATCGGCCTCAATAATCTCAAGTCTCTCATTGCCGGCAACGCCTTCCGGCAGCCTGGCGCTTGAGCGGACGATAGCCCGGACGGTGGCTCCGCGTTCCAGCAACTGCCTGAGGACGCGACCGCCGGTGCGCCCCGTTCCGCCCAACAAAAGCACCGTGGCCTTCATGATTCTTCCTCCGAATAGTGGAATACCTCGTTCAGCGGCACGCCGAACACGTTGGCGATGCGGAAGGCCATTTCCAGCGAGGGCGAATATTTGCCTTGTTCTATCGCGATTATTGTCTGCCTCGTCACGCGCACGCGGTCGGCGAGCTCGGCCTGGGTCATCTCGCCCGCGGCGAACCGGAGCGTTCGTATACTGTTAGTCACCTTCATCGACGAGTCCATAATCAGTATCCCCTTCGATAGATGACGATCTTGACCACGGAGGACACGAGCCCCCCTATCATCATGGTCAAAAAGAGGGCGTTCGCGATCTGGGCCAGCGGCACGCTTCCCATCTGATTGAGGACAAAGGAGCAGTAAATTCTGACGACCAGCACCGTCACAATGGTTGAAACCCAGGTGGCTCTCTCTTCGTATGACATCGAAATCTCCCGACATGTCAAGAATGTTTGACATGGAGTAATGTAAAGTTATCTTAACATGGTGTCAAGTATATTTTACTAAGAACTGTATAGTTGCCGTGAGCTGCCTGACCAAAAAGGAGTCCATTCCCGATTGGTCATGACTTTTCGGGAATCCGCTCCGGTTAAAAGTGCGTATGTTCGCTGACGCACAGACCGAATTTTGGAATATGCGTATCATAAAGAAAATCTGGAGGATTTATGAAACGTCTCATTCCTGTTTTGTTGATGGCCTTGGCGATTCCTTTAAGCGGCTTCGCTCTGGACCTCTATGTGGGTGGCAACGTCTATTACGCGAGCTTTATTCAGCCAGCCGATATTAGAGTGATTGATAGTGCGAGCCTCACAATGGCCGACATGGCCCTCGCGGGAGAAGTCCGCGCAATGTGGGGTCCGATCTGGGGAAGCGCGATCGTCAGTTATACTCCAGGGGATGCAAACATGCCTCATCGCGTGGATTTGTTGCTTGATTCGGGCATTGGAGTTCAGCTCGGCATGTTCCGAATTGGCTCCGGAATCGGTCCTACCTATGGAGTAGAGATTGGCGAAAACGCGATCAATTACTTCAAGCTGGGCGCCAATATGAGGCTCACTGGCGATATCCTTCTGGGACCTTTCTCCCTAGGTTTAAACTGGATCAGCAAAATAGAGTTCACCAGGGAATCCATCATCGAGGCGATGAGAAATCCCTACGGCCAGCTGGGCCTGACTGCGCTTTACAAACTCTAGTATCATAAAAATATGACATCGGGTCGCGGAACATGGGGCTACTGCCCCGATGCTCTGCGGCCCTTTTTTTATCATTGATGGCCTTGCTGAAGTGCTTTGCATCCATCTGTGTGCTAGCGAACAGACCGTGGTAGCTGGCAAGACGTATTGTTCCTTCATAGAGGTGGCAAGATTCAGTTGAAAAATCTACTCTCCCACCCTAAAGGAAGAATGACCAATGAAGAAATTTCTACTCTCGGCGTTTATTATCGCGGCCTTGCTGGTGCTTGGCTGCAGCAACCCCGTTGTTGATCCAATCCCTGGCGACGATCTGGTCGCTCCCACAGTGAGCTCAACACTGCCAGCCAACAATGCTACCGCTGTGGTGAAAAACGCAACCTTACAGGTTACCTTCAGCGAGAATATGGATGCGGCTACCCTGACGACAAGCTCCTTTACCCTGACGCAAGGCTCTACTTCGATTGCGGGTACGGTAAGCACGGCGGCAAAGGGTGCGAGCCTAAAGCCGAGTGTTAATCTTTTGGCGGATACGCTCTACACGGCGAGAATAACGGTTGCGGCCAAGGATGTGGCGGGCAACGCGATGGTTGCCGAAAAGGTCTGGAGCTTCACGACCGGAAACACCATCTCCATGGGTCCTGCACCCGTCGATCTGGGGACTGCAGGGGATTTCGCCATCCTTGCCAAGTCAGGAATCGATACGGTGGCAACCTCCGCCATCACAGGTGATATTGGAGTAAGCCCGATAGACAAGACCGCCATTACCAGCTTCTCACTTATTATGGATAGTTCGACTACCTTCGCTACTTCCTCCCAGGTAACTGGAAAAGTATACGCCGCAGACTATACGGCTCCAACTCCCACGAAGATGACCATAGCCATCAGCGACATGGAAACCGCATACAGCAATGCGGCAGGACGTACCACGCCAAATTTTGTCGAGTTGGGTGCAGGCGAGATAGGTGGACTCACCCTGGTGCCAGGACTGTATAAATGGGGTACGGACCTGTTGATAACCAACGATGTAACGCTCAACGGCGGTCCTGACGATGTTTGGATATTCCAGATATCGGGTGGAATAACTCAGGCATCAGGAAAAAGAGTGATATTGACCGGTGGAGCCTTGCCCAAGAATATTTTCTGGCAAGCCTTTGGCAATGTCTCGCTGAACACTACCGCACATATGGAAGGAATTATCCTTAGCCAGACGGCGATCACTCTGGCAACGGGTGCATCGATCAATGGAAGGCTCTTGTCCCAGACTGCTGTAACCCTCCAGTCAAGCACAGTGGTTGAACCCACATTCTAGGATACTTTTGCAAGGTTCACGCGTAGGTTTAAAAGTGAGGGCTGTCCATCGAATTTCGGTGGACAGCCCCTTATTTTAAAAAAGATCCCAACAATTATTTTGCAATGATATCAGGCAAGAGGCGTTCGAATTCTTCTTTTACTACCTTGTAGCATTCGCATACCCGTGCTTCCAGGCCAGGTCTGTCTAAAACGGTCAGGCAGCCCCTGCTGTAGCTTATCAGGCCGGCATCCTGAAGTTTACCCGCGGCCTCGGTAACACCCTCGCGGCGTACGCCCAGCATGTCGGCGATCAATTCCTGGGTCATGTTGAGCACGTTGCCGGAAAGCCGATCCATGCTCAGCAACAACCAGCGGCATAACTGCTGGTCTATGCTGTGGTGCCTATTGCAGATGGCGGTCTGGGCCATCTGTGCCAGTAAAGCCATGATGTAGCGCATAAAAAGATGCTGAATCGCCGGTTCACGATCGAATTCCTTTTTTAAAATATCGCCGGACATACGGTACGCGAAGCCTTCGCTCTGAACTATGGCACGGCTCAGCATGGATACCCCGCCCATAAAAAGCGCAACGCCAACGACTCCTTCCCGGCCAACGACCGCTATTTCGGCGGTTGCCCCGCTATCAAGCACATTCAACAATGAAACAATGGCAGTCGTCGGGAAATAGATATAATGGGAATTGCCGCCTGATTCGCTGATGGTTTCGCCCAAAGTCAGCTGAATACGCTCCAGATGTGTAAGAAGTCGCTGATACTCGGCCTCGGGAAGGGCCGCGAGCAGGTGGTTCTGCCTGGGATTTGGGGCATGCGGAGGGCTGGATAAGATAGCCAAAAAAGATACTCCTTACCCTTGTATTATCGTGCTCTTCGATACTGTCGCAATTCTCAATCGCATTGTCAATATGAGCTTCTTTAAATACTCAGTCGGCATTTTATGTCCAATTAAGAAAATACATCGTCGTTCCGTATCATCTGTGTGCTAGCGAACAGACCGTGGCGGCTGGCACGACGTATTGTTACTTCATAGAGGTGGCAAGAATCGGTTGAACAATCTACTGCCCACCCTAAAGGAAGAAAGACCTATGAAGAAATTTCTACTCTCGGCGTTTATTATCGCGGCCTTGCTGGTGCTGGGCTGCAGCAACCCCGTCGTCGATCCAATCCCCGGCGACGATCTGATCGCCCCCACGGTGAGCTCAACACTGCCAGCCAACAATGCCACCGCTGTGGTGAAAAACGTGACGCTGCAGGTTACCTTCAGCGAGGCTATGGATGTTGCTACCCTGACGACAAGCTCGTTTACTCTGAAGCAGGGAAGCACCTCGATTGCGGGTACGGTGAGCACGGCAGCAAAGGGTGCGAGCCTAAATCCGAGTGTGGATCTTATCGCGAATACCCTCTACACGGCGACGGTTACGGTGGCGGCCAAGGATGTGGCAGGCAACGCAATAGCTGCTGAAAAGGTCTGGAGCTTCACTACCGGTGACTCTCTCTACGTTAATCCTGCGCCCGTCAATCTGGGGGAGGCAGGCAAATACGCTATCCTGGCTAAAACCGCCATCAGCACAGTGCCCGCATCCGCCATTACAGGCGATATAGCAATAAGCCCGGCAGCCGCCACCTTTATAACTGGATTTTCCCTTACCGCGGATTCAACCAATGTATTTTCCACATCGACCCAGGTTACCGGCAATCTATACGCGGCCGACTACGCCGACCCCACGCCCATTAACCTGACAACTGCGGTGAGCAATATGGAAGCTGCCTACACCGATGCGGCGGGCCGTGTAACACCGGACTTCCTGGATTTTGGAACAGGAGAAATTGGTGGACAGATCCTTTCACCAGGACTTTATAAATGGAATTCGACGGTAACTATCGGCAGCAATGTCACACTCAATGGTGGAGCCTCCGACGTATGGATATTCCAGATATCGGGCGGTATAACCCAGGCCGCGGGAGCCCTAGTATCGCTGACAGGCGGTGCCCTGCCCCACAACATCTTCTGGCAGGTGGCCGATGATGTTGCCCTGGGAACCTCTGCGCACATGGAAGGAATAGTGCTCTGCAAGACCGCGATACATCTGGGAACAGGAGCCAGCGCCAACGGCCGGTTACTGTCGCAGACGGCGGTTACCCTCGATGGCAGCACGGTAGTCAAACCGGCACTCTAAGCGAATTGACATACTAGGTTTGGAAAGGGGGCCGTCCAACGCGTTGGACGGCCCCCTTTTTCATTTTTCCAATACAGACTGTACGTTTCAGTCGCGGATCACTGCCTGGTAAACTCGCGGACCAGTCCACCGCCCGCGGGAGTGAGTGTCATTATTGTGTTGCCTTCGCTGAAGGAATACAGATCAACCTGTTCTTCAGAAGACCCAAGCCATGTCATGGTCAATGCGGTACTGTCGGAAGACCATGTGCCGTTGGTCGCTACACCTATGCTCAAAACTGTCACGGTGCCCACACTGGTACCATTGGCATTGAAGTCATACCTGGTAGTTACTCCCAGTGTCGTATTTTCCCATACTCCAACAATCGGGTTTAGGATTGTGGTAAGGGTGCAGCTGGAAATTACCAGCATAGCGACAATAGCGATTGCAGCGAATTTTTTCACGCTATTCTTCTTGACTCTTCCTTTCATTACTTCCAGTGTTCCTTTCATGTTCTTGACTCCTTTTTAGTCTCTATTAGGAGAATACATTTTGTGGAAATAAATCTCTGTTCGGGAGCACACATAGCGGTGTCATTGGTCAACATCAGTTCTGGCTATGTTCGCTGGCGCACAGATGAAGTCTGGTCAGAGCCATATTTTTAAACCAGTAAAGAAGTATTACTCGGTTTTCGCATGATAAAGGGGAATATATGAATAAAGTCCTACGTCTTCTGATTATTGATGATTCAGAAGATGATGCAAATCTTATTCGGGAAACCCTGCAAAAAGGCGGGTACGATGCCATTACAGAGATCGTGGATTCAGCTCAAGATATGCTCCTCGCATTGGAACACCAGAATTGGGATTTGATTACATCCGACCATGGCATGCCTCATTTCAATGCACCCGAAGCTTTAAAACTGGCCACAAAAATCCGTCCGCTTGTGCCATTCATCATCGTTTCCGGCGAGATCGACCTCAACCTGGCAGTAAACCTCATGCGAAACGGCGCGAAGGATTACATAACCAAAACGGAATTATCGCGACTGGTGCCGGTGATCGAGCGCGAACTTCACGAAGTAAAATTGCGAAAAGAAATACAGAAGATAGAGAACGCCCTTAAACGTTCGGAAACCCGCTACCGCCGCCTCTTCGAGACCGCGGAGGACGGGATATTGATACTCGATGCGGAGACAGGCCAGATCCTCGACGTGAATCCTTTTCTCATCAAGATTATGGGATATTCCAAGGATGATTTTTTGGGAAAGATGCTCTGGAATCTTGGCTTTTTCCACGACGAGGAAGAGTCGAAGAGGGCTTTTGCCGAACTGCAGGAAAAAGGTTATATCCGTTATGAAAACCTTCCTCTGGAGACAAGCAGCGGTAAAAAGATTTCCGTCGAATTTGTCAGTAACACCTATATGGTCAACGACATTAAGGTCGCCCAATGCAATATACGCGACATATCCGAACACCTAAAAGACGAAAAGGAAATCAGCAAGCTCAATTCTGAATTGGAACAACGCGTAAAGGAGCGAACCCAGCAGCTCGAATCTCTCAACAAGGAGCTCGAAACTTTCAGCTATTCCGTATCCCATGACTTACGCGCCCCGTTGCGGCGCATTATCACCTATACGGAATCCTTGAAAGAAGACCTCAAGAACAAAGAGGGCGCTCGATGCAATGAGCTGATCGATAAAATAAGCAGCAACACGCAAAGGATGGACAAACTCATCGGCGCGCTCTTGGACCTTTCCCATCTCACCCACCAACCCATAGCACATAGTGTCGTGGATCTGAGCCAAATGGCTCGCAGCATAGCCAAAGAGCTTCAGCAGAGCCAACCCGATCGCAAAGTTGTCTTTACCATCACCGATGGAATACAGGTTAATGGAGACGCTCAATTGCTACGCAGCGTCATGGAAAACCTCTTAGGAAATTCATGGAAATATACATCCAAGAATGCTACCGCCCTTATTCAATTCGGAATCATGCCGCAAGCCTTCGGAAGCGACGTGTATTTTGTAAAGGATGATGGCGCGGGCTTTGATATGATGTATGCCAGCAAGCTATTCGGGGCTTTCCAGCGTCTGCATAGTGAGAAAGAATTTCCCGGTATCGGTATAGGTTTGGCCACCGTACAAAGAATTATCAACAGCCACAAGGGGCGCGTCTGGGCAGAGAGTGTCATGGGGGTAAGTACGGTATTCTGTTTTACGCTGGGGAAAGAATAGCACTCGCTTTTTATGCTCTCGGCTCGAAGATATGCTCAATTGCGGCGGCTTACGAAAATCAGTACAATTCCCAATACTATACGCCGCTGGCATGCCCAAGGAGCATTGGATGATCCAACGAGAACACAGCCCCTTCCTGACGGGCGAAAAACCCCGCCTCATCGAGACGATCCGTCTCCTCGCCCCGGAATTCGACTACATCAGCGTTCTCGGCACCGACGACCGGGGCCTCTCCTATTCCTCGACGCCTGGCGAAACCCGAAGCTCCGAGCCGATGTGGGTGCAGCGCGGTTTCGTATTCAGGGCGCAGAACGAGGGGCGTGTTGTCGAATACGCCTGCCCGACCCTCCCGGGATCGGATCCCGCCGAAACAGCCGCGATCATCGCGAAGGAACTGCGCGCCCTGCTTGCCGAGGGAAAGGCCCTGCGCTACCCGCCCATACCCGACGAGCCTCTCGCGGCCGAATACCGCGGCTCCATCGGCGAAGATCCCTTCGCGGCCGACCCTGAGTCAATCCTGTCCCGGCTCACCGCGATCCGCGAAAAGCTCACGGACGGAAAAATAGTCGTCACCGCCCAGGCGAGATACGAATTCGTCGATGTATCGAGGATCTTCATATCGCCCCGCAGAACCCTCTTCCAGAGCTTCGCCTGGTCCCAGGCTTACCTCTTCGGCGTGGCGCGCAAAGGCCAAAGCTCCAAAATGTCCTATAGGCCCGTCTCGGGCAGGAAGGGCCTTGAACTGCTCGCCGATCTCGAGGCCAAGCTTCCCGAGCTCGCCGAAGAACTGGCCCTCCTCCTCGACGCGGTGAAGATAGAGCCGGGCGAATACGAGGTTGTCCTCGATCCCGACATGTCGGGCACCCTCGCCCACGAGGCTTTCGGCCACGGCGTCGAAACGGACATGTTCTTCAAGGGCAGGGCCAAAGCCGTCGAATACCTCGGCAAGCGCGTGGGCTCGGATCTTGTGACGATGTACGACGGGGCCGAGGGCGTCGATCAGGTCGGTTCCTTCCTTTTCGACGACGAAGGCACCCGCGCCACGAAGACGAAAATCATCGACAAGGGCATCCTCCTCGGAGGCATCTCGGACGCTCTCTCGGCCCTGGCTCTCGACATCCCCCTCACCGGGAACGGAAGGAGGGAAGCCTACTCGCACAAGGCCTATGCCCGCATGACAAACACCTATTTCGCGCCCGGTTCGTCTAGGCTCGACGACATGATCCGATCCGTGAAGCATGGCTGGTACCTGTCGCGGCTCAGCTCGGGCATGGAAGATCCGCGCAACTGGGGCATACAGCTTCTGTGCATGGTGGGAAAGGAAATCGTGGATGGCAAGCTGACGGGCAGGATAGCCAGCCCCGTCGTCTGTTCGGGCTACGTTCCCGATGTCCTCCAGGCTATCGATATGGTTTCCGACAATTTCGAGCTCGCCGGCTCGGGCGCCTGCGGCAAGGGATACAAGGAATACGCCAAAGTCTCCTCGGGCGGCCCCTGCATCAAAACGAAGATGAGGTTGGGATGATGAAAAAGCTGATACTCGACGCTGTCGAAAGGCTGAGCCGCGAAGGTTCGATCAAGGTGGCCGACTGGCGCCTCGTCGGAACGGATGTCGCGCGGCAGGAATTGTATATGGTCAAAACGGAGACCGAGCTCTCCCGCAAGGTGGGGGAGAGGCACTATGCCCTCACCGTCTACATAGACGGCGACTCGGCGGGAAAGAAGGTGAGGGGCGAGGCGACCGTCACCATCCAGCCCAGCTTCGGCCTTGCCGAGATCGAGGAAAAAGTCCGCCAGGCCCTCTTCGCCGCTTCCAAGTCGAGGAACGCCTGGTTCGATCTTCCCGGACCTGCCGAGCCCAAGCTGACCTTGCCGGCCTCGGGCTTCGATACCCTCGCCGAGGGGGCGCGGATGGAAACCCTGAGAAAGGCGCTCTATTCCCCCGAAGCCGTTCTGGGCGCCGCGGCCGAAGCTGGCGCCATGTCCGAACCCGGTGCCGCGGCGCCGCAGTCCCGAATAAACTCCCTCGAACTCTTTCTCTCCCGCGAGGAAAAAACCTTCATCAACTCCAAAGGGCAGGAATTCCGCTCCTCGGGATGGAGGGGCTATTCCGAATTCGTCGTCGAGGCCGATTCCTCGCAGGGCATGGTCGAGCTTTTCGACCACATCGAGTTCTCTGATCCTGACCCATCCCGGCTTTCGGAGGTAACCCGAGCCCGGCTTGAACAGGTGAAGGACAGGACCGAGGCCCTGCCGATGCCTTCGCTCAAGGGTATTCCTGTTATCCTGTCCGGAAAGGAAGCCGAGGATGTTTTCGCCTGGTTTTTCGGGAATGCAACGGCTCAGCCTATCTTTACCAAGGCCTCGCCCTTCGTTCCGGGAGCGAATGTCCAGCAGGCGGAGGAGGGGGGTGAGGTTGTGGACCCCCTCGATATCTGGGCCGAACCCTTCATCGAGGGCCTCGTCGACTCAAGCGTCTTCGATGCCGACGGCTTTACCCTCGAAAGGACGGCCGTGATCGAAAAGGGTTTCCTGAAGACTATTGTCGGCTCTGTCCGCTACGCCGACTGGCTGGGCGTGGAGAGAAGGGGCTCATTCCCCCTCTTTTCCGTGTCGCCAGGCTCCATGAGCATCGCCGAGATGAAGGCTGAGCCCTACCTCGAACCCGTGATGTTCTCCGATTTTCGCCTGGACGGGGTGACGGGGGATTTCGGCGCCGAAATTCGCCTCGCCTACTGGTTCGACGGAAAAAAGCGCGTCCCTGTGACCGGCGGTTCGATCTCCGGGTCGGTGGCCGAACTGCGTTCCACCATGCGCCGTTCACGCGAATGTGGCCTTGCCTCCCGCTCGCTCTGCCCCAAAGCCCTTCTGCTTCAGGGCCTGTCCATCACCGGAGCCGGAGCCTGAAAGCCGCTCCATAAAGAATGAAAGGCGGCCGCACGGCCGCCTTTTTCATAAAATCTTCACGATACTGAACGTTTTTACCCGCTTAACTCAGTGGACGGCCTTCCGCAGGGCCTCGATTTTGTCGGTTTTCTCCCAGGAGAAGCCCTCGCGGCCGAAATGGCCATAGGCCGCCGTCGCCCTGTAGATGGGATTCTTGAGCTGGAGGCTGTCGATGATGCCTCGCGGCGAGAGGTCGAAGACCTTGGCGACGGCGGCGGCGATGGCAGCTTCGTCGGCCGTGGCCGTTCCGAAGGTGTCGACGAGGACGGACACCGGCTCGGGCACGCCGATCGCGTAGGCGAGCTGGAGCTCGCAGCGCTTGGCCAGCCCCGCGGCCACGATGTTCTTTGCCACGTAGCGGGCCATGTAGGCGGCCGAGCGGTCCACCTTGGAGGGATCCTTGCCCGAAAAAGCTCCCCCTCCATGCCTGCCCATGCCGCCGTAAGTATCCACGATGATCTTGCGCCCGGTCAGCCCCGTATCGCCCGCCGGTCCTCCCACAACAAAGCGCCCCGTGGGATTGATGAAGTAGCGGGTGTCCGCGTCGAGAAGACCGGTCGGTCCAAGGACGGGTTTGATTATTCTCTCGATGAGGGTGGAGCGGATTTCCTCATAGGCGAGGGGGCTCCCCGAAGCGTTCAGTTCGTCATGCTGCTGGGAGAGGACGACAGCGGCGATACGCACGGGCTTGTGGCCGTCGTACTCGATCGTTATCTGGCTCTTGGCGTCAGGCCTAAGCCACTTTATTTCCCTGGCCTTCCGCACGCGCGCCGCTTCCCTCAGAACCTTGTGGGCGAGGGTGATGGGCGCCGGCATCAGCTCGGGGGTTTCGTCGCAGGCGAAGCCGAACATCATGCCCTGGTCGCCGGCGCCCTGTTTGCCCTCGTATTCCTTGAGCCCGTGGCCTTCGACGCCCTGGGCTATGTCGGGCGACTGGTTGTGGATCGAATTGAGGACGGCCATGGACTCCCAGTCGATGCCGTAGTCGGGGTTGTCGTAGCCGATTTCGCGGACTACCTTGCGGGCTACTTCCTGGATGTCGACATAGGTGCGCGTCGTAATCTCCCCGCCGACGAGGACGAGGCCCGTGGTGGCGAAGCATTCGCAGGCTACCCTGGAGTGCCTGTCCTTTTCGAGGCAGGCGTCGAGAACGGCGTCGGAAATCTGGTCGCAGAGCTTGTCGGGATGTCCTTCGGACACGGATTCGGAGGTGAATGGGCGCAGTTGGGTTGTCATGATTCCCTCTTTAGCGTGAATTTCTTACCCGCCCGCAATTTGGCGAACTCGGCGGGACCGACCCCGAAAAGAAAACTTCCCCGGGTTTTCGGCTTGAAGGCAGTCTAGTGATACGGGCAAAAAGAGTCAATCGAGCCTCGAAAGCGCCGATATTCTTACATGCCCCGCTTCCTCTTTCTTCTCGTCGCTGTCCTCCTAGGCATTCAGATTGGCGCCCCGGTCTGGGCCGCGCCGGGCGAGCTGCCCATCCCCTCGCTGTCGCCCTCCAAAACCCGCGACGCGATACTCCGTTCAGCCGACAGGCTCATCGGCACCCCTTATGTCTTCGGCGGCGAAAGCGCAAAGGGCATCGACTGTTCGGGCTATGTCTTCCTCGTTTTCAGGCAGGCTACCGGCCATGCTGTACCCCGAACCGTCGCCACGCTTGGGCCCTGGGTTCTCATGATACCCCGCCAGGAACTCAAGCCCGGCGATCTCGTCTTTTTCGAGCTGGACAAACCGGTCGCGCGCAATAATGCAGGCGCCGCCCTCTCCCCTTCCATCGCCTCGGCCGCCGACCACGTCGGCATCTACGTAGGCGAGGGTCAGTTCCTCCATGCCGCGAGCGCGGGCAGCCGGACGGGCGTCATCCGGAATTCCCTCGCCGAACCGGCCTGGTCGAAGCGCTTTCTCTTCGCCGGGCGCATCGTGTCGGCCTCGCCCCTCTCCGGCCTGGCTTTTGAAGGCGGAATCACGGCCATCCTGGACGCCGAAGCCCTCCTCGGCGATTCCTCCCCCAGGCTTGAGCTGAGGGGCGCCGGCCTCAGTTTCTCGGCAACCTTGCCGGTCATGAGCAACTTCTCCATCGGCCTGCGCACCCGCGTCGAATGGGACGAGCTCCTCGGCACCCTGCGCCTGCCCCTGGAACTGGTGGTCGGTCAGAATACCGGCTTCTCGATATTCGCCGGCCCTGCCCTCACTCTGGGCGATCCCCGCCTGCCCGCCTCGGAATCGGAGCCTGAGCGCCCCTATGAGGCCCCGGCCTCCTGGATCGCCTCGGCGGGCATCCGCTGGTCGTCCCCGATGATCCGTTCGGGAGCCTCGGGCGCTGGTCTTTTTTCCGAACTTCGCTTCAGCCGTTATCTTCCCCTATCCGGCCTGGCCGATAGCCCCGAAGCCGACCGAAGGGCCACCATAAGCCTGGGGATAGGCCTGCGCTTCCGCAGCACGCGCTACTAGCCCCGGCACCCTGCCCTCGCAAAACATGCACGATACTGAACAAAAAAGGCGGCCACGGAGGGGGTAAACCCTCGGTGGCCGCCTTTTCGGCGCTGCAGCAGGCTCCTTTCAGGGCAGCCTGACGTCCATGACAGAACTCAGGCCTAGGCCATCACCGGAACCTTTTTCTTTTCGCCCATCACGTCCACTTCCAGAAGCTTGTATGCGTGAGTGGGGCACTTCGCGACGCAGACGCCGCAGGAGGTGCACTTCGCGTAGTCGGTGACGGGGATGCCGTTCACCATCGTTATGCACTTCTCGGGGCACTGCTTCACGCAGATCTCGCACTTGATGCAGCCCGTCTTGCAGGTCTTCATCACGTTCGCCTTGATCACGTTCCTGTTCGAGCAGAGGACGATAGAGCCCTTCTTGCCGCGAGGCACGAGGGTGAAAAGTTTCTGCGGGCACTCGATCATGCACATGCCGCAGCCCGTGCAGTTGTCGTAATTCACATGGGGCAGACCGTCCTCGCCCATCTCGAGGGCGTCGAACTTGCACACGGTCACGCAGTCGCCCAGACCCTGGCAGCCCCAGGCGCAGGTCTTCAGGCCGCCGGTCGAAAGCTTGGCGGCGCGGCAGGTCCTGATGCCCACATAGTCGCCCTTGGAAACGGCCATGTCCTTCGTGCCCTGGCAGAGCAGCACCGTCACGAGATCCTCGGCCACGGCGTTGACACCCATGATCTGCGAAACGGCTTCGGCCGTGGAGGCGCCGCCGGCCGAGCACTTCGTCGTGGGCGCGCGGCCCGTGGCCACGGCCTCGGCGTAGCCGTCGCAGCCCGGGAATCCGCATCCGCCGCAGTTGGCGCCCGGCAGGGCCGCGCGCACCTCGTCGATCTTGGGATCCCTTTCCACCTTGAATTTTTTTTCAAACCATCCGAGAGCGATGCCTATCAAAAACGCCAGCAGGGCGGAGAATCCGATCGTTATTAAAATTATGGCCATACAATCTTCCCCTATTTAATCAGGCCGGCGAAGCCCATGAAGGCCATGCCGATAAGGCTGGTGGCGATGAACAGGATGGGCGTTCCCTGCAGGAATTTGGGTACCGGGCTTGTCTTCATCCTGCTTCTCACGCCGGCGAGCAAGATCATCGCGAGGAGATAGCCCGCCGAAACGCCGATGGCGTACACGATGGACTGGATGAAGTTGTAGCTGTAGGAAATGTTCTCGAAGGTGACCGCGAGAATGGCGCAGTTGGTGGTGATCAGAGGAAGGTAAATGCCCATGGCCGCATAGAGGCCGGGTATATTCTTCTTCAGATAGAACTCAACCAGCTGGACAAGGCTCGCGATGACGAGAATGAAGACGAGTATCTGGAGGAATTGCAGGTGAAGCGGCACCAGCACGAAATGGTAGAGCGGCCAGGTGACTGCCGTGGCCATTACCGTCACGAAGGTTACGGCGAAGCCCATGCCGATTGACTGGCCGACATCGTTCGTCATGCCGATATAGGAGCACAGCGCGATAAAGCGCATCAGGATGATGTTGTTGACAAGAATCGTGACGAGAAGAATTTTCATCAGATCCATTATGCGCTCTCCTTTGCTGAGGCGCCCTTCTGCATTCTGTCCTTCAGCCAGATATTGAGTGAGATGAAGAGACCGAAAACGAGGAAGCCGCCCGGTGGAAGTATGAAGAAGAGAATCGGCTGATAGGATTGTGGCATCACCTGCATCCCGGCAAAGGTCCCGTTGCCGAGGATTTCCCTGAAGGCCGCGATTCCTACCAATACCCAGGTGTAGCCCAGCCCCATGCCGAAGGAGTCGAAGATCGCCGGCATCAGCTTCTGTTTATACGCGAAGGCCTCGACTCGGCCCATGATGATGCAGTTGACGACGATGAGGGGGATGAATACTCCCATGCTTTTCGAGAGTTCGGGAAAGTAGGCTTTCATGACCAAGTCCACGATCGTCGTGAAGGCGCCGATGATGATAAGGAAGATCGGCATGCGCACCGAACTGGGAATCACTTTCCTGAACAGTGATATGAAAATTTCGGAGAAAAGGAGGACGAAGGTCATCGCCAGGCCCATTCCGATGCCGTTCGAAACGTTCGAGGTTACCGCGAGAGCGGAGCATAGGCCGATCATGAGCATCAGCAGGGGATTCTCGAAGATTATGCCCTGCTTGAAGACTTTCCAAAGGCTTTTCATGTCACTTGCCTCCCGTCGTTTCGGCTACCGCGGGCGCAACCGTCGAATTCTCGAGCCAGAGGGCCGCGGCTTCTGCGGAAGCCTTGATGATGGCCGTCAGCGCCTTGGACGTGATCGTCGACGCCGTGATGGCGGCGACATCTTTTTTGACTTCGAAGGGGTCAGTTATGAACTTTCCGGCGAATTGGCCGGGGAAGGTTATCTTGTCGGCTTTATTGACGAAGTAGCCCGGGTTCTTGGCATTGGCGCCAAGACCGGCCGTATCGTTGAGCTCAAGGACCCTGACTCCGGCAATGCTTCGATTAAGGCTCATGCCAACGAGCAGCCTGGCCGGTCCACCATAACTGGAACCCTGAACCTTTATCGCCACGCCGAGGGGCGCGAGGTCCGACTTTACGAGGAAAGCCTGTTCAAACGTAATACCGGCCACATTTGAGCTGACCGATGAGGAGATATCCTCCGAGCTCACGGCTTCGGGGAAAATTTCCTGCAAGGAAGCGCTCAAGGCCTTCTGGCTTTGGGCGGCAATCGCCGATTCCGTGATGGAATAGACAACGGCGAGGCTGGCGCATCCAACAGCCGCGAACAGGGCGAGAACAACGCCAAGTCTGAGGTTTCCCTTCATTTGGAGGCCTCCTTGGTGGGTTTGGCTGTTTTCACGGGAGGCACGAAGCCGTATTTCTTCACCCTGATCTTGTTGAGATATGGCGTGACAATATTCATGATGAGGATGGAGTAGGTTACGCCCTCGGGGAATCCTCCGAATTTGCGTATGATCACCGTGATCATGCCGATCCCGACGCCGAATACTGCCTGGCCGACAGGTGTGAGGGGCCTCGTGGAGTAGTCGGTGGCCATGAAGAAGGCGCCGAAGACAACACCGCCAGAGAGGAGAGCCAGCAAGGGGTTCATACCGAAAAGCCAGGCGAAGACGAAGGTCGAAGCCAACACCGCGGCGGGAACGATCCACTGCACCACGCCGATCGCGATGAGGAAGAGGCCGCCCAGAAGGATAAGAAGGATGGAGCTTTCGCCGAGCGAGCCCGAGCGATACCCCATGAAGAGCTGACGCATGAAGGCGCCGACATCGGAGGCTCCGAAGTAGGTGGCCACATCGGCGAGGGACGAGCCTTGCTTCATGAGAGCGAGGGGCGTTGCCGTGCTCAGGGCGTCTGCCGCGAGGGGCAGGCCGTTGGGCATCGTCCAGGTCGTTATCGCCGCCGGGAAGCTCATCAACAGGAAGGCGCGTCCGATCAGCGCGGGGTTGAAGGGGTTGGCGCCCAGGCCGCCAAAGAACTCCTTGGCCACGACGATGGCGAAGACGGCGCCGAGGGCGGCCATCCACAGAGGCGTCTTGGGGGGAAGAATCAGGGCGAGGAGGAGTCCGGTTATGACGGCGGAAAAATCGCCTATCGTCGTCGTGGCCTTGATCAGCTTCCGGAACAGGAATTCCGCGGCTACAGCCGAGCCTACCGACACGAGGATGAGGGCCAGAGCCGAGAGGCCATACAGGAAGACGCCATATCCGACTGCCGGAATCAGGGCTATTACGACGGAGAGCATCATGCGCGGGGTTGTCACCGGCGTGAATGAGTGGGGGCTCGACGAGAGCACTATGCCTTTAGCGGGCATTCTGGGCCTCCTTTTGCTTGAGGGCGCGCAGAATCTGCTTGCCTACCCGGAAGCGCTGCACAAGGTGGCGGTGCGCAGGGCAAACAAAGGAACAGGTTCCGCATTCGATGCAGTCCAAGAGACCGATCTTTTCGGCTTCCTTGTAGTCGCCCGCTTCGATCGCCACGGCCAACAGGGCCGGAGAGAGCCTGCAGGAACAGGCGCGCATGCAGCGGCCGCAGCGGATGCAGGTTTCCTCCTCCCAATGCTTCGCCTCTTCGGCGGTCAAAAGGAGGACGCCTGAAGTGTTCTTCTGTACGGGAATCTGATAGTTGGGAACGGCCACGCCCATCATGGGTCCGCCGTAGATCACCATGCCCAGCTTTTCCTCGTCCACTTGGGCGAGTCCGGCGGCAATGATGTCGGCCACAGGCGTACCAATCGGGGCGACCACATTGACAGGCTTCGTGCAGGCGCCGCCCGTTATGGTGAGACCCCGCTCGATGAGGGGCTTCCCTTCCCTGAAGGCGTCCACCATGGCGCAGAGGGTGCCGATGTTCTGAACCACGCAGCCCACATCCATGGGAAGCCCGCCCGAAGGCACTTCCCTGCCCGTTATGGCGGTGATAAGCATTTTTTCGCCGCCCTGGGGATACTTGGTTTTCAGAAGCTGCACGCGGATTTTCATTCCGTCCCGCGTGCGCGGGCTGGATGCTATCGCCTTTTCGAGGAGGGGGATGGCGTGCGCCTTGTTCTCCTCCACAGCGATGACGCCTTCCGGCGCGTTCACGATCTTCATCGTGATGGCCACGCCCTCGACCACATCCTCGGGGCGCTCGATCATCGTCCGCTCGTCGATCGTGAGGAAGGGTTCGCACTCCGCCCCGTTCGCGATGACGACGGCGATAGGCTTGGAGGGCGCCAGCTTTATGTGGGTCGGGAAACCTGCCCCGCCCATGCCTACGATGCCGGCCGCGCGTACGCGGGCCAAGGCTTCGTCCTTCGTGCAGGCGAAGGCGTCGAGGGGCGGCAGGAAATCCACGAGATCCTCGGGGTTCCGCGCTGGCTCACCCTCGGCGACAGGCGGCAGCGCCTCGATGACGATGCAGGGGCCGTCCGAATTGTTGGATTGTGTTCGGGGCTCAATCTTCTTGACGATACCGGCCATGGGCGAATGGACGGGAACCGTCATCCTTCCATCGGCGTCAGCGATCTTCTGCCCGCGCTTCACCATGTCGCCTACCTTCACCAAAGCCAGGAGCGGAGCTCCAAAGTGCTGGTTCACGGGGACGACAAGCTGCTTGACCTCATACAGGTGTTCTACAGCAAGGCCGCTTGAGCGGTCTTTTCTTTCGGGCGGGTGTGCGCCGCCCTTAAAGGTCTTTACTGCCATGGCGGAAAAAATCTCCTTTGCAGGTAATATCCGCTTCCGTGCCTGTCCCTCTCTGCTACCGGGAGTGGACACGATGGATGGGTGGGAAACGCCGAATTTTACCCCGGAATTCTGAAAACGGTCAAGCTAAACCGGGAGGAAAGCAACACTTAGCTTCTTATAATAAACAAATTTACGCGGACATTTATTGATAACAAAGTATCTATAAAAAAGGCCGGTATCCTGAAAGTCAGGATACCGGCCGTCCTGGCTGGTCTTCGGAATGTTTGTGGTCGCCCCGGGCAGCGGCGCTTATTTCCTTCCGCGGAACATTATGCGCACCTGCTTGAACAGGCCTTCGCCCTCGCTTTTCGTCTCGATGTCCACGATGTCGTTCAGCGTCGTGTGGATTATCCTCCGCTCGAAGGGATTCATGGGCTCGAGGAGAATCGAGCGTCCCGTGCGCCGCACCTGTTCAGCCGATTCGTAGGCTATGCGCACAAGGGATTCCTCCCTGCGGATCCTGTAATTCTCCGAATCCAGGATCACCTTGACGTCTTCCCTGCCGAGCCTGCCGGCGTAGACATTGGCCAGAAGCTGGAGAGCGTCGATATTCTTGCCCTTCTTGCCGATGATGATCGAGGTGTTCTCCGTCTCGATCTTCAGGCCCACTTTCTTTTCTTCCCTGAACAGGACAGAAACCTTCGCAGGATAGCCCATCTTGCCTACGACCTCGGTCGTCCAGGCCACAATCTTCGTCTCGAATTCATCCATCGGCATGCGGTCGGCATCGGAGAGGACGGCGTGCTCTATCATGGAAGCGGCCGAAGAACTTGCGCCCTCGGGGATCGCCTTGGGCGCCAGTTCGGGGTTGGCAGGCGCGGCTACGTCGGCATGAACCCTGATCTTCACCTTTCCTTTCTTGAACAATCCGCCCGAAAGCGACTCCAGAATCTCCACGTCGAATTCATCGGTCTCCAGACCCAGCTGGGCGGCGGCAAGTTCGATGGCTTCTCGTTCAGTCTTGCCTTCAAATTCATATATCATCGTACATCTCCTAAAGAGAGGATAATCACCATAACGCAGGGCTCAACGAGCCAGTTTTCAGCGCTTTTTGCCGCCGGACTTTTTCGAATCGTCCTTGCGTGACGAAGGCGAAGAAGTTTTCGTTTCGGCAGCTTTCGTCGCTTCGGTGGCCTTTTTCTCCAGCCAGCCTTTCACCTTGTCGCCCAAACCCGTCTCGGCGGCGGGAGCAGCCCCGCGCACCGTCGTCTTTCCCGCGCTCTTCATCGCGCCGTTGGATCCCTGGAAGGCTTGGCTGGATGCCGGAGCCGCGGCGACGGCCAACTTATGCTTCTTCAGCATGTCGTTGATCACAATCTGCTGGACTATCGTGAGCACGTTACTCACGATCCAGTAAAGAAGTAGACCCGAAGGTACATCGTAGAGGACGAAGAAGAACATGATGGGCATTCCGTACATCATGAGCTTCATCTGGTTCGCGTTTTGTCCCGGCTGGGAGGTCTGGGTGAACTTGCCATACAAAAGCTGGCTCGCCAGATAAATGATGGGCAAGGCCCGTAAATCGCTCCAGCCGAGCAGTGGAAGACGGAAACTGCCGAAATTCCAGATGCTTTCCGGCAAGGAAAGGTCGCCTATCCATCCTGCGATAAAGCTCGCGCCCCTCAGATCAAAGTGGTTGTTGAAGAGGTTGTACATCGCGATGAAGAGGGGGAACTGGATCAGCATCGGCAGGCAGCCCGACATGGGATTGTAGTTGTTGCGCTTGTAGAAATCGGCCATCTCCGCGTTCAGCTTCTGGGGATTGCCCTTGTACTTGGCCTGGAGCTCCTGCATCTTGGGCTGCAGTTCCTGCATCCTGGCCGTGGAGATGGAACCCTTTTTCGTCAGGGGGAAGAAGATGATCTTGATAACGATTGTCACGAGGATTATGGCGACGCCATAGTTGGGTATGAGTTTATAGAAGATATTCAGCATGAACTTGAGGATGTTCTCGAGCCAGCCCAATAGATTGGACCGCTCCGTCGCGTCCTCGAGGCGCATGGCCTGGAGTCCGAAGGCGTTCTTGTCGGAATATTCGTACTTGGCGAGCTCGGTGGCCGTCCTCGGCCCGAAATAGAAATAGTAGCGGTCGGTCTGGCTGGACGAATTGATCGCCGGCCGGGACAGGTACATGGTGTTCGTCTGCTTGATCGCGGGATCCTGGGCCTGGAGATAGCTGAAGGAAGCGAAAGGCGCCTCGGGAATGGCGATAAAGGCGAAGTACTTGCCCGCCAGGGCGCCCCAGCTCGGCTGTTCCTTTATAAGCTGGATGCTCCCGGGCTTCGCCGTCTCGAGCTTCTTCTTGCCGTTGATCTCGAGAACGTATTTTCGGTAATCGGCGTTTTTCGGAAGATGGTCGAAGCGCGGACCAATCTGCGGTCCGATGGAGAGGGTGTAGGCTGTACCGTTGGTGTTGAGCGGAATCTGGGCGCCGTTCGCTCCTTCAAGCGTTACCGCCATGCCGAAGAGGTATTCGCCGTTCCTGAAGCTGAAGGTCTTCTTGTAGGTGAAGGGAACGAGCTCTTCAGAACCGTTCGCCTTGGTATAGAAGGTACGGGCGAACTGTATGGTCTTGCGGTCGGTATCGAGCCAGGAAACCTTCATCAGTTCCTTGACGGGCATCGTGTCCTGGGCGCCAAAGGCCAGGGATATCCCGTTCGCGCTCTTTTCGCCGGGCACCACGAGGTCGACATAGCCTGTCTTGTCCTTGTGCTGCTTGAGCTGAAGGGAAACGATATCGCCTCCGGCGTTGCTCAGCACAACCTTCAGGAGGTCGGTCTCGATGCTGTAGTTCGCCTGGGCCGTCGGCAGGTCGGCCGCTTCGGCTCCCGCGGGAGCGGCGACGGCCGTCGCGTCGGTCTTGAAGGGCTGGGTCACCACCGTCGCCGCCGGCGTCGACAGAACCGTCGTGTTTTGGCCGCTGCTCGTCGAGGGCTGCTGGCTGCTCACCTGGGTCTGGACAGGCTGGGGCGCGGGCGGAAAAAGGGCATTCTGGGCTATGAAGCCCACGCCTACGATAACCGTCGACAGCACTACCGCGATGATTGTGCGCCGCTTTTCTTCACTGGTTTGGGATCCGTCGTTCATATTGAATATGCTCATGGTACTGGGTCAAAGCCTCCCGGGTTTCTCGGATGACATTTCAGGATCCGTTTGAGGGCGAGATATCCGCCCTTGAATGGACCATACTTGGAAATCGCCTCATAGGAATACGCGGAACAGGTGGGAAAGAATCTGCAGGACGGAGGCAGAAGAGGGGAGATGAGTATCTGGTACAGCCTGATAAGAGCGAGAAAGGGAAGTGACACCAGCTTTACCAGAAACTTCATCGCATCAGACCCGCCTTGCGAAGCAGGAGGAGCATCGAGCCGGAACACTCCGCAAAACTGTCGTATTCTGGGTACAGCACGAAGGCTACATCGTTGCCGGGGTTGATCCTGTGCTTGTTCAGCCGCCAGACCTCACGGGCAACCCGTTTGGCCCTGTTGCGCTGCACAGCCCCTTCAAACGAACGTACGGCGACAAAAACCGCCCGATTCCGGCCCAGGGTGTTTCGCGCTGCGCGAAGAACCATACCCTTGCAGGAAAACCGGGCGCCCGTGCGGAAAATCCGGTCAATCTCCGATTTCGTCCGTACTTTTTCGGACTTCGGAAAATCCTGTCTCTGCTTTTCCATATCCCCAACCGGGGACATTCCGCTAATACTTCTTCTTCTCGTCGGCGACGGAGAGCTTGATCCGTCCCTTGGCTCTTCTTCTTTTGAGAACGAGTCGGCCGCCCTTCGTGCTCATGCGGGCGCGAAAGCCGAATTTCCTGTTCCTCTTCGTTCTGCTGGGCTGATAGGTGCGCTTCATGACAACGTGCTCCTTGCTCTATGCGCGACGGCGCTCGCACGCCGGTCGATTTCGATTGATGCCGCGTCCTTTGGACATAATCCTTTGGACGTACGAGGCAGGTTCGTGAGTATAAAACGATGGGCCAAGCTTCGTCAATCAGCCGGTGTGCCGCGCCCGGGCAGCCCCGTTAGGGATGAGCCGGTCGAAAAGGCCCTATTTATTGATGTTTTTCCTGATTCTGGCGAAGCTTGCCACCATATCTGGTGGGAGGCCCCTTTTCTCTTCGGTTTTTACATCGCCAGGCTTTTCGGTTTCATTTTCAGCGGTCGACGTAGCCGACGTAGCCGACGTAGCCGACGCAGCCGACGCAAGCGCCTCAACCGGCGCAACTGGCCCTGCGCTTGGTTGAACCTTGGCTGCCGCCACCAGCCTGGGTTCGTTTCCAAGCCTCCAGGCTATGCCGCGGATGCCCAGGTCGGGAAAACGCCGCTGTATTTCCTCGAGGATGCGATCCTGCTGGAGCTGCAAAAGCTGCGTCCATCCCTGATGTTCCGTTTCAACGATGAGGATATTGTGCCTTATGTCGGCGGGATGGGAATGCTCTCCGAGCCTCGCACCCGCTATCGTCTTCCAGGCACGTCCGAAGCCCGACAGCTGCTGGCCTTCCTGGATGAGGTTCTTGTCGAAATATGAGGAGAGAAGATCAGAGACGCTCTTGATTCTGGAATCGGCCATGGCTCACCTTGTACACGATCGTATCGCCGTTCTCGTATTCCGTCCACGGCTCCTCGGGCAGGAAGGTGAAGAAGGCCTGTGCTCCCGATCCCGGGCCAGGGAGCAGGTCCAGAAACCTCCGTCTCCGCCCCACGTCCAGCTCCAGAAGCACATCGTCGAGGAGGAGGACTGGCCATCGGGGCGAGGCTGCGCGTTCGCCTGCGATCGGTTCGGCGCCTGCGGTCTGGTTGGCGCTCGCGGCCGAGTCCGCGTAAGCTCTAGCCTCAACGACCCGCAGGATGAGGGAGACAAGGCGCAGCTGTCCGGTGGAAGCCTTGTCCGTAAACAGCTCGCCTTCGCAGCCGAAATTCCAGCGGTCGCGATGAGGGCCCGATCGCGTTGTCCCCAGCATGATCTCGCCTTCCCGGCGCGCTGCCAATAGCTCGAGGACGGAATCCACCGAAGCCCCGGCAGGCCAGCTCGTCGAGTATTCCAGATCCACCCGCCGGCCGAGGGCGGCCACCGACTCGTAGAGCTCGGGGAATTCCTTCTGGAAGCGTGCATGCAGGGCCCGCCTTGCCGCCATGAGCTCCAGCCCATAGGAGGCGAAAAGGGGATCCAGCACATCGAGGAGATCGTAGGCGCTTTCCTTGAGGGCGGCGTTGCGCTGCTTCAATACCCTCTTGAAGGAGCGGAGCGTTTCTATGTAGGACAGCGAGAGCATGCCCGCGCACTGGTCGAAAAAAAAGCGTCGCCGCTCGGGATCCCCCGCGGCGAAGCTGAAATCCTCGTGGCAGAAAACGACGGCCGGATTGTGGAAAACGAGCTCCTTTCTGTCCTTGAGCGGCCGGCCATTCAACCGTATCTCCTTGGTCTGCCCCTCCATGCGCACGGAAATTTCCTCGTCCAGGTAGGCTTCCCCTCCGTCGCGCGACCATATCCCCGCGAGTCCGAAGCCCGGGCTGCCTGTTGCCGGGATCTGGGCGTCCACCGAACCCCTGAACGAGGATCCGTAGCAGAGGTAATACAGAGCCTCAAGGAAATTGGTCTTGCCCTGGCCGTTTTCGCCTATGAGAAAAATCCGGGCCGCGTCGACGTCGATTTCGGCGTCTTCGAGATTTCTGAACGAAGCGAAGCGTGTCCGCCTGAAAGGCATCAGTCGATCTGCATCGGCATGACTATGTGGAAATAGTCACCCCTCGGTTCGGGCCGCAGCGTGATCGCCCGCGAGGTGTCGCTGAACTCGATCACCAGGTTCTCGCTGTCGAGCACGCGCAGAGGTTCCTCGATATAGCGGTAGTTGAGCGCTATCGTCGCGTCGTCGCCCTCGTACTCGCAGGGAATCTCCTCGCGGGCGGCTCCGATCTCGCTCTCCTCCGAAGAAAGGACAAGCCCTTCGTTCGACAGACCGAAATAGGTTCTGTTCGATTTCTGCTCGACGAAGATGGAAACGCGCTTCAGGGCTTCGGTCAGGTCGCTCTTTTTCACCGAAAAATGGAACTGCTGACTCTGGGGAATCACCTTCTGGTAGTTGGGGAACTGGCCTTCAATCAGGACGCTTGAAATCTGATAGCTGTTGAAGCGGAAGAAAATGCTCTTGTCGGTGATGGCAACCGAGATCATGCCCTCGTCCGAAAGGCGCTTGTTCAGGATGCCCAAAACCTTCGTGGGGATTATCACGGGCCTGAAATCGGCGATGCTGCCCTCAAAATCATGCTTTACGTAGGCCAGACGACGCCCGTCCGTGGACACCATGACGAGGGAACCTTCGGGTGTCTTTTCCATGAAGACGCCGTTCATGAAATACCGGGTTTCGTCGGTGGATACCGAAAAGATCGTCTGGGTTATCATCCGCTTGAACTCCCGGGCGGGAATATCGAAGAAAAGTTCAGGCTCTGCCCTGGGCAGCTCGGGGAATTTCTCGCCAGAAAGCGTCTTGAGTTGAAACCGCACTTTTCGTGCCAAGGGTTTTAAAATAACCCTGCCCTCGTCCTGCTCGACAGAGATTTCGCTGTCGGGGAGGGAAGATAGAATGCCGGTGAGCTTGTCGCAGAAAACGGTAAGGGAACCGGGAACGACATCGCCTACGGGGATGGAGGTCTCAAAACTCACTTTTACGTCCGTAGCCCTTATCACAAGCCTGGAATCGGAAACCTCGAGATAGACGTTCGACATGATCGACAAGGCGTTTTTCGAGGCGATCACTTCTTGAGCAAAGGCTATTTCGCGAAAAAGACTCGTTTTATCACAGGTAAATTTCATTCGTTCCCCCTGGGATGATTATAATCATCGTCCATTCTACCAGAAGTATCGTCATTTTGAAACAGAGCTTGCATCTTTTTCCGCCTCTCTGTTAATTCTGTTTATAGATATATAAGAGAGTAATAGTAGTAATAAGGACAGGTAATATGTGGATAACCATATTAATTATATGTGATAAATATATTTAGTACCTGTGTATAACATGTTGAAGAAATGTTCTTTCCTTCCACAGTATCCACAGGCAGAAGACTTGTTCACAGAAACCCGGCAGTTTTACACCGCTTGTCCCTGCCATCTATTTTGACTCGCTTTCTCGCGCGTCGCGCAGGAGTTTCTGTATGGAAGCGTCGAAAGAAGGGTCGAATTTCACCATCTGCTCAATCTTCTGGCAGGAATGCATCACGGTCGTATGATCCCTTCCTCCAAATTCCACGCCGATTTCCGTCGTCGAATACTCCGTCACCTCGCGTATCACGAACATGGCCACCTGGCGCGCTAGGGCTATGTTCTTGCTTCTTTTCTTTCCCTTGAGGTCGGAAAGGGAGAGCTTGAAGAAGTCGGCCACCATACGGATGATGGAGTCCACCGTTATCGCCGAGTGCCTGTTGGTGTTGAACATCTCCTTGAGGAGATTTTTCGCTATGTCGACCGTCAGATCCTTGTGCACCAGCTCGGC
>CAYXUF010000034.1:0-27009 GCA_964468155.1 uncultured Treponemataceae bacterium
GTTGCGCAAGGGCATTGCCCTCACCTTCGTGACACCCGAGGACAAGCAGGTGCTGCGCGCCATCGAGCGCTTTATCGGCGCTCCGATTGAACGGATGCCGCTGCAGGCTGTGGGGCTGTAAGGCTTTAGAGCTTTACGCGACACGGCGGCTCGGGAGCCCCAGGCTATTCCTGGCGCCATCCGCAGAGTAAAGGACCCTTCGGGGTCCTTTTTTTTTATATCGAAAGTTCAATTTGACAGATTTGAAACCGTCCATTATTGTTTTCCTATAGTAGGCAGCCATTCAGGCTTCGGGAATGCTGCATCGATGTACTTCAAGGAGTCTGTGATATGAAAAAGTTGATCTTCGTCGCGTTATTGGCTGTGGTGATGTTGGCGGGATGCGATCTGGCTGCTGATCTGACCATCGATGATATCGCGGGAACCTGGAACTTCGGCTCCCGAACGATAAAGGGCAATGCCGTCGACAATGTAACTGTCTTCGTCATCAAGATCGATGATTCTACTTTGGCAGTGGATTTCTGGTGGACAGTACCGGATGGTGAGAGCAGCTATCTGGAATACGAGCATACAAGTAGTGGAACACTCTCGGGAAGCTTATTTTCTGCCTCACACTATGATTCTTATGGATCAGGTTATAGCAATGCGACAACAACTCATGGCGCCATCGAGGTTAACTTCTCGCTGGGCGGAGACAAACTGTCCACGACGTTCTCCGGCGATGGCCCTTTGAATGGAATTGAGCTGTCGGGTGGTGTACGGTAAGGGTCCTTTAGCTTATAATTATTGCACGACATCAACCTCAGGAGGCCTTCATGTACGCCATCAATCTCACGTCAAAACGTTATGCGGAACTGGCTGGAAAGATCGATACGGTGATCATTCCGACAGGGAGTTTCGAGGCTCACGGGATGCACTGCCCCCTTGGCACCGACATAATAATCCCAGAGCGTATGTGTCAGGACCTCGAGGCGGCAGCGAGTGGAGAATTCCTCATCGCGCCGACAGTGACCTATGGCTACACGCCGAGCCTGATGCGGTTTCCCGGCACGGTGACGATTCCCGCCGAGACCCTCATTTCGCTGTATTCCGAGATCGGCTCATGCTTTGTGGGCTGGGGCGCGAAGAATATCGTCTTCATGAACGGGCACGGGGGGAACATCGCCGCGCTGACGATTGCCTGCGACAGGATAGCCAAGGCGGGCGGAACGGCCTTGGCCATCAGCTGGTGGGCCACTTATTCGGCCGACATTCTGAAGATTTGCGAGACCCAGGGCCACGCGGGCGAGGACGAAACCTCGGCGGTGCTCGGCATCGACGCTACGCTGGTGGACGATTCGGCGCGGAGCGTGCACATGAAGAAGGCCTTCTGCATTCCCCTTTCGGGCCCCACCCAGATCGACGCGCGCTACCCCAACGGGATGAGCGGCGATTCCACGAAGGCGACGCGCGAAAAGGGCGAAAAACTCTATGCGATGATGCTCCAGAAGAACCTCGACTATATCCGCAGGCTGCGCAAGGGCGAGTACGCCGATCCGATCTGATTGGCCGATCAGAGGAATTAGGAGGAATGATAGTTAAGTCAAGAATAATACTGAATTCAGATATAAATTCGGACTTAACTATCAATAGCCTCAGCGAAAACCCGTACAAAGTTCTTATAAGCGATCTTCTCGACGTCGCTCTCGGAATATCCGGAGCTCAGTAGCGCCTCAACGATAGCTTGGGCCCGCGAAGCGTCCTCGAGGCCTGAAACCAGGGGATATTCCTCACGGGTGTAGAGGTACTCGCAGAAATGCAGGCCGAGGCCGACGTGGTCGACGCCGGCGGCGCCGATCATGTGCGTGAGGTGCTGCATGTAGCGCTCGAGGCTGTGGTGGGCGCGATCGGCCATGGGGGCGAGGGCGGCGGGGCTTGTCATGCAGCCGATGAGGCCGTCTGAGTCGGCGATGGCGCGCATTTCCTCGTCGGAGAGGTTGCGGCCGTTGTCGTAGACTGCCTTGGCGGAGCTGTGGGAGAGCATGACAGGACGGGCGGATGCGGCGAGGATGTCGCGCCGCGTGGCCTTGCCGGCGTGGGACATGTCGATGAGGATTCCCAATTCGTTCATGAGGGCGACTGCCTGGAAGCCTTTTTCGGTAAGGCCTAAGGTTGAGGTGCCGAGAGCGCCGCCGCCATACTCATTGTCATCGTTGTGGGTGAGGATAGCGACGCGAAGGCCGGCTTCGTTGTAGAGGCGCCTTATCCAGCCAAGGTCGCCTTTCGTGGGGCTCAGGCCTTCGTAGCCGACGATGGCGGCGAAGCTGCCGGCGGCGAAAGCGTGATGAAGTTCGGCGGCTGAGCGCACCCAGGCTACGGTATCGCCGGCAGCCGCCATCTCGCGGCGCACCGTTTCGATGAAGCGTTCAAGGTGCTCAGGGAGGGCCGTTTCGCCTGCCATGCGGCAGTCGATGAGGACGGCGCCCGCTATGCCTCCGGCCTTGATGCGCTTTAGGTGCCGCTCTTCAAGTTCTACGCAATCGTTCGGCGCGCCCGCGCACTCTGTTGCGTTGTGCGCTTTTTCGACGTTGCCTGATTTATTCGCGTTGCGCGCTTCACGTCGCCGAACGAGATCCATGAATACGTCGGCGTGCATGTCGAATATGGGCAGCATGTGGTGCCTCCGGGAATCCCGACGATAAGAACGGACAGGATAACAGGATGTAAAGGATCCACAGGAAATTATTGCTCCTGCGCATCGTTGCCGATCCTGTTATCCCGTCCTGTTCCCTCAACACTTCTCGCTTAGCGGCTGAAGCTCAGTATGTCGCGCTCGAAGACGTCGCGGTTCATGGAGCGCAGGAAGGCCAGGGCGAAGTCCTTGGCGGCGGCGTAATCGCGATAGTCCATGATGCTCGAGTTGGTATGGATGTAGCGCGAGGGAACGCCAAGGGTTATGGAGGGGCAGCCCGAGCGGGCGGTGTGGATTTCGCCCGAGTCGGTGCCGCCGAGGGCCATGAAGTACTGGAAGGGGATGTTCTTCTTTTCGGCGAGGCCGGTGGCGTACAGGAAAAGGCCGCGGTGGGTTATGGCCGTGCGGTCGATGTAGCGGAGGAGGACGCCCTTGCCTTGCTGGCCCAGTTCCTCGGCGTCGCCCATGTTGTCGTTGGCGGCCGAGGATTCGAAGACGATGGAGAGGTCGGGCTCGATGGTGAAGGCCGAGGTTTTCGCCCCGCGCAGACCCGATTCCTCCTGGACGGTGGCGCCGATGTAGAGGTCCACGCCGAGATCTTCGCCGGCCACTTCCTCGAGGACATCGAGGGCGAGGGCGCAGCCGAAGCGGTTGTCCCAGGCCTTGGCGAGGAGCTTCTTCCCGCCGAAGAGGGGGACGAAGGCTCCGTCCACGATGATCATGTCGCCAGGGCGGATGCCCACGGCGAGGACATCCTCGCGCGACTGGGCACCGATGTCGATCAGCATCTGCTCGATGGTCAATAGTCGTTTGGCCGAATCCTCGGGGAGGAGGTGGGGCGGTATGGAGGCGACGGCGCCCGGAAAGCCCTGGCCGGTGAGGCTGGAGTAGACGGTGACGCGCTGGGCCATGATCACGTGTTCCCAGGTTCGCCCTATGGGGAAGAACTTGATGAGCCCCTTGGGGGTGATCTGTTTGACGATAAAACCGACTTCATCCATGTGCCCCGACATCATGAGGCGGGGAGCGTTGGGTTTTTTCGATTTCTTGACGGCGAAGACCGAGCCCAGGTTGTCAAAGACGAGTTCGGCGGAGTGCCGCGATAGTTCCTTCTTCATATACTCGCGCACGCGCATTTCGTGGGCCGAAAGCCCGGGAATCTGGGTGAGGGTTCTGAACCGCTCCATCTGTTTTTCGCTAGGCACCATGTTTTGTTCCATTTTTATCTCCATTTTATTCTCCTATATGAATTGTTCGGCGAATCGGCAGGCCACGAAGCGGCGAGGAGCCACTTCCCTCAGGGCGAGATCGGCGCTCGAGCATTCGGGTTTGGCGTGCGGACAGCGGGGGGTAAAGCGGCAGCCCGGCTTGGGGTCGATGGGCGAGCTCACTTCGCTTTTAAGGATGATCCTTTCCTTGCGGGCGTTCAGCTTGGGCACGGGTATGGCCGAAAGGAGGGCGCGCCCATAGGGATGGATGGGTTTGGCGAAGAGTTCCTCGGTGGGGCCGCGCTCGACGATCTGGCCCATGTACATGATGACGATGTCGTCGGAGATGTGCTTTACGACGGAGAGGTCGTGGGTGATGAAGAGGTAGGTAAGGCCGAGTTTGTCCTGGAGGTCCATGAGGAGGTTGAGGATCTGGGCCTGGATGGACACGTCGAGGGCGGAGACGGGCTCGTCGCAGACGATGAACTCGGGGTCGAGGGAGAGGGCGCGGGCTATGCCGATGCGCTGGCGTCGGCCGCCGTCCAGTTCGTGGGGGTAGGCGTCGTAGAGGCGGTCGGCGAGGCCGACGGTGGCCATGAGCTCGCGCACCTTGTCCTCATAGTCCTTGTTGGACTGCACTTTGCCGTGGATCTTCAGGGGTTCGCCGATGATGGTGGCCACGGTGTGGCGCGGATTGATGGAGGAGTAGGGGTCCTGGAAGATCATCTGCATGCGGGTGCGGAGGGCTTTCAGCTCCTTGGGGGAGGCTGTGGTCATCTCGGAGCCGTCGTAGACGATGGAGCCGCCCGTGGCTTCGTGGAGGCGCACGAGGAGGCGGCCCGTTGTGGACTTGCCGCAGCCCGACTCGCCGACCATGCCGAGGGTTTTGCCTTTTTCTATGTCGAAGGAGATGTCGTCGACGGCGTGGAGGCTGCCGCGGGCAGCCTGGAAGTATTTGCGCAGGTCGCGGACGCTCAAGATGGGCGCGGCGGCACTGGAAGGCGCGGCGGCGCCGGCTGGGGCCGAGGCGCTGGAGGGGCTTTTACGGGCGCTCATTTTGTCCTCCCTTCTCCGCCAGCGGCGGCGCCTGCGGTGTCGTCTTTGGCGTAGAGATGGCACTTCACCATGTGCCCGTCCAGGTCGATATCGACGGGGTGCTTGGCCCTGCAGATGTCGCTGACAAAGGGGCAGCGCGGGCTGAAAAAGCAGCCTTCGGGCAGGGCTGTGGGGTCGGGCATGAGGCCCGGTATGGGCTTGAGCCGCTCGGCTGCGGCGCTCAGGTCGGGCAGGGAGCCGAAAAGCCCCTGGGTGTAGGGGTGGAGGGCCTTGCCGAAGACCTGGTCTATCGTGCCGTACTCGACAATTTCACCCGCGTACATGGTGGCCACTTCGTCACAGTTCTCGGCCACGAGGCCGAGGGAGTGGGTGATGAAGAGCACCGAGGTTTCGTTGTTGCGGATGAGCTTGCGCATGAGATCGAGAACCTGAGCCTGGATGGTGACGTCGAGGGCCGTGGTGGGCTCGTCGGCGAGGAGGAGCTTGGGGTTGCAGGCGAGGGCCAGGGCGATGACAACGCGCTGCTTCATGCCGCCCGAGAACTGGTGGGGGTATTCCTTAGCCCTTTCGGCCGGGATGCCGACGGTTTCCAGCATGGTTTCGGCACGCTTCCAGGCATCGTCCTTCCCCAGTTTTTCGTGCTTGAGGACGGTTTCGGCTATCTGCTCGCCGACGGAGAGGACGGGGTTGAGGGCCGTCATGGGGTCCTGGAATATCATCGCCACGTCCTTGCCGCGCATGTCGCGCAGTTCCTGCCTGGACATGGAGAGAACGTCCTTTCCGGCGAACTTGATCGATCCCGACACGATCTTGCCCTGGGGGCCGCGGATCATATTGAGGATGGAGAGGGCGAGGGTGGTCTTGCCGGCTCCCGTCTCGCCGACGAGGCCGAGGACCTTGCCGGGGATGAGGTCGAGGCTGAGCCCGTTCACCGCCCGCACCGTCTTTTTGTAGGAATAGTAGCGGACCTCGAGGTCCTGTATCTCAAGTATTTTTTCCATGGTGTCCGCCTAGCGCTTGAGTTTGGGATCGAGGGCGTCGCGCAGCCCGTCGCCGATGAGGTTGTATGCCAGCACCGTGAGGAGGATGGTGAGGCCCGGCGCGAAAAGGAGATGGGGCGCGTACTGGATGAACTCCCTCGCTTCGGAGAGCATGTTGCCCCACTCGGGCTTGGGCGGAAGGATGCCGAGGCCGAGGAAGGAGAGGGATGCCGCCCAGTTGATGGCCGAGCCCACGTTGAGGGTGGACTGGACGATGAGGGGGGCGGTGATGTTTGGCAGGATGTGCTTGAGCACGATCCTCAAGTCGCCGGCGCCCACGCAGCGGGCGGCCTCGACGAACTCCTGGTCCTTCACCGTAATGATCGATGCCCGGACGATGCGTATATAGCCGGGGATCATCGAGGTGGAGATGGCGATGAGGAGGTTGAAGAAGGAGTTGCCCAGGGCGGCCACGATGGCGATGGCGAGGAGTATGGTCGGTATGGAGAGGAGGATGTCGGTGGCGCGCATGATGAGGGTGTCGAAAAGCCCGCCCTTGTAGCCCGCCAGGGCCCCGAGCACGCCGCCCGAGAGGATGGAGATGGCCACGGTGGCGAAGCCGATGATCATCGACACGCGGGCGCCGTGGACGATGCGTCCCAGAATGTCGCGGCCGTAGTTGTCGGAGCCCAGGATAAAGGTGTGCTCGATGTCCTTTTCATGGTAGTAGACGAGGCCCGACTCGCCCGGCTTGAGGAGGGCGTTCTCCAGGGAGTTGGAGGTGACGAAATCGTACTCGTAGAAGAAGTCGGCGAAGATAGCCACGAGGGCGAAGCTGATAACGAGGACAAGGCTCACGACGGCGAGCTTGTTGCGCGAAAGCTGGCGCCAGAACTGGCCGAAATTCTTGGCCGAACGGCGGAGGAAGCGCCTGAAATTGGAATTGTAGGCGGCGGTGGTCGCGGTGCTGCTCATGCCCGGCTCCTTTGAACGGCCGGCTTGGCCTTTTTCCTGCCCATCGTTGTCTTGATCCTCGGATCGATGAAGCCATAGAGGATGTCCACCACGAGGTTCATGATGGTGAAGGTTAAGGCGACAAAGCATACCGAGCCCAGGATTTGCGGCGTGTCCTTCTGGTAGATGGCGTCGACCATGATGGTGCCCAGGCCCGGGTAGGAGAAGATTTTCTCGGTGAGGACGGCCCCTCCCAAAAGGTGGCCGAACTGGAGGCCGGCGACGGTGATGACGGGGATGAGGGCGTTCCGCAGGGCGTGCTTGAAGATGACGACCTTCTCATCCATGCCTTTTACGCGGGCGGTGCGGATGTAGTCCTGCTCCATCACCTCGAGCATCGAGGATCGGGTCATGCGCATGATGATGGCCATCGAGTACATGGAAAGGGTGACGATGGGGAGGATGAGAGAGATGAAATTGCCGGGTCTGGACATGGCAGGGAAAATCCGCAGATTGTTGGCGAAGGTATAGATGAGGACCATGGCCGCCCAGAAGACGGGCATCGAAGCCCCGAGGAGTGCGAAGACCGTGAAGAACATGTCGAGGATGGAATAGGGTCGCGTGGCCGCGAGGATGCCGATGGGCACGCCGAGGATGATGGCGAAAAAGAGGGCGCCCGCAGCGAGGACGAGGGTATTGGGAAACGAGCTCAGGATGAGTTCGAAGACATTCCGGTTGGAGATGTAGGATCGGCCGAGATCACCGAAGAGGAGGCCTTTGTAGCCGAAGGTGGCGTTCTTGTAGCCGAAGAGAAAGTGGAAATACTGGACGAAAAAGGGCTTGTCCAGGCCCATCTCGGCCTTCATCTGCGAATAGGCCGCGGGGGAGGCGTTGGAGCCCAGCATTATCTGGGCCGGGTCAGAGGGAGTGATGTACATCAGCGAAAAGACGATCAGCGTGACGCCGAAGAGCACGGGTATCAGCATAAGGATACGCCGCAGGAAATATCTGCGCATGGTTGTTCCCTTCCGGGTGGGGCTCCTCAAAGAGGGGGTGAGGCCGATCGGCCTTCCGGCTGCCCGGCCCCACCCATTCTAAAGGAGAATTCTAGACGTCAGAACTGCTTGGTCAGCAGATGGAGATCCACGAGTTTGGTGCCGAAGATGGCCCTGTCGATGTTGCCAACCCTGGGATGGGTTCCGAAAATGACGTTTTCGTAGACCATCGGGAAGTAGGGTTTGTCGGTCATGAGCTGGATCTGCACCTTGTCGTAGGCGGCCTTGCGCGCCTTCTGGTCGGCGGTGTAGCGGCCGATGGCGATGTTGGCGTTGACGATGTCGTTGTTGTAGACGGCGCCGTTCATGCCCGTGCCGATGGATTCGCCGTTGTAGATGATGCAGGTGTAGTCGGGGTCGCCCGTGGGGGTGAACCAGCCGGTGACGACCATGTCGTAGCCTTCGTCGCCCGTCTTGCTCATCTGGATGATCTGGGCGTTGACCTGGGGCACGACCTTGATGAGGTCGACGCCGAGGACGGTTTTCACCTGGTCCTTGATGTTGTTGGCGATCTTCACGCGGTCGGTGATGTTGCCGACGGCGAGGATGATGCTTTCGGGGACGAGCTTGGCCCTGAATTCGGGGGAGAGAGCGGCGAACTCGGCCTTGGCCTTCTCGCGGTCGAAGTACCAGGACTTCTCGGAGAATTCGGTGAAGGGGCTGCCTTCGGGGCTGCCCTGGACGTAGCCGAGGAAGCCGGGCTGCATCATCTGGTTGGCGGGCTTGGCCTGGCCGTTGAAGAGGTCAACCTGGCGGATGAAGGGAATGGGGTTGATCGAGTAGAAAATCGCCCTTCTGAGCTTGGTGGAATCGAGTTCCTCGTACTTTCCGGTGAGGTCGAGCTTGCCGTTGCGCTTCTGGCCTACCTTGGCCGAGTTCATGTTGAACACGCCGTACCAGATCGTGAGGCCGGGCTTCGCGGTGATGTTGACGCCTGCGCGCTCGATGGCCGCGAGGTCGAGCTTGGAGAGGTTGAATGCCATGTCGACTTCGCCGGTGATGAGGACGTTGTTGACCTGGGGCTGCTCGGACATCGCCCTGAACTGGATGTTCTTGAAAGCCACCTTGTCGGCTCCGCCCCACCAGGCGTCGTTGCGGGTGAGGTTGACTTCCTGGGGATTGGGGAAGGAAACGAACTTGTAGGGACCGGTGCCGGTGACGATCTTGGTGCCGTAGTCGGCGCCCGCGGCTTCGGTGGTCTGGCTGTCCTCGATGCCGGAGCAGTAGTGGGCGAGGATGTTGAGAGCGGGGCCATAGGCGGAGGGCGTCATGTACTTGGCGCGGTCAGCCCAGGAGGTGAGGGGGATGGTGGCGTACTCGGGATCCTTGAGCCTGCCCCATACGATCTTTACGGTGTAGGCGTCCACTTTTTCCACCGAGAGAATCGAGCTGAACATGGACTTGGAGCTCGACTTGGGGTGGTGGAGGATGCGGTTGAAGGAGAAGACGACGTCGTCCGCGGTGAAATCGTTGCCGTTGTGGAACTTGACGCCCTTGCGGAGCTTGATGGTGTAGGTGGTGCCGTCCTTGGAGACAAGGCCGTTTTCCATCGTGGGGATGACCTCGGCCAGTCCGGGATAGAACTGGTAGTCGGGGGTCATGTTGACGAGGGTTTCGTTGATCTCGCGCATCACCTGAGCCTCGTTGAGGGTGGTGTAGATGTTTGGGTCGAGTGGCTGGGGCGCGGCGGCCAGGACGAAGACGAGGGTGTCCGCGTCGCGGCTGCGCAGGGCCGGGCCCTTGGCTCCCTGGGCGAAGGCAAGACTGCCTGCCACGAGGGCGATGACCAAGACTGCCATGAATTTTTTCATGCTGATTTCCTCCCTTGGAAACAGTGAATGTAAAAGGCCGCTAGGCGGCCTGCAAGGCACGGCAGATCATGACTGCTCACCGCCCGTCCCGATGGACGCGTAGCCATCGAGCTGCATGGTGAGGGTTTGGCTGCGGGTTTCGATCGAAGTATCCTTGGAACCGATGTAGACGGTGTGGACGAGTATGTTCAGGATCGACACGAGGCCGACATAGGAATTGGAGAGGAGAAGGGAGTTGGTGTCGCACTTCACCACGCGGTCGGCCAGGGAATAGATGGGGCATATCGCTGAATCGGTGAGGAGGTTGAGCGTCCCGCCTTTTGCCTTTACCACCTTGGCGACATGGCGAATTTCCTCGGAGTAGGGCGGAAACGTGAGGATGAACATGACATCGTCCGCCGAAAAGGCGCGGAGGCGGGGGGTGTAATCGGACACCGAGCCCGAAATGACCGTGACATCCTTCCTGACCGAGCTCATGAGGGAGTATTCGAAGGTCCGGGCGAGATGGCCCGAGGCGCCGAATCCGCAGACGAAGATTTTTTTCGCCCTGCGGATGGATTCGGCCATGCCCTGAAGATCGGGTATCTTTATATTGTCGAAGGTGTTGCGGAGATTGTTCACCTCGTTGAGAAAAAGCTTCTGCATCCGCTTTTCCTCAGGCAGGAGGTCGAGCTCCCTTAAGGCTATTTTCTCGTAGGGGCTGAGGCGGTGCTTTATCTCGTCCTGGATTTCGTGCTTGAAGCTTTGGTAGCCGTCGAGCTCGAGGCTCTTGGCGAAGCGCACGAGTGAGGCATTGCTGACGCCTATGGCCTCGCTGATGGTGTAGATGGAGGCGAAGGCGACGCTCTGTTCGTGGTCGAGGATGTAGGATCCGATCTTCCTGAAATTGGGAGCCATTTCGGGAAGGGCTTTCTTGATCTTCTCGAGTATCATCCTGTTTCGGCCTTTTGGATCGACGTGAAACTATTGTTTCTGAAGTCTTACATGCCGAAACTGCGGTGTCAAGCGTGAATATATATTCAAACTGAAAATTTTCAGATTGAAAAGACTCTCAGGCGAAAACGATGCACACGGGCGTTGGCACTGCCTGACTGACGCCCGTGTACTCAAGCCTTCCTGTAGCCTGATCAATCGAAAACAACACGAGATTGTCCGTATCCTGGTTGGCAACGATGAGCCAGGACCCTGAGGGATCGATGGCGAAGTTGCGCGGAACCCCTCCCCGCGTCGATTCCACGCTTTCGAATCGCAGGAGACCTGAATCCTGATTTATCGAGAATATCGCAACGCTGTCGTGGCCTCGGTTGGATGCGTAGAGCCAGGCTCCCGTGGGGTGGATCTTGATATCGGCGCAGCTGTTCGACCCTGTAAAACCTTCAGGGAGAGCTGAAAGCGTCTGCTCCGGGTCAATTGCCGCGGAAAATTTAGCGCCCCCGCTCCGCCTGAGGTCATAGGCCGACACCGAGGAGGACAGCTCGTTCACAACGTAGGAGAAACTGCCCGAGGGATGGAATACGACGTGGCGCGGACCTGATCCCCTTGGAGCGCGGAGCGAACTACCGCTTTTGGGAGCCAGTGATCCGGAGGTCGGATCGAAATCGTAGGCAACCACCATGTCCAGACCCAGGTCGGGAACGTAGAGGGTTCTGTTGTCCCTTGAAAATACCGTGGAATGGGCGTGCGGACCTTTTTGGCGGAGGGGATCGGGCCCCGAGCCTTCATGCTGGATGTGGGTCACGGCGAGACCCAGACTCCCGTCAGGGAGGACAGGAAAGATGGCTATGGATCCCGACATGAAATTAGCCACTGCCGCCCATCTGCCGCTTTTATCCAACTCCACGTAACAGGGATCGGTTCCCCATGTAGGATGGAGATTCAGAAAATTCAGGCGTCCCAAGATGGGATCGAATGAAAAAGAACTCAGGGTTCCGCTCGCCTTGCCTTCCCATTCCTTGAGCTCGTTCACCGCAAAAACCTTTTCATTATTGGCCGAAACCGCGATGAAGGACGGATTAACGATGTTCTCGGTCACCGTGATGAAATGGAAGCGCTGCGTAGACGTATCCAGCCGAAAGCAGTATATCCCCGCTCCCTTTCCCTCCATGATCTTGCCTGTTCCGAACTTGATAGGCTGGGTATAGGTGCCCACGAGCAGAGTGAGATCTTTCATCGCCATATCCTCCCGGAAATCAGATTTTATTGATTATTTTCACAGCCTCAATGATGAACTGATCCCGCTTCCTCATGTCGGCTTCCATGTTCCGCCGACTCCAATCATAGAAACCCTTGCCGGTCTTCGCGCCAAGGTCACCATTTTTGACCAGATTTCTGATGTACTCGTTAGCCTGCCTTTCCGCGCATATGTCAGGAAGGACGGTCTCCTGCACAGAGAGGCCGAGGTCCAGGCCGACAGCGTCCAGGTGCTTCAGTGGACCCCATACGGGAAATCGCATGGCCATCCCGCAGCTGATGGCGGTGTCCACGTCCTCCGCGGAGGCAAGCCCGGAGGCTACAATAGCTATCGATTCGCGAATGATCGCCTGAAATATCCTGTTTGCCAGCTGGCCGGGAAGATCCCTTTTCACGAGCACCGGCGACTTCCCCCATCGTTTCAGCTCTTCCAACACTTTTTCAGCCGCCATTAATTCCGTTTTATCGCCCATGACCACTTCGACAAGGGGAACGAGATGGGCAGGAAGCCAAAAATGTGTCGTGACGGTTCGCTCCGGATGCACGCACCTTTCGCTTATGTCCGTGATCCTCAACCCGCTGGTATTGCTGCAGATCGGGATCTCGGCCGGAAGCATGGAATCCAGCTGCGCGAAAAGCTCCTGTTTCGCCCCTACGTTCTCTACAATTGCCTCGATGACAAGGCGCGCTTTGCCCGTGGCTTCAGCCATGTTAGTGCCGGTTTCCAGCAGGGCAATGGCATTACGGCATTCGGTGGGGGAGTTCAATCCGTTTAGCTCCCTCGTTTCGATGCATGCCCGCGCTTTTCCCAAGCCTGCCCGAACACAAGCCTCATCCACATCAAGGAGTATGGTTCTGTTGCCGGCGAGAGCACTCATGGCGCCAATGCCGCTTCCCATCATGCCGCTGCCTACCACCAGTACATGTTCTCGCATAATCATTACCTCACTGCCCGGCAGGCATCGTCAGCACGACACGTCCCATCGCTTCCCCGGTCCTCAGCATGTTCAACCCTTCGTTGATACGTTCGAAGGGGATAGTCTTGAAAATGAAGGGGACAATTTTTCGCGCTTCAACCAGGCGTATCACCTCGACAAGGTCCAGCTTGGTCATGCCCCGCATTCCCAGGATCTCTTTCTCGAATTTCATGATGTTCTGATAATCTGCCTCGAAGCTCGGATCGTTGTACCCGGAAACGATCACGCGTCCGCCCGCGCAGACCAGCTTGAGGGCATCGTTTATGGAAGATTTGATTCCTATGTTGTCGATAACTACATCGCACATTTCGCCGTCCGTAAGCCGCACTATTTCCGCGTAGAGATCCTCTTCCTTCGTGTTGATGACGGCGTCCGCGCCCATCGAAAGGGATATATCCAGTTTTTCCTTCTGGCGGCTCGTGGCGTACACTTCAGCGCCGAAAATCTTGGCTATCTGGATGGCATTCATCCCGAGACCGCCCGTTCCTAGGATCAATACACGATCCCCTGGCCTCACCTTGGCCCTGTTTTTTATGGCGTTGTACATGCAACCCACGGCATCGGTGATGCTGGTCAGCTGGTCGAAGGGCACGTGATCCGCGACCTTGAAAGCGTTCGCCGCTGGTATCACGCAATATTCCTGATGGGAACCGTCACGCTCGAAGCCCACCCGAACCAGGTTCCTGCAAAGATTGCTGCGCCCGCTGAGGCAGTGTCTGCACGTGCCGCAGGTTATATCGATGGCGCATACGATGTGATCGCCCGCTTTCACCCTTGTGACGCCTTCGTCCACCTTGGCTATGACGCCGGCCATCTCGTGGCCCGGGGTGTAGGGCAGCCTCACCGTCCCTATGATTCCGTCCTGGATATGGAGGTCGGAGACGCAGAGTCCGCTCGCGCGAACCTTCACCAAAACCTCGCCGGGACCAGGGGAGGGAATCGGTTTCTCCTCTATAGTCAGAGGCTGTCCGAACTGCCGGAGTACCGCGGACTTCATCATCATCTTGTTCATGGCTTTACCTCGATTGAAGCTTCAGGGATGGATGACCACCTTCAAAGCACCCGCCCTCTTGTCCTCGAATACCTTTACGGCCGTGGCGTATTCATCCAAGGGGAATCTGTGGCTTATGAGTTTTTCCGCCTGGATAGCTCCCGCGGCGATCATGCGCAGCACTTGATCCGACACGTTGGGGTTGGCTTTCGATCCCACGATCCGGATTTCGTTGAAATTGACGGTATTCGCAGGAATCAGCACCTCGTCATCATGGTAGGTGGCGATGATAGCCACTGAACCCGTCTTGCGTACCATTTTGCATGCCTTCATGGGGGAATCCATAGCGCCCGAACACTCCATGACCTCGTCGGCGCCGACTCCATGTGTCAATTCGAGCACGCGCCTTACGGGATCTTCCTTTTCGAAATCGATGCAGATATCGGCGCCCAGTTCGGCGGCCATCGCCAGCTTCGATCCGCGACCCACCATAATCACTCGGCCCGAACCGAGAGCCTTGCATTCCATCATCGCGCAGAGTCCGATGGCTCCCGGGCCTATGATCACGCTCGTTCCGCCCGGGGTGACGCTCGCGAGCTGTACGCCGTGGAAGGCGACACCGGCGCAGTCGCACATGGCGGCGGCGTCGTAGCTCACGTTATCAGGAATTCTATGCAGAGCCCCTGTCTTATAGACGTTGTACTCGGCGTTAGCCCCCTGCCAGTAAAATCCGTAATGGCGATGGCCCGTATCGAGCGAGCCGTTCCTCCCGTCCTTACCGTAATTCAGGCAGACCGTATAATGGCCTTTCTTGCAGTTGTCGCATTTTCCGCAGCCCGCGTGGGCTTCTCCCGCCACCCGGTCGCCGGGCGCGAAGTCTTTTACCCCCTCACCGACAGCCACGACCTGCCCCGCCCACTCGTGCCCCATGATAAAAGGATAATAGGGCGGCCAATTGGCGAACTTGTAGCCTCCATGGATCATCTTGGGATCCGATCCGCAGATGGCCACGGACTGTATCCGGCACAGCGCTTCACCCGGCCCCGGTGAGGGCACAGGTACTTCCGCTAGTTCCAAACTATCATAGGCGACAAGCGTCATCGCTTTCATCGTCGCCGGTACTTCGAATTTTTCCATTATTTGCCCCCTGCAAACGCCTTAGCCCGTGAAGGGCAGTCAACTTCCGTTCAAAAAACGTTTTTCACGTACTTTTGCTCCTTCAAGGCATCGATCTCTTCCTTCGTATGAGTTTTCGTATACTCGATATAATCCTTGACGCGAATGATCAGATTCTTTATGTGGCAATCCATCATGAAAGCAGCCTCGTCAGGTTTATGCTGCTTGATGCAGTTGAACACCATATAGTGGTAGAAGCTGGAATCCTCAACATTCGGCTTGTAATAGAGGAAGTTCTCCATCTTCGAGGTCATGATCCAGCGGATCAGTTCGAGCAGCCTGACGAAGAGCTCGTTCTTCGAGGCGACGGCGATTTCCACATGGAAATCGCTCGTCAGCTGCGCAAATTCATGGCTGCTCGTATTGCTTTTATGTATCTCCTCAAAATAACGCTCCATGCCGCGGATGTCTTCTTCCGTCGCGTTGATGGCGGCCAGGCGGGCGGAAGCCATCTCCAGGCCACGCCTGAACTCCACCAGGCCGAGGAGGTCGTCTTCGTTCAAGAGCACGGAGGGAATAAAACTGTTCACATAGATCTGGGTTCCGATTCCCTTGAGGAAACTGCCCTCTCCCCTGCGCGTTTCCACGATTCCCATAACAGCCAGTTTGTTCAGCACCGTACGGATCGTATTCCTGCTCACCCCGAACATGTCTTTCAGTTCGTTTTCGGAGGGCAGTTTGTCGCCGGGTACGTACTTCCCGCTCAGCAGCAGGCGCATTACCTCGTTATAGGCTTTTTCGGTTACATTCTGTTTTGTCATGTCCATGGCTTGCTACCTTTTCTTGATATATTTCTGCGTATCGACGGCGATCGCCAGGACGATGATGAGTCCCTTGATTATGAATTGGATGTAGGGATTGATATTCATATATACCAGGCAGTAGCTGAGCACCTGGAATATGAGGACGCCGATAACGACCCCGCCTATCTTTCCCACGCCCCCGCGAAGGGAAACCCCGCCCACCACACAGGAAGCGATCGCGTCCAGTTCGTACCCCTCACCGAGACCGTTGGTCGCGCTTCCTGTCCTTCCGGCATCCAGGAATCCGGCCAAGGCGTAGGTGACGCCCGCGATGAGATAGACGAACATGATGACTCGTTTGGTGTTCACTCCTGAGACAATTGCCGCTTCCTTGTTGCCGCCCACGGCATACATGTTCCTGCCCAAGGTTGTGCGATTCCACAAGACCCAGAAAAAAATCGTAGCGGCTAAGGCGTAGAGAACTATCCAGGGCAGGCGGAACGAACCGATCTGTATAGCCTCTTGCGCTATCCGTGTAAACCTTGTGTCAAATCCCCCTATCGGGGAAGAATTGTTGGCGCCGTCGAAATACAGGGACATAGTACCGTAAACGATCATGTTCATGCCCAAGGAGGCGATGAAGGGAGCAATCTGCAGTATGGAGATCAACAGGGAGTGAATCAGGGAAAAAATCAGGCAGACAGCTATCGCGATCAATAACGGCACTACGACCGGCAAGGGTTCCATATCGGAGAAAATCCTCAGGGCGTAGTCGGGTTTCTGCAGGAGGGAAGCGCAGATTACCCCTGCGATGCCGACCATCCTGCCTGCCGAAAGATCGGTTCCGCCCAGGAGTATCAGACCCGAGAGGCCGAGCGCGATAATCAGCTTGGGGGCTGCCTGCTGAAGGATGAAGGTCGCGTTCCTCACGCTGAGGATCGATGGCTCCAGCATGATAATGGTCACGATGATTCCCAGCAGCACAAGGTAGATCGCGTATTGCATGAGCCAGTGCCTGGCTTTCCTGGCCATCTCCGGGTTCATTGCGCCGTTGTTCAGTTCCATACAGTATACCCCTTCAAATTCCGGGATCAGTTGCCGGCCAGCCCGGTTTCCACGCAGAGATATACCAATGGCTTGTCGCCGGTATTTCGGATGCCGTGTGAACCGCCGCTGCGGATGAGCGCGATAGACCAAGGTTTGACATGGAAGGTTTCCCCCGACAAGATCACCTCGCCTTCACCCTCGATAATCAGATAGAACTGCTCATTGCCGGAATGAAAATGCTCACCTACCGACCCGCCGACGGGGAGGGTCGTCTTATGCACATAATGAAAATTGTTGTTCTCTTCCGGGTTTCGAGGTCCAATCACCGGCATTTTCGGCTCGTCGCCGAACAATGTTGTATTGACGATCGTTCCGGCGCCGTCCTGGCAGTTGGCGACATCGTAGGTCGGCGCGTCCTCTATGTTCCTGAACACGAATTTGTCCATTGTGAGTTCTCCCTTTTTAATGCTTATAAGCATGAAGCGGCTAGAGCCATGATGTTTTCCTGACTGCATTCCTTCGCATCGATGATTCCCGCCTTCCTGCCGCCGCTCATGACGAGGATCCTGTCCGCGATTCCCAGGAGCTCAGGCATTTCCGAGGATACGAACAGTATTGTCTTTCCTTCTTTCGCCAAAGCGATCATCAGTTGGTAGATTTCGTATTTGGCGCCTACATCGATACCTCGCGTAGGCTCATCGAGCAGGAGGATGCGTGGCTCGTTTAGAAGGCACCTGCCAAGCAGAACTTTCTGCTGATTTCCGCCGGATAGCGAACTTATTAGGGTTTTCAGCGTTGGCGTTTTGATATTCATGGCATCGACAGCCCATTGGGTGTTCTTCTCCACCTTCCTCATGGAGATTAAGCCCAGCTTGTTACGATTTTTCTCGATGCTCGACGAGACGGTATTCCAGCGGATATCCAGCATGGGATAGATACCCGTTTCACGCCTTTCCTCGGTGACCATCGCTATGCCGGCGTTCTTGTTCTTCTTCCGCGATTTCAGCACATCTTTCCCGTCCACCTGGACAGAACCGGCTTCTACCGTCCTAAGACCGATAATGCATTCGAGGAGCTCGGTGCGTCCCGCGCCGACGAGACCGCCGATCCCCAGTATCTCACCCGCCCGGACATCAAACGAAACATCCTGGATCTTTGGGTTATACAGAGAAGTGAGGTGCTCGACCTTGAGAACCGTCTCCCCGATTTCCTTGTCCTTCGGCGGGAACCTGTTGCTCAACTCACGGTTCACCATGAGCTGAATCAGCCGGTTCGCGTCGATGTCGCCGATGCACTCGGTGGCTACCCACTGTCCATCCCTGAGCACCGTCACCCTGTCCGATATGGCCATGACTTCTTCGATCTTGTGGGAAATATAGATTATGCCGCAGCCTTCGCTTTTCAGTTGCCTGATTATCTTGAAGAGAGCCTCCGTTTCCGTCTCCGTCAAGGATGATGTGGGCTCATCCAGGACAATCACTTTCGCGTTGTAGGAAACTGCTTTAACGATATCCGCCATCTGCTTCATGGAGACCGACAGATTGTTAACCTGTGTCCGCGGGTCGATGTTCATCTTGAAAAGGTCGATAATTTTGAGCGTGTCCCGGTACATCTTCTTGTCATCGACAAAAAGCCCCTTGCGGGGATACCTGCCCAGCCAAATGTTGTCCATCACGTTTCGCCGGGGCACTTGCTCAAGTTCCTGCTGGACCATCGCGATGCCTACATGCAGAGCCTGCTGAGGATTGGCAATTTCCACGGGCTTTCCGTTCATGAGGATTTCGCCTTGATCCATTTTGTAGATTCCGAAGAGGCATTTCATGAGGGTTGACTTCCCGGCGCCATTCTCCCCCATGAGGGCGACAACTTCGCCGGGCTTCACGTCGATCCGTACGTCTTTAAGCGCCTGCACTCCCGGAAAGCTCTTGGAGACATTCCTCATTTCAAGCAAGCATTCTCCGGTTATCATCGCGCTCTCCCAGATAGAATTGAGGATGCAGCGAGAGGGATCGCCCCTCGCCACATCCAGCGGCCATACTTCGTTTTGGAAATACTACTTGGCCAGCTTGTATCCGGCAATCGCCTCGTCAACATTCTCCACGGTGATCTTTTTCTCCGGAATCTTGACGATCTTGTCGACCATCTTCCACTCCAGGTTCGCGTCAGGGGCTCTTCCGTTCACAACGTTCATGCAGATATCGATGACGGCGCGTGCCGTATCGTAGGTGCTGGTGAGAATGGAACCGAGCATAACCCCGGACTTGATGAGCTCGGAAGTCTCGGGCAGCGCGTTGACGCCGATGACGGGGATGGCTTTCTTGGCGGTGATGAGGCCGTTAGCCTTGAGCGCCTCGACAGCCCCGAGCGCCATGGCGTCGTTGCTGCATACGACCATCTCGATCTTGTCGCCGAACTTGCCGATCCACGAGTTCATGGTCTCGACAGCCTTCGCTGTGTTCCAGTTCGCGGGCTGCGTGGCGATCTGCTCAGCCGCCATACCGGAGGCCTTGATGCCCGCGTAGAATCCGTTGGCGCGGTCCGTCGCGTCGCTGTGGCCTGGAGTACCAGTCATGAGGACATACTGGAGGACGCCATCGCGATTCGTGTCGAATTTCTTGGAGTCCTTCTTCCATGCGTCCGCTACCATCTCGCCTTCCAGCTGTCCCTGATAGAGGGCATCCAAGCCGACATACCAGCACTTGTCATAGCTGTTCAAGACTTCCGTGGTAGGCTTGCGATTGAAAAACACGATCGGGAGGCCGGCCTGTTTGGCTTTCGCGACGATCGTATCGCAGGCGGAGGTATCCACGGGATTTACCGCCAGAATATTCACGCCCCTGGAGATCATCGTATCGATTCGCTCCGTCTGGGTAGCCTGGACATTCTCGCCGTTGACCATCATGAACTTGAGACTCGGATACTTTTCGTTCATGTAGTAGTTGATGCCATTGCGGATGTATCCCACGAAGGTATTGGTAAAATCAAAAATTGAAACACCAATATATGGGACTTGCTTGGCCGGGGCAGCCTGCGCCGAAACCGCCGCGGCACCGTTGAAAATCAGGACCGCGATCAGCAGCAGCGAAAATACAGAGCTCCTTTTCATTGTCTCCCTCCTGGGTAGTGTGTTATTCTACAAGCTCTGCTCGTTTCCCGTATCTGTATGATACTTGAGCGTGTCGGGCAGACTTGTAGAACATTATCCATCACCCAGTAAAACACGGCTATTATAGGGTGTCAAGTTTTATTTTGTGTATATATAGTCATTTCTTGTTGACGCGCCATCCTGGTCGCTCGTACAATCTGTGTAGCTTGTAGCACAACTTAACAATGCCACTTGTAGAACATCTATGAGTCAAAGAGGTATGAAATCATGATGCAGTCTATCCAGTACGCGTCTCCAACCTTTCTTTTCCGCGACATATGCCACACGGAGCTCGGACAGATCATGGGCCGACTTGCCGCGATGGGGTTCGATGGATTGGAGCTGTATGGCATGTTCGGATTGGGCAGCGAAGAGATTCTCTCGTTCTGCGAGGCGAATAGCCTCGCGATAGCCTGCGACCACATCCATTACGAAGAATTTTCGCAGGATACGCTGAACGTTATCACGCGTCGTACCGCGCTGGGCGCACACTACCTGACGATCGACAATATTCCGTCCACCATGCTGCCCGGAACGAGGTCATTCCCGGATGCGATTCGCGAGATAGAACGGATATCCCGTCTCTGCAGGCGTCATGGAGTACAGCTTCTGTATCATAATCACGGATACGATCTCATGAATAAGGTTGATGGAATACCCTTTTTGGATATCATTCTGGACAGCACGGAACCCGAACTGCTGAAATTCCAGCCCGACCTCGGCTGGATTTCCCTGGGCGGCGGAGATCCCGTCCGGTATCTTGAAAAATACCAATCCCGTTGCCCTATCATCCACATGAAGGACTACTTTGCCACGGCCCCATTACTGCTGGAATCACCTTTCCCCCTGGGCAGCAATCGTGGCGGTCCCGCGTACAATTCCTTTGAATTCAGGCCATCGGGCTATGGAATCATGAACTACCCCGCGCTCATGCCCTCAATCCTGGCCTGTAGTCCGCACTGGATAACAACGGACCATGATCTCTCCTACGAAAGGGATACCTTTATGGATATGAAAATGGGACTGGACTACGTAAAGTATCTGGTCGCTCTGCAAAGCGCAGGTTCTTCTCAACACAGGGTCTGAATGATGGTAGTATAGTGGTATAGGATCTCGGTAGCCGGGTGGAGGAGGAATCGCGAATGAAAGTCTTCTATATAATTCTTGTACTTCTCGTGGCCGTCGTGGCCGTGGTTTTCGCGCTGCAGAACAGCGCGGCTATTACGATCAGCCTTTTTTCCTGGTCGATATCAGGTTCGCTCTCTCTATTCCTCATCGTCACGCTGGCGATCGGCTTTCTGCTCGGGGTTTTGCTGATGACCCCTTCGGTTTTCAGGCGGAGCCGGGTGGCATCGGGGCTGAAAAAGCAGGTTTCGGCGCTTGAAAAGGAGAAAATCAGCGCGGCGCAGAAGCCTATTGAAGCGGAAACGATTCCGGACGGCGAAGCCGCGAAGAAGCGCGAATAAAAAAAGCCCCGGTGCTATGTCGAAAACCGGAGGTTGGGGTCGCCGCGGGGGTTGGGGGGTTGCGGCGAGGATCCGGCTCCGAACATCTCATCGGGGCAAGGCAACAATACCAGCAATCAGGCTGAATAGCAAGATCGGGGGCGGCAAGGCCGAACGTGGCCTGCCGCCCCCGTCTCATTTTCAGGAATTCCCCTGTTTCAGCGCTTCTTGAAAAGGTCGGCGAAGGGGTTGTAGGTCATGCCGTCGTCTTCCCGTTCGCGGGGGCGAGGCGCCTCGCGCTGCGCCTCGCGCGGGGCTGGGCGCTGCTGCGGAGTTGTACGCGGCTGCGGGGCTGGGCGCGTCGCGTCAGGGCGAGACAGAATTGGAGGCCTCGAGGGAGAAGCCGGGTTCTGCGAGGCTGTGCCGGAGGGCCGGGACACCACGCGCACGACGGGTTTCGTTCCCTGGGAGGGCTGTCGGGGCGCTGGCTGGGCTCCTGCTGACTGCTGCGGTCGCGCGCCGCCTCTATCGTGCGCGGAGCTGTCGCGCGCGGAATTTTCGCGAGTTTTCAGCGAAAGCCCGATCCTGTGGCGCGCCTCGTCCAGGCTGATGATGGTGAATTCCCTCACGTCCCCCACCTTGATCGCTTCCATGGGGTCGCGCACGAACTGGTTCGAGAGCTCGGAGATGTGGATGAGGGCGCTTTCCTTGATGCCGATGTCGACGAAGGCGCCGAAATCGACGACATTCTTCACCTTGCCGGTGACCTTCATGCCCTCCTTGAGATCGGAGAAGTTGAGGACGCCCTTCGAGAGTATGGGCGGCGGCAGGTTTTCTCGCGGGTCGCGGTTGGGTTTTTTCAGCTCGACGATGATGTCGTCCATGGTGGTGTCGCCCACCGAGTATTTTTCGCGCAGGGCCTTGCGCTGCTCGTGGTTGGGGTCTGACCCCGCCTTGATGAACTGGAGGATTTCGGCAGCCAGGGCGTAGTTTTCGGGGTGAACCCAGGTATTGTCGAGCTCGTTCGCGCTCTCGGGAATCTTGAGGAAGCCCGCGCACTGTTCGAAGGTCTTTTCGCCCAGGCCGGGGATCTGGGTGAGCATGTCGCGCGACTTGATCGCTCCCTTTTCTTCCCTGAACTTGACGATTTTCTTGGCCAGGCCACCGTTGATGCCCGAAACATACTTGAGGATGGCGTGGCTCGCTGTGTTGAGATTGACTCCCACCTGATTGACGACGGAGCCGACCACCTCGTCCAGCTGTTCGGTGAGTTTTTTCTGGTTGACGTCGTGCTGGTAGAGGCCGACGCCGATGCTCTTGGGGTCGATCTTGACGAGCTCGGCGAGGGGATCCTGGAGGCGGCGGCCGATGGAGATGGCGCCCCTGATGGTGAGGTCGAGGTCGGGAAACTCTTCCCTGGCGATGTCGCTGGCGGAGTAGACGGAGGCTCCGTCCTCGTCGACGGCGGTGAACTTGCAGTCGAGGCCGTTCTCCTCGATCGAGGCGGCGACCGCGGCCTGCACTTCATGGCTGGCCGTCCCGTTTCCGATGGCGACGATCTCGATGCGGTGCTTCTTGACGGAGGCAGCGATGGCCTTTTTGGCTTCCTCCAGTTTTGTTTCCTGGTTGATGACGAAATAGTCGAGGAACTTGCCCGTCTCGTCCAGGGCGGCGCACTTGGTGCCGGTGCGGATGCCGGGGTCCACGCCGAGAATCCTCGAGCCCCTCAGGGGAGGCGACATGAGGAGATTCTTGAGGTTTTCGGAGAAAACGTCGATGGCGTGGGTTTCGGCGTACTCGGTAGCGTCGGACTTGATCTCCCTGATAACGGCCGGAGAAAGAAGCCGGCTGAGGCCATCCTCGATGGCTTCGGCGTGATAGGCGTTGTGGATAAAGGCTTTATCCTTGAGCAGGGCCGCGGCTCCTTCCTCGTCGACGTCGATGGTGACGTCGAGGGCGGCTTCGCGCTCGGCGCGGTTGACGGCGAGCACCCTGTGGCTTTTCAGTGTGGCGAGGGGTTCGGAGTAGTCCCAGTACATCTGGTAGGTGGATTTTTCGCGTGCGGCCTCGTCGCCTATGCCCTTCGTGACGAGCTTGCCCGTCTTCCTGTACCAGGATTTGACGGCGGCGCGCATCTCGATGTTCTGGGAAACGCGTTCGGCGATAATGTCCTTGGCTCCCGCGATGGCGTCCTCGGCGCTTGCCACCGACAGTTCGGAGTGTTCCGCGTCGGCGCGGACAAAGCCGGGAGCGGCGGCGTCCACCGCTGCCCTGTCCTCGCTGAGCATGATCTCGGCGAGAGGCGTGAGGCCTTTTTCCTGGGCGAGCATGCCGCGGGTCTTTTTCTTTTTCTTGTAGGGCGCCCAGAGGTCGTCCAGTTCGGTGAGGGTCGATGCCTTGAGGATGTTCGCGTAGAGGGTTTCGTCGAGTTTGCCGAGGGCGGCTATGCCCTTGGTAACCTCGATCCTGCGCTCTTCAAGGTTCTTGTAGCTCTCGAATTTATGGACGCAGTCGCGGACCTGGACTTCGTCGAGGCTCCCCGTCATTTCCTTGCGGTAGCGGCTGATGAAGGGCACCGTGGAACCTTCGGCGGTTAGCGAAACGACGGCCGATACCTGCGCGGCCTTGATGTTCAGATCGCCCGCGATGCGGTTAAGGATGGCGATCTCGTTGACTGCTAGTTTTTCGATGTCGGGCAATAGGCTCATGGTCGGATACGGTACGCAAAGTAGGCGAGAATTGCAAGCGCCCGGCTTTCCGTTTTTAGTGGACAATAGCGGGGGCATGAATTATGCTTCTTTTTTGAATAACACTACACTTTGGTAAGGAAATGGGAAGCAGCGATAAACGAGTGAGAATATACTCCGCCCTCGAGGTGGCCAATCTTTGCGGCGTGGTGAACCAGACGGCGATCAACTGGATCCGCGGCGGCCATCTCAAGGCCTTCACGACGCCGGGAGGGCAGTTCCGCGTCTACGCCGAGGATCTCATTGCCTTCCTTGACGAAAGAAAAATGCGGATTCCCCAGGAGCTCGGCGCCGCGGCCAGCGTGGACCTGGATCCCGGCCTCATCCTCATCGTGGATGACGATCCCGATCTCAACATGATCCTCAAGCGGATGCTGGAGCGCCGGATTCCCGACATCAGCGTCGTGCAGGCCTTCGACGGCTTCGAGGCCGGCAGGCTTATCGCCGAGCGCCATCCCGCCTTAGTCTTCCTCGACATCGATCTTCCCGGCATCAACGGGAAGAGCCTCTGCTTCAGGATTCGCTCCGATCCTTCGATCGGAAAGCCTTCGGTGATCTCGATGACGGGCATCGATACGGAGGATATGCGCGCGGAAATGCTGGCGGCCGGCGCCGATGACTTTTTCGGCAAGCCCCTGGATTTCGAGGGCATCATATTGCGGGCGACGGAGCTGCTCGGGGCCAGGGCAAGGGGATAGGGCTCAGCCTATGAGAGAAATCGGCAGGTTCCTGGATGGCCGCCTCATCGTCGCTGTAGGAGACATCACCGAGTTCGAAGGCGGGGCTATCGTCAACGCTGCCAATTCGGGGCTTTTGGGAGGAGGCGGCGTGGATGGGGCTATCCACGCGGCTGCCGGGCCGAAGCTTCTCGCCGAGTGCCGCGCCCTCCGGGCAGGCGCCTTGAAGGGCGGCCTGCCCGCCGGCGATGCCGTGGCCACAGGGGCGGGCGCCTTGCGGGCAGGCCGCGTCATCCACACCGTGGGTCCGGTCTGGCACGGCGGAGGGCAGGGCGAAGCCGCACTCCTCGCGTCCTGTTACAGGCGCTGCCTGGAGATAGCCTCTTCGGAGGGCATCGAGGCCATCGCCTTCCCCGCCATCTCGACCGGCGTTTACCGGTACCCCAAGGCCGATGCGGCGCGCGTCGCCTTCGACGCAATCGCCGATTTTCTGCGCGACAATGAACATCCATGTTCAGTATCGCTCATCTTTTTTTATGAAAAGGACGCGAACACATTTCTGGAAGCCGCCTTCCCAAACCGAATATCTTGACGCCTGGCGCCTATGGCAGGTATAGTGAATCCGCGCCGCGAGAAGCGACGCAGGTCCAATCGCGACCGTCGTATACCGGTATTACCCGAGCTTCCCAAGCTCGAGAAGCGGGTTCGACTCCCGTCGGTCGCTCTAGATTTTCCGCAGGGTGATTACCACTTTCCGCAGAAGGAAAGGCTCAGGCCCCCGTAGGTGAAGCTGTTGAGGCCGGTTTTGTTGTCGCCCTCCCATCGCGTTGATTTCCCGTTGATATAGGAAAGCCTCAGTCCATAATCTTCGTTGAAGTTGTAGCCGACACCCGCCGTGAACCTGAATTCCTCGCTTGGACGCAGCTTCGCTTCGTCGCCGAGAAAGGCCCTTCCGAAGATAGTCTTGTAGAATTCCGCGTGGACCGTGAACTTCTCCATGAACTTGAGGTCGATGCCGGGACGTATATAAATATCATTCGTCACGGGCAGTTTATAGGTATCCCCCACGCCGCAACTGATGCGCAAAGGTACAGGTCCATCCTCCAGTTCCAGGAATATGAAATTGGCGCCAAACGAAACGGGATCATAATGGCAGAGGGTAGCCGCAAAGCTGGCCAAGAAGGCATCCTGAGGATCGGCGTCAGCCAGGGGCAGGGGAATCAGGAATTCCGCCTTGATTTCGTTGCCCAGGACGAGAAAGCCGAAGAGCCTGTCCTCTTCGTCATAGCTGTGGGAAAGGGACCGCATTATCTGCCAGCTTACGCCTCCCGCCTCGCCGGAACCTCCATCGGCTTCCATGGTGCCGGAAACCCATGACGCGCCCGCAAGGAGGCTGTAATCCCCATAGCTCGGATCGTACGCATCGCCATCACATAGACGATAGATAAGCAGGCCCAAGCATGGAGCGCCTATGGTGTAGGACACTCCGATCAGGGTGTCAATGTCCGCCTGTGACTGTGCGTGGATTGAAGGAGAACCGAATGACAGGAAACAAAGAGCGAGAAGCAGAACAATGAGGGAACGCATACAGCAAACCTCCTTTTCCGTGGTTGAGGATTGACTGTATCTTTCCGACTCCGGCTGCTCCTACTGAATCCGGAACCTCTATAATTCTAAGTCAAGGTTATTTTTGCGTCAAATCCATGCATGCATGTCCCTTATCTTTCTTCCTGTAAGAAATAGCCTTCACATATTCCATATGCTGCGGTATGCTGTCATTGATCATGTCACCCAGCACCAAACCGCTCCGCGTCTCCGACGTACGCAGGCGAAACGAAAAACTCGTCCTCAGGCTCGTCCATGCCTCGGGCGATAGCGGCCTTTCCCAGTCGGAGGTTGTGCAGTCCACTGGCCTCAAGCCGCCGACGATTTTCAGGATATTCTCCTTCCTGGAAGCCGAAGGCTTCATCGAACCATTGGCCGCCGAGCCCGCTTCGGCCGATGAACCCTCGAGGCAGGAAAAAAAGGGCAGGCGTCCTGTCGCCTATGTCGTCAAAAAGAACGCCTACTACTTCATCGGCATCGAATTCTGGGTGGAGAGGATCTCCATCGGGGTTTTCGACTTCATGGGATCCT
>CAYXUF010000035.1:0-26333 GCA_964468155.1 uncultured Treponemataceae bacterium
CGTTGTTCTCGGCCCAGGCCATCCTCGTGCGGGCGTCGGCCATGGCGGGATCGGCGGCTGCCTTTTCGGCGGCGAGCCTGGCCTGCTCTTCCTCGGCAGCCTTCTTCGCATCCTCGGCCGCCTTCCTGTCGGCGAGCACCGAAGCCTGGAAATCGTCTGAAAGGGTGGAGGAAACATCCTCGGCCATGGCCTTGGCGGGAACGTAGCGCTCTACGCCATAGGCTGTCTCTGCGCCAGCCATGGAAGTGGAGGCATCATTGTACTCGGTCGGATAGTCCTTCTTTATCTCGTTGTTCTCGGCCCAGGCCATCCTCGTGCGGGCGTCGGCCATGGCGGGATCGGCAGCTGCCTTTTCGGCGGCGAGCCTGGCCTGCTCTTCCTCGGCGGCCTTCTTTTCCGCGTCGGCGATTTTCTGCAGTTCGCTGTCGACGTAGCGGTCCGACATGCCGGAATAATTGATGGCCTCATTGGCATTGACGGTCGAATCGGTATAGTTCATGTCGGCCGATTGCGACTTGGCCGTTTCAAGATAGGATACGGCTTCGGGGAGATAGACATTGTTCTCGATGCCGGCGGCTTCGGATTTTTCCTTGCTCGCCTGGACGGCTGCCTCGGCAGAGGCTATGGCTTCCTCGTTGGCGCTCTGCTGGCCCAGCGAAGCGTCGTAGGCCGCATCGTAGGCATCCGCAGCCTCGCCAAACCAGATCGCGGCGCTTTCAGGATTGCCGTTCTTCTGATTGGCCAAACCCTCGGCCATGATGCTTTCAGCCGATGCGTACTGATCCGGAGCATTGACGTCAGCCTTGACGGACAGGGCTTTTTCTTTGGCCTGGAGAGCCCTTTCGCCGGCTTCGGCGGACTTGGCTTCGACACCCTTGGCGATTACGCTTTCATAGCTCGCGTTCGCTTCCCTCAAAGTGCCGGCGCCCGCTTTAAGATCTTCCAGCGTGCCAGATGCCCAGAGCTCTTCTTCGGCCTGGTACTTCGCCTCGCCTGCCTTGAAATCATCCTCGGCGTATTTGGTATAGCCGTCGGAGAATATCTGCGTTCGCAGCTTATTGGCCGTGGCTTTTTCCGCCGCTACATCGAAGGCCGCGGCCGACTGCTGGTAGGCGGGGATCGCCAGGCTGTATTCGTTTTTCTCGGCCATAGCATCGGCATCGGCGAGGTATTCATCGGCGGCCTGGAACCTTTCGCTCGCCAGGCTTGGGGCCTCGGCGCTTTCGGCGGCGATTTTCATCGCATTGGCTTTGTCGCTTTCTTCCGAGAGGCGCAGGGGAAGGCCTTCCGAGAGGAGGGATTCCCAGGTAGCGGCGGAGTTTTCAAGCTTTTCCTTGACAGGATAGGCCTTTACGCCATCGAAGCTCACTTCGTCCATAACCTTGTCGTAGTCGGCTTTGGCTGAGGCGAACTCTTCCTCGGCTGCCTTGTATTTCTCGGGCAGGACTCTTGGGATGTCGTTGTTTTCGGCCTCGGACTTCAGCGAGTTGGCCTGGCCAAAAAGATTTCTGAGTTCGGTTTCGGAGGCAGAGGGCAGGGCAACCGTCGTCGTCACCGGAGCGACCGTCGTCATCGTGGTGGTGGCCGTTTGTTCGGGAATTGGCGCCTGCGATATGGTTGTCGTTGTTACGGTTGGCGGCGTCTCCTCAACGATAGGCTTCTTCGTCGCGCATGATGCGAATACCATCAATAGTATCGCCATCAGGACGACAAGAACTTTCTTGCCTTTATACATAGGGATCCTCCTGCTATATTATTATTCTCATTGCATGATAAACCGTAAAGCGACCATCGTCCACCGGTATTTATCCAAATGCAATTATATCACGAAAATTGGGAGCAGACAGCCTTGGCACAGATTTTTATGCATAGACAGAGAAGGTTTTTCGCCGCTGCAGCTCTTTTCATCATCGTCATTCTGTCCATTTTCTTGATAGTTGACAAGATCGATCTCGCTTCAGGGCTTTCGAAGAGCCGGGGCAGCCTGGAAAGCCTTGCCTCACCCGAGGCCGGTATATCCCTCATGCTCCAGCGTTCCGGCAAGGATGCCTGGGGCTTTTTGGAATGGCCCGAGAAGGGCGTCTACGGCTTCTTCAGCGGAAGCGTGGAAGGCGGGGAACTCAGGGCTTTCATACGATCAGCCGGAGCCTCGCCCTTGATGATTGTGTCACTGCCCCCTTTCGCAGGCAGAGTGGAGCTGCGTTTTTCGGGTGGAAAGGAAATCGAGGGGCGCTTCAGGCTGATCCCTCAGAAAAAGCCCGGGCTGGACCTCCGCATTTTTTCGGGGAAAATGGAAAATGATACATCGTCGTTCAGCGTTGCGGCGATCGGTAGCATGTCCAGGCCCGATGGCACAGGTCTGGATACAGCCCTGCGCAGGGGATTATCGCCACTTGCCTACGCGAGGAGCCAATGGGCGGCTTTCAGGGGCAGGCGGAGTTCCCGTCCGGAAGCAATCCGTTGGCCTTTTGACTTCATCGAGCGGAGCTGCCTCGTCGCCAGGTTTTCCTCGCTGTGGTCCTTCGCCGCCGAACGCTACGTTTTCGAGGGAGGGGCTCATGGCAATACGAGTCTTGTCCTCACGGTGATCGATACAAAGACGGGCAGAACCCTCCGGCCTGAAGATATCTTCGCGGAGGGATGGGAGGAGAAGTTGGCCCCCCTGATAAAGGACGAGGCTCTTCGCCTTCTGGCCGGAACAGGGGGGAAGGAAGGCCTCGCCGGCGGCTCCAGCCTGAAGGAACATGGTTTCTTCGAGGAGGGAATCGAAGCTTCGCGGGATATGTTCCTCTGCGAAACAGGGGTGGGTTTCCACTACGACCGCTATCGGTTGGCGCCATACTCGGAGGGCGATTTCACCTTCATAGTCCCCTGGAAGAATCTCGAAGGCCTTCTCAGGTCCTTCTGATCACTGCCCGGCAGATCTTTTCGCCCGCGTCGATCGAGGCGGCCGATGCCGCCGGGTCATCCGTCCACTCTATGAGCTCCGCCAACGTCTCCCCGCCGATCAGGCCCCGGAATTCCTCGCAGGCTTCCCGCAGCTCCGCATCGCCGCTCAGCTGTATCGCGATGCGGTCGGTAACCTCAAAGCCCGACTCCTTGCGGAGGTTCTGCACGCCGCGGATGAGGTCCCTGACGTAGCCCTCGCGGAGGAGGGCCGGCGTCACCGTCGTGTCGATGGCGACCGTGAGGGTGCCCTCATTGAGCACCTTGAGGCCGGCTTTTTCGCTGCGGCGCACTTCCACCGATTCCTGGCTGAGGGCATAGGTTCTGCCGGGTATGGCGATCTCCACCGGCTGGCCGGCCAGGAGGCTCGCTATCTGTTCGGGGCTCAGCTTTTCGATTGCCGCGGCCGCTGCCTTCATGTCCTTGCCGAGTTCCTTGCCGAGGACGCGGAAATTGGCCTTGGCCGAGTATTCGACCAGCTCTTCCTCGTTGTGCCTGAAGACAACGTTCTTGACATTGAGTTCCTCGCGCAGGATGTCCTCCATGGCGGCGAGCACGGCCCTCTCCTCGGCCACCTTGGTGACAAGCTGGACGGAGGAAAGGGGCTGGCGCGTCTTGAGGTCGTTGACGACGCGAAGCGCGTGGCCCATCGAGACGGCGTGGCGCACTGAGGCCATGTCACGCTCGAGGTCGATGTTCCTGAAGCGCTCGTCGTACCCGGGCCAGGAACAGAGATGGATGGATTCGGGATCGGCCGGTGACTTGAGGTTCTGGTAGATGGATTCCGTGATGAAGGGCATGAAGGGCGCTGCCACGAGGATGAGGCGCTTGAGGACCCTGTTGAGGGTGTCGTAGGCCTGGGCCTTGTCGCCGTCATTTTCCGACTTCCAGAACCGGCGCCTGGAACGGCGGATATACCAGTTGTTGAGGCTGTCGATGAAATCGAGGATGGGTTCGATGGCGGGCTGCAGTTCGTAGGCTTCCAGCCCGGCGGTGACGCGCTCCACCATTTTCTCGCAGACGGAGAGTATCCATTTGTCGAGGACGTTGGTCATCGACGCGGGATCGGGTTCGCCTGCCGTCATCCCGTCGATGTTGGCGTAGGTGACGAAGAATCCGTAGGCGTTCCACAGGGGTATGATGATGCTCTTGAGCACGTCCCTGACGCCTTCGTCCGAGTAGCGAAGATCCTCGCCGCGAGTGACGGCGCTGTTCATGAGAAAAAGCCTCAGGGCGTCGGCGCCGAACTTGTTCACGACTTCCATGGGGTCGGTGTAGTTGCGCAGGGACTTGGACATTTTCTTGCCGTCTTCGGCGAGGACGAGGCCCGAGCAGATGCAGGCATCGTAGGCCTGACTTTCGAAGAGGGCGGCGGCCAGGACGGTGAGGGAATAGAACCAGCCCCTCGTCTGGTCGAGGCCTTCGTTGATGAAGTCGGCGGGGAAGCGTTCTTCGAAGCCTTCCTTGTTTTCGAAGGGATAGTGGACCTGGGCGTAGGGCATGGCGCCCGACTCGAACCAGCAGTCGAGAACTTCGGGAATGCGCCGCATCGTGCCGCCGCACTCGCAGGGGAAGGTAACCTCGTCCACAAAGTGCTTGTGGAGGTCATTGAGCTTGACGCCGGAGCGCTCTTCCAGGTCGGCGCGCGAGCCTATGCAGACGGTTTTCTCACAGGTTTCGCATTTCCAGATGGGAAGGGGGTTGCCCCAGTAGCGGTTGCGGCTGATAGCCCAGTCGCGCGCGCCCTCGAGCCACTTGCCGAAGCGGCCGTCGCGGATATGGGCGGGAACCCAGGTGACCTTCTTGTTGCAGTTGACCATAAAGGGCTTCACGGGATCGATCTTGACGAACCAGGAGCCCACGGCGCGGTAGATGAGGGGGCTCGAGCATCGCCAGCAGTGGGGGTAGGCGTGGAGGATCTGTTCGCGCTTGATGAGCTTGCCCTCGGCCTTGAGCCTCTCGAGGATGGCTTTGTCCGCGTCTTTGACGAAAAGGCCCTTGTAGTCCGACACTTCCTCGGTGAAGCGGCATTCGGCGTCCACGGGGCAGACCGTAGGGATGCCGCGGCCCTTCAGGACCTGGTAATCGTCCTCGCCGAAGCCGGGGGCGGTGTGGACGATGCCGGTGCCGTCCTCGGTGGTCACGTAGTTTCCGAGCACGGTGATGAAGGCGCCCTGCTCGTGGAGGTTCGCGAAGTAGGGGAAGAGGGGTTCGTAGCGGATGTCGGCGAGCTCCGATCCCTTTTTCTTCCAGGCTATGCTGAGGGCTTTCGTGTCCTTGTAATAGGCCGAAAGCCGCGATTCGGCGAGGATGTAGCGCTCAGGCCCGTCGACCACGCAGACGTAGTCGATTTCTGGTCCGAGGGCTAGGGCGAGATTGGAGGGCAGAGTCCAGGGCGTCGTCGTCCAGGCGACGAGGTAGGTGGAACCATCGGCCAGGCCAGCGAGAGGCTCGGGGGCTTCGGTCACCTTGAAGCGGATCGTTATGGCCGGATCGTGGACATCCTTGTAGCCGCCGAGGGAGAGTTCGTGGGTCGAGAGCACCGTGGAGCAGCGGGGGCAATAGGGGAGGATGTAGTGGCCTTCGTAGATGAGGCCCTTGTCCCAGAGGCGTTTCATGATCCACCAGATGGACTCCATGTAGTCGGGATCCATCGTCTTGTAGTCGTTGTCGAAGTCGACCCAGCGGCCGAGGCGCGTAATGATGTTCCGCCATTCCTTCACATAGCGCAGGACGGACGAGCGGCAGGCTTCGTTGAATGTGGCGATGCCGAACTTCTCTATGTCCGTCTTGGAATTGAGGCCGAGTTCCTTCTCGATGAGATTCTCCACGGGAAGGCCATGACAGTCCCAGCCGAAGCGGCGGTCGACATGAAAGCCTTTCATCGTCTTGTAGCGGGGGATGATGTCCTTGATAGTGCCTGGCACGAAGTGGCCGAAATGGGGAAGGCCTGTGGCAAAGGGGGGGCCGTCGTAGAATACATATTCGGGACTCCCCTCTCGCTGGGAGACGGATTTCCTGAAAGTCTGGTTTTTCTCCCAGAAATTGACTATTTCTTCCTCGAGTTGAGGGAAACTGACTTTGGGGTCCACACTTTTGTACACGATAACCCTCCTGAAAACACGGCAAGTAGGCCATTAAGAGTATGCCATAAAAAGAGGGCTATGTTCCAGTATCGTTCCTCAGAAGGCGAAGCGCGCCGACGCTGCGAGCTTGCCGCTCCAGGAATGGGATACGGCACGTGCGGCGGAGGCGGTTATACTCAGGTCGAACCCATCGAGCCCGCTGGCCGCGAGCGATATCCCCGTACTCAAGGTGCCCGACTCCGGGTAATACAGGAAGGGCGCCGAGAGAGAGAGCCACTCGTCGACGGGGAGTGTGGCCTGGGCATAAATACCGTGCTTCGGCGAGGCTCCTGGAGAGAACAAATATTCTCCGAGCAGAGAGAGATTTCCCGCCCGAGCCATGGCTCCACCGAGGAGGCTTGGCTCGACCGCTGCCGGATTGTCCACCGGAAACTGGACGGCCGCCTCTCCATAGGGAGAGATGAAGGGAAGGTCGAAGGTCGTTTCGAAAGCGCCGAGAAAGATAGCCGAGGATGAACCGGTCTTGTCGCGCAAGCCCGCCGCCGCGGCAAAGGCAAGCGAGTCAAAGGCTGTCAGGTAGGCGCGCGCGGCAAGGGTAGGGCCTTCCGATGAGTAGGGATCGCAAACCAGGTCGATCCTGGCTGTGCTGGCTGGAAACCAGGTTGCCCTGCCCAGAAACTTGGGGCGCCTGGCGGGAGTGCCCGAGCCGTAATCGAATTCGGCGAAGAAATCGGCGGGGCTGAATGCCTTGCCCAGACCCCAGTTGACATAGGTTACGCCTGCTTCAAAGGCGAAGGATTCGAGATCCCATCGCAGGGCGAGATCGTCCAGGGCTAAAAGGAACATGCTGTCCGGAACTGCCGCGAGCGGATCAAAGTCAGGCGTCATGAGGACGAAAGCCGCGGCGTCGGGGAAGGCGGCGAGGGATGCCCATTGGTTAACCGGTTCCTCCCCATAGAGGATGGAGCAATGCAGTGAAGCGCGCAGGGAGGCTGAATCGTGTCGGGCATCCAGGCTGAGTGCCAGGGTTGTGGAGGCGCCAGCCTTAACCGAAAGATTCCCTGATAGCGGAGTCATCGCCGAGGCTGTCTGAATGACATGGCCGCGTAGGGTCAATTCCTCGGCTGCTCCGGCTTGGGCAGCCACGCCGGCTGTCGTCAGGGCAGCGGCGAGAAGGAGAACGGGTCCTCGTCGAATCATCCCATGCTTCATCGCCTAAACCTCCTTACTTTGTCAGGGCCTGGAGGCTGAACCTGGCCTCGTCGATCGGCGCGTCCAGGACGAGGGAACTCATCGTCATCACCGTCCGCGAATTCTTCTTCAGCGCGTCGGAGAACTCGACGATGGAGGGAAAGTAGCACGAGCCGATCTGCGTGTGGCCGAGGGTTCTGGAGATTTTCAGGAGCATGCCGCTCCTCGCGTAGAGCTCGGATCTGGCCACGATAAAGCGCTCGGAGTCGATCCATATCTTTCGTGTGGCGTAGGCGACATCCTTGCTCCTGGCCACGAGCTCGAGCAGGTAGCAGTCGCGTCCTTCAATGGTTTCCCTGCCTTTCAAGGAGGCGGTATAGAGATTTTTCAGGTCATCGGGCTCCATCGCATCCTCATAGGAAAAATCCGAACCCATCATGCCCTGGCGCAGGAGGGCACCGGATATCTTCACCGTATCCCGCTCCGAGGGGAAATACATCCAGAGGTTTTTGTCCAGCTTGAGCATCCTGACGCCCCTGTCCTCCGGATTCGTGAATTCGATGAAGGCCTTCCCCCTGCCCGAGGACCATGCCTTCATGGTCTTCGTCTTGCTGCGCGAACCGGAGATGATCTCCATTTTCCCTTCGTAGTAGATGCTGGCGTAGACCTGGTTCGTGTCGACCCTGGCCAGGATTTCCGACGCGTCCAGCACCTGTGCCCCAAGCTCAGGCCCCGCAGCGGCGAAACAGGCCGCACAGGCAAAAAGCATCAGTATTCTGAATATTCGACTCTTCATGATCCCTCCTCCCGTTTGGCGCGAAGCAGCCTGCCTCGCCTCTACACCGATCTGATGGCATCGACGGGAACCATCCTGGCCGCTCTCCGCGAGGGCAGATAGGAAATAGCCGCCGAAACGGCGGTGCCCATCGCTATGCCCAGGACAATCGTTCCGGGCGTGAGGGAGGGATAGATCACGTTGTCGAGAGGCCAGGAAAAACCCTTCATCGCACTCGTCATGTCGAATCCCTTCCTCGCGAGGACCATGATGAATCCGACGCCTGCAAGGGTTCCACCCACCGACCCTGCCAGTCCGAGCATCGTTCCCTCTGCCAGGAAGAGCTTCAGGATGCGAGCCCTCGGCATGCCCATAGACATGAGGATGCCGATTTCGCGCTTGCGTTCCAGGATGACCATGGTCATGACATTGGCGATGATGAAGGACCCTAACAGCGAGACGATCAGGAATATCCAGTAATAGACGAGGCCCATAAGCTGGATCATCTTCGGGTATTCGCCGATGGCGGTCCATGACAGGACGGAGAGCGGGGCGGGGCCGCTTTTCGCCACGATGCCGCCGACTACCGCCTTCATCGCCGCCACATCCCTCATGCCGGAGAGGGTTACCGAAATCTGCTGGGATCCGTTCTCCATGCCCAGGAGAATCCTCGCGTCCTCCAGGCTCATCTGGAACACCATGCCATCGAGGGAATTGACGCCTGTCTTGAAGAGACCCGATATTCTGAGCTTCCTGAAGCCCAGGCCCCCGTCGGCCTTCTGTGTCACGACCTTGAGTATGTCGCCTACCTTCAGCCCCAGGTCCAGGGCGAGGGCTTCGCCCACGATCGTCTCGCCCGAGGCTCCCATGTAGGCGCCTCCGGGCAGGATGCGCGTGTCGAGCATCAGAAGCCTGCGTTCCACTTCGGGATTGCCGGCGATGGCGAGAGCGTCCTTTGTCCCCGTCTCGGAGGAAAGGAGGACGCCGAAGCGGATCCTCTCGGCGACGATGGCGTCGGGATCCCTGGGAGCGATGGCAGCCCTGATGGCCTCGGCGAGGGCTGGCGAGTCTTCAATATATTCGTCGACGGGCATGAATCGGCTGCGGTCCCTGTAGCCTTGGGTCGCGATATTGATATGGCCTGTTTCGTTCTTGATATAGTTGCGGACCATGGAATCCAGGAAACCATTGGTGAAACCCTGGAGGACGATGACCATCAGTATGGAGAGAAAAACCGATGTCGCCGCCAGCGCGCTTCGCCTTTTGTTTCTGAGAAGGTTCCTCGCCGCGAAGGGTAGTATTCTCATGCCTTGCCTCCCTTACACGAAACGCAGGGCATCGGTGACTTCAAGCCTGCCCGCTTTCTTGGCCGGTATCCTGGAGGATATCCAGGAGGCGATGACGCCGAAGAGGAAGCCCGCTGCCATCGTGGAGGGGTGCCATTCGCCGCGCAGGACTCCTCCCATGGGGATGGAGCCCAGATCGAGACCAGAGAACATCTTGTCCAGGGGAAAGCCCCACCGCACGGACCACCAGACGAGGATGCCGCCGAACAGAAGGCCGCATGAGCTCCCTATGATGCCGATCATCATGCCCTCGAGGGAAAAGAGCCGCCGGATGTGGCCGGGAAGCATGCCGTAGGCGCGCAGAACCCCAATTTCCCTGATGCGCGAATACACGCTCATGAGCACCGTGTTCACGATGCCCACGCCGGCGATCAGGAGGACGACGAGAATGATGAGGGAGGAGTATTTGGCCTTCATGGTGCGCATGGCCATGTAATCCTTGGCCGCCTCCGCTATGGGCATGGTCTTCAGGCCGGGGAAGGCTGCTTCCACGGCAGCCCCAGCCTTCAAGGAGTTGGCCAGCTCAAGGTCGAGGGTTCTGTACTTGGGCAGGGACACAGCGATCGTCGTGACGGGCAAATCCTCGCCCAATAGATCTCGTGCGGCCGCCCAGCTTATGAAAACCGAGCTCTGCGTTATCGCCTGGGCCGGGACGTCGAGGAGGCCCGCGATACGGAACTCGTCGGCGTTGAGGGCATCGTCCACTGCCCTGGCGGAAAGGACAAGCCAGTCGCCTACGCCGAGTCCGAGGTCGCTGGCCAGGCCCCTGCCGATGAGTATCTCGTTCTCTGCGGGCTCGGGGCTCAGCCAGGCTCCCTCGCTCAAGCCTTCCGCCAGCTTGAATACTCTTCTGTCGCGCGCGGGATCGATGGCAGTGCCTATCACCGGCAGGCTGTCGATCCTGTTGGAGGCGTAGGCCACGAAGGCCGTCCTCGGCGCGGAGGCGATGGCCTCGGGAACCAGGCCGGATATGCCCTCCATGATGGTTTCGGGGGATTCGAGGCCGTACTCGAGGGGGAAGGCCCTCGAATCCTTCATGTAGGCCTCGGTCATGACCCTCATGGAAGACTCGGTGTAGTCGACCATGGAGTCGATCGTCATCCTGTCCATCCCCGCCAGTATCGAATCGAAGAAGATGAACATCCCTATGCCGACCGTGAGGACGAGGGAGGTGATGAGGGTTCGCTTCCCGTGCCTCAGGACATTCCTGAACGCTATCGCGATCAGCACCCTAGTCATGGAGTCCTCCTCTCGTCCGACGTGATGAGGCCGTCATGGAGCTGAACCACCCGCAGGGCCTCGTCCATGATCATCCTGTCATGGGTCGAGAAGATGAAGGTGGTGTGCAGGCTTTTATTTATCGACTTCATGAGGCGGACGATCTCGTCGGCCGTATGGGAATCGAGATTGGCTGTCGGCTCGTCGGCGAGGACGACCACCGGATCCTTGACGAGGGCACGGGCGATGGCGACGCGCTGCTCCTGCCCGCCGGAGAGTTCGCGGGGGAACCTGTCCGCCTTGTCGGCGATGCAGACGGCGTCGAGGATCTCGAGGGCTTTCTTCCGCATCTGGGCTTTCGGGAGCTTGGCGGCTATGCTCAAGGGAATTTCGACGTTCTCGGCGACGGTAAGGACGGGTATGAGGTTGTAGGACTGGAAGATGAAGGATACGTGCTCCCTCCTGTACGCGGAGAGCTCCTTTTCGCCCAGGATCCTCAGTTCCTGTCCCCTGTACTTCATGATTCCGGAGGTCGGCCTGTCCAGGCAGCCGATAATGTTGAGCAGGGTTGTCTTGCCCGAGCCTGAGGGGCCCACGATGGCGCAGAATTCTTCCTTGTCTATCTCGAGGTCGATCCCGCCGAGTGCCCTGACTTCGATCTCACCCTTCCTGTAGACTTTGGTGATGCCGGACAGCGAAAGAATGCCCATGTCGTCCTCCTATTTTCTGCCGTTGCGCAGTGCCGAAAGCATCGACTGCATGGTATCCAGGTAGCGTTCCAGAGCCAACGATCCTTCCAGGGTGAGGCTCAAGCCCGTGTAAGGTTTCTTTCCCACAAAGGTTTTTCTTATGGAGATATATCCCGCGTCCTCCAGCGTTCGCAGCTGTACCGAAAGGTTGCCCGCCGTCATGTCCAAATCCTGCCTAATATCGGTGAAGCCCACTTCACGCTCCTGCGATGAGGCGAGATAGACGAGAATCTTGAGGCGGGCGCGTTCGTGGACGACCTTGTCGAAGTCCGTCGCCGCGCTGTTCTTTTCCATTTCCTTCTTCACCGGGACTTTCCCCGGGTAAAGGCGCGGATGAGCCCGATCAGCCCGAATACGATAAAGACAGCCGCCATGATGACAGCCGTCCAGAGGAGGGGATCATTCTCGATGAAGAAGAGGGCTGTTATTCCCGCGATGATGGAGAGCCAGCCGAGGACCCGGTATTCGATCAGATCGATGAGGAGGTCCATGGCATGGGACGCGAGCCCGGCATAGATGGCCGCGAGAGGCACTATGTACCAGGGATGGCCGATGTGGACAAGAAATATGATGCCTCCCGCCATGGCGACGATAGACCCGAGGAAAAGGGAAGTTGATTTTCCCCCATAGATCACCTCCATGAGGGAGAAGAAACCGCGTCCCCCGTGTTTCTCGGCCAGTCTGGAGGTGAAGAACACCTTGCCGAAGCCTCCCGCCGCGAAAAGGACGGCGAGAAAAATCCAGGACCAGAGGCCGGGACCTCCCCCCGCGGCATTCATGGCGGCGGCTCTCGCCCAGAGGCAGTACAGGACGATAGCCAGGCCAAACACGAGGGAGAGGACAGGGTAGAGCGTTGAGGAAGCCACCGTCCTCAGAAGGGGATTGCCCGCTCTCACCGCCGACCTCAGCTCGGCCAGATTCCGCTCAAGTTCCTCGATGGAGACATTCTTATAGATACTATCCTCAGACGAGCGTTCCATTCTTCCTCCGTAAACAAGTTTACGATATAAACCATATATAATACCCGCTTTTCCGATTTGTCAAGTCTCCGTTCGGGGAAGGTGACGGGAAAAGCTAGTCAAAAAACCGCATTCATGATACTGTTAGGGTGCAAGTTTGTTCGCGCTGCATCAAGGAGTACCTATGAGGACTGAGGGTGCCGACCTCGAGATTCGCTATTTCCAGGAAACCATTGAGCCGGAATCGGCCGAGCGGATGGTTTTGCGGATTCCCGAGGGGGCTATCACCATCGGCAGATCCCCTGACCTCCTCATCCACGCCGAGTACGAGCTCCACGGCAGTTCGTCCCTTCTCTCCGGATGGAAATCATCGATACGCAGGCATGACAGCATCCTCATAATGACCAACGAGACGCCCAAGGATGTCTACACCGCCAGCGTCACGGTGAACATTCCTCCCTGCATCAAGGATCTCGAAGTCCACAGCATGAAGGGGGAGATCGACATAAGGGATTGCGAAATGGATATTCTCGCGATCTCCGAGCTGGGAGCCATCCATGTCCACGGCGCCCGCAATGTCGAAGCATCCAGCATCCAGGGAGCCATCACCCTCCTGAACTGCGGTTCGGCCACCGTGAACACTATCGACGGCCCCGTGCGCTGCACTAAGCTTTCGGGATCCCTCCACGTCGAGACCCAGGGCGGCGACGTGCAGGCCTCGAGGGTAAAGGGCAACGTGATAGCCCTCACCACGAGCGGCGACATCTCCATCCTCAAGCCTGAAGGCCGCATCAGGCTTATCTCTCACAACGGCGACATCGAACTCGAACTCTCCGACGTCTTCGGCGGGGGAGAGGCCAATTCATATTCGGGCGATATAAACCTCATGCTCGAGCAGGCCAACGTGGAGTTCCGCGCCGAGACCCTCTCCGGCGAGATAAGTTCGCCGGGCACGACCATTTCGGCGGGCGCAGGCCCGAGGCGATGCGCCTACCGCATCGGTCTGGGCACCAAGCGCCTCCACGTCAAGAGCGTCCTCGGCGACATCGAAGTGGAGTGACCACTCCCTAGGACTTCGCGAAAAGCCCCTTGATCGTTTTTTTATAGATCTCGTTCACGGCATGCCGCTTCAGTTCCTGCTTGGCCGACAGCTCCTTGCCGGGCAGGAAGGGCTCGGTGAGGATGGCGAACTTGAATATTCGCTCGAAGGGCTTGAAGCCGTTTTTCGGGCTGATCAATTCCGAAATTTCCGAATCTATCAACTCTTTCACTTCGGGCTGCTGCACGAGGGTTTCGTAGTCGACAAAGGGGATGTTGTTTTCCTCCACCCAGGAGGTGAGGTTTTCCTGTCGGGGGATGATGAGGGCCGCCAGGTATTTTTCGTCCTGGCCGAGGACGACGGCGGTCTGGATATAGGGGCTTTCGCAGAGCTTCTGCTCGATGGGCACAGGCTCGATATTCTCTCCGCCCCTGAGGACGATCGTGTCCTTCGCGCGCCCGGTGATCCTTATTTCGCCGTGGAGGGTCAGCATTCCCAGGTCTCCCGTGTCCAGCCAGCCGTCGCTTGTCATTATTCTGGCCGTGAGGTCGGGGCGCTTGTAGTAGCCGAGCATAACCTGGGGACCCCGCACCTGTATGACACCCTTCTTGCCGGCGGGGAGGAAGTCGCCCTTTTCGCCCACGATGCGGATTTCCGTGCCCTTGATAACGGGACCTACAGTGCCGATGACGGGATGCTTCCTGAGCCTGAGGCCGATGACGGGAGCCGTTTCCGTGAGCCCGTAGCCTTCCAGAATGAGGACACCGATGGCGTTGAAGAACCTGTCCACCGAGCCGGGAAGGGCTCCGCCGCCCGAGATGCCCGCTATGAAGCGGCTGCCCAGCTTGGCCTTGATCTTCCTGAAGACGAGGATGTCGCCCAGGGCCCAGATGGGGGCGAGGAGGAGATAGGGTATGATCGAGACGGCGATTTCCAGAACGCGTGAGCGGGGCGTGAATTCCGGAACGCGCTTCAGGAGATGGTTGCGGAAATAGGAGAAGCTTTCGCCCACGCCGACGAAAAAGGTGAAGAGGTTCCGCAAGGCGGGACTCATCTCCTTGAGGTTCTTGTATACGCCGTCCTTGACGGATTCCCAGATGCGCGGCACCGAGGTGAACCAGTGGGGCTGGACAGCCTTCATGTCGGCGAGGAGTATTGACCCTATCGGTTTGGAATAGGCGATGATGGCTCCGGCCTGAAGAATGACGTACTGGACGATGCGCTCGAAGGAATGCCAGACGGGCAGGACGGAAAGGAAGATTTCCCCCGGTTTTACACCGAAGAAATCTGGAAGATAATCCGTCTGATGGAGGAAGTTGCCATGGCTGAGCATGACGCCCTTGGGCTCGCCCGTCGTTCCCGAGGTATAGATGATGGTGGCGAGATCATCGCGGCCGCCTTTTTTTAGCTCTTCGAGATAGTAGCCGGGATTTTCGCGCTCAAAATTTTTTCCTTTTTCCAGGACTTCCGTGAATCCGAGGAGCGACAATCCCTGCGCCGCGGCCTCCGCGGTCATTTTCTCGTCCACGGGATCCAGCAGGATGACCGTGGCCAGCTCGGGGAGGGAAGCGCGGAGTTCGATGACTCGCGCGAGGAGTTTTTCGTTCTCCAGGATGGCGACCCTGCAGCCGCTCCATGAGAGTATGAAGGAGATTTCCTGGTTGGTGGCATCGCAGCCTCGGGGTACGTCGGCCGCGCCAAGGCCGAGGATGGCCAGATCGGCAGCGAGCCATTCCTTTCTGTTGTCGGCGATCAGGCCGACGCGGTCGCCGCGCCCGATGCCAAGCGCATGGAGACCAGCGGCGAAGGTAGCCGTGTTCTGAAGAAGGCCGCTGTATGTCGTGGGCTGGAAGATTCCGTGCTTGTCCTTGGAAAGCTGGACGACAGCGTTAGGCTGTTCCGCGACCTTTTCTGCGAACATCTGGGGTATCGTATGTGCCATATCCCCTCCTTATGCAAGGATGTTTACACAATCACTATATTTGTAAAAATGTATTAGGTCAACAGATATTTGCCCGTGGTTATTTCAGCTGCGGCCATTCCCGCTTCAACGCGGGATTCAGTCGCCAGGCTGCAGCAGTCGGTCGCCGGGCACTTCCTCGAAATAATCGCCCAGTTTGGCCCGCATGGCCTCGATGGATGGAGAATTCATGAGCCTGTACTTGATGTGGTGGGCAAAGGACATGGTTTCGCAGTAATACGAAAAGAATCGCCGGGATGTCTCGAGGCTCCAGGCCTCGGGCAGCGCAGATTCTGCGAGATCGAGGAAGTGCAGGCCTATGGCGAGCCTGTCGACAGGGGGGCTGGAAAGGCTGCCCTGGAGCTTTGTACGGAGCGTCCCGAAAATCCAGGGGCGGCGCACGGCTTCGCGGCCTATCATCACGGCGTAGGCGCCTTTTTCGCCCAGAAGGGCGAGGGCCTTTTTCAGGTCGGTGATGTCCCCATTGGCGACGATGGGGATGGAGAGATCGCCCGCGAGGCGGAGGGTCACTTCATGCTGGGGCAGATGCCTGAATTTCTGCCCGTCGGTGCGGGGATGCACGCTCAGGAAATCCAGGCCGGCTTCGGCGATCCGGGAGCAGAAGGAGAGGAACCTGTCGTAATCGTCGTCGGGGCCCATCCGGATTTTTGCGGAAAGAGCGCCGGGCCAGGCTGCCCTCGCCGCGGCCACCAGTTCGGCGGCGCCGGCGGGGTCGGAACTCCAGGCCGAACCGCCTCCCGATTTCCTTATGTGCGGCGCCGAGCAGCCGAAATTTATGTCTATCCCCGCCGGCGCTTCCGGGGCAGCGCGCGACAGGAGTTCCCTGCAGGCTGCCGCCATGGCCGCCGCCGAGCGTGCGTAGAACTGCACGGATGTGGCCTCAGGCGAAGGCCTCGCGTCGGTATAGACGGCTTCGTACTGCGCGTGGGAGCTGAAGGCTTCGGCGCTCGCCATCTCGGTGAAGGCGTAATCGGGGCCGCCCAGCTCGTCCAGGAGGGTCCTGAACGCGCGGTTGGTGATGCCCACCATGGGCGCGAGAAGAAGGGCGTTCTTGGGAAAAGGAATCATTCGAACGATACTATAGGGCGCGGGGATAAAACTCAATCGCTCAAGGAGCGTAAATCTGCCGCGCGTGTTCCAAGGCCGCTTCGTTTTTATGATAAAAAATATTGACAGCCTTACCCCGACGGCCTATAGTTTTCAGTACAAGAGATATCGCGGAGCCGTCCGAGAGGCAGCCCGCGACAGGCTCCGGGCTGAAACCTCTCCATGGGAGAGGCGACAAGCAACGGGTGAAAGCCCGTGGGATTCATACTCTAATCAGTATCCTTCCCGCGGGTTTTTTTATACCCGGGAGCCGACATATCCTTAAGGGGACATGCCGGGTCCTGGCACATGAAAAACGCGAAGGACGGATGCGAAGGGGCCCGCATGCCGGAACCGGACAAAATAAAAGCCCACGATCCCGTCGCCCTCAAGAGAATCCCCGCCCTGAACCTTCTCTCTCTCGCCTTCCTCAATGTGCGTCGCCATGGGCTCCGCGCGGCGGTGAATATCGTCGGAATCGCCATCACCGTGGCCGCCCTGGTGTTTTTCCTGTCGTTCTACCGGGGCACCTACGAGGGCACCATGTTCTCCTCCGTCATCGACTACGCTACATCCCACGGGCAGTTCATGAGCGCGTCCTTCGACGATGACGACCCCGACATCTGGCTCAAGGGCGAGAACCTCCTTGACGAAAGCATAATCCAAACAGGTGATCTGCTGAGAGCCCTAGCCTCGCGCGATGGAGACTGGTCGCCGATCACCGCCCCTCGCCTGATGAGCCCTGCCCTAGCGGGCGATGGTGCGCGCGTGGCTTCGGTGACCCTCGCCGGCCTGGTCTTCCCCCGGGAAGCCGAACTTCTAGCCATCGACGACCGCATGGCGGCCGGCGCCTTCGGCGAAGGCAGCGGGGTGGTCATCGGGAAGAAACTCGCCCAGACCCTCTCCCTCAAGGTGGGCGACGAGATCCGCATCCAGGCCACCACGACGGACGGCGCGCCCAACCTGGACTACTGGAAAATATCGGGCATCTACTCCACCGGGTACCCCTCGCTGGACCGCGCGATGGTGATGATGGACCTCTCCGAGGCACAGGATTTTCTCAACGCCGGAGGAAAGATCAACAAGATCTACTGCAGGCTGGCTGAAGGAAAAAGCTCGGTCGACAGGACGCGAGCCCTCGCCTCGCTCGAAACCGAGCCGGAACGGAAGCGTTTCGCCGAGCTCGGCCTCACCTTCCGGAGCTGGGAGAACTACGCCAGGGCCATCGTCGAGGACGCGAAGTCCGACAGCTTCTTCTTTGCCATTTTCATCCTCATCCTGCTTTTCCTGTCCCTCTCGACGATGGCCGGCACCATGAGGGTGACCGTCTTCGAGCGCAAGCGCGAAATCGGCATGATGCGGGCAACCGGGTGGCTGAGGAAGGAGATCACCGAACTCTTTCTCTTCGAGGCGCTGGTGATCGGCATCGTCGGTAGCCTCGCCGGCTGCCTCGCCGGCGGCATCGCCTCCCTGTGGCTGGAATCCTCCCCCCTCGAATTCAGCGCCGCGCTCGCGAGCTTCGATGTTCCGCGCTTTTCCCTCACCTGCGACCTGCAGCCCGTGGATATCCTCATATCCCTCGCGATCGGTTTCGCCACCGCGATGCTGGCGGGAATTTCGCCCGCGCTGACCGCGGCGCGCATGCCCATTCTTTCGGCCCTGTCCGAACGCTGATACCAAGGAGCAAATATGAAAACCAATAGAATACATTCGATCCCAGCTTCCCTCGCCTCCGGCCTTTTCCTTTTTATTTCTGTTTTCCTGCCGCAAGCCCCGCTCGCTGCCCAGAACATGAAGGCAGACGAGATCATCGCCGAGATGGACCGCCGCATGAATTTCACGGAGTGCCGGATGCTTATCCGGATCGAGGATCTCAAGGCGGGCGGGAAGGCCAGGTCGCTCAAGGCGAGCGTGGACTACGTGAAGGACCTGGGCACCCGCATGGATTTCGAGGAGCCGGCGCGCGACCGCGGCAAGTGCGTGCTCATGAGCGGCTCGTCCATGTGGATGTCGTCGCCGGCCGTCTCCAAGCCCGTGCGCCTCTCGGGCAAGGACGCCTTCATGGGCACAACCTTCACCAACGACGACGTGATGAATCTGGACAAGAGCGACGACTACGCATCGGTCATCGCCTCAAGCGACGAAGGCGGCTGGGACATCGTGATGACGGCGAAAACCTCGGGCCTTCCCTACCAGAAAATCGCGGCCAGAATCGGCAGGGACTTTCTTCCGGTGAGCATGGTCTATTATTCCCGATCCGGAAAAGAATCCAAAAGGGTGAACTTCTCGGCCGTGAAAAACTTCGGCGGAAAGCCCCGCCCCTCGGTCATGGCTATCGTCGATCTTATGAAGCCGGGCGACACGAGTTCGGTCATTTTCGAGAGGATCAGCGAAGAGCCGGTCAATCGTTTCAGGCTGACCCCGGCCTCCCTGGGGAATTGAGGTAGTTATGAGCAAGATAGAAATCCGCAATCTGACGAAATCCTACAGGCTCGGCCACACCAGCGTCGAAGCCCTGAGGGGCATCGATCTTAGCATCGATTCGCCCGAGATCATCGGCATCGTCGGCCCCTCGGGCTCGGGCAAGACCACGCTGCTCAATATACTGGGCGGCATAGACCTGGCGAGCTCCGGCAGCGTCTCGATCGACGAGGATGAAATCGGCGATCTGGACGACAACGCGCGCACGGCTCTCCGCCGCAGGGATATTGGCTTCATCTTCCAGACCTTCAGCCTCATCCCCGTTCTGACAGCCCTGGAAAACGTGGAACTTCCCCTTATGGCCCAGGGAGTACCCAAAAAGGAGAGGAGAGAGCGGGCGCTCGCCCTGCTCAAGCGCGTGGGCCTTACGCGGGAAGCCTGGCAGCGTCCCGACGAGCTTTCGGGCGGGCAGCGTCAGCGCGTGGCGATCGCCCGCGCCCTCATCATCAAGCCGCGCCTCGTCCTCGCCGACGAGCCGACCGCCAACCTCGACGGCGAAAACGGGCGGAATGTGCTGGAGCTGATGCACGAGATGAACCACGAAATGAAGACCACGTTTCTCCTTTCCACCCACGACCCGCGCGTCCTGCCCTACCTCGACCGGCGGGTCTATCTGGAGGACGGGCGCATAACGCGCATCGAGGTTGTGGAGGGCCACATAGCATGAAACGTCTTCTTTTCTGCCTCGCGTTGTGCGCGCTCGGCGCAGCGGTGTCGGCCCAGAACGGCGACCCTTCCTTGAAGCTTTCCGGCTCGGCGCTGAACGAAACCGGTTACATAGGATTCAGGAGCGGCATCCCCGACGCCTCGACAAGGGACTGGTATTCCCGGACTTCGGCGACAGCGCGGCTGTCCCAAGGCGGCGACAAGGCCCGTTTTTTCGCGGGGCTATGGACCAGCCTCGACGCCGCAACGGGCGGCTGGGATATTTCCCTTGACGAAGCCTGGGGTGAGTGGAACCCTGCGCCCTTCGCGAACCTGCGCTTCGGCCGTTTTCCCCTGCGCTACGGGCCCTGCGTCGCCTTCAATCCCGCGAATTCCCTCGCCGCAAAAAGCCCCTTCGAGAGCCGCGCCGGCAAGATAGGGGTCGACGGCCTGGCGCTTGAAATGCAGCCTCTCCTCGCGATGAAGGGCGGCGGGGATCTTCACTATTCCCTCGCCGTGGACGCCGCCCTGCTGTTTCCTTCTGATGTGGCAGGTTCTTCGTCGGTCGGTTTCTTCGACATCGGGGAATCGAGCGCCCATGGACGGATCAGCTTCTTCGCCCCCGGCTCCGGAATCCTGGGCGCGACAGAGCTCGGAATCTCCGGGGACTTCCGTCGCCTGGGCGGGGCGGCGCCGGGAGGGAAGCTGCCCATGGCGGGCGGCCTCTGGCTAAGCCTTGATCTCGCCGGTTTCGTGATCGGGGCAGAGGGGACGTACAGGAGCCCCGGATACGATGAGCTGTCGCTTCCCGGGGCCTCGATCTCCACGGAAACCGAAAATGGATACGGTTGGGCTTTCAGCGTGAACCGAAGGTTGGGCGATTTCTTCGCCATCGTCGAAGCGAGTTACGCGAATCCGGGGTACGGCTGGCAGGGGTTCGCGCAGCTATCGAGAAGCGTCGACGACAACGCCACCTCGCTGTCAGCGTTGGTCGATATCGACACGTTGGCCGCTCGAATTGCGTTCGATTCGGCCTGGAATATAGGGGATTTCCTCGTGCTGCACGCGAAGGCCGCCTGGAACTACCGTCCCGAAAAATGGACACCGCAGCTGCCGAACGAGTACCTGGCGGGCCTTTCCCTGGAGTATTTCTTCTAAGAGGGAGACGACATGAATTCCATCAAGCTAGTGCTGTTCCTTGCCTGGCGCAACGTGCTCCGCTACCGCAAGCGGACGATCCAGTCTTTTCTCATTCTTTTCTGCGGAGCCTTCTGCGTCATGCTGATCGACGCCTATATGAAGGGCTTCGCGGCTTCATCCATCGAGAGGGTTGTAAGCCAGAGCGGCCATCTGGACCTCCACGCGGCCGGCTATCTGGACTCCGCCGAGGCGATGCCCATGGATCTCGTCATCGACGACGCCGAAGGCGTCATGGACACCATGCTGTCGGCCGCCGCGGCCGCTGCTTCTCCCGGAACGGAGATTATCCTTTCCCCATCGGCGCTGACGGGGTGCATGCTCTCCAACGGCGAGATTTCCAAACCCGCGGCCGTCCTCGCCGTCGAAGCCTACGCGCGCTCTTCCTTGAAGGGACAGGCGCCCGGTTCGGGGCCAGCCTACGCCCCGGCCAATCCCATGCTTGCCGACGCACGATCGGCCATCGTGGCCGGCCATTATTTTCTCGATCCGGCCGAACGGGGAGCCCTCCTCGACGAGAAATTCGCGCGTAGGATCGGCCTCGCGGTCGGCGATGCCCTCATCCTCCTCGGAAACGACGCTTACGGTTCCTTCTCCATGATGGAGACGAAGATCATAGGCCTAGTCCGCGAGGCTTCCCTGCCCGAGGGAACAGGCTGCGTCGTGGACCTGGCCAGTTTCGCCCCCGTTTTTGGCCTGGAGGGCAAGGCTGCCGCCATTTCGCTCTGGTTCGTCTCGGGTGATAATGCCAAGCCGCTGGGCAGCAAGGCCGAGCCGGCCGCCGTCCGGTCGGTCATGGCCGCGCTGGAGGGGGAGGCGATGCTCGAAGTGCGGCCATTCTCGGCGATTTCCTCGAGCTACGCCGCCATGTTCGAGTTTCTGGATATCTTCCTGGCCGGCATGATGGCGATTTTCGTCCTCGTCGCCGGCGTCGGCATGACCAATGCCATTCTTCTGTCGGTGCAGGACCGCGTGCGGGATCTCGGGACGCTGCGCGCCATCGCGCTCAGCACCAGGCAATCTGGCGCCCTCATCTACGCCGAGACACTGATCACCTCGCTGGCCGCGGCTATCGCCGCCCTGGGCCTGGGCATGCTGACGATCTGGATCCTGCAGGCCTCAGGTCTCGGCATCCGCTTCGAGTTTTCGGACATCGGCGGCAATTTCCCGGAATCCATACGGCCCCAGCTCTTCCCGGCGCGGCTTTTGGCCATTGCGGCCATGAGCGCCCTCTTTCCCCTTCTGGCCGCCGCCCTTCCGGCGCGGGGAGCCAGAAAGCTGACCATCAGGGAGTGCCTCGGTTCCTGAAACGCGTCCTCGCGATGAGTTGACTTAATGGCGGCGTTGGGTTATAAATTCCGAGCGCATTTCCCCGATTCGGATCCTGTACCCGGGGGTACGTGTTTCGCAAGCAGGGTCCAATTTCCCATACTGTCCAGGAGGAATCCGTGAGCGTGAAGATAAGGCTCAAGAAATTCGGCGCGAAAGCACGTCCCTACTACCGCATGGTCATCATGGACTCGAGGTCGCCCCGCGACTCGAGGACGATCGACGAAATCGGTCTTTATCATCCCATCGAAGCGGAAGACAAGCAGATCAGGATCGATGAGGCCAAGGCCAAGTTCTGGCTCGCCCGCGGCGCCCAGCCTTCCGACACCGTTCGTTCCCTGCTCAACAAGAAGAATATACAGGTCAAATAAGCCCGCCAGGCTAGGCCTTCTGGGCTAGGCCTCCTGGGTCGAATCGACGACCTGCGCGGTTGACTTGTATGTTTCGTCAAGGAGAATTACGTGGAACGCGATCTGGTTGAATATATTGTGAAATCCCTCGTCGACGAGCCCGATGCCGTGGAAATCAAGGTTATCGAAGGCGAGAAATCGACGATCCTGGAGCTCAAGGTCGCCGACGTCGACATCGGCAAGGTGATCGGCAAGAATGGAAGAATAGCCAGGGCTATAAGGACTATCCTTTCGGCCTGCTCCTCGGCCCAGTCCAAGCGCGTGATCCTGGAGATCCTGGACTGATCCCTTCCGATGAATAAAGCTCCCGACCCCGAAATTCTCGCCGTGGCCAAGCTTGGCGCCCCTCGGGGCGTCGACGGCTCGCTGAAACTGCACAGCTATTCGGGCGAATACGATCATCTGAAAAAACTTACAACCGCAGTTCTCGCGCCGGCGGAGAATCATGGGCAATCCAAGGTAATGCGTATAAAATCATCGCAGGTTGGGGATTGGGGCATGAGCATGGTCTTCGAGGGCTACGAGTCGCCCGAAAAGGCGAAGGCCCTCACCGGCCTGGAGATACTGTTGCCGCGGGATCAGGCCAGCCCGCTTAAAAACAACGAATACTACATCCACGATCTCGTCGGCATGAAGCTTCTCTTCGACGGCAGGACCGCGGGTGAACTGGTCGGAGTCCTGGACGGCGGCGCCGATCCCCTTCTGGAGATACGGCCAGCCGCCGGGGGCGCCAACGTCCTCGTTCCCTTCCGGAGCGAATTTATCGGCGCCGTGGACTGCGAGGCGGGAAGCATCGAGCTCCTCGCCGGATGGCTCCTGGAATGAAGTACACTATCCTGACCCTCTTCCCCGAGATCGTGAAGGCGTATTTCGAGGCGTCGATCATGAAACGAGCCGTGGCCGCAGGCCTCATCGACTATTCCCTTGTCAATATCAGGGATTACGCCACCGACAAGCACCGCAAGTGCGACGACGAGGTTTTCGGAGGCGGCGCCGGCATGCTGATGAAGCCCGAACCCCTCGACAGGGCACTCGCCGCCGCCGGTTCGCCTGAGGTAAGGACGGTTTTCGTCACGCCTTCGGGCAGGCTTTTCAACCAGGCCATGGCCCAGGAGTTGTCGAGGGAAGAGAACCTCGTGATCCTCTGCGGCCGCTACGAGGGCGTCGACCAGCGCATAATCGACAGCAGGATCACGGACGAGATTTCGATCGGCGACTATGTGCTGTCCAGCGGCGAGATCGCCGCGATGGTTCTCGTGGACGCCATTTACAGGCTTCGTCCAGGCGTTATTTCGGGCGAATCGCTGGAGGAAGAGAGCTTCTCGAAGGGGCTTCTCGAGTATCCCCAGTATACACGCCCTGCCATTTATGATACGATGCAAGTCCCCGACGTTGTCGTTTCGGGGAACCATGCACAAATCGCACGGTGGAGATTGAAGGCGAGCATCGCCAAGACGCTGGCCTACCGCCCCGAGCTTTTGTCAGAGGACAGGCTGCCCCAAGAAGTGGGCGGCTTATTGCGTGAAGTAATCGATGAAGGGGGTTGGCATGAACCTGGTACAGTCCATTCAGGCCGAACAGATCAAGAGTGAGCTCCCCGCGTTCAACGTGGGTGACACCGTTCGCGTGAGTTTTAAAATCGTCGAAGGCAAGACCGAGCGCGTGCAGGCATACGAAGGCCTCGTCATCGCGATCAAGAACGGCGGCGTGGCGAAGACCTTCACCGTGAGGAAGAATTCCTACGGCGTGGGCGTCGAGCGCGTTTTCCCGCTCAATTCACCCCGCGTCGAGAATGTCGAAGTTCTCCGCCGCGGCAAGGTCAGAAGAGCCAAGCTCTACTATATCCGCACCAAGGTCGGCAAGAAGGCCAAGGTCAAGGAGCTTATCGTTTCCAAGAAGCAAGAAGCGCCGGCAGCAAAGACAGAATAAGCATTTTTCGGGAATCTTCCTGCCAGCCTTGAATAGAAAGCCCGGAATATTCCGGGCTTTTTTTATTGCAGGCTTCGAAATTGAAGTACGGGCTATCCGCGCGCGCGTCTAACCTGTATGGACGATTCTGATTCAGCCTCCGCATTCGGCAGGGCAGGCGAGGGGCTCGCCCTCGCGATTCTGGAGGCCGAGGGATGGACTATCCTCGCTCGCAATTTCAAGGCTGGAAGGGGCGAGATCGATCTTGTCGCCATGAAGGAGGGCATTCTCGCTTTCGTCGAAGTCAAGAGGTGGAGCAGGAACGGCTCCCTGGATCTTGAAAACTCCATCGACAAGGGTAAAATCCGGAGGATCATCGAAACATCTAAAATTTTCCTCTCAAAGTATCGACAATATAATGGGAAGAAAATCCGCTATGATGTTTTCCTTCTTTCTCCGGACAGACAGCCCAAGCGTTACGAAGGAGCGTTCGACGAGACGGTATGAAGAAAAAGGATAGCTTCGGAAGAGATTCGTTGTCATGGGCTGGCTCCAATCCGGGAACCAAGCATGCCACCGACAGCCTGCTCGCGGGCTCCACGCGTCAGGACATTTACAAGCTCCACGAGATGCGCCATAAATTGAATGACGATACCTATGTGGATGGGGCGGTAAATCGGATTGCCAACTTTCTGACAAGTACCCTTAAAAAGAAGGAAAACGATGAACAATAGCGGTAAAAATCAGGGCTTGCCAGGCGAGGGCGGGAAAAAGTTGCCCCAGCGCCCCGGGAATCCCCGGCACGGCAACCACCCCAAGGGCGGCCAGACCCAAGCCGGTCGGGGGCAGAGTCAGACCGGCCGGAGCCAGCGCGATACTTCCACATTGGGCGTACGCAAGGAAGAGCCGCGCAAGCCTGCGCCCGTCAAGAATTGCGCCCTCTGCGCCAAACCCATTTTTGACCTTTCGGGAGCTGTTGCCGACAAGGAATCGGGTGAACCCGTCCACTTTGAGTGCGCCCTCGAAAGAGTGGCGGTCGCCGAAACCCTCGAGCCAGGCGAAAAGGTTGTCTATCTCGGCGCGGGCAATTTTGGGGTTGTGGGATTCAAGAACGGCAACGACGGGGCCTTCGTGGTAAAGCGTCGGATTCGCTGGGAAAAGGAAGGGGAAAAGCAAGCCTGGCGAAAGGAAATTTCCTCGTACATCACCAAGATTTGAGATGAGCAGAGCCTTTGTCGATGAGGATGCCGGTTCTGACGAAACCGACAGCATGCACGATATCCCCCTGCCCTTGCCTCCGGGGGCAAAAAACTACATGACGCCCGAAGGGGCTATGCGCATGGCCGATGAACTGCGCAGGCTCGTCGATGAGGAAAGGCCTCAGGCTGCCGGCGCTCTCGCCTCGGCCGCTCCTGCCGCCAAATCCGAGCATATTCGCAAAGTATCGGAAATCGACAGGCGCATCTCCTACCTCAGCAGGATGAAATCCATCCTTACCGTGGTCGATCCCCCTTCCGGCACTGAGCGTGCCGTATTCGGCCTCGTTGTTCGCGTGCGCGAAGAAGGTGGCACCGACGGCACTCCGCGAGAGGTCGAGTATCGTATCGTCGGCGTCGACGAGAGCGATCCCGAAAGGGGATACGTCAGCTGGGCGAGCCCGGTGGCCAAGGCCCTGATCGGCAGAAAAGCTGGAGATTTTGTTTCTGTACGGCTCCCTCTGGGCGAACGAATGATGAAGATAGTGGGAATTCGATTCGCAGAACCAGGGCGCTGAATCCTGGCCATAGCCCGCTTCCCCTTTAGATAGTGCGCGCTACCGCCTTATCTCGCTGAAGCCGCAGTACGGCACGAGCGCCGGGGGGATGGCTATGGATCCGTCGGCGCGCTGAAAGTTCTCCATGACGGCGATGATGCCGCGCGAGCAGGCGATGGCCGTGCCGTTGAGCATGTGGACGTACTTGTTCTTGCCGTCCTCGTCCTTGTACTT
>CAYXUF010000036.1:0-25332 GCA_964468155.1 uncultured Treponemataceae bacterium
CTATGACTTTGTCATTCTTTTGGCGGTAACGTGAATTTGTTGACAGGATCACAGGGCCTTTGCCGATCAAGCGCGGGCGCCACGATGCCGATAATCGTAGGGATGAAACCTTCAGAAAAGACAAGAAACGACCTTGAGCGTTCGCTGGCCGAGGCGGGGAAGCTGCCCGAAGGCACCCGCGCGGCCCATTTCAAGGCCTGTGTCGAACGGTATTTCGGCTTCCTGCCGCAGACGGCGCGCGAGGGTATCCTCCAGAGCTTCGCGGACAGGCAGGTTAAAGACGCAGGGAGCGCGGTTGCGTGGCTTCTCGTCATCGCGGGGATTTTCCTTCAGGATTACGACGGCAGCCCGCTTTCGGACGAGGACTGGCGTGAACTGCGCGATATCCTCTCGGAAGCCTCGGGCGAGCTGGATATGGACATACTCAGCTACGCCATGACCCTTGTGGTGGAGCACAAGGCGCTTTGACGACACATGAGTGGTTTGAGGACGAGGATTTCTGGGTAACCTACGCTCCCCTCATGTTCGATGAGGCCAGGTGGGCCGAAGTGCCCACGGTGGTGGACAATCTTCTGAAACTTTCCTCCTGTCCCCCCGGCGGGAGGATTCTGGATATCTGCTGCGGGGTGGGCAGACACTCGGTGGAACTGGCGAGCCGGGGCTACAGGGTGACGGGAGTCGACCTGACCCGCGCCTACCTCGACGCCGCGAAGGAGACGGCCGAAGCTGTCCTCGGCGATGGCGCTGCCGCTTTCCCTGAATTCCTGAGGGAGGATGTGCGCCGTTTTCTGAGACCCGGCAGCTACGATCTCTGCATCAATCTTTTTACGAGTTTCGGCTATTTCGCGACGCGTGAGGAAGATGTCCTTCTTCTGAAAAATTCGGCCAGGAATCTCGTGCCGGGGGGATGCCTTGTGATCGAAACGACAGGCAAGGAAACGGCAGCCAGGGATTTTGTCCGCGACGAGGAATTCGAGAGGGCGGGCTGGCAGGTGAGGTCGGAGTACGAGGTGGTAGGCGACTGGGAGGGCGAATTGAACCGCTGGATCCTGCGAAAAGGCTCGACTTTGATCGACCGATCCTTCGTTCTACGACTCTATTCGGGCCTTGAGATGAAAAACGCTTTGAAGGAGGCGGGCTTCGCCTCGGTGGATATTTTCGGCGGCCTCGATGGAAGGCCTTACGACGACAAGGCCGACAGCCTCGTCGCGGTTGCGCGCATCTAGGCACTATGACCCACAGACGAACTCTCTGGCTGCTGTTATTACTCCTCATCATGTCCACGGGAGGGGTGACGTCCCAAGAACTCTCACCCTCGGTTCCTGTGGAAATTCCTAACGAAAATCCTGAATCCATTCCTGTCGAGATTCCCTTGGAGATTCCTCCGGCTGTTCTTTCCGTAGAACCAATTCCCCCTTCCCTGCCCTTAACTGCCGATGGTTTGGGCGCCGAAGCCTGGTACTATGAGGCCAAAAAGCTGGAACAAAGCCTAGGCACCGCCGCCGATACCAAGCAGCTCGTCGATTTCATGTACAGCCTCGCCTTTCACTTCGGGGAAAAGGCCGCCGCCAGGGAGGCCGGCAGGGCCCTTATCGAAGGGGCAAAGAACGGAGGACGATCGGCCGACCTTCAGGCCCTCTCCTCGCTCTGGCTGGAGTATTTCGGCGCAGATTGGGATGTTTACCGGACACTGTTGACGGATCGCCTGGCCATGAAGGATTACGCGGGAGCGCTGAAGGCGATAGGGGAACTGCGCGCCGCCCTGCCTTCGACGGCAAAGTCGAAGGCGAGCGAGCTAGCCTTCTACGAGTATTCATCGATGGCTGCGCTGGGGGATTTTTCCTGGTGGCCCAAGGCCCTTCCCTACCTCAAGCAGTCAACCCTCGATGCCTGGGCAGGCCAAACCCTTCGCCTGGCCGCTTCGGCGCCCGAGATGGATGAGGCGACGCGACATCTCTGCCTGTTGCGTGCCGCCTACCGCGACAAGGGATACGCCGAAGCGGTCGAGGAAGCGATTAAAGCGTCCGCCTCCCTTCACGACCTCAGTGTGTCGAGGCTGCTGATGTCCGAAACGGGCAAGTCCTTTGTCAACGCTGGGGCTTATGATAAGGGCATAGCCTTTTTCCTTGAGTATTTCCCCGGGGCGGAGGCTAAGACGCCTGAGGCTATTATCGCGACTCTGGGCTCGGGAAAGCCCGAGGAAAGGCTCTGGGTGGCAGCCTATTACCTGGCCAGGCTCTGGCTTTCGGCCGGACAAAGCCAGGATGCCGCCATTCTTTTCCTGGATTTGAGCGAGAGGGCGCCTTCCGATGGCGATGCCGACGGAGCCCTCTGGTATTGGCTCGATATTACGATGCGACGTCTGGCGGCCGAGGATATCGCCAGCTTCGAGGCCGGTGCCGAAACGGAGGCGGGCGCCAGGCGCTCCCTCGAACTGGGGGCTCTCGTGGAAGCCTCTATTCACTGGAAGAATCCGGCCTATTTCGACGATATTGTCGAATCCTACGACAGGCTGCTTTTAAAGGAAAAATCCTGGGACGATGTGCTTTCGCTTCTCATCCTCATCGGCGAGAAGGTTTCTCCGGGCATGCGAACGAGGCTGCTGTATCAGTGCGGCAGGCTTGTCGAGGAGAACCTGGCCCTCGCGAGGGACAGAACCGAGGAAGATAAGGCCGGGCTGGCCGGCGAGTATTTCAGGAAAATTCTCGAAAACCAGGATGCCGAGGAGTACTACCGAACGATGTCGGCATGGCGGCTCAAGCTTGCGCCGCCCTATCTGGCGAACATGCCCGATCTTTCCAGGACAGCGGAAGGTGGTACGGACAGCGGCGAGGCGAGCTCTGTCGCGGCGCGGCCCTCGGCCGCCGCTCTTCTCGCCGCAAGCGCCGCTTCCGGCTCGACATCGAACGGCAACGGCAGCCAGGCTTCCCTCTCCCTTATCAGGAACTACCTCAATTACGACCTCGACGAGATGGCCTCGGCCCTGGCCCTGAATTTCCTGGGCAGCGTCGACAGGGCATTGATTGTCGGCTTGGCCTTCGATCTTTCAACGGAAGGCCAGCACAACGCCGCCCTGAGGCTGGCTCGCGACGCGGTGAACCGGGGGGCGGGCTCCCAGTACCCCGATCTTTACGGTCTCGTCTACCCCAAGGCCTGGAACGACATCGTCGCGGCAGGCGCCGCCATACCCGGGATTCCCGAGGCGCTGGCCTATGGCATCATCCGTTCGGAGAGCGTTTTCGACCCCAAGGTGGTTTCCTATGCGGGAGCGGTGGGCTTGGCCCAGCTTATGCCGGCGACGGCTGCCGAAACGGCGAAGGGTCTGAAAATGACGGGATACTCCCTCACGAATCCGGCCGACAATGTCAGGATAGGGATGACGTACTACTCGTACATGCTGAATCGTTTCGGCGGCAAGCCGATGCGCGCGATGTTCGCCTACAACGCCGGCCCCAGCCGGATGCTGGCCTGGGCGAAGGAGTCGGGCGAGCTGGCCGACGACATACTCCTCGAGACCCTCCACCTGGCACAGCCGAGGCAATACGCGAAGAATATCATCCAGGCGAGCCTGGCTTACGGGAAAATACATTACGGCATTGAGCCTGGAGCCCTGCTCGATTACCTGGTCAAGGCGACACCGCTACCGGCGACGGCGGATACGGAAGTTCAGCAGACGCAGTTGCGCCCCGAATCCTTGGCTCTGTAGAGGGCGAGGTCGGCGGCGATGAGAATATCCTTGAGGGTGGAGCAGGTCGGGCTAAAAGAGGCTATGCCGAGGCTGACCGTAACGCTGAGCTTCTGGCCGTCGTAGGTGGCGCGGCAGGCTTCGATCGCCGCCCTGAGTTTTTCCGCCACGATCTTCGCGGCCTCTGCTGTCGTATTCGGCAAAAGCACGAGGAACTCTTCCCCTCCAAAGCGCCCGACGATATCGTCATGCCGCAGCGAACTCTGACTGGCTTTGGCCACCGCTATAAGGACATGGTCGCCCGCCGCGTGGCCGTAGGTATCGTTGATCTTCTTGAAATGATCCAGATCCATCATGATCACGGAAAACTCGCTGCCCTCGGCCCTGGCTTTTTCCACTTCCCTGGCCGCAGCATCGTTGAGGTAGCGTCGGTTCCAGAGCCCTGTGAGCTCATCATGGGTGGCCAATGTTTCCAGACGCCGCTGCAGTTCCTTCATTTCCGTCACATCGTGAAAGGTGAGAAGTTTGCCCAGGTTCTTGCCCGAGGCTCCATGGAGGTGGGCTGAAGTGACATGATAGATGCGCGAACCGGAGAGTTTGGCCACTTCGTACTCGACGGTGGCGGGAGGATCGCGATCCAGAAGTTCCTCCAGAGCCCCATGACCGGTGAATGTTTCTCGTGCCAAAGTGCCTGGCTCTGTGGTGTCGAGGGCCGGTAGAATCGAACGTATGCCCTGATTCGAATCGGTGAGCCTTCCCCTGCGATCGATGACAAGGACCCCGTCGCCCTGGCCTTCGAAGATGACGTCGCGGGCGAGGGGCACAATATCGAGAAGCCCTACCCTGAAAAAGCCTATCATGAAGAATATGACGCTGAAGCCCAGAACAAGGGGTGTCGTGTCGGCATTGTAGGGGGTGAGTCCGAAATTGTAGGCGAGGGATGAGATCAGGGGCAAAACCGTACCCAAAAGGTAGATGGCCGACTGGCTGGAGGGTATGGGAAATCCCCTGGCGAGGCTGATGGAGAAAATTGTAATGCTGGCAATCAGAAAACCGCTCTGGACGATGATGGTCAGGTACATTGCCCATCCTCGGTCGTAGACAAACCGCGAAAGCAGTTCCCCATCGGCCAGCCCAGGATTCGGGTGGAGCAGATTGAGCCCTCCCAAGGTCTGGGAGGCCACGAGGGCGACGATTGGCAAGGCGTAGATAAGAGCGATGATGGAAAAAGGAATGTATCTTCTCTTTTTTACGATGAGGAGAGCGAAAAGCAGCCAGGTGGGAGTAATGAGCTGGATACCGAGGTGTTGGAACTTGACCCAGAAGAAGGTTTCGGCGATTCCGGTGGCATTGATCTCCATGGCGTAGCCTATATCGTAGAAGGCTACGAACAGGATAGCGAGCGCGAGCAGCAGCGAGGGAAGCCCCGAAGAGAAGCGCTTTCGGAGAGCCAGAATGCTGACAAAAAAAAGAACTCCGCAGGAAAAGAAGAGGAGTGCAGTAATGATAAACCGGGCTGTTGTCATGCTGGCCTCATTGTTGGCTTTTAGAACATTGTTTGTCAATCAAATCTCGGCGTCGTTGCGTATTCTCCTATTTTTTTGAGGCCCGGCTGAGTCTGTCGTTGACCGCCCGCCCAAGCCCCTCCTCGGGAACGCGCTCGGCGTGGATGACGTCGAAGCCCAGGCTGTCGAGTTCGTGGAGGAGGGCAAAGAGGCGCGCGGCGGCTTCCGCCATATCGCCTTTTTCCGAAAGCACGCAGATGCGGGAGAATCGCCCCGACCTTGTTAAAGCCGCGGCGCGGCCGGAGTCGAAGACGATGGCCGCCGAAAGGTCGCTGGCGGTCGCGGGGGCGCTGGCCGCGACGCTGTCGGGGAGGCTCTTCCAGTCGTACAGATACAGCTTCGCGCGGGGCGCGTAGTGGCTTTTCAGCTGGCCCGGGCTGGCGATGGGTCCGCCTTTTTTCCGGGGCAGGAGCACATCGCCCACGATGTCGCGGATGCGCTCGAGGGGCATGCCGCCCGGCCTGAGAAGGCCGGGCGGATCGCTTGTCATGTCGATGACGGTGGATTCGACGCCCACGGCGCAGGGCCCGCCATCGACGATGTAATCGATGCGGTCGCCCAGGGTGCGGGCTACGTGCGCGGCCGTGGTGGGCGATATGTAGCCGAAGGGGTTGGCGCTGGGCGCAGCGATGACGGTGCCCGAGTAGGCGATGATTTTCTGAGCAAGGCGGTGCGAGGGGAAACGGACGGCGACCGTGTCCAGGCCGGAAGTGACGATGTCGGGCACTTCCGCCCTCTTGGGCAGTATCATGGTGAGGGGGCCGGGCCAGAGGGCCTCGGCAAGGCGCCTGGCTTTGGGGGGAAAGGCCGCGGCCACCCTGTTGATGTCGGCGATGCTCGCTATGTGGACGATGAGGGGGTCGAAGGATGGCCTTGCCTTGGCCTCGAAAACGCGGGCGACGGCCACGGCGTTGAAGGCGTCGGCGCCGAGGCCATAGACGGTTTCGGTGGGTATGGCGACGAGCTTGCCCGCGGCCAGGGCCGCGCCGGCCTTCCTGAGGTTTTCGTCGCTCGAATCCAGCATTTGCATCGGGGCTGATGGTATCGCGTTGCCTAGCTTGTGGCAATAACCCGCCATTCGGCGGCAGCCGAGGCATGACCGAGGAACTCCGCGAGGCGCGCGCAAGCCGATTCCAGATCGGCGTTTTCCGCGCCCGCCGGGGCGTAGATAAAGGCGACGGCGGAGGCGGCGCCGGGGAAGAGTTTCGTGGCCATGGAATCGCGCACGGGGTTAGCCGTGGGGCTGTAGGCTCCGTCGCTGGCTCCGGCGTTGGCACCATCGGCGCGCCGGCAGACGCAGAGGAGGTCGGTGAGGTCGATGGTCTGTCCCCCGGCATTGAAGATGTAGTTCTCGCCGGCGCGGGCTCGGCGCAGCAGAAGGTCGGGGCCGGCTTTCTCGAGGTCGATGATGCTGATCGGGTAGCCGGAGATGAGGCTGACGACATTGACTGCGTCGACAAAGTAGTTGACGGCAGGGAAATCGTCTTCCAGGAGGGCCTGGAGGAGGTATTCGCTGGAGGGCTTGGCTCTTCCGGCGGGTTTGTAGGCTCCGTGGCGCAGCATTGAGCGCACGGCCGCCTTGCGGGTGGCGGAGACGAGGGCTTCGCCTTTCGCCCTGGATTCCGCGAGAACCTGGTCGAATGGCCCGCCGTTCGGCTCCGCGAAGCTTGGAGGCATCGCCGACCAGTCGAGGCCTTTCGCTTCCACAACACCTATGCTCAGGCCTTTCAGACTTTCGTCGGCATCGAAGGTCAGCTGCGTGTCCATATCATCCCCCCGCTTTTTGTTTGCAATTTTTCCTTCTCTATACTACTCTATCCGCGAGGAGGAACTCCACCGTGCTCAAATTTCTAAAACAGCCGATGATGCGTCGAGTTCTCTACGCTCTCGTGCCAATATATCTTTATACAATCTGGATGTACGGCTATAGGGCCCTGCTTTCCGCCCTTGTCGTCTTTGTCCTCGGCGTCGGGACGGAATGGATTTTCGAGCGGAAAAAATCCGGCAAGGTGAGCGAGGCTGTCCTCGTCACCTGCGCGCTCTACGCCCTCGCCTTCCCGCCCCGAACGCCGCTCTGGATCCTCGGCGTCGGCATCGTCTTCGCCGTGGCCATGGGAAAGGGCGTGTACGGCGGCTTCGGCCGCAACATCTTCAATCCCGCCATCACGGGACGGGCCTTCGTGTATATCTCCTTTGCCGTCGTCCTGTCGGCTTCCTATACGAGCTTCGGCAGCTTCGGCATAGGCGCCGTCGATGCCGTCGCTTCGGCGACGCCGCTCGCGGCCATGCGCTCCGGCCAGAGCGTTGGCATCCTGAACCTGCTGTTAGGGCAGCGCACGGGAGCCTTGGGTGAAGGCATGGTGCTCCTCGTGGCCGCGGCGGCGGTCTACCTCGTCGCCACCAAGACGGCGAGCTGGCGCATCATCGTGTCGTCGATAGCGGCCGCCGCCGCGCTGAACGCGGCACTTTACTATGGCGGCGTCGCACGGGCCCTGCCCATGGAGAGCCTCCTCGCCGGTTCCTTCCTCTTCGTCACCGTATTCATGGCCACCGACCCCGTGTCGGCGCCCAAACGACCCGCATCCCACTACATCTACGGCGCCCTCATCGGCGCCACCGTCGTCGTGATACGCAGCTTTTCGGCCTTCTCGGAGGGCACGAGCTTCGCCATCCTCTTCGGCAACACTTTCGCCACCCTCATCGACATGGGCGTCGACGGCATGAAGAAGCCCGCGGCCCCGGCCAAGGGAGGCGCGAAATGAAGCTTAAAAAAGAAGCCATCGGGTATGTCGTCGCCTTTACCTTCGTGGCCTGCGCGGTCTTCGTCGTCATCCTGGCCGTGGCGAACCAGGCTACCATAAGCCAAGTGAAGGCCAACCAGCGCTATGCCTCCCACTACGCCGTCCTCAAGGCCTTCGGCCTCGCCGATTTGTCCACCTCCAAGGCCGATGTCGAATCGAAGTACTCGAGCCTCGTGAAGGAACTGCCCGAACCCGCTCCCGGCATGGCCGCCTACTCGACAACGATAGATGGTTCAGCCTTTGTGGCGGTGAAGATAACGAACGCCGGGCTCTGGGGTCCGATAACAGCCATTCTCGCCGCCGATCCCAAGGCTGAACGCGTCAAAGGCCTGGAAATCCTCGACCAGCAGGAAACGCCGGGCCTGGGAGGCCGCATCGGCGAACCCTGGTTCAGCGCCCAGTTCGCAGGCGAAAAAGTGGGAGCCGACGGGAAAATCACCGTTAACCAGGGCTCTGGCAAGGGCGATCCCGACAAGGAGAATTCCCGGGTGGACGCCGTCACCGGGGCGAGCCGCACCTCTGACTTCGTGCAGAGCCTGGTGGCGAAAGCCCTCGTCACCGTCAAACAGATCGGAGGCAGCCTATGAGCGCCATGAGCCCCGCGAAAAAAGTGTTCAAGGACGGACTCTGGACCAACACCCCCATTTTCGTGCAGGTGCTGGGCATCTGCTCCACGCTCGCCGTCACCAACAATCTGCGCAACACCCTGATCATGGTGTTCGGCGTCACCTTCGCCACCGCCATGGGCAGCCTCACCCTTTCCTTCATCAAGGACTTCATGCCCCGCAAGGTGCGCATGATCATCACCGTCCTCATCCACTCCTTCTACGTCATCATCGTGGACATTCTGCTTAAAGCCTACGCTCCCGCCGTATCCAAGCAGCTCGGGCCCTATGTCGGCCTCATCATCACGAACTGCATACTGATGGGCCGCGCCGAAGCCTTCGCCATGAGCAACAAGCCCTGGCTCTCCTTCCTGGACGGAGTGGCCAACGGCCTCGGCTACGGCTGGGTTCTCGTCTGCCTCGCCCTCATAAGGGAATTCCTCGGTTTCGGCTCAGTCCTCGGGTTCAAGGTTGTGGGAGAAAACTTCACCCCCTGGACGATCATGGTGATGGCTCCCTCGGCCTTCTTCCTCGTGGCCCTGGCCCTCTGGGCGGCCAACTCGTACAAGGCCAAGGCCGAAGCCGCAAAGAAAGGAGCGAAGTGATATGAACGCGCCAAGTGTAGGACTTCTTCCTCTTTTCCTCGCCAGCATCCTGACGAGCAACATCCTTCTCGCCAACTTCCTGGGCACCTGCTCCTTCATTTCGATCTCCAAGGATTTCAAGAGCTCGATGGGCCTGGGGATCGCCGTGACCATGGTGATCGGCCTCTGCTCGGCCATCTGCTGGGCTGTGCTCACCTACATGATCAAGCCGCTCGGGATCGAGTATCTCTCCTTCATCATTTTCATCATCGTTATAGCGGGCGTGGTGCAGATGCTGGAGATGATCATCGACCGCTTCTCGCCCTCCCTCTACCTGGCCCTGGGCATCTTCCTGCCTCTCATCACGGTCAACTGCGCCGTCCTCGGCGTCATCCTCTTCATGCAGATACGCAGCTACAACTTCCTCCAGGCGGTGGTTTTCGGCTTCGGCTCGGGAGCGGGCTGGTGGCTTTCCATAATGCTTCTCGCCTCCATCCGCACGAAGCTGGACAAAAATACGGCGATTCCCGCGGGCTTGAAGGGCACGGGCATCACCCTCGTCACCATCGGCTTTATGGCGATGGCGTTTATCGGCTTTTCCGGCATGATAGCCGTACAGTGAGGGGGGAAGCATGAGCCCAATTCTTGTAGGTCCCCTCGCCGTAGCAGGCGTTTCGACCGTTCTCGCCTTTATCATCGCCGTCCTGGACAAGTTCCTCAACAATTACGGTCAGCTGGATGTCACCATCAATGGAAAGAAAAAGCTGAACGTGAAGGGCGGCTCGCCTCTCCTCGGCACCCTCGCCGCCGAGGGTATTTTCGTCCCTTCCGCCTGCGGAGGCCGAGGTTCCTGCGGCGCCTGCAAGTGCAAGGTGATCACCGACGTAGGCCCTCACCTGCCCACGGAGATGCCCTATTTGTCACCCAAGGAGATCGAGGAGAACATCCGCCTCGCCTGCCAGGTGAAGGTGCGCAAGAATCTCGAGATCGAGCTGCCCGAAGAGCTTTTCTCCGTCAAGAAATTCGCCGCCAGAGTGGAAAACATCAAGGACCTCACCTACGACATCAAGGAAGTGCTCTTCGCCCTCGAGGGTCAGGAGATCGAGTTCCAGGCCGGCCAGTATGTACAGATCGTCGTTCCGCCCTATGGGGAGATGACGGAGTCGGTGCAGCGCGCCTACTCGATGTCTTCCAGGCCGAGCGACAGGAAGCACGTGGAATTGCTGATCCGCCTCGTGCCCGGGGGCATCGCCACGACATGGGTGCACAAGCAGCTCAAGGTGGGCGACAAGGTGGAACTCGTGGGCGCCTTCGGCGAATTCCGCATCCACGATACCCCCGCTTCGATGATCTGCGTGGCGGGCGGCTCGGGCATGGCGCCCTTCAAGAGCATGCTGCACCACATGAAGGAAACGGGCGCCTTCCCGGAAAAGGAAATCTGGTATTTCTTCGGCGCGCGCACGACGAAAGACATGTTCTATCTTGACGAGATGGCGGCGCTGGCGGCTGATTGGCCGAGGTTTCACTTCGTACCCGCGCTCTCCGAACCCAAGCCCGAGGAGAACTGGAAGGGCGATGTCGGACTCATCACCGATGTGCTCGACCGTTACCTCCAGGGCACGATGGACAAGTCGAAGGGGCTTGAGGGCTATCTCTGCGGATCGCCGGGCATGATCAACGCCTGCATCAACGTGATGAAGAAGAATCAGATGACGGAAGACAAGATCTATTTCGACAAATTCGCCTAAGGGAGCCTGCCATGAAACTGAAGCCTATCGACAAGGAAGCCTTTGCCCGCATGGGAGCCGGTTCGATAACGGCCCAGGGCTTTCTGGGCGACGATATAAGGCCGCCCGAGGAAATCATCGTCGAGGATGAACAGGAATTCGCCCGCCTGGGCCTGGATTTCGACGCTGCAGCCGACGCCCTCGAGGCCTTGCGCGCCGCGGGTGAGCGCGGCCTGGGCGAGCCCATCACGGTGGGCAAGCTCCTCGCCCAGACGGGCGACGCGCGAGGCATGCTGCCCTGCCCCTGGGGCGACGGGCTCTTCCACAAGAGCGCCGTAAGCGTCAGGCCGGCCGACATGGGCTCCGCTGCCTGCGTCGAAGGCGAGGACATGCTCATCTTCTCCGACCTTTCCATACACCTCCTGCGCGTTCACCATTTCTGTCAGGGCAGAGGATCGCCCTTCAGGCTCGAGCCTGCGCTCCTCGCGAGGTTTATAAAAGGATGAACATCGGGAAGCGTCTCAAGCGGGCTGTAGCGCTCATCGTCTTGTTGACGTTGTGCGCTACCAGTGCTTTCGGCGATTTCCTCTGGTTCAAGATCAGGAACCCCTACGGCGATGTGGCCAGGATTCTCGAAAGGCGGCTCGATGAGGAGGAGAAAGCCCTCATCGATGTCGTCATGGCTTTCTATGCCGTGAAATATGGGTATGCCAAAGACGGAGCGCCTCTGAAGGACGCCCCGAAAAAGATGAAGGATGCCGAGTATTCCAACGCCGTTTCCCAGGCGGCGAAGTTGTGCGACAGCGAAGCGGCCAAGGGTTTTTTCAGAATGGGCAAGGCGGGCGAAAAACTTCTGAAGGCTATCATCCAGACGATTGAGGACGCGGCCAAGGCCACGGGCGACTGGGTGGAGAAAAAATCCGGCGAGTACGACAGGAAAAAGTAGCCCGAATGGAAAGGATGACATGATACCACGACAGCTTTTCGGGCGCACCGGCCATGATTCCTCGAGGCTTCTCTTCGGAGCCGCTGCCTTGGGCACGGTGACCCGGAAGGAAGCCGACGACACCCTCGCTCTCGCGTTCGACGCAGGGCTCAACCATTTCGATGTCGCGGCGAGCTACGGCGATGCCGAGGAGAGGATGAGGCCTTGGCTCAGGCTCCACCGTAACGAAATCTTCCTGGCCACCAAGACGCAGCAGCGAACGAAAGCCGCGGCCCTCGCCGAGCTGGACGCTTCGCTCGGGAAACTGGGCACCGATCATGTGGATCTTTGGCAGATGCATATTCTCGTCGAGGAAGCCGAGTGGCAGACGGCGATGGGGGAAGGCGGAGCCCTCGAAGCCTTTATCGAGGCGAAGGCGAGCGGGAAGGTCCGTTTTCTCGGCGTGACGGGCCATGGGCACAACGCGCCGGCCATGCATCGCAAGAGCCTTGAGCGCTTCGATTTCGATTCGGTGCTCTTCCCCTGGAACTGGCCTCTTTCACGGAATCCGGCCTATGCCGCGGAGGTCGACGCGCTGATCACAGAATGTAGGCGGCGCAACGTCGCCTTCCAGCTCATCAAGGCCTTTCTGCGGCGGCCCTGGGGAGAGCGGCCGCATACGCGCGACACCTGGTACGAGCCTCTGGAAAACCCCTCCGACATCGCAGCCGCCCTGGGCTTCGCCTGGGGAATCGAGGGCGCATTCGTCAACAGCGCGGGCGACATCAGCGTCTTACCGACCATTCTCAAGGAAGCGGCGAAGCGTCCTGCCAGGCTATCGGATGAAGCCATGGCGGCGTTCGCGGCGCGGATCGGCCTGGCCGATCTGTTCTGAGCGACCCGATGGAATTCGATCCGCGCCTTTTTTCCGACCTCAAGGACAGGGATTTTTCCGGTTCCGGCCTGATGGCACTCGAGGGGCGCATCCTGATAGAAAAAGCCCTCGCCTGCGGCGTCGAAATTCTGGGCCTCGTCCGTTCCAAGGACAGCGGGGAAGATTGGCTCGATGCCTGCGCGGGGGAATTTCCCATAACGACGATGGACCACGCGGCGCTCTGCGCCATCGCGGGCTTCAAGTTTCACCATGGGGCGATAGCGATAGCCAGGCGGCCGGAGCCGAGGCTCGCCTCGAGCCTCGAAGCGGGCGATGGGTCCTGGCTCTGCCTCTGGAACGTCACCGACCCTTCGAACGTTGGGGCCCTGATCCGTTCGGCGGCGGGGCTGGGGGCGGCAGGCGTTCTGCTGGGTCCGGGCTGCGCCGACCCCTACTACCGCAAGGCTCTGCGCGCCTCGATGGGCAACGCCTTTTCCCTTCCCCTCTATGCCTGCGATGAAGCCGCCTTGCGGGCCTTGGCCAGCCGGGATTTCGATCTCGCGGCGGCCACGCTTTCGCCCCGGGCCCAGCCGCTTGGCACTTACACGACGAGGCGGCCCTTCGTCCTCATCGTCGGCAACGAGGGCTTCGGCCTTCCCGCCGAGCTTATCGACATCTGCCGAGCCGAAGTCTACATACCCATGAGCCCCGGCATCGATTCGCTCAACGTCGTCGTGGCCGGGGGAATCTGCATGTATGAGCTCTTTGAGAACAGGGCTGGCGGACTCAGGCGTCAGTGACAATGACGGCGATCATCCTGAGGGGAAGCTTGCCCGTATTCTCGACGCTGTGGGTTGCCCCTCCGCTCGTGATCACGATATCGCCCGGCTTGACGTTGACGGGCGTCCCGTCGTCATCGACGAGGCCGCTGCCTTCGAGAATCACGTAATACTCGGTCTCGGCCACATGGGGATGGGGCCCGATGCTCGCCCCTGGAGGCAGAACGATCTCCGAGAAGACCCTCAAATGCTTCTGGGCCTGGTCTCCTCCGAGGGGGGTGACGGCGCATTCCCCCTTTCCTTCGCGCATGCGCGGCCGTATCTCTGTCTTCAGCATGGAATGTTCAATGACCATTGCGGACTCCTTGAGCCAATCCTAACGAAGCGGCCGTCCGTGGGCAACCGGCTCCTCGGCTATGGTTCATCGGCAGGTTGCGATGTAGAATACGCCATGCATCAGAAGCGACAGGGTGGCGGAAAGCCCCATGGCCCGGGCGGGCGGGGACGGGCGATCGATTTTCTCTTCGAGGACAAGGATATCATCGTCGTCGAGAAGCCCGAAGGCCTCTCCGTCATCGCGGCGGAGGGGTCGAGAACCAAAACGCTCTACGATATCGTCACCGCCCATATCCAGCGCCTCAATCCGCGAGGGCGAGCGGCCGTCGTGCACCGGCTGGACCGCGACACCTCGGGGGTGATGGTGTTCGCCAAGCATGCCGCGGCCAAGAAGCGCCTCATGGACAACTGGAACGAGCTTGTGAAGGAGCGCGGTTACACCGCCGTGGTGGAAGGGCGGATGGAAGGCGAGAGCGGTCTTTTCGACAGCTGGTTCGTCGAAAACAGGGTTGGCGAAATGTACGTGACGAAGCCGGGGGCGCCGGGCGCCCTGAGAGCCCTCACCCGCTGGAAGCTGATCGAGGCCGGCCAACGCTATTCTCTCGTCGAGTTGAGCCTTGAGACGGGGCGAAAGCATCAGATCCGCGTCCAGCTCGCGGATTCCGGCCATCCCGTGGTCGGAGACCCCCGATACGGGGCGAAGAGCGATCCTTTGGGAAGGCTCTGCCTCCACGCCCATCTCCTCGCCCTCGAACATCCCTTCAGCGGCCAGGAATACAGCTTCGAATGCCCGCCGCCGGAGGCTTTCCTCCAGCTGGTACAGAATTCGGGCAGCCTTCCCCGAGGTCGACACTCCCCTAATCCACGGGAAAGCCGGAGTTGAGCGATGGAATCCAGGGCACTCTTCAATCTAAGGATCGCCGATTTTTTCAAGGCAGCGACGCGAGGAACAGGCGGGGTAATACGACCGCTGAAGCTCGCCGAAGCCGCGCTTTTTCAGAAACGACAGGCTGGCCGGAGGCGGAAAGCGGCGGGCAAAGGCCTGACCGTGCCCCCGATTCTCATCGCCAGCCTCACCAGGAAATGCAATCCCCACTGTGAAGGATGTTACTCCCGGGAACTTCGGCCGCAGCAGTCCGATTTGAGCAGGGCTGAGCCTGAGCTCTCCGATGACAGGTTCATGGTACTTTTCGGCGAAGCCATCGCGCTGGGCGTGAGCATCATACTGCTCGCCGGCGGAGAACCCCTGCTCAGGCGCAAGCTTGTCGAAAAGGCCTCGAAGCTTCCGGGGATGATCTTTCCTCTTTTCACGAACGGCACCCTGCTCGATGAGGATTTCCTCACGATAGCCCGCGAGGGATCAGTCGTGCCGATACTGAGCATCGAGGGAGAGGCGGCGGAAACCGACGGCCGAAGAGGGCTGGGCGTACATGCGGGGGCGATGCGCTGGATGGAGGAAATGAGGCGGCGCGGCATCATGTTTGGAGCTTCGGTCACGCTGAGCTCGAAAAACGCCCATATCGTGCTGGATCGCCGGTTTCTTGAAGGCCTGGAAGCGAAGGGAATCGCCGTCCTTTTCATCATAGAATTCGTTCCCGTACGCAGTGGTACGGATTCGCTCATCGTAAACCCCGAACAGCGGGCGATGCTCAATGATGACAGACGCTTCAATGGCCTGCCCTTTCCCGTGGTGGCGCTGCCGGGGGATGAGGCAGCCTATGGAGGATGTCTCGCCGCGGGAAGGGGATTTGTCCACCTCTCGCCCGAGGGGCTGATCGAAGCCTGCCCCTTCGCGCCCTTTTCCGATAGGGATGTGAAGTCCGGCTCGCTCGAGAACGCCTTGAGATCGCCTCTGCTGGCGGCGATTCGGGAACGCCATGGCGAACTCACGGAGACGCGGGGTGGCTGCGCCTTGTGGAACAAAGGCGGATGGATAGCCGCCCTGGGGGCCTGCGGTGCCGCCGCTTCTTCATCCGGCGGGTTCGCCTCGAAAACTTAGCCTGGAACAGGGAGTGCCTATGGAAATTCAGGGTGATCATTTCGTCGACGATGCCGGACGCAGCCTATTGCTGCGCGGGGTGAACCTGGGGGGGAACTGCAAGATTCCCTCCAGGCCGGACGGACGGACGCAGATCAAGGAAGGCTTCTACGAAGGGAAGGACCTTTCCTTTGTAGGCCGCCCCTTCCCCGCAGCCGAGAGCGATGCGCACTTTGCCCGCCTCGCCGGCTGGGGCCAGCGCTTCGAGCGCTTTCTCGTCACCTGGGAGGCTGTCGAGCACGCCGGCCCTGGAATCTACGATACCGATTATCTGGATTACCTTGAGACGGTGGTGGAAAGCGCCGCGAGGCATGATATTTCCTTATTCATCGATCCCCACCAGGATGTCTGGAGCCGCTGGTCGGGCGGCGACGGCGCGCCCCGGTGGACTCTCGAAGCCTGCGGTTTCGAAGTACGCAATTTCCAGGCATCAGGCGCCGCCCTCCTCCACCAGGAGATGGGAGCGGACTATCCGCGCATGCAGTGGTTCTCGAACCATCTCCGCCTCGCCTGCGCGACGATGTTCACCCTCTTTTTCGGCGGCGACGATTTTGCGCCAGGCGTCGAGATCGAAGGGAGCCCTGTTCAGGGCTGGCTGCAGGACCGCTACATCGCCGCGATGCGCAAAGTGGCGGGAAGGCTCGCGAAATATCCCAACGTGGTGGGCTTCGACAGCCTGAACGAACCGGGCACGGGGTTTATCGGCATCGGCGACGCGCGTGCGCGGCGACAGGGCTTTGACCTGCCGGGCCTCGCCCCGACGCCCTGGGAGGCCATGCTCGCCGGCGAAGGCTTCCCCGTCGAGGTGGACCGTGTCGGCGTAAAGGGTTTAGGGCTGAGGGTCGTTGGACGCGCGAGCCTCGGCAGCGTCGGTGTTCGTGCCTGGAAGGATGACGCGGCCTGCGTCTGGCGAAGGGCAGGCGTCTGGGACATCGAGGCGGGCAAGCCCGTCCTCAAGGATCCGGACCGTTTCGCTGCGGCGCCGGGAGCCTTCAACGAACGTTGTCTCAAGCCCTTCGTGAGGCGTTTCGCCTCGGAAATACGCGCCGCGTCCGGCGGCGCGAAGCGCTTCGCCATCTTCGTCGAGGGCGCCGCTCAGGGCGAGAGCGCGCCTTCCTGGACAAAGGACGATCCTGAGGGCATCGTCAACTCGACGCACTGGTATGACGCCTATACCCTGACCTTCAAGCGCTGGACGGGCTTTCTCGCCTTCGACACGGAGCGTTCCAGGGCGGTGATCGGCCCCGCCGCCGTCAGGGCGTATTTCAGGGAGGCCTTCGCCCGGATAACCCGCCACTCGCGCGAAAAAATGGCTGGCGTGCCGAGCCTCGTGGGGGAATTCGGCCTTCCCTTCGACATGAACGGGCGCAGGGCATTCCGCACGGGCGATTTCAGGCTCCATGAGAAAGCCCTGTCGGCCTATTACGACGCCCTGGACGCCAGCCTCATGAACGCGACGATCTGGAACTACGTGGCCGACAATACGCACGAATGGGGTGACGGATGGAACGGCGAGGATCTCTCGGTATTCTGTGAAGAGGACGGCGGGGGGAGAGCCCTTCGCGGCTTTGTCCGCCCCTACGCCTACGCTACCGCGGGCAGGATCGTCGAGATGTTCTTCAATCGGCGATCGGGGGAATTTCTTCTCCGCTATGAGCCCGACCTGACGATCGCCGCTCCCACCGAGGTCTTCGTACCGCTGCTCCACTATCCGGAAGGTTATGCGCTCGAGGTTTCGGGCTGCGTGGCGGCCGAGCGTGGCCGCGAAGACCCGGGCGAAAATTCCGAAAGCCCTATCTGGCTGGATATCAAGCCCGAGCCGGGAGCCGTCGAATGCGAGCTGATTCTGAAAAGACGCCGCTAGGGCGAAAGGAGATACAACGATGCGCGACACCATAACAGGGACCAAGCCCATACGAGGCGCCCGCCCGGCCTTCTGGATCATGTTCGGCTTCATGCTCCTCCACCAGGCCGACAAGCTGCTCATCGGCCCCTTGACGACGCAAATCATGGAAACGTTCCAGATCACGCGCACGCAGATGGGCGCCGTGAGCACGGGAGCCCTCATCGTCGGCGCCGTCTTCTATCCGCTCTGGGGCTGGCTCTATGACAGATTCTCGCGGCCCCGCCTCCTCGCCCTCGCCTCCCTCCTGTGGGGAGCCACCACCTGGCTCAACGCCATCGTCCCTACCTACCCGCTTTTCCTCGTGACGCGCGCGGGAACCGGCATCGACGATTCGAGCTACCCCGGCCTCTACAGTCTCATATCGGATTATTATCCGCCCAAGAAACGCGGCAGGATTTACGGCTTTCTCCAGGTAGCCCAGCCCCTGGGCTATCTTCTCGGCATGATCCTCGCCCTCGCCTTCGGCGCCGCCTATGGATGGAGGAACGTCTTCTTCTTCACGGGAGGCCTCGGCATCCTTCTCTCGGCGGTGATATTCTTCTTCGTGAAGGACAGGCCCCGCGGGGCGGCCGAGCCCGAACTCGCCACAACCGAGCATCTCGAGCGCTACAAATTCAGCTGGAAGACGGTGGGCGGCCTTTTCAGGAAAAAGAGCCTCGTCATCCTCTTTCTCCAGGGTTTTATCGGCGTCTTCCCCTGGAATGTTATAACGTATTGGATATTCGACTATCTCAAAACCGAGCGCGGCTACGACGACACACAGACTCTACTCACTATGGTGCCTGCCGTCCTCATTCTCGCGGCCGGCTACCCTATTGGAGGCGCGTTGGGCGATCGACTATTCAAGAAGACGCCCAAGGGCCGCGTTATCGTCGGCGCGGCGGGCGTGGCTATCGGCTGCCTGCTGTTGTGGATCACGATGAAGATTCCGTCTTCAGGCACACTCGCCTTCGGCATAATGCTTTCGGCCACTGCCCTCTTCATCCCCTGGGCGTCGCCCAACGTCCTTTCGTCCTTTTACGATGTCACGGAGCCGGAGATTCGGGCGACGACCAACGCGGCACAGAACTTCGTGGAATTCGGAGGCTCTGCCCTGGCCCCGCTCCTCGCGGGCATTATCGCCGACCGCTCGAACCTTGGCTCGGCGATACTGTGGATCTGCACGGTATCGTGGGTGATCTGCTTCGCCTTCTTTGTTTTCGCCGGACGCTATATTCCCAAGGACATTAGCGATCTGAAAGCCAAGCTCGCCGCACGGGCGCAGGAAACCTCTAGGGCCGGGGAGTAACAGGGAGTGCCGGTTTCAGCGAACCTAGATAGGGCCGAGATTTTACGGACGCTCAGGAAATACTGGGGCTACACGGAGTTCAGGCCATATCAGGAAGAGAACATCCTCTCGATACTGGAAGGCGTCGATACGCTCACGATCCTGCCCACGGGCGGGGGCAAGTCGCTCTGCTTCCAGATACCCGCCCTCCTCTCCGACGGCCTCGCCATCGTGATTTCGCCTCTCATCTCCCTCATGAAGGACCAGGTGGACGATCTCAAGGATCTTGGGATCGCGGCGGAGTGCCTCAATTCCAGCCTCTCGCCGCGGGAGCAGCGTTCGATCATGGAGCGCGTCGCCGCAGGCGAGCTCAGGCTTCTCTACCTTTCGCCCGAGCGCCTTTTGATGGAGCATATGCTTGCCGCGCTCAAATCCGTGAAAATCGCCTATTTCGTGGTGGACGAGGCGCACTGCATAAGCCACTGGGGCCACGACTTCAGGAAGGAATACCGGCAGCTCGGCCTTCTCAAAAGGGAATTCGAAAACATTCCCATCCACGCCTTCACGGCCACCGCCACCGAAACCGTGAGGGACGATATCGTGAAGGAACTCGGCTTTCGCGCCCCGCGCATCGTCGTCGGCGACATCGACAGGCCCAATCTCACCTACAGGGTGATCCAGAGGCAGAGCGGCCTCATCAGGCAGATAGGCGAGGTCATCGAAAAGCACAAAGGCCAGCCGGGTATCATCTACTGCCTCAAGAGAAAGGACGTCGACGAGATTTCAAAATCGCTCAACGCCCTTGGCTATAAAAACCTGCCCTATCATGCCGGCCTCGACGATGCGACGCGGAAAAAGAATCAGGAAGAATTTCTCCGCGAGGATGTCGACATCATCGTTGCGACGATAGCCTTCGGCATGGGCGTCGACCGCTCCAACATACGTTACGTGATTCACTGCGCCATGCCCAAATCCATCGAGCATTTCCAGCAGGAGACGGGCCGCGCCGGAAGGGACGGCCTTCCTTCCGACTGCTACTTCTTCTACTCGGGCGCCGATTACGGAATATGGAAGAGCTTGCTCGCGGATTCTTCCGAGAGCGAGGTGATGCTGAGGAAGTTGGGCGAACTCTACGATTTCTGCACGCGGCCTCAGTGCCGGCACAGATCCCTCGCCCAGTACTTCGGTCAGACCTATGTGCGGGATAACTGCGGCGCCTGCGATTTCTGCCTCGGCGAGGTGGATATGGCGGAAGAACCCCTCCTCATCGGCCAGAAAGTGCTCTCCTGCGTGGCGAGGGTGCGACAGGGCTTCGGCGCCGACCATGTCGCCGATATCCTCAAGGGCAACGCGACGGAAGCGGTGCTCAAGTGGGGGCACGAAAAGCTCTCCACCTTCGGCCTTATGGAAACCGAGACGAAGGTTTTCATCCGCTTTATGATCGAACAGCTCATGGGCCAGGGCTTTCTGCGAAGGGAGGGCGATTACGGCACACTCGCTATCACGAAGGAAGGATCCTCGCTTCTTAAGGGACTCGTAACGCCCCGCCTCGCGAAACCTGTCACGAGGGAAAAGAAAAAGGAAATAGAGAAAAAGCAGCGTTCCCGGAGGGCCGAGGACTGGGAAAACGTCGACGAGGGTCTCTTCGACGCGCTCAGGCTGCTGCGCGCGAAAATCGCCAGGGACAAGTCGGTGCCTGCCTACCTCGTTTTCAGCGACAAGGCGCTCAAGGACATGGCGTCGAAAAAACCCCGGAACAGGGAAGCCTTCGCCGGCATCTACGGCGTCGGCGAGGCCAAGCTCAAGGAATACGCCGACGCCTTCATCGCAGCGATCGGGGACTATCGAACTTCGCCGCCCGAATCGAATTGAGGGTGGCCAGAAGGGCCACGCCGACATCGGCGATCACCGCTTCCCACATGTTCGCCTCACCCGCCGCGCCGAGGAGGAGGAAGGCTGTCTTGACGCCCAGTGCAAACACGATATTCTGCATGACGACGCGCCGCGTAAAGGCGGCGATTTTCATGGCGAGGGGGATCCGCCCGATCTCGTCGTCCATGATCACGATATCGGAAGCCTCGATGGCCGCGTCGGAGCCGAGGCCGCCCATAGCGATGCCGAGGTCAGCACTCATGAGTACGGGCGCGTCGTTCATCCCGTCCCCGACGAAGACGACTTTTTTCCCGGCGGGGGCCGCGGCCTTCAAGGCTTCCAGCCGCGCGACCTTGTCTTCGGGCAGAAGGCCTGCGAAGTACTCGTCCACACCCACAGCGGCCGCTATCTCGGCCGCCGCCGATTCCCTGTCTCCGGTGAGCATCATAACGCGGCGCACCCCATGTTTTTTAAGCTGGCTTACGATGGAGGCGGCTTCAAACTTGAGTACGTCGGCTACGAGAATCTGGCCGGCATAGGCTCCGTCGACGGCCACATGGACCAAGGTCCCGGCCTCAACAGCCCCAAGGGCTCCGGCAATTCCGGTTTCGACCGACACGCCCTCGCTTTTCAGGAAACCTTCATTGCCCGCGAGCACTTTCCTTCCGGCGACGATGGCCGACACGCCACGGCCCTTCACTTCCTTCACTTCGCCGACCTCATCGGTTTCGCAGTCCTGACTCGCCTTTCTGATCGCCCTGGCTATGGGGTGGGGCGAATAGCGTTCGGAGCCTGCCGCGTAGCTCAGTACCTGTTCGGCGCTGAAATCGTTGACCGCGTCCACCTTCACCACCTCAAAGACGCCCTTTGTGAGCGTGCCCGTCTTGTCGAAGACGACCGTGTCGACCTTGAGGAGGGCGTCGAGGCTGTTCGCGCCCTTGACGAGAATCTTGTGGCGGGAGGCGCTGCCCACGCCGCCGAAATAGCCCAAGGGAATGGAAATGACAAGGGCGCAGGGGCAGGAAATGACGAGAAGGACGAGAGCGCGGTAGAGCCATTCGGAGAGCAGGGCGCCGGGGATGAGGAGGGGAGGAACGAAGGCGACGATAGCGGCCGAAATGACAACGAAGGGCGTGTACCAGGCCGCCACCTTCGTGATGAACTTTTCGGTGGGCGCCTTGTGCGTCGCCGCGTTTTCCACGAGATCGAGGATGCGCGCCGCCGAGGACTGTCCGAAGAGGGCGGTCACTTCCACGAGAATACGCCCCGTATCGTTGACATAGCCCGCCTTGACCGCTTCCCCGATGCCCACGGAGCGGGGTACGGCTTCGCCGGTGAGCGACGAGGTGTCCACGAAGGAATCGCCCTCGACGATGGTTCCGTCCAGGGGAATCCTCTCGCCGGGCCTCACCTCGACGATATCGCCCACGATCGCCTGTTCGGGATCGACGATCCTTCCCTGTCCGGAAGTGACGATGCGGGCAAACTCGGGGCGGAGGTTCATGAGGCGCGAAATGGAACTCCGCGATCTCGCCACCGCCCTCTCCTGCAGGTATTCGCCCACCGAATAGAAGAGCATGACCCCCACCGCCTCGGGCAGCTGCCCGATAGCGAAGGCTCCCACGGTGGCTATGGCCATGAGAAACATCTCGCTGAAAATCCTTCCGCGCAACAGGTCCATCCAGGCGCTTTTAAGCACCGGATACCCCACGAGGAGATATGCAGGAACGAGAACGACATATTCGGCGAGATCGCCCGCCGTCGCGCGCAGCTGCCTTCCGAAGAGAATGCCCACGAGCAGGAGGACGGCCGACGCGATGATCCGCACGATGGACCAGGTTCCGAGGGATTCCTCTTCCTTCGGGGCGCCCGAATCGGCGCGCAGGAGTTCGACTGATGGCTCGATATTCCCGATTATGTTCTTGGCCAGCTCTTCCGAATCGGCGTCGAGGGCCAAGGTCTTGGTGGCGAAATTGACGGTGGCGAATTCGAAGCCTTTATTCTTCCTCAGTTCATTCTCGATTTTGTTCGCACAGTTGGCGCAATCAAGGCCTTTCATGTAGTACTTCGTCATCTTCCGCCTCGCTAGAGCTTCTCGATGTAGTGGTTTCTGGCGATCTGCAGCAGTTCCAGCACATGACTGTCGGAGAGAGTGTAGAACACCAGCTTGCCGTCCCGGCGCGAACGCACGAGGTTGAGGCTTCTCAGGAACCTCAGATGGTGGGAAATAGCCGGCAGATTGGTCTCCAGAAGGAAGGCCAGATCGCAGACGCAGAGTTCCTGCTGCGACAGCAGGTAGAGAATCTTTATCCGCGACTCGTCGGCCATGGCCTTGAAAAGCTCGGAAAGCCCCGCCACGTCGAGGAGTGACTGCCTGAGCGCCGGCGCCTTGTCCTGACAGGAAATGCCGAACTGGCTGCAAATATCTTCATTCATAAGGTCTCCGTCAATGTATCCAGATAAACGATTGCTCAATTAAGCAATCGTTTAATCGTAAGATAGCACCGGGCCTGGTATGTGTCAATATGGATTCCACCGTACCGGATTCTTGACAGGACATGAAGTGAGGCGACACAATGCGCTATCGGTTAAAAATGATCGAAAGCCCTATCCTGCGGTCTTTCCCGCGGTTCAGAGGGTTCCGCTCAACTACCCAAGGAGGTTCTTCATGCGAAAGATGACATCCATGGTTATGGTCATAGCCATGGTCTTCGCAATGGTCTTTGCCGCCGGCGCCCAAACCGCCAAGCTTCCAGACTTGAAGGGAAGAAAAATCGTCGCCGTGACCGAAAACGCCTATCTGCCCCTCAACTTCGTCGACGCCAGGACCGGCAAGGCTATGGGATGGGAATACGACGCGGTGAACGAGATCGGCAAGCGTCTCAACGCCACGATCGAATGGAAGATTACCTCCTGGGACACCATGATCCAGGCCGTGCGCGACGGGCAGTTCGACGTAGGCATGGACGGCATCACCATAACGGACGAAAGAAAAGGACAGGTCGACTTCTCCAGCCCCTACATGGTGAGTCAGCAGTTCATGCTCGTACGTGCCAGCGAAAACCGCTTCCAGGACGAAAAGGCTTTCGCGGCCAATCCCAAACTCCTCATCGGAGCCCAGGCGGGCACCACAAACTTCTATGTGGCCGTCTACAACGTCCTCGACGGCGACGAAGCCAATCCCCGCATCAAGCTTTTCGAGACCTTCGGCGCAACGGTCCAGGCCCTGATCGCCGGGGACATCGACATGGTGCTCATGGACGCCGCCTCCAGCAAAGGCTACATCGGCGCCTATCCCAACAAGCTGAAATCGGTCGGCAGCGCCCTTGGCACCGAAGAATTCGGCTTCATCTTCAAGAAAGGTTCAGACCTCGTCGGCCCCTTCAACGCGGCAATAGCCGTCCTCAAAGCCGAAGGCTTCCTTGATACGCTGAACACGAAGTGGTTCTTCGAGTACAAGCCTTAAGGAAACCGGCTATCCGTTCCAAGGGAAAACCTCATGACGTGGCTTCCCAAGAATCCCGTCTGTGTCAGTGATGGCACAGACGGAGACTCGTGATAAGATCAACCCATGCGCGATTCCCGAATGAAACAGACGACACTAGATCGTATCCCCTGGTGGCTCGTCGCCATCATCGCCCTGGGAGGCTGGCTCCTCGTATCCGCATTGGCCGCGGCCGATTACCGCGTCATCTTTGGCGCCGTGTCGCGCGGCCTCGGCGTCACGCTGATGGTATCGCTCATCGCGTATACAGCATCGATACTGTTAGGCCTTGGCTTGGGTCTTCTGCGCTCGTCGCGGCTTCGCGCAGCGCGCGAAGCCGCGACCTTCTACATAGAGCTGCTGCGTGGCCTTCCGATGCTCGTCATCCTGTACTACATAGCCTTTGTCGGCGCCCCCGCGCTCGCCCAGGGGCTCAATGTCATACTGACCCCCCTCATCGCGGCAGGGCTCATCGGCCGCGTCGAAGCACGCAGCTTCGACTTCGCCACCCGCGCCGTCCTGGCACTCACCCTCGGCTACTCGGCTTTCATCGCGGAAATCTTTCGCGCAGGCATAGAGAGCGTGGACAAAGGCCAGATCGAAGCCGCCGAAGCCCTCGGCATGTCGCATCTGCAAGTGATGTGGCGCATAGTCCTGCCTCAGGCCATCAAGAATGTCCTGCCCGCCCTCGGCAACGAATTCGTCGCCATCATCAAGGATTCATCCCTCGTCTCTGCCCTGGGCGTCCAGGACATCACCCAGCTGGGCAAGGTCTACGCCGCGTCCACCTTCAAGTTCTTCGAGACATACAACGCCGTCGCGTTCTTCTATCTCTGCCTCACTCTCAGCCTATCCCTCCTCGTGCGCGCCCTTGAGGCACGCCT
>CAYXUF010000037.1:0-24694 GCA_964468155.1 uncultured Treponemataceae bacterium
CATGGCGCCGCCGGCGAGGGCGAAGGGAAGAAAGCGGCTGAGGCCCTTGGCCCCAGCTGAAGCTTCGGTTGCAGCCGCAGCTGTAGCCGAAGCTGCTCTTGACGCGCCAAAGTGCAGGTCGTTGCGCCTGCGATGGCGAATCAGGGGCAGGAGAACGAGGGCGCCGACGGCGTAGCGCACGGCGTTGAAGGCGAAGGGCCCCATGGCGTCCATGCCCACCCGCTGGGCCACGAAGGCGAAGCCCCAGATCGCTGCGGTGAGGAGGAGGAGGGCGTCGGCGTAGAGAACTGAGGCGGCTGTCTTCATATATATCCTTTGGGACAGTATAATCGCCGGAGAAAGGAGTGACAATCATGAACATTGCGATCATCGGCATAGGCGGCATAGGCGGCTACTTCGGCGGCAAGCTCACGAAACTGCTTCAGGGCGATAAAGGCGCGAAAGTCTATTTCATAGCCCGAGGCAAGCAGCTCGAGGCGATAAGGGCGAAGGGCCTTCTCCTGGACAGCGAGGAAGGACAGATGCTCTGCCAGCCCACGATGGCCACCGATCGCATCGCCGATCTTCCAGTCCTCGATTACTGCCTCATCTCGGTAAAGGGCTACGACCTGGCCAATGTTCTTGAACAGCTGAAGGACAAGATTGCCGACTCCACCGTCATCATCCCCCTCCTCAACGGCGTGGACATCTTCGAACGCATCAGGGCCGTCATAAAGAAGGGCTACCTCCATCCCGCGGGGGTTTACATTTCCACCTTCGTCGAAAGCCCTGGCCACGTGGTGCAGCGCGGCCCCTTGAGCACGATCTTCCTGGGCCACGATCCTGGCCATGCCAAGGAGAACAGGAGCCTCCTGTCACTCTTCGACGCGGCGGGGATCAAGTATGGCTGGAAGGATGATCCCTTCCTCGAAATCTGGAACAAGTATATTTTCATCGCCTCCTTCGGCCTCGTCACCGCGGAGACGGGATGGACCTTCGGCGAAGTGTTCGCTTCCCAACCTCACCTGGAGACGGTGAAGGCCATCATGGGCGAGATCGCGGCCCTGGGCCGGGCGAAGGGCATAGCCCTATCACCCAGCATCATCGAGGATACGGTGACAAAGGCATCGAAGTTCCCCGCGGGCACCCGCACTTCCTTCCAGCGCGACGTCGAGCTCAAGGACAGGCCCGACGAAAGGGACCTCTTTGGCGCTTCGATCCTGAGGCTCGGCAGGGAACTGGGCATTCCCGTGCCCGTAACGGCAAAGGTCAGCGCCTCGATCGCGCTCAAAAAGCCGCTCAAGGCATGAGCGCGGCGAAAGGGTACACCATGTACGATGAGAGGGCGAAAAATGCCCTGAAGCTGACTTCGGAGATCATCGATGACTTCGGACCGAGACTTGCGGGCTCCGAGGCCTGCGCCAAGGCGGCGGGGGTTCTGCATGACAGGGCGAAGGCTATCTGCGGCTCAGCCTCGATCGAGGATTTCGAGGTCCATCCGGGAGCCTTCCTCGGCTTCATAAAGGTGCTCGTCGCGGCCTATGGAACCGCGGCTGCCTTCCTGGCCTTCGCGCCCCTCGTTTCGGCCATCCTGGGCAGCGCGAGCATGTTCATCCTCGTCTTCGGCTTTCTCCTCTACCGCAAAGTGCTCGATCCCTTTTTCCCGCGGCGCGAAGGCCACAACGTGGTAGGCGTCCTCGAGCCTTCGGGCGAGGTGAGGCGGCAAGTGATCGTCAGCGGCCACCACGATTCGGCGCGGATCTTCAACTTCTACATCGACAGGCCCGAGCTCTACGCGCGCAGGGTCAACGGAGGCATAGGTTCGGTGGCCGCCCTCTGGCTGGCATCCATCATCGTGACGCTGGTCTCGGGCCTGGCCCTTGGCACGCCCCTTCTCGGTTTCGACCTCCTGCGCGCGGCGGCAGCTCTCGTTTTCCTCGCCCTTGTTCCCCTTGTCCTTCCCCTGTGGAACTTCGCCTCCGACGAGGGAACGCCCGGCGCCGGCGACAATCTCGCGGCGAGCGCCATCGCCCTCGAAATTCTGGCTGAGTTCGCGAAGCGGCGCGATGAAGGCAGGGGTCTCGCCCATACCCGCCTCGTGTTCGCGAGCTTCGATGCAGAAGAGGCGGGCCTGCGGGGAGCCCGTGCCTTCGCGAAACGAAGGAAGGCCGAATTCGCCTCCATTCCCAGCTATGGCTACAACATGGACTGCGTGTACGCCCTCTCCGATCTTGCCATGCTCCAAACCGACCTCAACGGCTCGGTGAAGCTCGACAGGGAAGCCACAGGCCGTCTGGCGGCCCTCGCTGTCGCCGAAGGCCTGCCTTCGGCGACAAAACCCATCGCCTTCCTGACGGGCGGCACAGACGCGGCCGAGCTCGCCAAGGCGGGCATGCGCGCCACGAGTCTCATCGCCATGAAGTGGGGCAACGACGCCCGCTCATCCTCCTACCACACCCCGCGCGACACCATCGATGCCGTGGATCCGGCAGCCGTGGAAGCCCTTATCCGCCTTGGCGCCCGTTTCATCGAATTTCTCGATGCCGAGAATCGCGCGGGGAACGCGGCTTTATGAGCCCTGTGAGGATGGACAGGCTGGAGTCGGCCATACGGCTTGCCTCCGCCCTCTATGAAGGCCTCGATAAAAGGGACATGAAAGGCGTCGCCGCCCTCCTGGGCGAGGATTGCCGCGTCGAGACCTCCTCCGGCGCTTCGGTTTCCGGCATCGGGGCGGGGCTCCTCCATTTCCAGAACCTTATGGCCGACCACTCGGAGGCCAGGATGGGCTGCGAGGAACTGATCGGCTTCGGCCACCGCTGCGTGGCGCGATGGCAGCTTTCCTGGGTGGACGAGGATGGCCGGGAAGCCTCTCTTCGCGGGGTGGATATCATCAGGGAAAAGGAAGAGAGGATCCGCGAACTGCTTAGCTATGTCAAGGTTGCGGAATAAGCCGGATTGGAGCGGAACCTGTCCGATCAGGAAAGCTTGTACTTTTTCTTGATGATGACTTCGGCCTTGAGCCAGTCGGACACCTCATCGCCTGCCTGATTCTTCGCGCGGCGCTCCTCGAAGACTCTCTGAGCCTCGGCGCGGATTTCCTTTTCGAGGATTTCCACGGTCATCGCGGGGGCAGCCTTGGGGGTAGCCTTGGGAGCCGCTTTCGGCGTCGCCTTCGGTGCTGCTTTTGGGGCTTTTTTCTCAGCCATATGTATACACTCCTTTATCGTAATCTCAGGTGACAGTATAGAAAGACGAAGCGTCGCGGGCAACATGCCCGACCCGACCGCCACGCCTTCGCCCTGCCTCAAGCCCCCGTTGCATGATCGAGCTTCCGCACTTCCTTCAGAAGCAGGGTTCCCGTCACGGCGAAGGAGAGAAAGTCGGCCAGGGGGAAGGCTGCCCAGACGCCGTCCAGCCCGAAGGAAAGGGGCAGGAGAAGGACGAGGGGGACAAGAAAGAGAAACTGGCGGGAGATGCTCAAAACCAGGGCTTCGGTGGGCTTTCCCACGGCCTGGAAGTAGACCGAACCCGTGATCTGGACGGCGGCGGCGGGCACGAAGAGGAAGATGATGCGCAGAACCCTGGCGCTCGAAGCGATGAGTACCGGGTCGCGGGTGAAGAAGCTCATGCCGACACGGGGGAGTAGCATCATGAAGGCGTAGCCGACAAGGGCGAGGCCCAGGGCGGTGAGAACGGTGACCTTGAGGCTTTCCTTCACCCTGTCGAAGCGCTTGGCCCCGAAGTTATAGCCAGCGATGGGCTGGAAGCCCTGCACAATGCCCAGTATGGGCATGATGACCATCATGTTGAGCTTGTGGGCCATGCCGTAGGTAGTGATGGCCGCGTCGCCGCCGTAGCGGCCGAGGCTTGTGTTGACGATGAGCATGAGGATGCTCATGCCCGCGCTCTGGACGAAGGAAGGTATGCCGAGAACGACGCTTCTGCCGAGAATCTCGGGATCGATGCGCAGCGAGGAGCGCCTGATGGGAAGAACAGTCTTTTTCCGCGCGTACATTCCGAAGAGGTAGACGCAGGAAGCTGCCTGGCTGATGACGGTCGCTATGGCCGCTCCCCTCACTCCCATGCCGAAGCCGAAGATAAAGAGCGGATCGAGGACAGTGTTCATGAGGGCGCCGATGAGCATGCCCTTCATGGATGCCTTCGTGCTGCCCTCGGCGCGCAGCAGGTTGTTCGCGCACATCGACAGGGAAAAGAAGAAGAAGCCAGCCCCCACGATAGCCGTGTAGTCCATGGCGTAGGGCATGGTTTCGGCGCTGGCGCCGAAGAAGCCGAGTATGGGGCGCATAAAGAGGAAAAGGAAGGTAACGACGGCCAGGGTGGCCAGGGTAACCGCCATGAGGGCCGTGCCCAGGGCCCTGGCCGCGTCCTCCGGGCGCTTCTCGCCCAGGCGCCTCGAAATTATGGACGCTGTGCCAACCCCGATCGCCTGGGCGATGGCCGATACAATCATCTGGATGGGAAAGACGATGGCGAGGGCGGCTATGGCGAGGGGGCCGACGCCCTGACCCACGAATATCGTATCCACAATGTTGTAGAGGGCGTTCACCATCATGCCCACCACGGCGGGCAGGCCCATCTTGAGGAGGAGGGGGAAAATCCTGTCGTTTTCGAGGTATCGGGTTCTATGAGTAGTGCTGTCCACGCTCGCTTTTCCTTTTTGGATCAAATTCCATACTATTGTGAATAGCCGATAGTACAGCAGGGTGACCCAACTGGGCTAGGAGGATTGGCGGAACCGGGCGCTCCTGGCCCCGAGGCGGAGCCCTCTTGCAGTTTCTCTATATTTTGTTATAATTATATATAAAAGTGAGGAATATCTGAAAAAGTTTTGTATCATCCTGATTATGGCGGCGGTGATTCTCGTGCCGCCTGTAGCAGCCCAGGACCCGGGTCTCCCTTCCTCTCTTATCGTAGGCGTCTATAACAACCCTCCCAAGATTTCCGTATCACCGGAAGGCCAGCCATCGGGCTTCCAGATTGATCTCCTCGATGCAATTCTCGCGGGCACCGGGATAAAGCGAACCTATGTTACAGGCAGCTGGGAAGAAACCATCGAGCGCCTGAATCGTGGCGACATCGATCTCGCTCTTGACGTAGCCTACTCGGATGAAAGGGCATCGTTTATCGATTTCAGCGAAAAGTCCATAATCACCAACTGGGCTGTCGTCTATGCATCCAAGAATTCGACGATTCGAACCTTTAGCGACCTGGACGGGAAGACAATCGCAGTGATGCAGAACAGCATCCACACGACGGGAAGCGGAGGCATTGTCAAGCTCGTCAAGGACTATGGCATAACCTGCGACTTCCTCTACCTGCCCACCCAGGAAGCCGGCTTCGCTGCCGTGCGCAACGGCCTGGCCGACGCGGTTGTCGTCAACAGACTCTTCGGCCTCCTCAATGAGGATGGCGGCGAACCCTACAGAACCTCGATCACCTTCAACCCCTCCCAGATACGCTATGCCTTCAGGAAGGGAGCAGCTTCCAACAAAGCCCTCATCGCCCTCTTCGACGAAAAGCTTGGAAAGCTGCAGGCAACCGAAAACAGCGCCTACCACAAGGCCTTCGCGAAGTACTTGAGCCCCCAGCTATCCAAGGAAAAGAAAATCCCCTCCTGGCTCGGCTCGATCGTACTCCTCTCCATTGCCCTCCTGTCCGCCTTCCTCCTCTTTGTCTTTTCGGTCAAGGCGGGGAAAAAGGACAAGGAGGAATTCCACCATTTCCTTGAAGGGCTGCGGTCGATGGGCGACATCAGGCAGGAAATCGTCGACTCGACGCTCGTCGCCTACGCCCTCTTCGCACTTCCCCTCATCGCCGCCGCTGTCAGGCATGTTCTCGTCGTCGCCTGGGACTCCTTCATCTGGATGTATGTGCCCCTCCACCTCATTGCCGGCATCCTCGCCCTCCTCCGCAAGCGCCTGAAACTCGAGCTCAAGATTCTCCTTCTCCAAGGCCTCTTCTTTTTCTCGGGCACCATGATCATAGCCATGAGGGGGAACAGCGGCCTCGGTTTCACCTATTTTTTCCTGGCAGCAATAGTAGCAATCATGCTCTACGGACGGCGCTGGGGCATAGCGACGCTCGCAGCCGGCCTCGCCATCACCATAATCTTCGCAATCCTGAGCCTTGTGGGCGTTCTTGACGTGAGACGGACGGCTTCAGCGTATTTCCTCTCGCCCACCTCCTGGATCTTCACCGTTATGTCCTTTTTCGGGATGTTTTTCGCCATTATGGGAGGCATGCAGAAGTTCTACTCGAGCCTCATGGCCGCCGTCGTCAATCTCGAGCAGCGCATCGCCGAGCGCACCCAGCATATCGAGGCGATCAACAAGGACCTGAAGAAGGAAATCGACGAGCACATGAAGACGGAAAGCATGCTCAGCTTCGCCAGGCAGGAAGCCGAGATGGCCAACAAGGCGAAGAGCAGCTTCTTCGCCGGCATCTCCCACGAAATTCGCACGCCACTGAACGCAATCCTCGGCTATTCGCAGATACTCGCGCGGGACTCTACCCTTTCCAGTGAATCCCATCGCCAGGTTGAAACCATCAACGCTTCGGGCGAACACCTGCTCGGCCTCATCAACGAGGTTCTGGAGATGTCAAGGATCGAGGCCGGAAAGGCCGAAGCCATCCTGGGCCGCTGCAATGTCGCCACCATCCTGCGCGAGGTCGGAGATCTTTTCGCGGCCTCCGCGGCAAGGAAGGGCCTCGCCTACAGTGTGAATGTTCCCGACAGCCTCGACGAATATGTGATGAGCGACGGCTCGAAACTGAAGCAGATACTCATCAACCTCGTCGGGAACGCTCTCAAGTTCACCGACTCGGGATCGATAGTCGTGGAGGCTTCAAGCGAAGACATCGCCCAACGCGACGATATCGCACATCGCGATATTCCTGTCAGGCGCCTTGTTTTCACCGTCACCGACACGGGCGCCGGCATAGAGCCCGGCAATATGGCCAAGATTTTCGAACCCTTCGAGCAGACCGAGGAAGGCCGGCTGAAGGGCGGAACGGGCCTGGGCCTGTCGATAAGCAGAAAGTACTGCCAGCTCCTCGGCGGCGACATCGCCGTCGAGAGCCAGCCCGGAAAGGGCAGCCGCTTCAGCTTCCATGTCGAAGTTCTGCCCTGCGACATGAAGTGCCTCGATGAGCCCGAAACGCAGGTGAGGATATCATCCATCGCGGGAGGAAAGGCGCCGCGCATACTCATCGTCGACGACAAGGCCATGAACCGCGACATCCTTGCGCGGATGCTCGAACCCATCGGTTTTTCCCTCAAGCAGGCCGACGGAGGCCAGACCGCGCTGGAGACTATCAAAAGCTGGACTCCCGATCTCGTTCTGCTCGACCTCGTTATGCCCGGCTTGAGCGGAAAGGCCCTCATTCAAACCCTCCGTTCGGGCAGCCTAGGGCGGAATCTGAAGATTATCGTGACGACAGCGAGCGTTTCCGAATTCGAAAGGGCGAGCGCGGAGGAACTGGGCGCCGACGCCCTCATCGACAAGCCCGTGATGGAAGGCGTCCTTTTTTCAGAGATCAGGCGGCTGACGGGCATAGAATACGGCTACGAGCAGCTTTCGCACAGAAGCACAGGCAATTCGGCCTCGGAAGAAGGCCTCGCCTCAAGGCTTACATCCCTTCCCGCGGAAACATTCTTAACGTTGCGCGATTCCATTAAGTTGGGCGACATTGAAGAGATCGTCAGCGCAGCCGCAAGAATCGCCGACTTCGATCCCGAGCTTGCGAGGACGATAACGAAAATGGCTGAAAGCTTCCAGCTGGAAAGCCTCATGAAACTCGCCGATTCGGTGGTCTGAAACGCTCAAGGGAGTTCGCCCCTCACCCTGTCGAATTCTGCGTCGTTGGCGAGGAAGACTTCCAGGATAAGGGGATCGAATCGGCGCCCAGCTTCAAGCCTCATGATCTCCACCACGGCGTCGTGTGAATAGGCCTCCTTGTAGCTCCGCTTCGATCTGAGGGCGTCGTATACGTCGACAAGGCTCATGATACGGGCGCTCAAGGGTATCGCCTCGCCCGAAAGCCCCGCCGGATAGCCGCCTCCGTCCCATCGTTCATGATGGTTCCCCGCAATCTCCATCCCCATCCTCAGGTATTTGTTGCCAGGCGACTTCGCGAGGGCCTGATCGAGGTATTCCTTTCCGATCGTCGTGTGGGTTTTCATCAGCTCGAACTCTTCCGGAAGGAGCTCTCCCTCCTTTAAAAGGACATGGTCGCTGATGGCTACCTTGCCGATATCGTGGAGGGGACTGGCATTGTAGATGTTCTCAATGAAACTGTCATCGATCGCGTCCGCGAAGGCGGGCAGTTTCCGGAGGAGTTCGGCCAGTAGCCGGCAGAGCCGCCTTGTCCTCTCGATATGGTCGCCCGTTTCGCTGTCGCGTACCGAGGCCAGTTTCGACATCGCGGTGATGAGGGCTAGATGGCCCCTCGAGAGCTCCAGAACCTGCTCCCTCACCCTTTCTTCCAGCCGGGCGTTGTAGTATTGCAGCTCTTTCTGGAGAAAGCTCAACTCGAGATGAACGCCCACCCTCGCCTTCACTTCCATGACATTGAAAGGCTTCGTGATGTAGTCGACTCCCCCCGCCTCGAAGGCTTTCACCTTGTCGAGAGGTTCCGAGAGGGCGCTTATGAAGATGACGGGTATGGAGGCTGTCGCCGGATCGGACTTGAGGGCGGCGCATACCTGGAAGCCGTCCATGCCCGGCATCATGATGTCGAGGAGGATGAGGTCGGGACGGCGGGCATGGGCGGCTTCCAGCGCCCTCTTTCCGTCGGGAAGGGTCATCACCTTGTAGCCTTCAGGCTGCAGTATCCTGGAGAGGAGGACGAGGTTTTCGGGCGTGTCGTCGACCACCATGACCGTGTCGCGCTGCGACGTTCTTTCCATATGTCCGATATCAGCCATTCGGAGTAAGCCTCCATCCCGGCAAGTAGGCCTTCGTGGCGTCCAGCATTGTGGCGAAGAGTTTTTCGGCATCGGCATAACCCGCCGTCACGAGAGGGTCGGCGAGGAAGGCGGGGAAGGCCGCCCAGGCATCGCGGGCGAAGGCGGCGCGGAGAATAGTCTCCTGGGCGAGGGCATGGGGAAGCACGAGGGCCTCGACGGCGGGCTTGAGGCGGCCGGCCAGGACGGGGCGTACGGCGTCGCGGGCGAAGAGGGCGTTCGTCTCGACGATGGCGCCCCGGGGGAAACCCTCCAGCTGGCCGCGGTTCCGCAGGTTGACGTTGGTGACAAAGGAGCCGAGGCCGAAAAGGGCCTTGATCTGGGCAACGCCCTCCTCTCCCGATCGGCTCAAGGCGAATTTTTCCTCGCCCGATGCGAGGCGCGCGGCCTTGCTCCGCAAGGCCGCGCCGTTCGCTACACGCCACGACACAGGCGTAAGGCTGAATTTCCATGAACGCACTGTCTCCGGATCGCGCAGATAGAACCGCCCCGGCATGAACTCGGCCAGGTGGCGGTCGCCCGCCGCGGCGATGAGGCCGTAGCGCCTGAAAAGGTCGAACTTCACCCGCTCGCCCGAATCGAAGTGGGAGTTGAGCCAGCCGCCGTGCTCGGCGCCCTCGAAGCCCTCTTTGTAATGCTCCTCGACGAAGGCGGCATACTCGGGGAAAAGATCGACGCCCTTCCAGGAAGCCGCGTCCAGCCAGGTGAAGTGGTTGACGCCGAGGACATTGACCTCGATCTCGGCCATCGAGGCCTGGGCAGCCCCCGGCACCGAGGCGCCGAGGCGGGCTTTCACCACTTCGGCGAGGAGCCTGCGCGTTCCGAACACTTCATGGCAGCAGCCGAAGGCCTTTATGGCCGGGAAGGTTTCGTAGAGGGTTCTCACGCAGAGGGCCATGGGATTGGTGTAGTTGATCACCCAGGCATCGGGGCAGTTGTCGCGCACGGCCTCCGCGATCGCCTGGTACATGGGGATGGTGCGCAGGGCTCGCACGAGGCCGCCGGGACCCGTCGTGTCGCCCACCGACTGATAGATCCCAAATTCCTCGGGAGCGTGGATGTCGGAAGCCATCTCGGTGAAGGTGGCGGGGAGTATGGAGGCGACGACGACGTCGGCTCCCTTGAGGGCTTCGCTCAGGGAGCCTGAGACTTCGTAGCGCCACTTTCCGGCCACATCATCCCTTTCGGAGAGGGCGTTCCCGATGCGCGTGTTGATCTCGGCGGCGGGTCGCTCGATGTCATAGAGCCTGACAGTGCCGCGCAGGTTCCTTTCGGAGGCGAGATCCCCCATCAGGGTCCAGGCCCAGCCCCGCGATCCGCCGCCTATGTACGCGATGATGAGTTCGAGCGCTTCGCCGCCCTGCCTGGCTTTTCCCATGTTGAAATCTCCTCCCGTTAGGCTATCACGGTAATCGAAGGCGGGAAAGGCATATCGAATTTTCTTGACGGCGTAAAAAAACGCCCCTACCATTGATCCAGGAGGCTATTATGATAAAAAAGAGATTTGTCATCATGGTCGCGGCTCTTAGTATCCTTTCGTTCTGCGTTGGCGCGGCAGACAAGCCCGTCAAGCTCACTCTCTGGAGCGGCTATCCCGAACTGCAGGGATTCTACGAGTCGGTGGTCAAGGACTACACGGCGAAAAACCCCAATGTCAGCATAGAAATCCAGACCTTCGCCCTGGCCGACCTCTCCAACAAACTGGGCATGGCTGTGCCCTCCCAGACAGCGGCCGACATATTGGAGCTCATCAGCCTCCAGTCCTTCCCCTACGCCACCAAGTACTTCGCGGAAGTGCCCGCCGACGTGAAGAAAACCACGATGGACGCCATCAACAAGGAATATCTCCACGACGTGCTCTACGGCGACAAGATGATGGGCCTGCCCTTCTGCTTCTACAGCGAAGTTCTGTACTACAACAAGGACATGCTCGCCGAAGCCGGTCTCAAAGGGCCTCCCGACACCATCGACCAGATGATCGACTACGCCAGGAAGATGACTAAGTACGACGCCCAGGGCAACGTCACACGCTCGGGCCTCTCGATGCGCTTCGCCGGCAATCCCTCGGGCACCGGTGAAAAGTTCTGGGCCTTCGGCCTCATGCCCTTCGGCGGCGACATCCTCGAAGAGAGCAAAACCAGCCCCGGCAAGTTCCACAACGGCTTCGCGAACGAATCGGGCTACAAGGCTCTCAACCTCTACCTCGACCTCATCTACAAGTACAAGGTGACTGACTTCAACGTAAAGCAGGACTCCGACGCCTTCGCCCAGGGCAAGGCCGCCATGTTCCAGCGCGAGCAGTGGGTAGTGGGCACTCTCGCCTCCACGGCGCCCAACCTCAACTACGGAGCGGCGGCCCTCCCCAAGGGCACGCAGCGCGGCACCTTTGCCATCACCCGCAACATGTTCGTGCCCAAGGCCTCGAAGAACCAGGAAGAAGCCTGGAAGTTCGTCTCCTATTTCTATTCCAAACCCGTCATGGAGCGGATGGTAAAAGAGACCGGCTGGCTCTCCACACGAGCCGATCTCGACTACTCGAAGCTTCTCGAGGCCGCTCCCCAGCTCATGGCCGGCGTCGACAACCCCAAGGACCTCAAGTTCATCTGGCAGAAACGCCTCACCGCCGAGAACGGCATCATGATCAAGGTGGGCGAGGAAGTGACCAAGCTCTTCCGCGAAAGCTCGCTGCAGGGCAACGAGGCCAAGATCCGCGAAGCGATCAACAAGGTAGGGGCTATCGTCGACGACATGCTCAAGGACGAAGGGCTCTACGCCAAATAAAAAGGGAAGCGCAATGCCCGCGATAGCCAGGAAAAAGCTGTTCACGGACCGCGAGGAAGCCGGGTTTATCGTCGCGATTCTCGCGCCGACGATGCTCGGTTTCCTCATCATCCGTCTCATACCCATAGGCATCACCTTTACGGGCAGCTTTTTCAACTGGAGCCTGATCGACGGCTTCGGCAATTTCGTGGGCTTGCGGAACTACTTCAAGCTTTTCCAGGACAAGACCTTCTACGCGGCCTTCAGCAACACGATGAACTTCACCTTCTTCACCACACTCTTCTCCGTCGTGCTGGGCCTCTTTTTCGCCTATCTGATCAATAAAAAAGTGCCGCTTTCATCGGTGTACGAGACAGTGATATTCATCCCCGTCGTCCTCACCTTCGTACCCGTCTGCCTCGTGTGGATGTGGCTCTTCGACTGGGAAAACGGCTTTATCAACGTGATGCTCCAGAATATCGGCCTGCCCCGCGTGGCCTGGCTGGCCCAGCCCAAGATGTCCATGGTGTCGGTCATCATCGTCAGCGTATGGAAGGTGATCGGCTACAACATGATGATCTTCTCCGTGGGGCTGAAGAGCATTTCGCGCAGCTACTACGAGGCTGCCGAAATGGACGGGGCCAAGCCCTGGACGATCTTCTCCAGGATCACCCTGCCCCTCCTGAAACCCATCACCCTCTTTGTCACCGTCATGTCGGTGATCAACAACCTCAAGGTATTCACCCAGTTCTATGTGATGACCATGGGCAAGCAGGGCGGCGGAGCCCAGGTCGACATCCTCGTATCCGACATCTACACGCGCAGCTTCGGCTACTTCAAGATGGGCAGCGCCTCGGCCGAAGCCATGATACTGATGGCCGTCGTGCTTCTGATGACCCTCATCCAGTTCAAGCTGGCCAGGGAAGAGGAGTAGCCATGATGGGAAGCCTGAGCTGGGGCGTGAAAAAGAGGGCCAACACAGCCGTCATCGAAATCGTCCTCGCCCTCTCGTCCATCGTCATAGTGTTTCCATTTTTCTGGATGATCGTTACGGCCTTCAAGTCGGACGCGGAGATCTACAAGGTTCCGCTGACCATCCTGCCGGAGAAAGCCTATCTGGATAATTTCAAGGAGCTGATAGGCGATTCGAAGTTCCTGCGCTACTACCTCAACAGCACGATCGTGGCCGTCATCGGCACCGTTCTATCGACCTTCTCGTCCCTCGCCGCCGGCTTCGTCTTCGCAAAATTCCGATTTCCCCTCAAAAACTTCATGTTCATGATCATCCTCGCCACCCTCATGATTCCCTTCCAGTGCTATATCATCCCCCTCTACATATTCAGCGTTAAGCTGAAGCTCATCGACACCTACACGGGCCTCATATTCCCCATCGTCATTTCGAGCTTCGGCATTTTCTTTATCAGGCAGAACATGCAGTCCATCCCCAACGAGATGATAGAAGCCGCCAAGATCGACGGGGCCAGCCTCTGGCGCACCTTTTTCGAGATCATCATGCCGCTTTCGGCCAGTTCGGCCGTGGCCCTGGCCATCTTCCAGTTCATGACGGCCTGGGGCGACTTCATCTGGCCCCTCGTCGTCACCAATTCGCAGAAGATGTTCGTGCTCGAGCTGGGTCTCACGCGATTCCGCGGCCAGTTTGTGGACGATTATGGCCTCATGATGTCGGGAGCAGCGCTGGGCATCATCCCGGTAATCATCGTCTTCCTCGTCTTCAGACGCTACATCATCGAGGGCACGACGCTTTCGGGCATAAAAGCCTAATCGATATCGAATAACTTCCCGGGATTCATGATGTTGTTGGGATCCCAGGCCTTCTTTATGGCCTTGATGAGGCCCATCTCGACGGGGCTCATGAATTCGGCCATGTACTTTTTCCGCTTCAGGCCTATGCCGTGTTCGCCCGAGATCTTGCCGCCCAGCTTCGTGACGACGGCGTAGAGTTCCTCCAGGGCTTTCGGCTCGGCGGCCTTCCATGCCTCCATCGACATCGCGGGATCCTTCACCAAAGTAGCGTGGAGATTGCCGTCCCCCGCGTGGCCGTAGCAGGGAATGGATATGCCATATTTTAACGATATGCGATCGAGCTCGGGGATGATGTCGGGTATCGAGGCCGTCGGGACGACGATGTCCTCGAGGCTCTGGATCGGGCATTTTACCTTGAAGGCTTCGGCTATGTTCCTGCGCACGCTCCAGACGCGCTCCTGGGTGGTGCGGTTGTCGGCCATGTACACTTCGATGGCGCCCTTCTCCACGCAGAGGTCGCCCACGAGTTCAGCGTCGGCGTCGACGCGCTCGCTGTCGGAGCCGTCCATCTCGATGAGGAGCATGGCGCCGCAGGATTCGTAGGGCAGGCTCTCGTTGAGGTACTGGCAGGATGTTTCCACCGAGAGCTTGTCCATGAATTCCATGCTCGTCGGTATCGTGCCCTTCGCGATGATCTCGGGCACGCAGGCTATGGCCTCGGCAGGGGTCCTGAAGAGGACGAGGAGGTCGGACTTCGCCTTCGGCAGCCCAATGAGCCTGATGATGGCGGTCGTGACGATGCCGAGGGTTCCTTCGGAGCCGACGATGAGGTGGGTGAGGTCGTAGCCCGTGACGTCCTTGGAGAGCTTGCCGCCCAGCCAGACCACCTCGCCTGTGGGTGTCACGAGTTCGACACCCATGATGTAGCGCGAGGTGACGCCGTATTTCACGGCCTTTCCGCCGCCCGCGTTCTCGGCTATGTTGCCGCCGAGGAAGCAGGTCTCGAGACTCATGGGGTATCCGGCGTAAAAGAGTCCCTTTTCCTTGACGAGGTTGTTGATCTCGTTCGTCACGATGCCCGTCTCGACCGTCATCGTCATGTTGGCGTAATCGATCTCTATCACCCTGTTCATCTTTTCGAGGGAGAGGACGATGCCGCCAAAGACGGGGATGGCGCCGCCGGAAAGCCCTGAGCCCGCGCCGCGCGGCGTGAGGGGAAGGCGCTGCCTGTTCGCAAGCCTGACCACCTCGGCCACCTGGGCTGTCGAGGTCGGCGTCACCACGACCTCGGGCATGTGGCCGTATTCCTCGGCCGACGTCTCGTCGTGAGAATAGGCCTCCATGCGTTCATTGTCGGCTATGACGTTGCGCGCTCCGAGAAGAGCTGCAAGTTCGGCGACGATAGCCTCGTTCACTTTTGTATATTTCATGAACAGGCCTCCTCGTTCGCCGGCTTTTTACTTTCGCCGGCTCGCTTCTTCAAGGCCGCCGTGAGCTTCGGCAGTATCTCGAAGAGATCGCCCACCACGGCAAAATCGGCCAATTTGTGTATGGGCGCTTCGGGGTCGTCGTTGATCGACACGATAATTTCCGCCGTCTTGATTCCCGCCAGATGCTGAATGGCGCCCGATACGCCCACGCACACGTAGAGGCGCGGCGAAATGGTCTTGCCTGAAAGGCCCACCTGATGGGGATAGGAAATCCAGCCCCTGTCCACCGCCTCGCGGCTCGCCCCTACGGCTCCGCCCAGAACATCGGCCAGTTCGCGCAGGAGCCTGAAATTTTCCGCCTTCTTGAGGCCGCGCCCTCCCGAAACAACGATGGCCGCTTCCTCTATGTTCTCGAAGCCCTCGACGTCGCGTTCGAGACCGAGCACCTCAACGCGCTTCTCGACGAAGGACGGATCGAGGATTATCCGCTCGATCCTCCCTGTCCTGCAGGTGTCGCGCTCGAGTGCCTTGGCCGATTTCGGCCGCACTGTCGACATCTGCGGCTTGTGGTCGGGCGTCATTATCGTCGCCATGATGTTGCCGCCGATCGCCGGCCGCGTCTGCAGAAGAAGGCCCGTGCCTTCCTCGATATCGAGTTCGGTGCAGTCTGCCGTTAGCCCCGCGTGCAGGGTCACCGCAATGTGCGGCATCAGCGTCCGCCCCGAGCTCGTCGCCGCCGCGAGGATGATCTGCGGCCTGCGCTCCCTCGCAAGGGCCACGAGGGCCTTCGCGAAAGTCTCGCACACGAAATCGGCCAGTGCCGGGTCCGCGACACAGAGGACTTCGTCGGCGCCCCGCTCGATGAGTTCGCGCAAGGTCTCGTCGCTGATCCCGTCGGCCAGGACCACCGAGACGAGCTTGACGTCCAGCTTGTCGGCCAGATGCCTGCCGCGCGCGAGAAGCTCGAAGGAGACATTCTTGAGCCGTCCGCCCGACTGCTCCGCTATCGTCCATACGTTATTCATCTCGGCGCCCCCCGACCAGATCGCGCGATCCGACAAGATCGCGATCGGCGAGGAAGTCGATGAGCCGCTCCACGGCCAGATCCACGCCCGCCTCGTCGGCGGCTTTCAGGGTTTCCCCGCCCCTTGTCACCTTCGGATAGAAAATCTTTGATACTTTCGTCGGCGAGCCTTTCAATCCAAGGCAGGCAGGCTCAGCGTCGAGATCGGTAGCCGTGTAGACGGTTATTTTCGCCTGACGGGCGAATTTCTTGCCTCGCAGGGTCGGCAGCCTCGGATTTGCAACTTCCTTCACGACGGTGAGAAGGCAGGGCAGATCCACCCGCACGCGCTGGTAGCCTTCCTCGACGAGCCTTCGCGCAACGATGGAGCCCTCGTCCGAGGATTCGATCGACCCCACGTAGGTGAGAACGGGAATGTCGAGCCATGCCGCCATGCAGGGGCCAACCTGCCCGGTATCGCCGTCGGTGGCCCTCTCCCCCGCGAGGATAAGATCGTAGCCGCCCGTCTGGGCGCTCATGCGGGCGATCGCGCGAGAGAGCGCGTAGGACGTGGCCCAGGTATCCGAGCCCGAGAAGGCCCTGTCGGTGATGAGGACGCCTGCGTCGCAGCCCATGGCCATCGCTTCCTTGAGGGCCTTGTCGGCCGCCGGTGGTCCCATGGTGAAGGCTGTCACCCGCCCCCCGTGTTTTTCCTTGAGTCTGATAGCCAGTTCGATGGCATAGAGGTCGAGAGGATTGACGATGGTGTCCACCCCCTCGCGAACCATGGTCCCCGTCACGGGGTCCATCTTCACCTTGTCGGTGTCAGGCACTTGCTTGATGGCGACGAAAATTTCCATTATCGCTCCGCTGGAAGATGTCTATTGAGCCCAGTGTCGCCGAAACGGCATCGCCGGGCAAGAGGACCTTATGAAAAGGACGGCAATGGAAGCGCAAGACCCCTGACACATCATCGAAAAATCGTCGGACGAGACTCGACGTGCCGATAATAGGAATAGAGAATTCGCGACTCTCGCAGAGAGGCAGCCTGGCGGTCGCGAGAGTATAGGAGTAATCATGAATTTTTGCTGGGTGACGATCAACGTCAGAAATATGGAAGAATCGCTTCGGTTTTATGAGAACCTCGTGGGGCTGAGAGTCGTCCGTCGGATGAAACCCATGGCCGGTACGGAGATTGCCTTTTTGGGAGAGGGCGAAACCCAGGTGGAACTCATCAGGAACGAGAAGAACAATTCGCCCGAATACGGCAAGGATATTTCCATCGGTTTCGTGACCGCTTCCATCGACAAGGAAATAGAAGCTCTGAAGGCCGCCGGTGTCGCAGCTATCCAGGGCCCTTTTCAGCCCAATCCGGGCATCAAATTCATCTACATAACAGATCCGAACGGCGTTAAAATCCAGTTTGTGGAAAACATTCCCTAACCATACGCTTGCCGGCGACATGAGAGATGACGGGCCGACCCTTTAAAAGCGTCGCGCGGCTTTAACATAGAGATCGGTGTTGGTTTTGATGGCGGGGCCATAGTCTGATGCCTTATAGCTGTATGTACATATATAATATGCAGCGTCGGTGCCTCCGTCACTCGATGTCCTTTCGGTGGAGGACCAGAAAGATCCCTTATACTGGACATGGAATGCGCTGTGCCCAAGGACTTCCCTCATTTTCTTAAGCTCTTCATAGGATGGTAAAAACCAGTCGGAGGCGCCGTTATACTCGAGATTGGCGCAATGCCAGGCAGCGGGAAACATGGTCTCATTGCCTGTGGCGAGAATCCAGTCGGTATTCTCCTTGCCATAACCAATTGCCTTATCCGTATTCGCTACGACAATGGTCTTGTCAGCCGCCCAGAGACGATAGCCATTGTCGGATCCAGAGGCTGTAGCGGCGGTATCGCTCGGGGAGGCTTAAAGATAGCGCCAGCCGTTCGAATAGCTTCCTTTGTCGTAGAATATCGACCCTCCCGCGGGACCCTTGGCGCCGAGCGCGGGCGTTGTCACCGCAATCGAGAGGCTCTGGCCTGTCCCTCCTACCGTAAGGGCTGCGTTGCCTATCCATGAAACCTCAGTGGAGCTGGTACCTGCAGCCGCGATAAAGGTCATGGCTCCAGGATCTGATACCTGGACATAGCCTTTCCAGGTACCATCGGTTAAGGTCAGCAGGCTTTGTCCGGTCTGATTGCCTGCCCCATCTATCACAGTCACTCCAGCCCATAACGCCGCTGCCTTGCTCGATTTCAAAGAAATCGACTTGTCGGCCAATCCCGAGATTGTAACCAATATTTCGTTTTCCTTGGCGATGTAAGGTTCTTCCTCGGATTCATCGGATCCTTCGGATTTGTTGAAGCTGCAGCTCATAAAAAAACCGAACACCGCCACTATTGCAAACACCAGGATCGCCGGGATGGTGAAGAATTGCCGCAGTGAATTTTTCTTCATCAAATGCCTCCCCTCGAATATCATTGTGTTTATATTTCGAATTATTTATCAAAAAGAGATAATTTCAAGAAAAATAAAACTGGTATAGAATCAAACCATAAAGAGGGGGAGACATGAGCGCAGAGCGACTGGACTCGCCGGGCTTAGGGCGGCTTTCCGCCCTGCTCAAGCCCGATGCGGAAGCGGTGTGGAGGATTCCGCCCAAGGGCGCCCTCCCCATACGGATGGATCCGGTGGGAGCCAGGGAGGCCGTTCTTCTCCTCCACGGCTTTACGGGCTACCCGGGCGAGATGGAACCGCTGGCGAAGGGTCTGGCTGGGGCCGGTTACGCGGTGAGCGCGCCGCGCCTGCCGGGGCACGGCACCTGCCGTCATGATTTCCTCCTTACGGGGGCCGAGGACTGGGCGCGGCGCGCCTACGATGCCTACCTCGACCTGCGCGCCGACTACGAGCTAGTCCACGTATGCGGCCACTCGATGGGAGGCCTTCTCGCTTCATCTGTCGCGGCGAGCTTCGGGGTTCAGCGCCTCATCCTCCTCGCGCCGGCCTTCGAGTTCTCGATACGGCACATCGGGCTTACGCCCCTCATCGCCCCCTTCAGGGCGGTGATAGCCGGCGGACGCAAGCCCTCAGCCTTCGACAGAGGGAACCCCGTGAGGAACGCCCTCCATGCCGAATACTGGGCCGACGTGATGGTGGCTCCGGCGGCCGAGCTCATGCGATTGAGGCGGCTCTGCCGGAAGAATATCGGCCACTGCAGATCGCGGATCCTGGTGATAGCGGGCGACAAGGACGCATCGGTGCCTGTGAAGGTGATCGATTGCCTGCGCGGCGCGACGCCCCTCGCGGCTTCCTTCGATTCGCGGGTGATTCAGGGGGCGCCGCACATTTTCCCCTTCGACGAGCACGGTGCAGAGACCGTCAGCCTCGTTCTGGAATGGATGGCTTCCCCGTGATATAGTCGCCCTATGCCCACAGTCAACGAAAGCGCATCGATACTGGAAAACGCGGCCCGCGTCATCGTGGGCAAGAAACGCGTCCTGGAACTGATGACGGTAGCCCTCTTCGCCGAAGGCCATGTCCTCCTGGAAGACGTCCCCGGCCTCGGGAAGACGGTGATGGCCAAGGCCCTGGCCCGGAGCATCGGCGGCGTCTTCAGGCGCATCCAGTTTACGCCCGACCTACTGCCTTCCGATGTCACAGGCTTTTCCATCTATAACCAGAAATCGGGCGATTTCGTCTTCCATCCCGGCCCCGTAATGTCGAACATCCTCCTGGCCGACGAGATAAACAGGACGATACCCCGTACCCAGGCCAGCCTTCTCGAGAGCATGGGGGAATTCCAGGTGACGGTGGACGGAACGACCCTCGACCTGCCCAGGCCATTCTTCGTGATAGCGACACAGAACCCCATCGAGATGGACGGCACTTTTCCCCTGCCCGAAGCCCAGCTCGACCGCTTCCTGATGAAGATCGACATCGGCTACCCGAACAGGGAAGAGGAGCTGGCCATCCTCGACCGCTTCGCCCAGGACGATCCCCTTATCGGTCTGCAAGCCGTCTCCAGCCCCGAGCGCATTGTCGAACTGCAGAAGGCGAGGGGGAGGGTCAGAGTCGCGGCCTCCGTGCGCGACTACATCGCCGACCTCGTGGCCGCCACACGGAGCCATCCCAAGGTGCGCTACGGCGCGAGCCCCCGAGGCTCCCTGGGCCTCATCCGCTCGGCCCAGGCCCTCGCCGCTGTGCGTGGCCGCGACTTTGTTCTTCCCGACGACGTGAAGGAACTGGCCGTCCCCGTACTGACGCACAGGATTATCCTCCGCCACGAGGAGAGGGCCAAGGGAGCCTCCGCGAGCGCGGTTATCGCCGAGATTCTCGAAAAGGTTGCCCTGCCCTCGCCGGTATGAGCTCGTACAGCGCTTCCAGCTACTTCATCATTGGCATATCCCTGGCCTTTCTCGGCGCAGTGGCCTTTTTCGCGGCCGCGGCCTCCTCCATCATGCTCGCGACCTTCGCCGCTACCGCCTTCCTCCTGATGCTGGCTTTGCGGCTGTGGGGACGCTTCAGCCTCGCCCGCCTCGATGTCGGGCTCTCCTGCTCGGGTGACCGCCTTTTCTGCGGCGACAGGTTTTCGCTGGACGCCGAAATCCACAACAGGAAGGCGCTCCCCGTCTGGATGCGCCTTTCGCTCAAGAAGCCCGAAGCCCTGGCACCCATCGACGCCGAGACCATCGAAGCCTTCGATGGAATCGAAGGAGAAAGCGGCCTTCTTCCTTTCGGCACAATTTCGGGCTCCTGGGGCTTTACGGCGAAGAGGAGGGGCGTCTTCACCCTCGGTCCCGCCACCCTGGGAGCGAGCGACATCCTCGACCTCTGCCGGAAAGAAAAAATCCTGCCCTTCAAGCGCGATATCGTGGTTTATCCGCGCCTCATCGCCCTGGGCGATCTTAATCTGCCTTTCCGGGATTATTTCGGCATCCACCCCTCGAAGGGCATCATCGAGGATCCGGCCTGGTACGAGGGCACGCGGGAATATTCTGGCAACAAACCAGCGCGGAACATCCACTGGAAGGCGAGCGCCCGCCTCGGCGTGCTGCAGGAAAAGATCTTCGAGCCGACGACGCACCAGAAAGTGTTCTTCCTCGTGGAGGGGGAAGGCTTCCGGCGCGCCGAGGACAGCCCGGGCTTTGAATCGGCGCTGGAGATGACAGCTTCCCTCCTCGCTCGTTTCGCTGAACGTGGTGCCTCCTTCGCCCTCGCCACGGACAGGCGGGTACAGGGTTACCCCGCTGTCCTGCCCCTCGGGAGGGGTCCCGAACATCTGGGCATGGCTTTGGAGCTCCTGGCGCGCTGCGGCCTCGACCATGGCCAGGCCATGCTTCCCCTCATCGAAGGGGTGAGCCATCAGGGCGCCGGCTTCGTCGTGATCGCGCGCAAGCCCGGCGAGTCGATGAAAAAATTCCACGCCCTGCCCGCGACGCGCCGGGACAAGGTGATGTTCGTTTTCGCGGAGGATTCCGGCGGCGTCGAGGATTCCAGGAACATCGAGGCGGGCGCCTATCGCTTTACGACCTTCAGCGCCCTTCGCGCCAAGGAGGAGGAAGCCCGATGAGAGTCTCCCTTCTCTTTCTCGCCGCGATGGAGCTTATAAAAATGCAACTTCTTGGTTACTATGTGTTTTTCGCCTTCGGAAAATCATTCCCCTTCGCCGCCGCCTCGCTCGGCTTTTTTCTCTCACTTATTCTCGGCCGCTCGCTGAGGCGCAAGGGGATGCGGGTCGTGTTTTTCGCCATGTTCGAAATCCTTGGATTTTCTCTCTTTTTCGCGACGTTGTACGCTTCATATAATGCTATGTCGTCTAACGTCATTACGTCACCAAAAAGCAACGGGGAAACGATTGCCTTTATATCGTTGCTGATTGTGGGGGCGGTCTTCTGGCTGAGGGCCGCGTGGATCGAAGCGAAAAAATCCGACCATGAATTCTACGCCAACCGTTTCGACGAGGGCATAGCCCTTTTTCTCGCGGCATTCTACATGGTTGCCATTCTGCGTGTGGAAGCCCCCCTTCCCGGGCGTCTTGTCATCCCCTACTTTATCTTCGGAATGCTGGCCCTCGGCCTGTCCAAGAGCGAAAGCGCCCAACGCGGCGGCCTTAAGCCCCTTACGTGCCGCGCCATGGTTATCTCGGCGACGCTGGTTTTCGTCCTCACTGCCGCCGCCCTCCTCCTCGTCGTTCCCGCCCTCACGGAACCTGCGCGCAGGGCGGCCGAGTCGCTTAAAAGCGCCTCCCTCTCCCTGCTCAAGCTGATAGAGTCCTTCCTCACCTGGCTATTCCGGGCCGGGCCGCCCAGGTTTGCGGCCCAGCCCGACGGGGGCGGCCAGATGCTCAATGCCCCGCCAGCAGAGGCCGATGGCGCCTCGCCTTTTTCCACCATTCTTATGTGGGCATTCCTGGGCATCGCGGGGATTTTTGTCGCCATTCTCTTCGGCTATCTCATGATAGGCCTTTTCCGCTTCCTCGCCTCGCGCACGAAAAAGCCTGTTGACGACAGGAAAGGCTTATCGATTATCGACTGGCTGAAGGCTTTTCGAGGCTCCATGATGGCCGCTTTATCGAGGCTGACCGTCTTTTTCGCCCGGATGGCCGAGGATGCCCGCCGCCGGAGGGGACACAGCCCGGCTTTGGCTGCCTATGCCCGCCTGATGGCTATGGGCAGGGCGGCGGGCATCCCCCGCACCCGATGCGAAAGCCCTCGGGAATACGCGCGGCGCCTCGCCGCTTCCTGCCCCGTCAGCGCCGGCCAAGCCGCTTTCATCGTCGAAGCCGTGGAAAAGGAAGCCTACGGCGGCTTGGCCGGCGACGGCCCGACGAACGCCCTGCTCAAACAAATACAGGCTGGCCTGAAACGACCGGCCTTCATCATGGAACGATCCCGGACCGCGGCGCACAAGGCCCGCAAAAAGCAAATCCATCGATAATTTTAGCTCGTATACCCCCGGTCTATCTTGCTTTTTGGCGATAGAAGGAATAGTACTATGGTATTCAACGCATAATTTCAAAACATTTCCAGGGAGAGGTTTCAATGATTCTAGAGGTAATCGGCACTATATGCGCCGGCTGCGCATTTCCTGTTACCTACTTGCTTGTGTGCAAGCGAAAAGTCCTCAAAGAGCTTGAGACAAAGGGAAACCGCGCGATCAGCATACGATGGATTCCCCGTCTCGATGCTTCCTGCGAAAAACAGCACGAGACAAGGCTCGAGGTTATCTATCAAGATTCCGAAGGCCTCGCCCATCACGCCGTCTGCGCGGTAAGGCCATTTTCCGGAGTGTACTGGATTAACAGCCAGTGACTTTCGCCGCGAACCGCGTATACTTAGGTGTATGAAAATCGCGGCCCTGCTTCTTTGCCTTCTAGTCCTTGCCGGAGTCGGCGCGCAGGACGCCGTCACTTCACCTTCCCAGGCGAAACATACTTCCTTTCTCGATTTTCCCGGCAAGCTGAATTACCACATGGTTGCAGGCTGGACATCGACAGGCCTGCTTTTCACGGCCGGAGCCCTCGGCGCGGCGCGCGCCCTGGACCTCATGAACCGCGGCCATGCCATTAGAGACAGCATGAATATCGATGAGGAGAACAGCGCGGCTATCGCCGCCCAGCTGGGTCCGCTCTGGGCTGATGGGCAGACGCTACGATGGCTACACGTGGGATTCCTGGCCGCGGGCGAGACCCTCTATCTCGGCAACGCTATAACAGGGCTTTCCATGAAGCTGCCCTCAGGCGAGCGCAGCCTTGCCGCCGACATCCACCTGGCGGGCTTTATAACCCACGCGGCCCTCATGGCCAGCCAGATTCTGATCGGCGTGATGTCCTCGGACGCCCTCAGGCGCGGCGACCATGAAGCCCACCAGGGGCTCGTCATCGCCCATACGGTGATCGGCGTGACAATCCCCGTCGTCATGGCCGGGGCAGGCTGGGCGGCTACGGCTGACCTTTCCTTCCTGTCCAAACGCTAAAACTGCTCGCCGAGAGCCTCTGACAGGAAGCGGCAGGAAAAACGATCAGCATAAAGATACCTCATGCATTCTAGAAACGCTGCTGTTACATCCTGTGGCTTGCCACTACAAGCTCACCGGGCAGCCCTCGGCCGCCGAATCGGATCGACGGCGGATTTTGGTTGACAGATAGCCTATCCACGGTTAGCATGAAGACAATCTTAACACAACCTTAACAAAGGGAGGCTATCGTGAATAAAGCTATCAGGCTATTCATCGTTTTCGGACTTCTGGCTCTCGTGGCATCGGGCGTCTGGGCCGAACCAAGCGCCGAAATCGTCGCCGCGGCCAAGAAGGAAGGCAAAGTTGTCGTCTATTCGATAACCTCGCGCATTTCCAACGCCGCCGCCGCTTTCGAGAAAAAGTACGGCATCAAGGTGGAAGCCTACAACCTCAAGGACGGCGAACTCATCGAAAAGGTAACCCGCGAAGTGGGCGGCAACATCCAGGGCGCCGACTTCGTCATCTCCCAGGACTCCGGCCGCGTCTATGGCCAGCTCATCAGCACCGGCTACCTCGTCAATTACGTTCCCGAATCGATGAAGAACGTCATCCCGAAGCAGTACCAGGACCCCCTGGTTTTCCAGTACATCAACAAGGTGTTCATCTTCAACAGCGAGAAAACACAGACGCCCGTCATCAAGAACGTATGGGAACTCACCGAATCCAAATGGAAGGGACTCGTCCAGTTCAAGGACCCGAAACTCGAAGGCGTCAACCAGAACTTCCTCACCATGCTCACCTCGCCCGAATGGAGCG
>CAYXUF010000038.1:0-24127 GCA_964468155.1 uncultured Treponemataceae bacterium
ATGGGCCCACCTGGACTTGAACCAGGGACCAACGGATTATGAGTCCGCGGCTCTAACCAACTGAGCTATGGGCCCGGCTGAACAAGGGCGCCCGGGAAGCGCCTGAAGCGAAGCAAATGTAGCAAGGAGCGGCGAAAAAGTCAACGCGAGGACAAGGAAGGCTTTTTGGGCCCAGCCCCTCCCTTTCAGCGCTTGGCGAAGGCTTCCAGGTTCCTCGCCAGGTACTTGTAGTGGGTGTCGGCGTGGCCTGTATAGATTTTCAGAACCTCGGGGAGGGTCAGGAGTCCCTTCTCGGGGTGGACGATTGAAGCGGCCTCGCGGGTCGCGTCGTCGAGGGTGCGCAGGGATTCGGCCAGGAATTTGCGTAAGGAAACAGCGAGGTCGAGGGAAAAGAGGCCGTCGCTCGCGGCGTAGTTGTTCTTCGCGCGCCAGGCTTCCTGGTTCCAGACAGGGACACTCCTTCCCGGCTCGGCCACGGCACCGCGAATCCTCAGCACGAGGTTGCAGTCGGCGTCCAGAAGATGGACGAGGTGCTCGTTGATCGACCATGCATCGGGTATCGGGGGGACGAAGCTCAGCTCGGCGCTGCCCAGCTCTCTCACCTTGGCCGACAAGGCGTCGTACGCATGTTCGAAAGCGCTCACAAGAGCGTTGAATTCCCGTTTTTCCATTGCTCCCCTCCCGTATTCCTGGAGTATACTGCATCCATGTCGGTAAAAGAACAGTACATCCTGGCCCTGGACCAGGGCACAACCTCTTCGCGGGCGATTCTATTCAACCACGACGGCATCATCATCGGCGTCAGGCAGATTCCCTTCCAGCAGATATTCCCGAAACCCGGCTGGGTCGAGCACGATCCCGAGGAAATTTGGGCTACCCAGCTGGAAGCCGCCCGGGGCGCGATCGCGGCGGCGCAAATCGAGAGCGATCAGATAAGGGCTATAGGCATCACGAACCAGCGTGAGACGACAGTGCTCTGGGAGAGGGATACGGGCAAGCCCGTGTACAACGCCATCGTGTGGCAGTGCAGGCGCTCGTCGGGCATCTGCGACGAGCTGCGCGCTGCTGGGGCCGAGGCGACGATTCGCGAGAAGACGGGCCTCGTCCTGGACGCGTATTTCTCGGGCACCAAGCTCACCTGGCTCTTCAGGGAGCGCCCCGACCTGCTCGTACGGGCCGAGCGCGGCGAGCTGATGTTCGGCACGGTGGATTCCTGGCTCGTGTACAGGCTCACCGGGCGGCACGCCACGGACCCGACCAACGCGAGCCGCACTCTCCTCTTCAATATCAGGAAGCGCGAATGGGACGGCGAGCTTCTCGCCATGCTCGGCGTGCCGCCCTCCGTCCTTCCCGAAGTGCTTCCAAGCTCTGGCTTTTTCGGCACGACGCGCAGGGAGCTTTTCGGCACAGAAATCCCCGTCACTGGCGTCGCGGGCGACCAGCAGGCCGCCCTCTTCGGACACGCCTGCTTCGAACCGGGCGAGGCCAAGAACACCTACGGCACGGGCTGCTTCACCCTGATGAACGCGGGGCCCTTCCCCATCGAATCCAAGCACAATCTTCTCACCACGGTAGCCTGGGACCTGGGCAAGGGCTACACCTACGCCCTGGAAGGTTCCGTCTTCATCGCCGGAGCCGTCATCCAGTGGCTGCGCGACCAGATGGGCATGCTCGCCGAGTCGGCCGAGAGCGAGGCTCTGGCCCGCTCCGTGCCTGACACGGGCGGCGTCTACCTGGTGCCCGCCTTCGTGGGCCTGGGCGCTCCCTACTGGGATTCGGAGGTTCGAGGCACCGTCGTGGGGATAACCCGGGGCACGACACGCGCCCATTTCGTGCGCGCCGCCCTCGAGGCCATCGCCTACGAATCGCGCGACCTCCTCGACGCCATGGAAAAGGATTCGGGCCGCGTCCTTTCGAGCATCAAGGCCGACGGGGGAGCGACTGCCAACTCTTTCCTCATGCAGTTTCAGGCCGATATAATCGGCAGAAGCGTCGTCCTGCCGGAGGTGGCCGAAACGACGGCCCTGGGCGCTGCCTACATGGCCGGCATAGCCGTCGGCTACTGGTCGGGCCTGGACGATGTAAAGAACAACTGGCGCATGCGTCGGGAATTCCGGCCCCAGATGGGCGCCGAGGCTTCAGGCCGCCTTGTGGCCGGATGGGCCAAGGCGGTAAGCGCCGCGCGCTCGTACCGATAAGGGAGGGAGGACACCATGACGAGAGCCGAAAAGGCTGTGGCTTTGCACAGGGGCGGTTCATCCTGTTCGCAGGCCGTGTTCACCGTATTCGCCGAAGATTTCGGCCTGGACGAGGAGCTCGCGCACCGGCTTTCGACGGGCCTGGGCGGCGGCATCGGCAGGCTGGGCCTGAGCTGCGGCGCCCTCACGGGCGGGGTTCTCGCCCTCTCCTTGGCATTCGGCAACGCGACGGGCGCGGATCAGGACGCCAAAATGAAGACCTACGAAGTCGTGTCGAAGTTCATGGCCGACATGGAAGCGAGGCATGGCAGCACCCAATGCCGCGTTTTGCTGGGCGGCGCCGACCTCTGGACCGAGGAGGGCCGGGCAGCCGTCACGGCAGGCGAGCTGAGCGATAAAGTCTGCAACAGGCTCGTGGCCGAGGCTGTCGAGTATGTCGAACGCGCGATAGCCCAAGCCGCTCAAGGAGCGAACAATGGATGAGCGATTCCTGCAGGGCAGGCATTTTCTCAAGGCCAACTGGCATTTCGTCACCGACACGAAGTCGGACCAGTCCCTCGGCGTGCCAGCGCCTCCCCAGGAAATTCCGCCCGAAGCCGACGACAGCCTCGTGGCTCTTCCCCCGGTGGAGGGTCTTTTCGAGGATGGACCTTCCCTCCACGCGCTTTTGCTGAACCGTAAATCCCGCAGGAATTTCAGGGTCGCGACGATTTCGCTGGAGGAGCTCACATATCTTTTATGGGCCTGCGAGGGCGTGCGCGAGAACAAGGGCAAGTTCTCCTTCAGGACGGCTCCTTCGGGAGGCGCGAGGCATCCACTCGATCTCTACCTGTTCGCGAGGAATGTCGAAGGTCTCAAACCGGGGCTCTACCGCTATCTGCCCGTCGAGCACCTTCTTGTTCTCGAACGCGAGGGCGACGATTTGGAGGCTCTCGACAAGGCGCTGATGGGCCAGCTTGCGAACGCTTCCTGCGTTCTCTTCTGGGCTGCCGTGCCCTACAGGAGCGAATGGCGCTACGGCAAGGCCGCCGACAAGCTCGTCGCCCTGGACGCTGGCCATTCCTGCCAGAATCTCTACCTCGCCTGCGAAACCCTGGGCTTCGGCACCTGCGCCATCGGAAAGTACGATCAGGACCTGCTCGACAAATATCTCGGCCTCGACGGCGAGGACATGTTCGCCATATACGCCGCCATAGTGGGGAAACCGGCGGACAAGGAATAGGGGAAAAAGATGGAAATCGATATCGTCCAACTTCAAATCCCGGAAGGCTGCAACATCGTCGTCGGCCAGTCGCATTTCATCAAGACCGTCGAAGATGTCGCCGAGATACTGGCGAACTCGGTTCCTGGCGCGAAATACGGTCTTGCATTCTGCGAGGCTTCGGGTCCGCGGCTTGTTCGAACCGAAGGCAACGACACCGCGTTGGTCGACGCCGCTACGTTGTGCGCTCTTAATGTCGGGGCTGGACATACTTTTTATCTCGTGCTCGGCGAAGGATGCTTTCCCATCAACATTCTCGACCGTCTGAAAGCCTGCCCCGAAGTCTGCAAGATCTTCTGCGCCACGGCCAACCCCCTGCAGATTATCCGCGCCAGGAGCGATCAGGGCGCGGGGATACTGGGCGTTATTGACGGCTCCTCGCCCCTCGGCGTAGAGGGCGAGACCGACAAGGCCGACCGCAAGGCGATGCTCCGCAGATTCGGCTACAAGTTTTGATCCGAGGGCTCAGAGCGATCCAAGCGCTGCGATGACGATACTCTTCCTCAGCTCGTTGATGTTCTGCGGGGCTTCCACGTGGAGACGGTTGGCGAGGATAGCGACCGCAAGCCGCTTCTCTGTGTTGAGGTAGAGATAGGTTCCGGTAAAGCCAGTGTGGCCGAAGCCGCCGTCGGGATAGAGTTCGCCCAGCTGGAACCCCAGACCGCGATTCCCTCCATGGTCCAGGCCCGCTTCGGCGACAAGGCCTGGCGAGAGGAATCCGTCGTGGCCCTTCGGATCCAGATACAGCCTGCCCAGCGCGCAGAGGTCCCGCGCCGTCGAGAAGATGCCGGCGTGGCCAGCCACTCCACCGAAAAAGTAGTGGCAGTTCCCGTCGTCAGGCTCGCCAACAAAGGGTATGCTATCCGAACGCCAACCCGAAAAGGTGAAGCCTAGATCTTGCACCATTTTCTTCTCGATGCGATTGCCGAATTCCGTCGCGGCGAAGGGCCCGAGCTCGGGCTTGTATCCTGTGTCGGCCAACTTCAATGGTCCGCAGACAATATCGCACATCGCGGCTTTGAGCGCCGGTTCTTGCACCGCGCCGTGCGGCAGCCCGCTCGCGCTTTCCACGATCTTGCCGAGAAGCATGTAATTGAGGTCGGAGTAGACGATCTCGAGGCCGAGGGGGAAGCGCTCGAGGACGCTTTCCATAATGGAAGCGAAATCGCCGCCGCCCGCGGCGTAGAATGGATACCAATAATGCAGGCCGCTCGAATGCGTCATCAGCTTCCTGACCGTGATTGTAGAAAATGCCTTTTCGAGCAGGGGATGTCCTGAAGCCATCCTTGCCGCAGATTCAATGTCGCCCAACGTCGCGTCTAAATCAATCGCCTTATTCGTCGCGAGGCGCAGGGCGGCCGTCGTTGTGAACAGTTTCGTGAGGGAAGCGATGTCGAACTTCGTTTCAGCCGTCATGGGGGTCTTTTGACAGGCCGTTTCGACGGCATATCCGTAAGCTCTTTCGAAAAGAGGACTTCCGTCCAGTTCAATCCTAACGATGAGCCCTGCGGTCAGCCTGAGCGCGAGCGCTTCGCGAGCCAGATCGCCTAGGGCTTCATCGAGGCTCCTTGCACTCATGGCTTGAGCTTTACCATAAGAATTTCAGTTATTCCTTCCCGGGCGAAATCGGGAATCGTTCCAGCCTTGCTGTATCCATGCTTTTCATAGAAGGCGATAGCCCCCAGGTTGAAGTCCGAAACCATAAGCGTCCAGACCTTGCCGATGGAGCGCGTGCGCCATTCGAACTCCGCGAGAAGTGCCGAGCCGACGCCGCCGCTCCGTTTATGCTGATCGACGGCGATGAGCTTCAGATAGGGCGCCGAGCCGAAAGCCCCGCGCGGGTCGATCCAGGCAAAGCCGAGAACCTCGCCCGGGGCCGTACCGCGCGAGTTCGTGCCGCCGGCATCAGGCGTTCCGACGCTTTCCCTGGCGGCCACGATGATGGCGCCCGAAGCCAGGCCGGCGCGCATTTTTTCGGCGAGGGACGAAGGCTCGAAACCATAGCGCTTTCCTATCTCCGATTCGCAGGCAATGAGCGCGCAGGCGTTGATATCGCCCAACGTTATCTCATCGACAATCAGCGGCATGGCGACCCTCCTCACGAATACAGGAAGCAGGCCACCTGATGGCCGGCCTCGGCTTCCACGAGGGGCGGCGCGCTCGCGGCGCAACGCTCCATGGCTTCGGAACAGCGTTCCCTGAAAGGACAGCCGGCCCTTTCCTTCGTGGGCGAAGGCACGTCGCCCTTCAATATGATGCGCTTGCGCAGGCGTTCCTTGGGAGGATCGGGAATCGGCACGGCCGACAAAAGCGCGCGGGTGTAGGGATGCAAGGGCTTTTCGTAGAGAACATCCGAATCGGCTATCTCCGCAATCGTTCCCAGATACATCACCACAATCCTGGAGCAGAAATACTCCACGACAGCGAGATTGTGCGCGATGAAGAGAAAGGTGAGGTCGAACTCGTCCTGCAGATCCTTGAGGAGATTGAGAATCTGCGACTGGATGGACACATCGAGGGCGCTCACCGGCTCGTCGGCGATGATAAGCTTGGGCTCGAGGGCAAGGGCGCGCGCGATGCCGATGCGCTGACGCTGGCCGCCCGAGAATTCGTGGGGGTAGCGGCCTCCGAACGAAGGCAGAAGCCCCACTTTTTCCATAAGGGTGGCGGTCTTGGCCTTGATCTGCTCCTCGGTGAGGTTGAGCGCTCCCCGCCTCGCGTAGATGCGCAGTGGCTCGGCGATTATGTCGGCGGCCTTCATCCTCGGATCCAGCGACGAATAGGGATCCTGGAAGACGATCTGGAAATTCCGTCGCGCCTCGTACAGCTCCCTGGGCGAAAGGGCGCGGAGATTCTTGCCTTCGAAGAGTATTTCCCCGCTCGTCGCGGCCTGAAGTTGGGCGATGGCCATCGCGGTCGTCGACTTGCCGCAGCCCGACTCGCCCACGAGGCCGAGCGCTTCGCCCTTTTTCAGGGAAAAGCTGATATCGTCCACCGCCTTGAGCCAGCCGACCCGACGGCGCATCAGGATTCCCTTTTCGATGGGGAAGTAGACCTTGAGATTTTTCACTTCGAGGAGAGGCGACCCGCCGAGCGATCTATTGAGGGATCTATTGAGCGATGTATCAGGCATCGTGGCTTTCTCCCTCGGCTGAGGCATGCAGCCAGCAGCGCACCGACCGCGTATCACCGCCCCCCGCGCCGCCCGCCGCGCTGTACCCCGCCTCGCCGAAACTCGTTTCGGGCGGAAAGGCCTTTGTGCACATATCCATCCCCTTTTCGCAGCGGGGATAGAAGGGGCAGCCCGGCGGAAGGTTCACCAGGTTGGGCGGCGCGCCTGGAATGGAATATAGCCTCTGCCTGCCCGCCGCGTCGATGCGCGGTATCGAATCGAGAAGGCCGATCGTGTACGGATGCTTCGGGTCGCGGAACAGCTCGTCGACGCCGGCTTTCTCCACGATGCGCCCCGCGTACATCACGCAGACAGAATCGCAGCTGCCCGCCACGACGCCCAGGTCGTGGGTGATCAGGATCACCGACATGGTATTTTTCTCGGATAGCCCTTTGATGAGATCGAGTATCTGCGCCTGGATCGTCACGTCCAGCGCCGTCGTGGGTTCGTCGGCGATGAGAATGTCGGGGCTGCAGCTTATGGCCATCGCTATCATCACGCGCTGGCGCATGCCGCCCGAGAACTGGTGCGGATAATCGTGGGCGCGGCTTTCGGCGTCCGGAATGCCGATCGCCTTGAGAAGTTCGACGGCCTTGGCGACGGCCTCTTTCTTCGAAAGCCCATGGTGGAGCTGCAGGGCTTCGGCTATCTGCAGCGATATGCGCAAAAGGGGATTGAGGGAGGTCATCGGGTCCTGGAATATCATCGAGATGTTGCCGCCACGTATCAGCCTGATGTCTTCCTCGTCCCCCTCGAGGAGATTCTTGCCTTCGAATACTATCTGGCCGCCGGCGATCCGTCCGGGAGGCGTCGGCACGAGGCGCAGCAGCGAAAGGTTCGTCACCGACTTGCCCGAGCCGGACTCGCCCACGATGCCGAGCACCTCGCCCCTGTGGACATCGAAGGAGATATCGTCGACGGCTTTCACGACACCGTATTCCGTGTCGAAGTATGTTTTCAGATTCTTTACGCTCAGGATCAGGTCGCCGCGCTGTTTCATGTCCGGCCTCTCACTTCACGTTCCGCAGTCGCGGATCGAGGATGTCGCGCAGCCCGTCGCCCAGCAGGTTGAAGCCGAGCACCAGGAAGCTGATCGCTATGCCGGGATAGATCGCCGTCCAGGGCGCGAGCATCATGAATTTTCGCGCGCTCGCCAGCATGTTGCCCCAGGAGGGGTATGGCGGCTGGATGCCGAGGCCGAGAAAGCTCAAGGCCGATTCGAGAAGGATGGCCACGCTGAGGGAGAGCGAAACCTGGACGATGAGCGGCATCATGATATTGGGCAGAAGGTGCTTGAAGAGCACATAACTTCTTCCCGCGCCGTTGGAGAAGGCGGCGCGCACGAATTCGCTGCTCTTCAGCGTAATTATCGCGCCACGGCTCACTCGCGCGAACTGCGGTATATAGACGATGCCGATCGCGATGATGACGTTGTACGTTTTCTCTCCAAGGATTCCCATGATGAATATCGCGAGGAGGAGCGAAGGAAAGGAGAAAAGGATGTCGGCGACGCGCATGATGAACTGGTCCCATTTCCCGCCGAGGAATCCCGCCCAGATGCCCATGAGGGTGCCGATCACGGCGCCCATCAGTGTGGCGCTGATCGATATGATAAGCGAAACCGAACAGCCCTGCATGACCCGCGACAGTATGTCCCGTCCGAACTCGTCGGTGCCGAAGAGGTGTCCCGTTTTAATCGAGGGCGCTTCCAGCATATGTGCCGGGCTCATGGCCACGGGGTCGTAGGGCAGCCAGAAAAGCGCGACGATGATGACGGCGATGTAGAAGGCGATGATCGCGAGCCCGGTGAGGGCGATCGCGTTTTTCCTCAGTCTTGTTCCGGCCATACCCTACCTCGCTCCCTCGTCGAGCCGGATGCGCGGATCCACGGCCGCGTAGATGAGATCGGTCACCAGGTTCACGAGAACGAACATGGCGGCGATGAGGAGGATTATTCCCTGTATGAGGGGATAGTCGCGCTGGTAGATGGCGTACAGGGCGAGCCGCCCCATGCCGGGAAGGGCGAACACTTCCTCGATGACGATGGCCCCTCCGAGGAGATAGCCCGTGTTGAAGCCCGCCACGGTGATGACGGGAAGAATGGCGTTTCTGAGGGCGTGCCGTATGATGACCACCTTTTTCTTGAGCCCTTTCGCCTTGGCCGTGCGTATGTAGTCCATCTGCAGCACTTCGAGCATGGAGTTGCGCGTGTAGCGCATGATGACGGCGGCGAGGCCGATGCCGATGGCCAGCGAGGGGAAAAAGAGCATTTTGATATTCTGGAGGGGCGCGCTCATAAAACTCACGTAGTTGCCCATGGGAATCCATCCGCGGAAGTTCGAAAAGGCTATCACCATGAGGGATGCGAGCCAGAATTGCGGCAGGGACAATCCCAGAAGGCCTGCAATGCGGATGAGCAGGTCGGTGAAAGGATGCTGCTTGATCGCGGACAGTATGCCGAGAGGTATGCCAATGGCGAGGGCAAGGAAAAGGGCAAAAAACGTTATCTCTATGCTCAGGGGAAGACGTTGCAGGATATCGGGCAGGATAGGCCTGCTCGTGCGCAGCGAATAGCCGAAGTCGCCCTTGACGACCCTGCCCAGCCATTCGGCGTAAAGCACTGGCACGGGCTTGTCCTCGCCGAAGATGCGCCTGAGTTCTTCCATCTGCTCGGGCGTCGTTTCCACCTGTGTTCCCAGGTACATCTGCAGCGACGACCCCGGAATCAGGCGGACGAGAAAGAACACTATGATCGATACGCCGAGGAGAACCGGTATCAGGGACAGCAGCCGCCTGACGATATATCTTCCCATTATGAGCCCCAATAACCAGGATAAAAAAGAGAAGGGAAGGGAATCCTGACAGCTAAACGTCAGAATTCCCTTCCTCTGCTTTTTGTACTATGCGATCGCGTTATGCGATTTCAATATCACTTCTGCGCGTAGGTCAGGTAATAGAGGCTGCCGTTTCCAACCTGCTTGAATCCCTTCACGTCCTTGCTCAGCACGTGGGTTTCGAAGGGGGAATACAGGAAGATGATCGGCGCCTTCGTGGCGAGAACGACCTGGAGCTGATCATAGATGGGCTTGCGCTCGGAAACCTTCGTCAGCACGCGGCCCTTGTCGAGGAGGGCGTCCACTTCCGCGTCCTTGAACACGAAATTGTTAACCCCGCCGGTGGAGTGGATCATCCTGTAGAGGAAGCGGTCGGGCTCGCTGGAGCCACCGCGGAGTTCGACCATGGCGTCGAAAGTGCGCTTCACCCAGCGGTCGATGTAGATGCCCCATTCGACCACTTCGAGCTCGGCGGTGACGCCGATTTTCTTCAGCTGGTTCTGGATCACCTGGGCTACCGAGAGTCCGCCCTCGTAGGAGTTGGCGGTGACGATTTTGAAAGTGAATCCGTTGGGGAAACCTGCCTGGGCGAGAAGGGCCTTGGCCTTGGCGTAGTCGGGCGTGGAATAGGGGATCTTGGAGAGGGGGAGGGCCCACTGGGTGGCGGCGACGGGGATCGGGCCCGAGGCCATGCCCATGCCGAATTCGGCCACGGCCACGACTTCGCTCCTGTCGATCGCGAGGGAGATGGCCTGGCGGACGCGCTCATCGTCGAAGGGCTTGTGCGTGACGTTGAAGCCGAAGGTTCGGACGTTGACGCCGGGTTTCTGCATGACGACGAGGTTCGAGTCCCTCTTGGCGAGCATGATGGTGGATCCGTCGTTGATGGTGGCCATATCGAGGGTTCCCGATTTTACGCCGGCGAGGAGGGATGCCTGCTCGGGGATGATCCTGAAGATGATTTTGTCGAGGTAGGGCGCGCCCTTCTCGAAGTAGTCGGGATTCTTCACGAGGGTCATGGAGTTGTCGGGGGTCCATTCCTTGAGCATGAAGGGTCCGGTTCCGACGACGTTCTTCTGGAGGTTGCCGTACTGCTCGACCGCGGCTTTCGACACAATGGCGCAGTTGTTGGAGGCGAGGCCTTCGAGGAAGGAGGCGAGGGGGGCCTCGAGGGTGACTTTTACCGAGTAGGCAGAGAGCTTTTCAATCTTCGTTACCGTGGTGAGGTAGGATCGACCGGGCGAGGCTGTCTTGGTGTCGAGGATCCTGTTCAGGGAGAATACGACATCGTCAGCCGTCATTTCCTGTCCGTTGTGGAACTTTACGCCCTTGCGGAGGTTGAAGATGTAGGTGACGTTGTTGGGAATTTCGATGTCCTCGGCGAGGTCGGGGACGATCTCCAGGTTTTCGTTGTGCCTGACGAGCTTGTTATAGAGCAGGTCGACGCGTCGGTGTGAGGAGAAGGATGTGACGATGTTGGGATCGAGGCCGATCACTTCCTGATCGACGCCGAGGGTGAGCACTTTGTCCGCGGCGAAAACCTGCGGGACGGCGAGGGCGAAGAGCGCCGCGAGCAGTGCCAATACTGCGATTTTTCTCATGTGTACCTCCATTTTGCCATAGGCCGGCTTAGAGTCGGCCTATGCATTATAAGGCAAAATTTTCAATACACAAGAAGAAATCGCGCGGCATTGGCAGCGGAGTTTGCACGGGGCTGGGTGGTGGCGGCGGGGGGTCAGTTCAGCAGGTCCCTGTCCTCGGCATAGTCGCTTCCCCGCGCCGAACGGAAGAGCTCCACGAGGCTCATCACGCTCATCTTCGACTTCTCCTCTCCCGATACGTCGGCGACGATGCCTCCCTCGTGCATCATCACGACGCGTTCGGCCTGGTCCAGGGCGCGCTTCATGTCGTGGGTGACGATGAGGGCGGTAAGTCCGTATTCGGCCACGAAACGCCTCGTCAGGGCGGAGACGATCTCAGCGTTGGCCGGGTCGAGGGCGGCCGTGTGCTCGTCGAGGAGGAGGACGGAAGGCCGGGAGAGCACGGCCATGAGGAGGGTGAGAGCCTGGCGCTGGCCGCCCGAGAGGCGGGACACGTTCTCGCGGAGGCGGTCTTCGAGGCCCATGCCCAGCTCGGCAACGCGTTCGCTCAGGGTTTTGGTGAGGGAAGGCGTCGTGGCGAGGCGCAGGCGGCGAGGCCCCTTGCGGGAAGCGAGGGCCAGGTTGTCGAGGATGGTCATCTCGCCAGCAGTGCCGGCCAGGGGATTCTGGCGCACCCTTCCGACGTAGCGCGCGCGAATCCACTCGGGATCGCGGCCGCGGTCGATTCCTTCTATGAAGATGGACCCCGAGCGGAGGGCTACGGTGCCCGCGATGGCGTTGAGGAGGGTGCTTTTCCCCGCCCCGTTGGAGCCGATGATCGATACGGTCTGCCCGCGGGGTACGCTGAGAGAGAGGTCGCGCAGGACAATGCGGTCCTCGCCTCCCCCCTGGGGGAATGCCACAAAGGCGTTTTCGATTCGGATCATGTGCGGCTCCCCTGTCGTGCCTTGGAGCCTTCCTTGCGTGGACGTTTTTTCGAATACTTGGATACTGCCACGGCTCCGATTATCAGAAGGGCCGTGAGGAGACGCAGGTCGTTCGGCGTTATGCCGGCGACATAGCCCCAGGAGCGGGCCGCGTACATGAGGGCTCTGAAGACGATAGAGCCGAGGAGGACGCGGAGCAGCTGGATGCCGATGAAGTGCGATTTTATGAGGAGTTCGCCGAGCATCACCGAGGCGAGGCCCGATGCCACGACACCTGCGCCGAAGTTGACATCGGCGAAACCCTGGTAGGAAGCCGCCAGGGCTCCCGAAAGCCCCGCGAGGCCGTTGGCCAGCACGATGCCCAGGGTGCGCAGGGAGGCAGGGTTCACACCCACCTGGATGACGGAGGCCTCATTGTCGCCGAGGGCGCCCATGCCTATGCCCACTTCGGTATGGAAAAAGAGATCCATCAGGGCTGCCACGGCAAGTCCGGCCAGCAAGGCCGCCGCCAAAAGAGCCAGGTCCTGGGGCAGGGCATCGCCAAGCCAGGTTCTGGCCCAGTGGAGGAGGGGATTGTTCCTGATGAGGGGGAGGTTGGGTTTGCCGCCTAGGATGCGCAAATTTATGGAGTAGAATCCTGTCATCGTCACGATGCCCGCCAGGAGGGGAGGCACCTTGAGCCTGTGATGCACGAGGGAAGTGACGAGGCCGGCCAGCCCTCCCGCCGCGAAACCCGCGAGGATCGCGACGAAGGGAGAACCGGCGGAGGTCACGATGGCGGCGGCGGCCGCCGCCCCGGCGGGGAAGGAACCTTCCACCGTCAGGTCGGCAAAATCCAGTATCCTGAAGCTGATGAAAAGGCCGAGGGCGAGAATCCCGTAGACCAAACCCTCAACCAGTATGCCTTCTATCATTGTTTTTTCGTCACTGTTCCACCGGAAACAAGCACCTTCGCCCTTTCGATGAGGGCGGGATCGAGGTCGAGACCGAGAGCCGCGGCCACATCCTGGTTGATCACGAGGACGAGGGCTTCGGGCCCCGTCGGCATGTAGGCCGGAATGTCCTTTGTCTTTTCGCCATTCAGAATTCTCACCACGATCGTGCCGGTCGCCCTGCCCATCTGGTAGTAGTCGTAGCCGAGGGCGGCCAGAACGGGAATGGTCTCGGCCGAGGCGGGGTCAGCCGACATGAGAGGTATTTTCCTGGCCAAGGCAACCTCGGAAACGGCATTCAGAGCCGAGAATACGGTGTTGTCGTTGCCCAGGTAGAGGCCGTCGATGCGGTCGGCGATGGAGAGAAGGGCGGATTTCACCTCGGCCGAATTCGTCACCGTCACTTCGACAAAATCCAGCCCCTTTTCGTCGCAATATGCCTTTACGATGGCCGCGATCGCGGCGGAATTGGCTTCGCCCGATGAGTAGAGATGGCCCAGTCGCCGAATGGGAGCCTTGGCCGAAGTTATGGAGAGGAGCATGTCGAGCTGCTCCCGAACGGGGGTCATGTCCGATGTTCCGGTGATATTCTCGCCGCCCTTGTCCATGCTCTCCACAAGCCCGGCCGAAACGGGATCCGTAACGACGGAGTAGACGATAGGTCTGTCCTTGATCTGATTGGCCAGGGCCTGGGCGGTCGGTGTCGCGATGCCTACGGCCACTGCCACCTTGCTCTCCTTGAAGCGCTGGGCGATCTGACCAGCCGTCGCCATGTCGGCGTTGGAGTTTTGAAGATCCAGTTCCATGTCGGGCTTTGAAGCCTTGATCTCATCGACGATACCCTGCTCGACAGCGTCCAGGGCGGGGTGAGCCACGAACTTGGCGATGCCGACCGTCTTTTTCCCGCCATTGCCGCAGGAGATAAAGAGCAGAAGGATGGCACAGAAGGAGAGAGAGGCTAGGAACTTGCGGGACATGGGAAACCTCGTTTTCAGCGCTTCAGGGGAGAAGGCTTGTGATGTATGTCACTATTAGCAGCAACTTACGACAGTCTACCTTGTGTTCTCGTTACTGTCAATAGAAACATACGGACTTCCTTCACTTTTCCTCTTTAGACAATTGTGGCGGCGATGAGGACGATGTCCTCCCTGGGCACGTCGTCGTGGGGAGGCCTCCTGCCCGTGGGAACCTGGGCCATGGCGTCCACGACATCCATTCCCTCCGTCACCCTGGCGAAAACGCAGTACCCGGCGCCAGGACCAGGGCCTCGGTAATCGAGGCTCTTGTTGTCCACGAAATTGATGAAGAACTGGCTCGTGGCGCTGTCGGGGTTGGATGTCCGCGCCATCGAAAGGGTTCCGCGCGTGTTGGAAGGCCCCTTCGCCGCTTCATTGATGATAGGATCCTTCGTTTTTTTCTGGTCCATGCCCGGCACGAAGCCACCGCCCTGGGCCACGAAGCCGGGGATCACCCTGTGGAATATCGTTCCATCGTAGAAGCCCGACTTCACATAGGCAAGGAAATTGGCGGCGGTGACGGGCGTCCTGTCTTCCAGAACTTCCATCGTGATCTCACCTTTGCTGGTGATGAACTGCACTTTCGAATTCGGCATCATTCCTCCGTTTATAGCGTTATATTGCCCAGTATAACATCTTGGCTCGCGCCCGTCACGGCTGGCAGGTTGCCTGGTCTTCCCATCAGGGCTTCGTGTCCCAGCACGGCGAAGGCTATCGCCTCCCTCGCCTGTTCGGGAATGCCGAGATCGGCCGTCGACATGAGGGAAATGCCCGAAGGAAGCCGCGAACGGATCATCTCCATGAGGCAGGCGTTCAGCGCCCCGCCGCCGCCGATAACGACATCGTTTATCCGCGTTTTCGGATAGATGAAATCGCTATAGGAACGGGTTATGCTCTCGGCGGTGAAGGCGGTGGCTGTCGCCACGGCATCCTCGAAGGAGAGGCCGCGAAGCCGCGCCTCGTCGATAAAGCGCGAGACGAAGGCGCTGCTGTAGACTTCCCTGCCCGTGCTTTTCGGCGGTTGCCTGGAAAAGAAGGGATCGGCCATCAGCGAAGCCACGAAGTCCTCGTCGGCCCTGCCCAGCTTTCCGCGCCGCCCGCCCTCGTCGTAATGTTCGGCGCCCTTTGTCTTTCTGCGTACGAGCTCGTCGATTATCATGTTGCCCGGGCCTGTATCGAAGGCGAAAATGCCTTCCCTCATTGAACCTGCCGGTATAACCGTGGCGTTGCCTATGCCGCCGATATTCTGGACAATGCGGCCTCTTGTGGGGCTGCCGAAGAGGAGGGCGTCCGCGTAAGGAGCCAGAGGGGCGCCTTCGCCGCCCGAGGCCATGTCCCGCGAGCGGAAGTCGAAAATCACGGGGATACCTGTCCTTTCCCTCAGCGTTGCGCCCGAACCTATCTGCAGCGTTCCCTTGACCTGGATGCTGCCTCCGCCCGGCGCCGGGAAATCCCGGCCCGCCGGAGCATGCCAGACCGTCTGTCCATGCAGGCAGATCGCGTCCACTCTCCCCGCGGCGAATCCGGCATTGGCCAATAGCCTGACGACAAGAGCCGCGTACCATTCGGAAAGGCCGAAGTGGGCATAGACGAGATCATCGATCCGCGCTTTATCGGGTGATGAAATCCCGAGCAGCATCGACCGCAGTTCGGCGCTGTAGGGAATTGAGGCCATGTCGACGAGATGGGCTTCGTCGATAGAACCGTCGGGTCTTGTCCGAATCCTCGTCAGGACCGCATCCACGCCGTCGAGCGAGGTGCCCGACATGATGCCTATGAGATAATGCTCACTTTTCTCGCCATACCCTGCGAGCCGTGCGTTGATGTTGTCAGGATGAATGTCCATACCTATGTCCCCTCCGGTCGGTTCAGTATAGGTCATCGAATATCAGATCACAAGAATAGGGTAAAACGGCCCCATCACAGGTCAGGTTGCGCATTTTTGACTAAAAGGCTACAGTGAGCGCTGGCAATACTTTCTGGAGGAATGAAATGCATCAGGATCGGATAAATGTTGGATTCATAGGCCTCGGCGTCATGGGAAGCTCCATGGCCAGGCATATACTGGCCGCCGATCACAAGGTCGCCGTCTATACGAGGACTGCCATGAAAGCCCAGGAGCTTCTGGAAGCGGGCGCGACCTGGATGAACTCCCCCGCCGCCCTCGCCGAAAACAGCGAATGTGTCATCACCATGGTCGGCTACCCCTCCGACGTGGAGGCTGTATACTTCGGAGAAGCAGGGCTTATCGCCAAGGCCAAGCCGGGGACCATCCTCATCGATATGAGCACCTCGAGCCCCGAGCTCGCACGACGCATTTATGAAGCCGCTGCTGCCAAAGGCATCGCCACCCTCGATGCCCCCGTCTCGGGCGGCGACACCGGCGCCAGGAACGCCAGCCTCACCATCATGGTGGGCGGCGATGAAAACAGCTTCACCACTGCCAAACCTCTCTTTGAACTCATGGGCAAAACGGTGATCAGGCAAGGCGGCCCCGGCGCCGGCCAACACACCAAGCTGGCCAATCAGATAGCCGTGGCGGCCAATCTGATGGGCGCTATCGAGTCCATCATCTACGCCGCCGCCGCAGGGCTTGATCCACGCAGAGTCCTCCTCTCGATAGGCAGCGGATCGGCCGGCAGCTGGCAGCTCGCCGCGCAGGCACCCCGAATCCTGGACGGCAACTTCAACCCCGGCTTTTACCTCAAGCATTTTCTCAAAGATCTGAAAATCGCCCTGGATTCCTCAAGAACCATGGGCATTCGGCTTCCCCTTCTCGAACTGGCGGAAAAACTCTATGAAAAGGCATCTGCCCAAGGCCTCGACGAATTGGGCAGCCAGGCTCTCTACAAACTCTACGAGAACGGACTTGTCTAATCCCCTTTTTTCGCAAACTTCGACTGATCAAGCGTCCGCAGCCGCCCCTCCCGAGGCCCTCGTTCGCGATGGGACCCTCCTGTTGGGATCCTGGGAGGGCATTCCTGGCAGGGCCAACCTTCTCGACATCAGGCATGCCTACCATTACCCCCTTCCCCGCTTCCTGAAAAGGTTGCGGCTCAAGGAATGGCAGGCTATTGAAGCCGGCGACGAGGACTGGTTTTTCCTCGCCGTGCTCTACGACGCCAAATTCTTCAGCATGGCCGCGGTGGATCTCTGGAACAGGAAGGAAAGGAAAAAATACGGCTTCCGCCGAATCTTCCCGGGAAGCCGTTTTTCTTTACCCGACAGCCTCAAGCGCTCGGAAACCTCTGTCACGGCAGGAGGCGACCACCTCTCCATCCTCGTCGATCCCGAATCGGGCATCCTGGACCTGAGGGCATCCTCAAGGGCTCGAAAACGCAGCAGGGACTCCTTCGAACTGGATCTCCGCTTTGATCTCTCCAGGGAAGCATGCTCTCCCTTCTCCGTCTGTCTTCCTTTGGGTCTCAACCGCGCCCTGTATTCGACGAAGATTCTCATGCCCTGCTCGGGCAGGATCACCTTGGCTGGGAACGAGCACGATTTCAATCCGAAAACCGCCTCGGGCATCCTGGACGACCACAAGGGATTCTATCCCTACCGCCTCCACTACGATTGGATAACCGGTTTCGGAATCGACGCTTCGGGGCGCAGGATAGGCTTCAACCTCACCGACAACCAGGTGAGGGATCAGGTCCGCTACAACGAAAACCGCCTCTGGATCGACGAGACAGTCCAGCCCTTCCCTCCCGTCAAGATCACCCGGCCCTACGGCCGCGAATCCCCCTGGGTCATCCAGGATACGGAGGGCATGGTCGACCTCGTTTTCCATCCCGAAGTACCGCACGACATCAAGGTGAATCTCGGCGTCGCGGAGATAGACTACGCCGGCCCCTTCGGCCGCTTCGAGGGCAGGCTCCTCTCCCCTTCGGGCGAGTCGATCAACGCGTCCCTGTTCTACGGCATGGGTGAGGACAAGAATGTCAGGCTTTAGGAAGCATTCAGGGAGTCGCGGGTTATCGCGATGATCCAGTGCTGTTTGCCAGCTGCGGTCCATCCTGAACCGCAGTTGGCGCGTTGCACTTGTCTTATTTGGGGCGAATCATACCGTAGAGAAGCTGATAGACGACGAAGTTGTCATCGCCGGCCGAGTTCATGTAGAGCTCCTGCGGACCTTCCCACACTGTCCTCAAACCGTTGCTCGAGAGATTGCGGCTTTCCTTGACGTAGAGGGGGAGCGTAGGCAGCACCTCGTTGAAGGCGACGGCGATCTTGCCGACGATCACTTTCTGCGCCGCCACGTCCCAGCCTTTGATTGAATCCTTCAGGAGCTGGCCGAGATCGACCGTGCCTTTGGAAGTCTGCTGCACCATCGGGAAGGAGTTGCCCACGCCGGCCGCCGAGGTATTGCTGGCGATGAAGGGGCTCTCGTAGGCGTACATGGGATGGGGCTGGCCGGTACCGAAGAAGGACATGGCCATCTGGAATTTGCCCGCCACGATATTAGGCGTGCGCTGGGTGGATTCGATGCCGGTGAACTGCGTCTTGATGCCGAAGGCGGTGAGCTGCTGTGCGGATTCCGAGGCCGCCGTCGAGGCGTCGGCCCAGCCGGAGGGGCACTGCAGGTCGAGCTCGAAGGCTTTCCCGTCCGCAAGGTACCACTTGTTCGACTTCTTGGTGAGGCCGGCTTCCTTCAGCAGGGCTTCGGCCTTGGCCAGGTCGACGGCATAGGGATTGAGGAGGCTGAGGTCGACCCAGGACTTGGCAGGGGCATCGGCGAGGCCGGTGACATATTTGACGCCGACGCTGACGCCGGGGAGGGCGAGCTGTCCGATCCTGTTGCGGTCGATCACGTAGGCGATAGCCTGCCTGACGCGCTTGTCGTTGAGGGGAGTGACGGCGTGGTTGAAATAGATCGCGATGCCGTCGACGCCAGGGAGCTGGATGAAGCTGTACCCCATCTTCTCGAAAGCCTGCGAGGAGGAGGCGGGGAAAACGTGGGTCAGGTAGTCGATCCTTCCGCTGAGGACGAGAGGCGTCAGGTCGGGAACGTCGCCGTTGTAGATCGTGAGCGTCTTGAACACGGTCTTGTCGGCAAGGAAGGAATTGGGATTCTTGGGCATCTCGATGCTGGACTGGCTTACTTTTGCGGGATCAAGGTAATAGGGGCCCGTTGCGTTGACGATCTTCGGCCTGAAAGCGTTGAAGTCGGCGACCAGGTTTTTCCACTCGGGCGAATCCTTGGTGAGGCCCTTGGCGACGAGGGCCGCGGTCTTCTCCGCGTAGTCGCCGTAGGTGAGGGTATCGACGATCGGCTTCCTCAGGACGTTCCGGGTGAAGAGAGGCGTCGCGGCCTTGATCTTGAAGATGACTTCATTGTTGGAGGAGGGCACGACGTCGGCGATGTAATCCCATGCCGGATTCCCGAGAAGGCGGTACACGTAGAAGGTCGTCCAAACGTCCTTGGCGGTGAAAGCCTCGCCGGTGAGCCATTTCGCGTCGGCTCTCAGCTTGACCGTCATCTTCTCCGACTTGTCGTCGATCTTCCAGCTCTCCGCGAGCATAGGGGTGTAGGTGTTGGTGGCTTTGACGTACAGGGCCAGGGGAAGCTGGTGCATCTCGCGCCAGAACTTCAGCTCGATGGCGTTCGCCACGAACATGTTGAAATGTCCAGTCGGCGGCGTGGCATAGGGCCATCCGCCCGCGAAAGTCTGGCTCGATCCGCCCTGGGCGGCGACACTCATCGTCCCTGCCCCCAGCAGCACGCATAAAGCGCCGATAAGGCAGATGCTCCTTTTACTCATAGCGACCTCCTGTTCTCTGATTTCGTACTCTATTGGTTTGGCGCTTTCTCCAAAGGAAAGCGATGATTCCACTGATCGCGAGGACGCAGCCAATGGCGATATCGGCCTGCGTTATCATTCTTTCAGCGCTGCCCTGCGGCTGCATCGGCAGCATCCACAGGCTTAGAAGGAGGATCATGACACCAATGGGGGTCATGATCCTCCCTATAGTCCTGATTATTGCGTCTTTCATCGAACTGAGTCTTTCACTACTGCCTTCCCATGCAGGTGGCACGCCGTCCAATGCCCCGGCTCCGTCTCCAGAAGGGCGGGCGCCACCCTGCCGCAGAGCCCTTCTATGGCCTCAGGGCAGCGGGGGGAGAGGGGACAGCCCGCGGGTATGTTCCTGAAGGTGGGTATGTCCACGCCCTTGAGATCGTAGTTTTCCTTCCCCTCGGCTCCCCCCGCCGACATGAGCGCCTTCGTGTAAGGGTGCTGGGGGAAATTGAAAATCGCCCTCGTGCTGCCCGTCTCGACGATCTGGCCCAGGTACATGACGGCGAGGCGATGGTCCCAGGCGAAGTACCGGCCGAGGGCCAGGTCATGGGTGATGTAGACGTAGGCGACCTTCAGTTCGTCCTGTATGCGCTTCAGCGTGGCGAGGAGGCTTATCCGCATCGACATGTCGATCATGCTCGTGGCCTCGTCCACCACGATGAACCTGGGATTCATCGACAGGATCCGGGCAATCGAGACGCGCTGGCGCTGTCCGCCCGAGAGTTTTCCCGGGTATTTGTCGACGAAATCCTCGACGGGCGTCAGGCCCACCATGGTCAGCAGCCTGGACACTTCCTCTGTGGGAAGTCCCTTTATGTGCCGGTGCCGGCGTATAGGCCCCGCGATGATGTCGAAGACCATCATGGAGGGATTGAGCGATTCGTAGGGATTCTGGTGGATCATCTGGATGTCTTTCCGCGCTTTTTTCCACTCTTCGCCCTTGAGCGCGGAAACCTCCTTTCCGTCGAAGGCATAGGAACCACCGGAATACGCCAGCAGGCCGGCGAGGATCTTCCCGAAGGTTGTCTTCCCGCAGCCTGATTCCCCGACGACGCAGAGGGTTTCGCCCTGGTCGATCCTCATGTCGATGCCGCGCAGGATTTTCACGTCCCCCGCCCTTCCGCCATGGAAGGATTTTTCGAGCCGGCGCACTTCGACAAGCGGTTTCATAGGACAGCTTCCTTTACCGCGTGGCAGGCGACATAGCGGTCTTCGCCGACCTGCTCGATGAGCGGTACCCGCTTCGCGCAGATATCCATGCGATAGTCGCAGCGGGGCGCGAAAAGGCAGCCTTCCATTTTCTCCACGAGATCGGGCGTCGAGCCGGGGATGGAGAAGAGCTCCTCGAAGGAGCTCGTCAGCTTGGGGATCGCCTTGAGAAGGCCCCTGGAATAGGGATGCTGTGGGCTGGAGAAAAAAGCCGCCGTCGAGGCGTTTTCCACGATGCTGCCCGCGTACATGGTCACGACGCGGTCGGCCAGTTTGGTGACGATGCCCAGGTCGTGGGTGATGAAGATCATGCTGAAGCCAAGTCGAGCCCTGAGGGAGTTGAGGATTTCGAGGATCTTCTTCTGCGTGAGCAGGTCCAGGGCCGTGGTGGGCTCGTCGAGAATGATGAGCTGGGGGTCGAGGAGGAGGCCGAGGGCTATCAGGGTGCGCTGCTTCATGCCGCCCGACATCTCGTGCGGGTACGCCTTGAGCACGCTGTCGCCGTCAAGATACACCAGCTTCAGCAGCTGCCTGCTTTTTTCCAGGATCTGCTCGTTGCTTAAGTGCGAACCATGCGCCCTCGCGGTATCGATGAACTGGGAAGCTATCCTCGCGACAGGATTGAACGAACTCTGCGAAGCCTGGAAGAGGAGGACGATCTCCTTCCAGCGCAGCGGCCTGAGCTGGGCTTCCGGGAGCGTCGTCAGCTCGGTCTCCTTTCCCTCGGCGCTTCGGTAGAGGATGTTCCCCGAGCTCAGCCGGGCGTTGAGCGGCAGCATCTGGACGATCGAGGTGGCGAGGGTGGTCTTGCCGCATCCCGATTCGCCTATGATCGCGACGGACTGGCCCCTTTCCACCCGAAGCGAGGCATTGTGCACGGCGCGGAGCTTCCCCCGCTTGGTCCTGTAGTCGATGCAGACATCCTTGATGTCCAGTATCCAGTCGGCTTTTGCCATGATTGCTCCGCTGCTCATTTTTGCAGGCTCGGATTGAAGATGCCTTCGAGCGCTCTCGAAATCCAGACGAGGGAGAGAATCAGGAGGCATATCGCGATGGTCGGGGCGAGAAGGAACCAGATCGCGTCGGGATTGTAGATGACGCCCTGGTTCCACGCGATGTTGATCATGACGCCCCAGTTCTGGTCGAGGGGGAGGAGGCCGAGAAACACGAGGCCGACCTGCGAATAGATCGAAGCGCGCATGAGCAGGGTGAAGTTGGCGGCGATGAAGCCCATCATGTTGGGAAGGATTTCCTTGAAGATGATATAGCCCATCGGCATGTCGAGCATGAATGCGACTTCGATGAAATCCCTTTTTTTCAGCGAGAGAACTTCCGATCGCACGGTGCGGAAGAGCCCCGCCCAGGAGAGCAGGGCGAGGACGATTGCGAGGGTGATGCTGTTCAGCTTGAAAAAGCCCGACAGGACGACGAGAAGGGGAAAGCGCGGAATCGTGAGCCAGATATCGGCGAGCATCACCATGACGCCGTCGAATCTTCCCCCGATCAGCGCCGACAGCGAGCCAAGGGTTACCCCTATCAGGATGGCGATCGTCGCGGTGAGGAAGGCGAGAACGAGGAGTTCGCGGCCCCCGGACACGGTCTGCGCCCAGATGTCCCTGCCCAGATGGTCCGTGCCCAGGATGTTCGCGGCCGAAGGACCCTTGAGGATCTTCCCGGGGTCGGAGATGGCGTCGAGAGGGAAGAATATGGGGCCGAAGAGGGAGAGGAGGATGATCAGGAGGAGGAGTGCGAAGCCGATCGTCCCGACGGGGTCCGAGCCGAGGGCGTCGCGGAGATGGCCCAGGTTTCGCCGAAACTTGGATGTAGTATTGAGCGGGGAAGGAGCATCACGCATGGACTGATTCCCCCTTTTGCCGTATCCGCGGATCCAGGAGGCCATAAAGCAGCTCCGCGAACAGGTTGGATACGACGATTGCAATAGTCATTACGAGAAAAATCGCCTGCATAAGGGGATAATCCCTATTAGTCGTCGCCTTCAGCAACTCAAGCCCTAGACCCTGATAGACGAAGAGCTGCTCTATGATCAGCGAGCCTCCGATTATAAAGCCAAGGCGCATGGCCAGCTCGGTAGCTATCGGCAGCATAGCGTTCCTGCCGATATATGATCTCAGTATTTTGCCCGGTTTAAGTCCGCGCGCCCTCGCTATCGAGGCGTAGTCGGAATTCAGGCAGCCCGAGGTACTACCCTTCATCAGGAGTACCCAAATACCGATCTGCGAGAAGAAATATGTGAGTATTGGGACGAATGCATGCCCCAGGACGCTCTTGATGAATCCAATGTTCCACCCCGGCGTCGCCTCGAAACCGTAGTTGCCGCGAAGCTGGAATATAGGCACGATGCTTCCCTTCCCTCCCCAAGTAAAAACCCCGAAGAAAAGAATAAGGAAAATCGCAATCAGAAAGTCCGGAATCGCGCTCAGGAATGAACTCAAGCCCGAGATAATCGGTTCGTACCAGGATTCGCGCCTGTAAGCCGCCACCGCCCCTAGCACAATGCCGACGAGGAACGAGAAGATCAGGCCGAGGCCGACAGTGAAAAGGGTCCAAGGTAGGCGCGCGGCTATGATTTCTGTCACTTTCACGCCCGGAGAAAGGAAGGATGTACCGAAATCCAGACGGATGGCGCTCGCGAGGTAATCGAAATACTGGGAAATCATGCTCGCTTCGAGGTCGATGGAGAAGAGTGAAGAAGCCCTAGTCGCAGCTTCCTGGTACGTCACCCCGTACTGGACGACGAGGTTTTGGATGTACTGCTCGATAGGGTTGGAAGGCATGAGACGTATGAGAAAGAAGATGAGGGTCGTCACGATCCAGACTGTGAGCAGAGCTTTCAGCAGCTTGTTCGTGAAAAAACGGAAGGATTCTTTTGTCATGGTTTTCTCTTATTCCTTTCGGAAAAAAGCCCAGAGACATAGCGCTCGGAAGTAATGAGCACCGCGCCCCTGGCCGGCAGCGAATACTGAGGCTCGAAAAGTATTTCTACCTTGTAGGGGATACCTTCCAGCTCCGACCGGATTTTATTCATACTGGCTTCATCCAGGCTGGAGAAGACACTCCCTGTGAGGAAAACTATTTCAGGGTCGATGAGATAGATACCCTTTACAATGGAGTCCTTGAGTATGGGCAGGAGCTGTTCCTGGCTAAAGCCCGAGCGCTTGC